>NZ_JADYVR010000692.1:0-421 GCF_020193935.1 Bradyrhizobium sp. NBAIM08 | reverse complement strand
CTTTTACTGGAAGAGGGCAAGCAGGGATGCGACCTCGGCCCGAGCAGTCGCGACCGCCGCGCCATAATTGACAGCGTTGCCAGCGTCATAGGCTGCACGGGCGGCGAGGACGGCTCGGTACGCTTTGCGGTCGATCTCGGCGACGCGGGCAGCATTCTCGCCCCGCACCGCGCCCACAGAGACGGCGGCGCGGATGGCAATGCTGGACGCCTGATAGGCCAGCTCGACCGACAGCGCTGCCTGTTCGTCGAGAACAGTGCGATCGGCGACAGCAGCTGGTGATGGAGGAACTCCGCCGATCCCGTTGAGCATTCCGGCACAGCCCGAAACTGAGAGGCCCACCGCAACAAGTGCGAGCGTGAGCGCGATTCCAAGGCGATTCTTCGGCATAATCGGTCCTTTCCTTAGGTCAGTCGGGCAT
>NZ_JADYVR010000691.1:0-421 GCF_020193935.1 Bradyrhizobium sp. NBAIM08 | reverse complement strand
GACCTCCTCGGCGTGCCTGCGGGACTCGTCGCGGCGCACGGCGTCGTGTCGGCGGAGTTCGCGCGGGCGATGGCGCTGGGCGTGCGGGCGGTCACCGGGGCGACGTACGGCGTGAGCACCACCGGCGTCGCGGGTCCAGACCCGTCCGAGGGCAAACCCGCGGGCACGGTGTTCATCGGCCTCGACGGGCCAGGCGGGACGACCGCCCTCGCTCTCGAGCTCAACGGGGACCGGTCGACGATCGCGGATCGCACCGTGGCCGAGGCGCTCGACGCGCTGCGGACGCGACTATTGACCGCGGAAGAAACCGGGACCCGGTAGCGTTATCCACCTCACTGCGGCCCTTCGCGGCCGCGAGGTCCCCAGCGGAGAGGAGAGCGGCATGGTGGTCTTCCGTCGGCTGCTCGGAGAGGTGCTCCGC
>NZ_JADYVR010000690.1:0-421 GCF_020193935.1 Bradyrhizobium sp. NBAIM08 | reverse complement strand
AAGTATCCCCGGGCGTTCCGTCGACTACCGCGCCGCCAGAAAACAAGAGTGCTTTCCCAGTTGCTCCCGAAGTGTCGCTGCAAACTCTGGATGGCAAGAACTTCAACCTCTCAGAACTGCGCGGTCGCGTGGTGCTGCTGAATTTTTGGGCCACCTGGTGTATCCCCTGCCGGTCAGAAATACCGGAGCTCAATACAATGCATCACGATCTGGAGGCTCGCGGATTATCGGTTGTCGGAGTGTCTACATCTGACGGTGCCGACGGCGTGAGAGATTTTTGGAAAGACATCAAACAGGATTACACGGTGCTGCTCGGCGATCGAGGAGTGGAATCGAAGTTCGCTATAGCCGGGCTACCAACTACTTTTATCCTCGATCGTGAAGGTCGCATTCGCGCCAAGATTGTTGGCGAGCGAAAGCG
>NZ_JADYVR010000689.1:0-421 GCF_020193935.1 Bradyrhizobium sp. NBAIM08 | reverse complement strand
CAAGATAGTCCGTCGGAGCCGCCTCGTCTCCATCGAGCAGGCTATCCGGGAGCGTCTTGCTCGCCTTTGCGCCAAGCGCTTTGAGCTGCCCCACCTGCTGAACAAGGCTACCTTTCCCAGACGAAAGTTTCCCCATCGCGTCATCGAAGGAGGCCCTTGCCTGGCTAAGCCGAATTCCGAGTGAGCTCATGTCCTCGATAAAACCAACCAACTTGTCGTAAATCCTTCCAGCCCTCGAAGCGATTAGTTCGGCATTTCGATTTCGGCGTTCAACCTGCCAGACGTTTGCGACAGTCCGCAGTGCAATCATTAGCGTCGTCGGCGTGGCGATTGCCACGTTGTTTTCGACTGCAAACGAGGTCAGATTAGAGTCTTCTTGTAGTGCGGCTGCTAGAGCCCCCTCTATCGGCACGAACATTAC
>NZ_JADYVR010000069.1:0-638 GCF_020193935.1 Bradyrhizobium sp. NBAIM08 | reverse complement strand
AGGTCGAGCGGATCGCCCGGAGCACCGCCGCGCTGATCGGGCTCGACCGGGACCTGCGCGACGACGAGATCACCGTGCTCGCGGGCTGGGCCGGCGACCTCTACGGCATCCCCGTCGAGTCGACCCTCGAGGCGATCCGGCTCACCGGCCAGCTCGAGGGGATGATCATCGACCCGGTCTACGAAGGGAAGTCGATGGCCGGCCTCATCGACCTGGTGCGGTCCGGCGAGATCCCTCGGGACTCCCGCGTGCTCTACGCCCACCTCGGCGGGCAGCCCGCGCTCAACGCCTACTCGGCACTCTTCACCACCACCCGACGGGTCGCGACCGACTAGCCTCCGACCATGGCGCGGAGCGAGGGCCGGGACGAGACCGAGGCGGAGCGTCTCGACCGCAACTGGAACGACATCCTCCAGGAGCTGCGCGTCATGCAGACCGGGACCCAGCTCATCGCGGGCTTTCTGCTGACGCTGCCGTTCACCATGCGCTTCGCCGAGCTCGACGCGTTCGAGGAGGATCTCTACCTCGGGCTCGTGCTGCTGGCCGGCCTGACGCTGGCCCTGCTGCTGACCCCGGTCGCCATCCACCGGCGGCTCTTCGGTGAGCACGTCAAGGGCCGACTGGTCACCGCGGCGCAC
>NZ_JADYVR010000688.1:0-421 GCF_020193935.1 Bradyrhizobium sp. NBAIM08 | reverse complement strand
CTACAGGGCTGCTTGTTGATGCTTCCACAATTCTTCCGTAAACAAGTGTTTTTTGAGCCTTGAGACTAATGAAAGTCACCAGTACAAAAACAAATAGAAGAAAGGAGAAGCGGAATAATCTTTTCATAAACAGGAAGTCGCAAAGGTAATCACTACCCCGGAAAATCAGCAATGAAAAACATTACCTTTGCACGAATTTCCTTAACTTGAAATGAATATCGACTTCGATAAGAAACCATACACCAATAATCATATTCTTAGTGGTAGTAGCTTTTGGAATTTTTTCCGAATACTGGCAGATAATAATTTTAATATTGAAGGACGATATATCCCTAAATTGCTAAAGAGTTTTTTCATTATTTTGATTAGTCAGCCAAATATTCTTCTTGAAAAATTTCTTTATCATTCTAAAATTAAAAAG
>NZ_JADYVR010000687.1:0-421 GCF_020193935.1 Bradyrhizobium sp. NBAIM08 | reverse complement strand
CCCCAGCAGACGGCATCGACCAAGACTGGCTTCAGTTTCGGTTGGAGGCAGCGATTCCAGATCTGACGGAGGAAGCGCACGGGACCACCATGAAGCACATCCGCAAGGGGACACTTTCGTCGCAGACGACCCCCGTCCCCCCGCTCGATGAGCAAAGGCGGATCGCCGAGGTGCTGCGGTCGGTGGATCAGACAATCGAGGCACAGGACAAGGTGTGCCGCCAGTTGTCGGCTGCTTTCAGCAGCACGTTAGAGGCTTGCTTCACCGCTGCCGATTGGCAAGCGCATCCTCTCGGAGACCTCTGCGAGTCAATTCAGGTGGGCATCGTGGTGCGACCCGCGTCCTACTATGTCGATAGCGGCGGAGTCCCAGCGTTGCGTTCTCTGAACGTGCTGGAGAACCGCCTCGCTCTCTCAGATTT
>NZ_JADYVR010000686.1:0-421 GCF_020193935.1 Bradyrhizobium sp. NBAIM08 | reverse complement strand
CTTTTGCGGTTGGATTAGGTATGCCGAGATATTGGTTGCTTAGTGTTCGAAACTTCCAATAACTATAACCGCCTTCGCCGGTGTATTGATAAACAACATCCCCGGCAACCACTAAGTCAATTCCGGGATAATCGCTGTTTCTTATTACTTCAACGCCACGAACATACTCCCAGTTGCCAAGGTCCCTGTTCCATTGGCGAGTACCCGTCGTTTTGGTGAATTTGATTGACTTGGTTCCAGTGTTGGTGATTTG
Organism: Bradyrhizobium sp. NBAIM08; assembly: GCF_020193935.1. Taxonomy (NCBI): domain Bacteria; kingdom Pseudomonadati; phylum Pseudomonadota; class Alphaproteobacteria; order Hyphomicrobiales; family Nitrobacteraceae; genus Bradyrhizobium; species Bradyrhizobium sp. NBAIM08. Next base: position 168 of record NZ_JADYVR010000686.1, on the reverse strand, counting down.
CTTTTTTATTTCGGCTTCAGAAGGTTGTGCAATAGCCTTGAGAAAAAATCCAAGAAATAAACTGAAAATAAAAATCTTTTTCATGATGATAGTTTTTATAACTAAGAAGCCGTTTGATTTCAATAAGCCGATTATTACTATAGTTAGAAAAGATGCCATAAAAAGATG
>NZ_JADYVR010000685.1:0-422 GCF_020193935.1 Bradyrhizobium sp. NBAIM08 | reverse complement strand
GACCTCCAGGGTGCGCACGCCGTCGGCGCCGGTGACCGGGAGCGGGCCCTCGCCGCGGACGGCTGCACCGAAGGCGGTGTAGTAGTCGTGGTAGCGGCCCTGCGCCGACGGCACCCGCTCCTCGCCCGCCGCAATGCTCAGCACGCCCCACCGCTCCTCGTCGTCGCGGCCCCAGGCCTCGGGGTCGTCGACCGGACGACGCCCGGCGAAGATCGCCTGCGCCTGCACGTCGGTGCCGAGCACGCGGCCGCCGGGAGCGAACGCACGCACCTCGCGACGGAACGCCCGCAGCAGCGCGATGCGCCGTCCGACACTCGTGAGAAGCACGTTCATGGGCTGCGGTGGTGCGGCATGGGGAGGGCATGCCGAAGCTACCACACGTCGGCGCGCGAGCGGCTCGCTACCCGGTGGGCGTTTCGATC
>NZ_JADYVR010000684.1:0-422 GCF_020193935.1 Bradyrhizobium sp. NBAIM08 | reverse complement strand
TTCGTGGGCCCCGGCCACCTCCTCTTCCCGCTCTGCCGGCACCGGCCCGGTGGAGCCGCGCACGATGAGGCGCGTCTCCAATCGGAGGTGCTCGGGGTTGGCTTGGTCCCGTCGTTCGACGACGGCCAGAAGCAGGCGGACCGCCTCGGCGCCCTTGCGACGGATCGGCTGGTGCACCGTCGTGAGCGGGGGATCCACGTGGGGGGCGAGATCGATGTCGTCGAAGCCGACGACGCTGACGTCGCCCGGGACATCCAGGCGCATGTCCTTGAGGGCGCGCATGGCCCCGATGGCCATGGCATCGGACATGGCCAGGATGGCGGTCGGACGCAGGCCGTCCTCCCAGGCGCGATCGGTGATGGCGATGCCGCCATCGATGCTGGCCGGGCCGACCAGGACGCGCTCGTCGGGGATGTCCACAC
>NZ_JADYVR010000683.1:0-422 GCF_020193935.1 Bradyrhizobium sp. NBAIM08 | reverse complement strand
CACGATCATCAAGCTCGCCGCCGACGAGCTGCCCCAGGGCGGCGAGGTCGCGGTGCTGTCGGCCACCTCCACCTCGACCAACCAGAACGAGTGGATCGCCGAGATGACCAAGGTCATGGGCGACTACCCGAACGTCAAGGTGGTGGCGACGGTCTATGGCGACGACCTGGCCGACAAGTCCTACCGGGAGGCGACCGCGCTCATGCAGAGCCACCCCGAGCTGGACGCGATCATCGCGCCGACGTCGGTGGGCATCGTCGCGGCCGCGCAGGCGGTGGCGGACGCGGGCAAGATCGGCAAGGTGAACGTCACGGGCCTGGGGCTTCCCTCCGAGATGGCGGGCGCCATCGCGTCGGGGGCGTCCAAGTCCTTCGCCATCTGGAACCCGGTGGATCTGGGCTATGCGGCGGCGACCATCGCCC
>NZ_JADYVR010000682.1:0-422 GCF_020193935.1 Bradyrhizobium sp. NBAIM08 | reverse complement strand
GGCGGATAGATGAAAATGTCGGTCCAGCCCGCCTCAGGCACAATTTCAGCACTTTGCTGATTGCGCCCGACCGTCTCCAGCACCCGCACGCTGGTGGTGCCGACAGCGATCACGCGGCCGCCACTGGCGCGGGCCTGGTTGATCGCGGCGGCGGTGGCGGCGGGCAGATCGTACCACTCGCTATGCATTGTGTGGTCGAGCACGTTGTCGGTCTGGACCGGGCGAAACGTATCCAGGCCACCGTGCAGCGTCACGGTCGCCCAGGTCACGCCCAGCGCCTGGACCCGCTCGATCAGCGCGGGCGTCCAGTGCAGCCCGGCGGTGGGCGCGGCGGCCGAGCCAGTCGCGGCGCTGTAGACCGTCTGGTAGCGCTCGGGGTTTTCCAGCGGCGCGGTGATATAGGGCGGCAGCGGCATCACCCC
>NZ_JADYVR010000681.1:0-422 GCF_020193935.1 Bradyrhizobium sp. NBAIM08 | reverse complement strand
GAGCGGGAGAGCTACCGCCAGCTGCGGCTGCACGCCCTCGAGCGCCTCAGCGAGACGCTGCGGGCGGTCGGGGAGCACACGTCCGCCCTGATGGCCGCGCTGTCCGCGGTCCGGGCCGACCCGCTGAGGGAGAGCGCCCACCGCCAGGTGATCGCCGTCCACCTGGCCGAGGGCAACGCCGCCGAGGCGCTGCGGCAGTACCACGTCTACCGGCGGCTGCTGGCCCTGGAGCTCGGGCTGCCGCCGTCACCGACGATCCGAGGCCTCGTCGGCCCCCTGCTGGGCCGACCGATCGAGCGGCCGTCGCGCCGCCGCCGCTGACGACCCACCACCCACCGAGGAGCAGCAGATGCGATCCATCGCCGACCAGAGCACCGCCCAGCTGGGTGGGCCCACCAGCATCCTCGCCCGCCAGCGAGCCG
>NZ_JADYVR010000680.1:0-422 GCF_020193935.1 Bradyrhizobium sp. NBAIM08 | reverse complement strand
TCTGGGAGGCCCCTCCACTCGTGGAGGGGACCGACCCGCCCGACCGCCGCGAGGAGGAGCTGATCGAGATCGTGCCCCGGGACCGCCGCAAGCCCTACAAGATGCGCCGCATCCTCGATGCCGTGATGGACCAGGGCTCGGTGTTCGAGCTGGGTTCGGCCTTCGGACGGCCGGTGATCACCGCGCTGGCGCGCCTCGGCGGAAGGCCGGTGGGCGTGCTGGCGTCGGACACCGAGCACTACGGCGGCGGGCTGACGGGCGACGCCTCGGAGAAGCTGGCCCGCTTCGTGGACACCTGCGACCAGTTCCACCTCCCGGTGGTGAACTTCGTGGACGTGCCCGGGTTCGTGATCGGCACCGCGGCGGAGCGGGCGGGCACCATCCGCCGCGGGTCGCGCGCCCTCTTCTCGGTCTACCAGGTG
>NZ_JADYVR010000679.1:0-422 GCF_020193935.1 Bradyrhizobium sp. NBAIM08 | reverse complement strand
GTCGTAGATGGTCAGCTCGCCGCCGCCCACCTCGACGTTCGCGCCCTCAGCGGCGTCCTCGGCGTTGCCGGCGCCCTTGAGGCCGATCAGCTCGACCTTGTAGGGCTCGTCCTTGAGCTCGTCGAGCGCCTCGGCATCGGTGGTGACCCGGCGCTCGAAGCGCTGGTTCTCCTTGATGATCTTGCGCATCGCGGTCTCGAGCTTCTCGAGGTCCTCGGGGACGAACGGGGTCTCGACGTCGAAGTCGTAGTAGAAGCCGTTCTCGACCGGCGGACCGATGCCCAGCCGGGCCTGGGGCCACAGCTGCTGCACGGCCTGCGCGAGCACGTGGGCGGTGGAGTGGCGCAGGATGTCACGGCCGTCGGGACTGCCGATCGCGACCGCCTCGACCTCGTCGCCGTCGTCGAGGACGTGTGCCAGGT
>NZ_JADYVR010000068.1:0-638 GCF_020193935.1 Bradyrhizobium sp. NBAIM08 | reverse complement strand
GGCTCATGGAGGGCGAGGTCGCGAAGCTCATCCACATGGAGGAGCGGCTGCACGAGCGCGTGATCGGCCAGGACGAGGCCGTCGAGGCCGTGTCGAACGCGCTGCGCCGCTCGCGCGCGGGCCTCCAGGACCCGAACCGCCCGATCGGCGCCTTCCTGTTCATCGGCCCGACCGGCGTCGGCAAGACGGAGCTGGCGCGCGCGCTCGCGGAGTTCATGTTCGACTCCGAGGAGGCGATCGTCCGCATCGACATGTCCGAGTACATGGAGAAGCACTCCGTGTCGCGGCTCGTGGGAGCGCCGCCCGGCTACGTCGGCTACGACGAGGGCGGCCAGCTCACCGAGGCGGTGCGCCGGCGGCCCTACTCCGTGGTGCTGCTCGACGAGGTCGAGAAGGCGCACCCGGAGGTCTTCGACGTGCTGCTCCAGGTGCTCGACGACGGCCGGCTCACCGACGGCCAGGGGCGCACCGTCGACTTCCGCAACACGTTGCTGATCCTCACCTCCAACCTCGGCTCGAACTTCCTGGTCGACCCGAGCCTGATGCCGGAGACGAAGAAGCAGTCCGTGATGGGCGTCGTGCGCGCGCACTTCAAGCCCGAGTTCCTCAACCGGCTCGACGAGGTCGTGCTGTTCGAC
>NZ_JADYVR010000678.1:0-422 GCF_020193935.1 Bradyrhizobium sp. NBAIM08 | reverse complement strand
ATTTATGCTAAAACAGAAGCCTTTGTGCTGCCCAGGGTTTCTTTGTTGATGAAGTTCAACCCCAAATGGTCGTCCAGAATTGGCGGCGGCATGGGCTACAAAACACCAACGCTATTTACCGAAGCAACCGAAACCATCCAGTATCAAAATGTGGCGCAACTAAATGGGGTGGTATCAGAAAAGAGCTATGGCGGCACCGCCGATGTAAACTTTAGAACCAGGATTGGTAGCCATCTTTCTTTCTCATTGAACCAGATGTTTTTTTACACCACCATTCAAAAACCCCTGGTGTTGGAAACGGATGCTTTTGGCATTCACCAATTTGTAAATGCCGCCAATGCTGTCCATAGTGCAGGCTTTGAAACGAATGCGAAATTTATTTACAAAGAGTATTTCAAACTGTTTTTAGGGTACACATTTAC
>NZ_JADYVR010000677.1:0-422 GCF_020193935.1 Bradyrhizobium sp. NBAIM08 | reverse complement strand
ATCACAAACAGACCCATCGTCGCAATCAAAAGCCGTGCTGTAAAGAACAGCACGGCTGGACGAACGAGCGCGTTGATCAGGCCAAATACCAGGCCCAGCAGAATATAGGTCGCGGCCAGTTCTTCGGTGGCGATTGGCCGCACATCGATCCACGGCAGCACCAGGATCGTCAACGCCAGTGCCAATGCATTCACTAACACCCGAATAATGAAGTAACGCATGTAGGACATTTAACTACAAAGCGAGCCTTGGCGATAGATATCGCGATGCATTACGACTGGCGTTAGCGCACTAACCTGCAGCATTCATCATGGATTCGCGACGGGTGTGGGATACCCATCCTGTTGCGGGCGCTGCGGGTTCCACCAACAGTTTCAATTTTTATAGACACGATAGACATAGTCATTGCGGTGCGTGCACCC
>NZ_JADYVR010000676.1:0-422 GCF_020193935.1 Bradyrhizobium sp. NBAIM08 | reverse complement strand
CGCCGAGGCGCACGTACTCGCCAGGGCCCTCGGCGGGCGGCCGCTCGGCCTCGTCGAGGGTCAGGATCAGGTCCAGCATCGCCGTGCCCGAGGCGGCCATCGTCTCCGCCGAGACGCGCGCGTCCTCCTCGGCCGGGACCTGGCGCTCGCCGGCGCCGCTGATCGCCAGCGCCTCGAGCCCCTCATCGCGCAGGACGGCCTGCTCGCCCAGTCCCATCGGGACCGCGAGCCGCGAGAGGCCGCTCCACAGCCCGGGCTCATCGTCGCGCTCGCCGTAGCGTCCCGCCGCTCCGGCACGGGCGGTGCGCAGGAGCTGCGGGGAGGCGCTGTCGGGGCCGAGCCCGGAGGCGACCACGAAGGGCGGCCGGGGGTCCCGCACCCCGGGCTGGGAGATGACGAGCGCCGCGTCGACCGCCTCGGGC
>NZ_JADYVR010000675.1:0-422 GCF_020193935.1 Bradyrhizobium sp. NBAIM08 | reverse complement strand
GGACCCGGGTGAGATGGCCCGCCTGGGCGCAGCCCTCGGCGCCAGCATGCTGCTGCGGCTCTATCCCCTGTACCGCGCGTTCGAGCAGGCGGCTGCGGTCGACGCCCAGGTTGCCCACCGGTGGCGGGAGTACCAGGAGCGTCGACGGCAGGACGTACGCCGTGTGGTTGAGGCGGTCGAGAGCGCCGGTGCTCTCCGACCCGGGCTCGACCCGGGTCGCGCCGCCGACAGCCTGTGGGCCTTGGTCGGCTGGCACCCGGTCGCCCTGCTCGTCGAGCAGGGCGGCTGGTCGCGGGAAGAGGTCGAGCGGTGGATCGAGGACCTTTTCGTCACCGTGCTCCTCGGGCCAGCAGCGCAGTCGTCGTGAGTCGGCCGCGTGCCGATCGGCAACCCGCTGTGGTTGCAAGGAATCGCCGCTGCGT
>NZ_JADYVR010000674.1:0-423 GCF_020193935.1 Bradyrhizobium sp. NBAIM08 | reverse complement strand
GTTCGCAACAGCTACGGGAGATGGGATCTGTACATCGTCTGAGGCCCTGGTCCAACTGGGCGGCGACGAAACTTCCTCGTTGACCAGCCCGTGCCTTAGTTGATGTGGAGCCGGATGCGGTCGGAGGATGAAATGACCCTAGCGATCGAGGAGCCTCAGGCTCGGTGGGGCACGACGGGGCCTGCGCCGGGGCCGCATCCGAACGCGGCCGCGTGAGCGAGGCCCGTCGCTGGGGCGCAGTGGCCGCCGCCATTGCCGTCGCGGCCGGCCTCACCGCGCTCGGGGCGCTCCTCGTGACGCCACAGGGCGATGCGGCGTCGGGAGCGGCGCCCGCGACCGTGCCGACCGACGACGCCACCGTCGTCGCGACGCTCCAGACCTCGGGCGCTCCCCGCTCGGCCGAGCTCGTGGCGGCGCTGCGTG
>NZ_JADYVR010000673.1:0-423 GCF_020193935.1 Bradyrhizobium sp. NBAIM08 | reverse complement strand
ACGCACACCGGTGGCTTGCTCAATAAGTTTCGCAACGCTATTATTGGCTTTTTTGCTATGCTGGGAATGAATAAGCCTCAATGGAAGGCACTGGTAAAAGGTATTTTGGAGAAGGAAGCATAGACCCCTACTTTTCCCCAATGAAATTACTTGCTATTTACCAGCTGGTACAATATGGGGCGATGGCTGTACTATGTGCGGCCATGGTAAAATGTGCAGCCGGACCGTATGACGCTTCCAATGAAACCTACAGGAAACAGGTAAAAGCATTAGCTAAAACGCTTAGGCAATATCCTGTTGTAGATTCATCGGCAACGATAGCAAAAGACTTTTCCGGAACGGTCAATTTTAATTTGCGTAAACCCAATTTTGTCATTATCCATCATACGTCGCAAAATAGTTGCGAGCAAACGTTACAAACAT
>NZ_JADYVR010000672.1:0-423 GCF_020193935.1 Bradyrhizobium sp. NBAIM08 | reverse complement strand
GTCCAGCGTAGCCCGTGTTGTTGCAACGTTCGCAGCCGCGGCCGCGGAAAATCTGCACACCATCGAAGTAGCCCTGAGGGATGCCAAGATCACGATACATCTGTTGCGGGTAGGTGACCGGCTCCTTGCAGCCGAGGCAGATGCGTCGCGTGAGGCGCTGCGCGCAGGCGAGCAGCAATGACGATGAAATAAGGAATGGCGCAATGCCCATGTCGTCGAGACGCGCGATCGCACCGGCGGCGTCATTACAATGCATCGTGCTCAGCACCTGGTGGCCCGTCAGCGCAGCTTCAACGGCGATTTCCGCCGTTTCCGTATCGCGAATTTCACCGATCATCACGATGTCCGGGTCCTGGCGCAGAATGGAGCGCAGCGCATTGGCGAAGGTGAGCCCAATTTCCTTGCGCACTGGAACCTGATTGA
>NZ_JADYVR010000671.1:0-423 GCF_020193935.1 Bradyrhizobium sp. NBAIM08 | reverse complement strand
GGCGTCGGTGCTGGCCGGATCGAGCTTGAGCGCGGCGTCGGCGCGCTCGCGGGCCTTGGTCCAGTCGGAGGCCGCGACCGCGGCGCGCGCGTCGGCGATGGCGGCGGCGACCGCCGCGTTGTCGACGGCGCCGGTGGCGCTGCCGGGGCCGGTGGCGACCATCGCGGCGGCGTCGGGCGTGGCCGGCGCGACCGCGACCTCGCCGGCGTCGATCACGACCGCCGCGGGGACGGTGCCGGCGGTGCCGGTGCCGATCGCGGCCGGGGCGCTGCCCGTGCCGGCGGTGCCCGCGGCGACGGTCTCGCCCTTGCTCTTCTTGCCGCCGCCGCCCGCGGCGACGACGACGATCACGCCGGCGACGACCGCGGCGCCGAGCAGCGCCCACAGCCAGGTCTTCTTGCCGCCGGTGGGCACGTCGACGAC
>NZ_JADYVR010000670.1:0-423 GCF_020193935.1 Bradyrhizobium sp. NBAIM08 | reverse complement strand
CGATGTAGAGCGAGCGCAGCGTGTCGTCGTCGGGCACCTCCAACGCCTGATAATGCTTGTGGCCAAGACCCTCGAAGAAATCCATGTCGACGATGGTCGCACCGGTCGCGACGATGCAGTCGACCATGTTGGAACGGACCAGCTCCGCATACAGGTCCATGCATCCGCCCGCGCTGGTCGAGCCCGCGATGACGAGAACGACCGTGCAGTCCTTGTCGCCGAGCATCTGGTTGTAGATCTCGGTCGCGCGGCCGAGGTCGCGGCTGGTGAAGGACATCTTCTTCATGGCGTCCACAATCGGGCGCGCGTCGAAAGAGGTGATGTCGATATGCTCGACCTTGGTGGAGAGCAGCTCGGCCTTGCGGGTGTCGTTAATCTGAGTGTTGGTCATCGGGTTATCCCAAGCACAGCGTCACCCCGGAC
>NZ_JADYVR010000669.1:0-423 GCF_020193935.1 Bradyrhizobium sp. NBAIM08 | reverse complement strand
GCCCCGCGCCGAGCCCGAAGTCCGCGCCCTCGATCGCGTAGATCGCAGCGGATCGCGGCGCTCGGTCGAGCGCGTGCGCGAGCGCGAGTGCCTCCGGCACCCCGAACGCGTGCGTCGACGACCGCAGCGGCGCTCGCAGGAGGTCGGCGCCGTCGCCGAGGCGCAGCACGCTCCCGGCGGCGGCTCCGGAACAAGCGGCGTCGACGAGGACGACGGCGCTCCCCGCGTCCCACAGGTCGAGCAATCGCATGCAGTCGCCCTCGTGCGCGACCGCCCGGACGTCGTCCCCGCAGCGGGCGCGGAGCGCGCTCACGACCTCGAGCCCCGCGCCGTCGTCGCGCCGCCATGGGTTCCCGACGCCGATGACCAGCGGGCTCAGTGCCGCTCGACGTTCAGCGTCAGGAAGTGGGTGGAGCACGAGAT
>NZ_JADYVR010000067.1:0-643 GCF_020193935.1 Bradyrhizobium sp. NBAIM08 | reverse complement strand
AGCAGGAGCAGCACGGGCGAGGTGAGCAGCGCCCGTGCGAGCGCGACCTTCTGCTGCGTCCCGCGCGAGAGGTTCTCCATCGAGTCGGTGAGCCGGTCCTTGGGGAACCGCACGCGCTCCAGGATCTCCGGGATCCGGTCGCGCGTCTGCGACGGCGCCAGCCCGTAGTAGCGCGCCGCGTAGCTGAGGTTCTCGATCGCCGACATCTTCTTGAAGAAGCTCGCCTCGACCGAGACGCGGTTCACCAGGCGCCGTACCGCGCGGTGCTCGGTCGCCACGTCGTGGCCGAAGATCGTCACGCTGCCGCCGTCGTCCAGCAGCAGGGTCGAGAGCAGGCGGACGAGCGTCGACTTCCCGGAGCCGTTGCGTCCGGCAACGATGGTCAAGCCGGGCCGGGGGCTGAGCGCCATCTCAACCTTCGGCCCGATCCCTCGAAAGCCTTCGACGGACACTCCGGTGAGGAAGGTGCCAGCCGCCTCTCGCTCGTTGACGGAAGCGGTGGCCGCACGCGCTCATGACTGGTGGCGTCGTCCAGGTAGGCGTCCAGGTCCGTGTCACCGTCGAGCGCGGCGAGGACCAGGAGCTGGATCTCGTCGTCGAGGCCCTCGGCCTCCATCTGCTCCAGGACCCAGGTCTCCAGGTC
>NZ_JADYVR010000668.1:0-423 GCF_020193935.1 Bradyrhizobium sp. NBAIM08 | reverse complement strand
GTTGGGCTGACCTAAAATTTTATCTTAAAAATCAATTGAAAGAAAAAACACCAGAAGAACAGCACTATGATAATATGCTTGAATTTAACATGTTTTTACGTCGAATGAATACAGATAATTACCAAGCCAAACTTAATAATGCTGCTCAAATGATTGCTAAAGCTGATTATACTGTTTTTTTGGGACTAGGAACTTCTGGGTCATTAAGTGAGTATGCAACGAAGTATTTTGTAAATACAGGCCTGCGAAGTTTTGTCATCTCTGACCCCTTTCAAGCTGTTCAAGTTCAGGGGATGGGGAATGTTGTTGCGGTGATTATGTCCGTATCCGGAGAAACTGAACAAGTTGTCAATAAAGAATTATAATTTAAATCTGGTGGTGCAAAAATTATTTCAATTACGAATAATGAAGATTGTACGGTAG
>NZ_JADYVR010000667.1:0-423 GCF_020193935.1 Bradyrhizobium sp. NBAIM08 | reverse complement strand
ATACAAATGAAATCGTAATTCTTCATATTTCAGATTTGCATTTTGGATCTAACCATATATGCAGACCTGAAGACCCAACAGCTTCAAGCGCAGGAATCCCAGGTTTAAAAGAACTCTTGCTGAATGATTTTTTGAATATAGATCCAATTACGAAAGATGATACAGATTACTCTGCTAAGAAAGACGCCCCTGTAATTGCTGCAATTACTGGTGATTTTACTCAAAGGGCAAGCCATGATGAATTTCAAGAAGCAATTGCTTTTCTGAACCAGTTAGAGGTAAGCAGTATTTTGGGGCAGAAATTAAGTAAAAACGATATTTTCATGGTTCCTGGTAATCATGATGTTCAATTCGATAAAAGAACATCTGAGGAGAGATTTCAGCCATATTGCAGTTTCTATAATAAATATTTTGGTGCCGAAC
>NZ_JADYVR010000666.1:0-423 GCF_020193935.1 Bradyrhizobium sp. NBAIM08 | reverse complement strand
ATGATGCCGGTGGCCCGCACCTCGCACTCGATCGTGCCGTCTTCGTAGAACCGCCAGTACACGAGGTACTCGTAGTTCGCGACGGTGGCGTGGAACGACACGACCATGCGGCGGCGGCGGCGCACCTCGGCCCCGACGAGGCCGTCGACGTGCTTCCACGCCACGCCGTCGTCCTCCTCGTGCAGGCAGATCGCGTTGCGGATCACCGTCGGGTCGCCCGCGGAGTCGTGCAGCACGGCGTCCACGTAGGTGATCTCGCCCAGGCAGTCGCAGCCCAGGTCCAGCGACGTGGTCATGAAACCCAGGCCCCACTCGCCGACGTCGAACGCGGTGCGATTGAGGTGGTCCGGCGTCAGATCCCGGTAGGGCACCACCATCTCGGCGAACGAGAGCCGGTGCGCGATCGGGCGGACGGTGGTGCCG
>NZ_JADYVR010000665.1:0-423 GCF_020193935.1 Bradyrhizobium sp. NBAIM08 | reverse complement strand
CCGGTACGGAGTCCCCGCGAACCGTGGATTCAACGAACAAGATGGCGACAACTTCCCTCAGGCCGGCACCTTCCCCCGGTCGCGGGTTCCGCAGCAGGACCGGTGGGACGATCGAGCGGGCCAACCGCTTCGCCAGTCGCCACAAACGCGGACCTGGCAGGGGGACGGATCGATTGAGCGAATCGATCTGCGTCCGAATCGGAACGATGACTGGGGAGTTGGCGGAGGCTACAGCTCCCGGACTGGCCGCCATCAATCCCCGGCGGCCGACGACACCAACTTTGTCAATCCGCGACAGCGACGGTCGAACTATCCCGCCACTGACTACCAAGGATCGGGGTATCAAGACACTGAATATCAGGACTCCAACACCCGGAATCGCGGCTATTCCGCGCCCCACCGGTTACCGGACGTCAGAGACCC
>NZ_JADYVR010000664.1:0-423 GCF_020193935.1 Bradyrhizobium sp. NBAIM08 | reverse complement strand
TGGGAGTCCGGCCTGCGCGAGCTGTTCCTGGCCGCCGAGCCGGGCAGTGACCACCAGCTGACGTTCGTGCGCTCGTACGCCGGCGCCGCCCACAGCGACCAGGCGCTCGACGACCTGATCGGCCTGCTGGACGGGTCGCTCGCGGTGGAGGGCCTCGCCGTCGACCAGGACATGCGCTGGACCCTGATCACGGCGCTGGCGAAGGCCGGCCGCTTCGGCGACGCCGAGATCGACGCCGAGCTCGAGGTCGACAAGACCATCTCCGGCAAGGAGCAGGCCGCCGCGGCCCGCGTCGCCCAGCCGACGCCCGAGGCGAAGGAGGCCGGATGGAACGCGATCATCGACCCGGCCACCCCCAACGAGACCTCCCGCGAGATCGCGTTCTCGATCTTCCGCTTCGGCCAGGAGGACGTCCTCGAGCCC
>NZ_JADYVR010000663.1:0-423 GCF_020193935.1 Bradyrhizobium sp. NBAIM08 | reverse complement strand
CATCAGTGACATCGTGCGCCTCCCCCATTCGTCGTTCATGCGCGCAGCGCGCAGGCTGGTGCGCTGCAGGAATGAGGTGCACCCTGCACGAGATGCAAAGCGATGCAATGCGCGGAGTTGCACATGCCCCCCGTTAACGTCCGCACGGCCGCGAGGCTCGTGCGCCGCAATCGGTCGACGCTCACGCGGATGATTGAGCGCGGCAAGATATCTGCGACGCGCGACGAGAGCGGCAGGTACCTTATCGACCCGGCCGAGCTCGAGCGCGTGTTCGGTGCACTGGCTTCGCCTGATGCAGACACTGATGCAGAACCTGATGCAGTGCACGAGAATGCACTGGTTAAGAATGCACTAGAGCGGGAGCTTGAGGTGGTGCGCGAGCTTCTGGAAGCGGAGCGTTCCATGCACGAGCGCGAGCGACGC
>NZ_JADYVR010000662.1:0-423 GCF_020193935.1 Bradyrhizobium sp. NBAIM08 | reverse complement strand
ACATTCGACGACATGGGTGAGGTCGTTCGGTTCCCGGTGCAGCAGCCAGACGCGCCCCCGGCGCCCGAGCGCCTGTGGCGGGAGATCGTCGGCGAGGAGCTCCATCGCGAGCGCGCGGCCCGGGGTGAACGGCTCAAGGACGTGGCCGAGCGGGCCGGGGTGTCCGTGCAGTACCTCTCCGAGGTCGAGCGGGGACTCAAGGACCCGTCCTCGGAGATGCTGCAGGCCATCGCCGGTGCCCTCCACCTGAGCGTCCGGCGACTGGCGGTGCGTGCCGGCCGGCCGGACGCCCTGGCCCTGGCTGCCTGACGCAGGACGGCTGCTCAGGCCAGCGCCGGCCCCTGCTCGCGCAGGACGACGTCGACGAGCCCGTAGTCGACCGCGGCCTCCCCCGGCAGCACGAGCGTGCGGTCGGTGTCCTGC
>NZ_JADYVR010000661.1:0-423 GCF_020193935.1 Bradyrhizobium sp. NBAIM08 | reverse complement strand
GGATGCCGATCACGTTGAACGCGTTGCCGTTGAGGTTGACGACCTTCCCGAGGACCGCGTTCCCGTCTCCACCGACCAGGTCCTTGGCCACGGTCAGCCCGATCAGGACGACCCGGGAGTGCGCCAGGTAGTCAGCGTCGGTGAACTCGCGCCCGCTGGCGACGGTGTCGTTGTTGATCAGCAGATAGGACGGGGTGGTGCCGGTCGTGGAGGCGACGTCGTGCGAGGCCCCCCGGTAGGACGCGGTGACCGACGTGGGGCTGACGACCGGCGCCACGCCGAGCACGTCCGGAGCCTGGGACTTGTTCGCGAGCGCCCGGGCGTCGTCCAGGGTCAGCTGGACCGCACGGATGTCGGTGCCGGAGTCGGTGCTGGCGCCCGCCTCCCCGTCGCTGCTTCCATCATCTTCCCGCCTATCGGGAC
>NZ_JADYVR010000660.1:0-424 GCF_020193935.1 Bradyrhizobium sp. NBAIM08 | reverse complement strand
GAGCCCGGCGGTGTCGGCGCGGCCGGCGGCAGCGGTGTGGTCGCCGCTGGAGTACGGAGTGCACGTGCGCGACGTCTACCGGGTCTTCGGCGACCGCCTGGCCTCGATGCTCGCCGAGGAGGAGCCCACCTTCGCCAACTGGGACCAGAACCGCACGAAGATCACCAAGATGGACGTGCCGGACTTCTTCGATGGCGGCGTCTTCTACGGCGTGGGCGAGCGATACGGAAACGTGTACGGCAAGAAGTTCGTGACGAGCTGCGCCGAGTTCACGCCGCAGTTCCAGGCAATGTGTGGCGAAGGCAAGGACTGGCAGAAGAACAGCGATGGCTTCATCGTCTGGATCGGCTCCGGCAACAGCATCCACGACGGCGTCACCAAGAACCTGTGGCAGTCGGTTCGCCCGGGCTGCATCGTGAACGGC
>NZ_JADYVR010000659.1:0-424 GCF_020193935.1 Bradyrhizobium sp. NBAIM08 | reverse complement strand
TCCCCTGCCCCTGCGCAGCGGCCTGGTCGGCCAGCGCTTCGAGCCCCTTCTTGATGGCGTCCTGGTGGGAGCCGGAGAAGGCGGTGTAGACCAGATCCCCCGCGTACGGGTGGCGCGGGTGGACGGCCATGTTGGTGCAGTACTCCACCGTGCGACGAATCTCGTCGATGTCGGAGAAGTCGATCTTCGGGTCGATGCCCTGGCTGAACAAGTTCAGGCCGAGCGTCACGAGGCACACGTTGCCGGTGCGCTCGCCATTGCCGAACAGGCAGCCCTCGATGCGGTCCGCCCCCGCGAGATAGCCCAGCTCGGCTGCCGCGACGGCCGTGCCGCGGTCGTTGTGGGGATGCAGCGAGAGGATGACCTGCCTGCGGCTGTTGAGGTTCCGGCTCATCCACTCGATCTGGTCGGCGTAGATGTTGGG
>NZ_JADYVR010000066.1:0-644 GCF_020193935.1 Bradyrhizobium sp. NBAIM08 | reverse complement strand
CTTCGGACGTGCTGGTGGCCGAGCTCGACGGCGAGCTCATCGCCGCGCTGCCGATCGACGCCGGGCAGGCGATCGCGGACCCCTTCCAGCCCACCGCTGCCGCCGTGGAGCTGCTTCACGAACGCCTGACCGAGCTGCGCAGCAGCGCCCCGCAGCGCGGCCGCCTGCGACGAATGTGGAGCACGCTGCGACGGACTGGGCCGGAGCTCGCACCCCGCTAGCCTCGCGGGTGTGAAGGCAGCGGTCGTTCTCTTCAACCGGGACCTGCGCGTACACGACAATCCCGCGCTTGCCTCGGCGGCACGCTGTGAGCAGGTCGTTCCACTCTTCGTCCTCGACGACGCGATTCTCGGCTCGCGCTTCGCCGCTCCCAACCGGCTCGCGTTCCTGCTCGACTCGCTGCGCGACCTCGACGAGTCGCTGGGCGACCGCGGTGCCCGTCTGGTCATCCGCCGTGGCGACCCCGTCAAGGAGGCAATTGGCGTCGCGAAGGACGCCGGCGCCACCGAGATTCATGTGAGCGCCGACTACAGCGCCTTCGCGCGCGCCCGCGAACGGCGGCTGAGCGAGGCATGCGAGCACGAGCGGCTCGAACTGCAGATTCATCCAGGAGTCACCGTCGTGCCGCCCGGCGACCTGACCCC
>NZ_JADYVR010000658.1:0-424 GCF_020193935.1 Bradyrhizobium sp. NBAIM08 | reverse complement strand
CGAGAAGCAGCTCGGCCCCGAGGAGCTCAAGGTCAAGTGCAAGCGGCCGAAGAACGGCGGCCAGCGGCTGAAGTTCTTCTGGGGCGCCTAGCCCGGCCTCGCGTCAGCGTTTCAGTGCCGCGTGCGCACTACGCGGAAGCCGTCGACGACGGGTGACCCGTCGACGTTGCCCAGCCCGTCGATCGCGCGCGCGGCGAGCAGCTCGCGGAAGCCGAAGAGCGTGTGCTCGTTCTCGCCGCCGGCGATCGGCATCGACAGGCGCGAGCGCACCTCGCGATAGCCCTGGAGATCCTCCGGCACGACCGGCTCCTCGTACCAGCGCAGATCGAAAGCCTCGAGCGCGCGGCCCAGCCGGATCGCATCCGCCACGCCATAGGCATGGTTGGTGTCGATCATCAGCCGCACGCCCTTGCTCTGGCTCGCG
>NZ_JADYVR010000657.1:0-424 GCF_020193935.1 Bradyrhizobium sp. NBAIM08 | reverse complement strand
AGGTCCGGCACCAGCCCGGCGGCAAGGCCCAGCAGCTCCGCCGGGACGTCCTCGCCCTGGGCGGCGTCGATGAGGACCAGCTGGCACTCGCGGAGGGTGTCGGCGAGGTAGGTGACCGCCGTGTCGAAGAGCACGACCGGCAGGCCTTCGAGCACGACCTCCGCCGGCGGGCGGCTCACCGCGCTCCGCCGTCGACGGGCACGTCGACCTCGAACCAGATCAGCTTGCCGCCCCCGTCGAGCGCCTCGACCTGGCCGGCGAGGTCGCCCGCTGGGGCGGGGTCCGCACCGCCGCCGAGCTCGTCCCCGTCGACGGGCCGTGACGCGGGGTCACGGACTCACGGCGGCCGCCACCACCGGCCTGGCCGACTGGCTCGCCCATCGGTTGGACTTCCTGCGCCATCGTGCCGCGGCCCCGACCATCC
>NZ_JADYVR010000656.1:0-424 GCF_020193935.1 Bradyrhizobium sp. NBAIM08 | reverse complement strand
GGCCCGAGCCGATCGGCGCGGTGAGGATCGCGTCGCGCGCGGCGGGCGCGCTCGCGAGCTGGAGCGCGCGGCGGACCACGGCGGGCCACACGACGCCGACCGTCGCGTCCTTCGAGTACAGGTTGTTGATCCCGACCGCGAGCCGCGCCGCCGACATCCCGGCGAGCCCGAGGCAGCCGGTGAGGCTGAGCAGCCACGCGCCGGGCGCGCCGTCGGCGCCGGGGACGTGCAGCATCATCACGAACGGGATCGCGGTCGCGTGCATGTCCCAGGTCTGGGCGAGGATGCGGCCGGTCGGGGTGTCGGCGAGGAACACCGAGCAGCCGCCGGCGCCGCCCTCGCCCTCGCCACCAGCGAGACCATCGGCTCCCTCTCCGGCGGGGGCCCCTCCGGCGGCCACGTCTCCCTCGGCGGCGCCACCCTC
>NZ_JADYVR010000655.1:0-424 GCF_020193935.1 Bradyrhizobium sp. NBAIM08 | reverse complement strand
CGATGGGCTTACGCAGGTTGCCGTAAAGCTTGGTGCCTTCGTATGGGATCTCGACACGCTCGCCGGGCGGACGCAGGTGCGGCAGCGCCTTGTTGCGGCACTCGACCGCTTTCATGTTCGCCTGCTTCATCTGGGCCATGTCGTTCACGAACAGAAACTTGCCGAAGTGGTAGCACACTGCCGCGCGCGTCCAGTGCTCGGCCGCCGAAAGCTTGTGGCCTTCCGCAAACGTCTGGTCCCCGAGCTTCTCGTGAATCGCGGCGCGCGCGCTCCACGCGCTGCACCAGTCTTCCCAGCGCTCGATGCCGCCGGTGACTTCCTGGAAGTCGGTGAGCGGCACGCCGTTGATCACGAAGCGCGGCGCCCAGTGCGAGATCGCGGCCTCGACGCGGGGGTCTTTATTGGTTACCGGGGTATCCATGGT
>NZ_JADYVR010000654.1:0-424 GCF_020193935.1 Bradyrhizobium sp. NBAIM08 | reverse complement strand
CCGTTGCACACTTCCTCTGCCGACGCCACCCTCGCCCTGCTCGCCGGCGGCGAAGGCTCACGCATGGGGAAGCCGAAGGGCGACCTGCGGGTGAACGGCGTTCCGCTCGCCGAACACGTCTGGCGACGGGCGAGTTGGCCCGGGCCGACGCTCCTCGTCACCGCGCCGGGACGAGAGCATCCCCCGGGCGCCGGCGTCTTCGGTCGCGAGGTGACCGACCCAGAATCCCGCGGCGGCCCGCTCCGCGGCATCCTGACGGCACTGGAGAACGCGACGACCCCGCTCCTCCTCACCGCCGCACTCGACATGCCCCGAATGGCAAAGCCCCAATATGACTGGCTAGTCGAGCAACTCCGCGTCGCGCCGGACGCGGCCGGGCTGCTCTGCCGCCGGGGAGGCGAGATCGAACCGCTCCCCTGTGTAT
>NZ_JADYVR010000653.1:0-424 GCF_020193935.1 Bradyrhizobium sp. NBAIM08 | reverse complement strand
GGCCTGAGCGGTGAGGGGTTGAAGGCAGTCGCGATACCCCGCGCCCGTGCGACCGCAAGGACCGACCGCGTGGTGGCTTCGGTCAGGTTCCCCTGCACCACCAAGAGGTCACCCGCTGCTGACCCCACCAAGACCGTGAGGGCCGCCTCGGGCGTCATGGCGTCGGCCGCCGCGTGGGTGGTCACGACAGTGTTCTCGCCCTCTTCGCTCGTCACGATCAGGGAGGCGTCGGTCGGCGCCGGCACTTCGATCAGCGCCTCCGCCAATCCCTCGGCCACCAGCCGAGCCCGGATCTCCTCGCCGCGCGGGTCGCGGCCAATCGCCGCCGCGAGCGTGACTGCGACTCCTGCTCGTGACAGCACCAACGCTTGGTTCGCGCCCTTGCCGCCGAGATCCGTGGAGCTCGCCCTTGCAAGGATGGACG
>NZ_JADYVR010000652.1:0-424 GCF_020193935.1 Bradyrhizobium sp. NBAIM08 | reverse complement strand
GCCGGCGAACGCGCCAAGCAGGGTCACCGCGGTGCGGCGCTGCTCCAGACCGTCGGAGATCGTGGACGCAACAGTCCGGAAGCCCTGTCCCGCTGCGCCCGTTCCGCCCACCGGCAGCCGCGGATCGACGTCGAGCACGGCGCGACGCAGTGCAGGAATGGCGCGCGCTCCTTCCCTCGTGCGAATGACGAGCGTAACCCACGGCCACACCTCGAGGGTGTTGGGCACGTAGACCTCGGGCTGTGGATCCACGTCCTGCCCGAACTGATGCACGTCGGCGACGACGCCAATGACGTTCCCGGTCACCGGCTGGCCGAGGTCGGCCCGAGCCTGCGACGCGCGGTGCACCGTCATGCGCTTGCCAATCGCCTCGTCGCCAGGCCAGAGTCGTTTCGCGAGCGTTTCATTCACCACAAAGCCGCTG
>NZ_JADYVR010000651.1:0-424 GCF_020193935.1 Bradyrhizobium sp. NBAIM08 | reverse complement strand
CGGCTGCACCGTGCGCCTGCGCCAGCAGCGCCTCGTGGCGCTCGGCATCGGCCCGCGCCTGCGCGATGCGCTCGCCGCACAGCGCCTGCAGTTCGGCGCGCAGCCGTTCCTCGACCGCCTGCATCGCGTCGATGCGCAGCGTGCAGCAGTCGAACCAGGCGGTGCTGAGGTTGGCATCGAGCGCGCCGCCTTCGGGCGCCGCGAAGGCGATGCGGCGCATGCGCTCGAGCTCGGCCAGCTCGGCCGCGGGCTGCGCCTGCAGCCAGGCGTCGCACAGCGCGGGGCCGGCGAGCTCGGCGTACAGCGCGAAGCTGCGTTCCTGGGCGGCGATCAGCTGCAGCCACTGCGCCCGCCGCGGCGCGTCGACCGCGGCGACGGCGAAGGCGGCGGCACCGCAGGCGCGTTCCTGGCCGGCGTATTCCTT
>NZ_JADYVR010000650.1:0-424 GCF_020193935.1 Bradyrhizobium sp. NBAIM08 | reverse complement strand
GTGCTGCAGCACGTCGACCACGGCCGCGGGGTCGCCGAGCCGGATGGCGTCGAGGAGGTAGATGCCGGTCTTGCCCTCCAGCAGCTGCAGGTTGAGCTCGGTGCCGGTGGTGGCCCGTCCCGACACGGGGAGCAGCCCGAGCTTGATGCTGAACACCAGCTTGAGCAGCAGCCCGGCAAAGAACACCGGCGTGGCGTAGCAGAGGATCGCGAACACGCGCAGCACGGCGTCCCCGAAGCGGTCGCGGAGGTACGCCGCGAGCATCCCGAGCGGGATGCCCACGAGGAACGCCACGATCAGCGCGTACACGGCGAGCTCGAGCGTCGCCGTCCCGTACGTCACGAGCACCTGCGTGACCGGCCGGTTGTCGCTGATCGTGGTGCCGAAGTCGCCGCGCAGCAACCCGCCGAGGTAGTCGCCGTAC
>NZ_JADYVR010000649.1:0-424 GCF_020193935.1 Bradyrhizobium sp. NBAIM08 | reverse complement strand
CGAGGAGGGCGAGCTTGGCGAGGTCGCGGTCGTCGATGCGCTTCTTGCGGTCGGCCAGGGCCTTGAACTGCTCGAAGACGTCGAGGAAGAGCGGCTCCTCGAGCGCGATGCCGAGCTCGCCCAGGCGCTGTCGCACGGCGCGGCGGCCGGAGTGCTTGCCGAGGACGATCGACGTGCAGGCGACGCCCACCGACTCGGGCGTCATGATTTCGTACGTCTCGCGGTGCTTGAGGACGCCGTCCTGGTGGATGCCCGCCTCGTGCGCGAACGCGTTGCGTCCCACGATGGCCTTGTTGGGCGGGACGTCCACACCCGTGCACGAGGCCACGAGCGCCGAGGCCGGCGCGAGCTCTCGCGCATCCACGCCCGTGCCGACGCCGTAGTAGGCGCGGCGAGTGCGGAGCGCCATCACCACCTCCTCGAG
>NZ_JADYVR010000065.1:0-646 GCF_020193935.1 Bradyrhizobium sp. NBAIM08 | reverse complement strand
GTAGCCGGCTGTACGGCCCATTTCTTTTTTTACAATACTGTAGGGTACATTCCAGTAAGGGCTGAATACCACATACTTCAGACTGCTGCTAAATACAACGGTACTGTGCTGGGCATTACCCACTACAATATCCATATCC
Organism: Bradyrhizobium sp. NBAIM08; assembly: GCF_020193935.1. Taxonomy (NCBI): domain Bacteria; kingdom Pseudomonadati; phylum Pseudomonadota; class Alphaproteobacteria; order Hyphomicrobiales; family Nitrobacteraceae; genus Bradyrhizobium; species Bradyrhizobium sp. NBAIM08. The sequence goes on along the minus strand of NZ_JADYVR010000065.1, from coordinate 507 downwards.
CACTTAGGCTTGCTATCTTCATATACATGAAGTTTGTAATCCGGAATATTTACAGATATGTAATGGGCAGGTAAATGCGCCGGTGCCCAGCGCAACCGTTCCATATTAATCATAATTTGTTTAATACGCCAGCTTACCGGGCGGTTCAGTTCCGTAATTAAATTAGGGCCAACTGCACTGTCTTCACTAAAGCCCATACGATGTGCAAACCGGTTAACGGCCATCACCAGTGCAGGATCGAATACATCTGTTGTATCGGCCTGCGGCAGATCGCCGGAAGCATATAACCTTTTTTTAATAGCTGCAATCGCTGCACTTTTTTGCCCTATCCGATAAGCTTTTGCACCTGGCCGTACGGTAGTATCCCAACCACCCCGCTTTTCTATTTCAGCATATTGCAGCAGTGTTTTTTTAAGTTGTTGATATTGTGGGGTGGCCGGCTCGAACTGTTTTGGTTTTTTGCTATCCGAAGAATTTTCGAGCGCATTAAACTGCGCAATATATTCC
>NZ_JADYVR010000648.1:0-424 GCF_020193935.1 Bradyrhizobium sp. NBAIM08 | reverse complement strand
ATCATGTTCAGGCCCGCCGCGGCCGCCTTGCGGATGACGTCGAGCGTCACGAAGGCGGTGGTCGCGATCCCGGTGACCTCGGTGTCAGGCCCCCCGGCCTTGAACGTGTCGCGATAGGTGGCGTCGCGCCACGGCGCGCCGAGGTGCGACTTGATGCGATCGATGATCTCGCCGGCCTTCACGGGCACTCACGGTCTCCAGTAGGGATCGCCGACCGCGATGTGGCGGACCGGCACGCCGGGGATGACGGTCTTCAGCCACGCGGCGCAGACCTGCATCCCCGGATCTTCCGAGAGCACGCGCCCGACGAGCACGAGCGCCTTCTGGTGGCCGGCCGCGACCTGATCGCGCGCGTATTCGACCGACTCCCACTCGCGGACTTCGCCGGCGACGATGACGTCGACGTCCGGCAGCATGGCCAGCG
>NZ_JADYVR010000647.1:0-424 GCF_020193935.1 Bradyrhizobium sp. NBAIM08 | reverse complement strand
ACAGCGGGCCTTGTACCGGTAAAACAGCACCGGGATAATAGGAATGTGACCATTTATTACTGTAGCTCATTATTTGAAAAGGCACACGAATGCTTCGTAAAAATAAATCCCTGAACACAACGTTTTTTACAACAGCACTGTGAATCGTATCTTTCTGAAACATCAGCCAGGTAATACTGTCCAATACCTGTGTGCCACTGTCAAACCGGGGTTGTGTTGTGGAAGCATATTGCACGTCATCCAGTTTTGCCAACACCCGGTAAATATGCCCGTTTGACACTACGGCATCGCCATGGCGTACCGATATGCCTGGCTTCCAGTCCACCCAGGCAGAGGCTACGATTTTAGAGAAAGCGCCTTCCAGATAATCATCCGGAATATCGGAGCAGTTTTCGATGATGCCGTCTTCCAGGTTCCCAAATTC
>NZ_JADYVR010000646.1:0-424 GCF_020193935.1 Bradyrhizobium sp. NBAIM08 | reverse complement strand
ACATCGCCGCTTGCCGGATCTAGTGCCCGCCGAGCCGGTCTTCGTCGCCCGCCCACAACGGCTCCGGCTGATCGCGACCATCACCGCGGTCGCCCTGGTCGGACTGACCCTCTTCGGCTGGTTCGCGCTGCCGCTCTCGGTGCGGGTGCTTTTCACGGTGTCGCAGCTGCTTACCGTGCTCGGGGTGCTGGCCTTGCTGATCCTGGGCATGGTCTCGGCCGCCGCCAGCTACGTCCGGGCCGACACCGACGGGCTGACGATCCGCAACGGGCTCCGCCGTCATGTCGTCGGCTGGGACCGGGTCCACAAGATCATCCTGCGCCGCGGGGACCCGTGGGCCACGGTGCTGCTCCGCCCGGCCGACGGCAGTGATTTCCTTGCCGACCTCGACGCCGACAAGCGGATGCTGATGGGGATCCAGGCG
>NZ_JADYVR010000645.1:0-424 GCF_020193935.1 Bradyrhizobium sp. NBAIM08 | reverse complement strand
GTCAAACCGCGGTTCGACGACGGCCAATCACTACGACCACGTACACGTCAGCGTCTACTAAAACTTCTCGTCATCAAGTGGGTTCCGACGTGAGCGTCCGCCGTGAGAACGGCCTGGCCAGTGGCGAATCTGAGCGGCTTCGCACTGAGAAGGCGCCGCAGGTCGGATTTGCATATGCGGGATCAACAACTCGCGGGGCGCCCTGACCCCATCGGCCGAGACGACTTGCTGTTCGCGACCGAGGTCGGCCGCAGTAAACCTCTGTGAGCCATTGTTGTTTCCCCCAAAACGCGGATGCCAGGCTGGACCTTGGAAGCGGCCGTTAACCCTCATTGGCCAACGTTGTTGTTTGCCCCTGGATCACCTTGGACAAACGTGGACTTCAGAACTTTGGTCTGACCTGCAACTTTGTCCCCATGTGATA
>NZ_JADYVR010000644.1:0-424 GCF_020193935.1 Bradyrhizobium sp. NBAIM08 | reverse complement strand
GAGGGGGCCGCGCGACGCCCTGTCGAGCGGCGTGGCGATGATCTATCAGGAACTGGCCATCGCGCCGCACCTGTCGGTCGAGGCCAACGTCCTGCTCGGGCAGGAGCCGAGTCGGCTGGGAGTCCTGCGCCGGGGTGTCGGCCGACGGGCGGTCGCGGAGGCCCTTCGGACGCTGGACCATCCGGACCTCCGCCCCGACGCGGTCGCGGGGTCGCTCAGCGTTGGGGCGCAGCAGGTGGTCGAGATCGCGCGGGCCCTCGTCTCGGACGCCCGGGTGCTCGTCCTCGACGAGCCGACGAGTTCGCTGACCGAGCACGACGCGGGTCGACTGTTCGCGGTGATTGCTCGGCTGCGCGCGAAGGGGCTGGCGATCGTCTACATCAGCCATTTCCTCGAAGAAGTCGTGCGGGTCGCCGATCGGTAC
>NZ_JADYVR010000643.1:0-425 GCF_020193935.1 Bradyrhizobium sp. NBAIM08 | reverse complement strand
CACATCACGCATTACCGCCGCAATGTACGGAATAATCATGATGGCGAGGATCACGCCTGCCGCGAGGATACCGATACCAAATGCGGGGCCAGAGAACAGCGCGCCAACAATCGGGATATTCGACATGATATTGCCGACCGGCTCCTGAAAGTAAACGGCGAACAGCGGCGCAAAGATAAACAGGCCCCACATGCCGTAAACGATACTTGGAATGGCTGCCAGCAGCTCAATGGCGATACCCAGCGGGCGTTTCAGCCAGCCAGGCGCAAGCTCAGTCAGGAACAGGGCGATACCGAAACTCACCGGGACGGCGATCAGCAGCGCGATAAACGAAGTCACCAACGTACCGTAGATCGGCACCAGCGCCCCGTAGATATCGTTCGGTGCATCCCACTCTTTGGTCCATAGGAAAGCCAGACCAAATT
>NZ_JADYVR010000642.1:0-425 GCF_020193935.1 Bradyrhizobium sp. NBAIM08 | reverse complement strand
GATCTGTAAGGTCGGACTGAAGCATCGCCTCGCCTGATGGCCAGAGCGGTGTGAAATATCGCCCGATCTCCACTATCTGCCGTCGACACTGCTGGGCACGCGCGTTGCCCTAGCAGGGTGCATGGTTCGCCGTCGTGTTCCCAGCTACGTCCTCCGTGTGGTGTTCGCGTCATGCCTCCTGCTGCTCCTGCAGGCTGGCCAGGCCGTCGCCGGCAACGTGAGGTTGACCTGGGATCCGAATCTCGATGACGACACCGTGGGCTACGTGCTCGTGTACGGCACGTCCTCACGTGTCTACACCAAGTCGGTGACCCTGCCAGCCGCCGCCACCACCCACGAGGTCACTGGCCTCCCGGACGGCGCCCATTACTTCGCGCTGCGCGCGTTCGATCTCAACGGCGTGCAGAGCGGCAACTCCAATGAAG
>NZ_JADYVR010000641.1:0-425 GCF_020193935.1 Bradyrhizobium sp. NBAIM08 | reverse complement strand
CAACTAGTTCGATCGCCGCGGCGGCTTGAGCTCGCTCTGCTCAGACACTTTCGTAGTTACTCTCAAATCACACAAGCATGAATCAGTCAGCATCTCCACTGCAATACAGCGCGGCCGCATCGCTCGAAGCGCATCTCGGTGACCCTCGTTACCAGGAGAACGTGTTGTCGTTTGAGCGTTCGATTGAGCTGGACGAAGCAGAAGCTTACCCGGAAGCGGCGTGCCGAATGCTGGAAGACTGGGGCTTGCACAACTACTACGTGCCGGTTGAGTTCGGTGGCCAACTCGCTTCTGTTGAGGAATTCCTGGCGTTGGTCAAAGTTGTGTCGAGGCGTGACTTTACTGTGGCGGTGGCCCACGTCAAGTCGCTTTTGGGGGCCGTTTCGGTTTGGTTCGGAGGCAGCGTCAGCCAACGAGATAGAGTG
>NZ_JADYVR010000640.1:0-425 GCF_020193935.1 Bradyrhizobium sp. NBAIM08 | reverse complement strand
GGCAGGGACCACTCCCGGCCGGTGCCGTAGCCGTCGTCGGCACCGATGAGGTCGGGGTTGTCGATGGCGAGCGCGTCGAGCCGGAGCTCCTTAGCGACGAACCCGTCGGCGTCGGTGTCGTCGAGGTCGACCCGGTAGACCCGCTTGATGACGGCTGCGGGGCCCTCGAGGTCGTCGCGCTCCACCAGGAGCATCCGGTGCCGTCCGGTCACGAAGGCGTCACCAACCACGTCTCCCGGCTGGTCGACCTGGTAGGCCCACCGCTGGCCGGTGTAGGCGCCCGCGGTCGTGTCGTACTCGTAGATCCACCGGCGGCGCTCGACGGGGTCGTCGACCAGCTGGCCCTCGACGACGGGGTAGAGGTACCGGCCGTCGCCGCTCGCGCCCATCGCCTCGAAACCGCGGCTGGACGGGACGTTCGGGGT
>NZ_JADYVR010000639.1:0-425 GCF_020193935.1 Bradyrhizobium sp. NBAIM08 | reverse complement strand
TGGTGGAGGTCACCGCAACGGATGCGGAGGTCGCCGTCGCCGTGCGCGACCAGGGAATTGGCATCCCGGCCGCCGACCTTGCTGCGATCTTCGAGCCCTACCGGCGCGGGTCGAACGCGACCACGCTGCGCGGGATCGGGCTCGGGTTGTCCGGGTCGCGGGACGTGATCCGTGAGCTGGGCGGCGATATCTCCGTCGAGAGTAGGCAGGGCGAGGGCTCGCTCTTCACCGCCCGGCTGCCACGCTGAGCCGGAGACCTGTCAGGCCCGCTTCACGACCAGGGCGGCGTTGAGGCCCCCGAACCCGAACGAGGTGGACAGGACGGCGTCGGGCGACGCCCGCATCGGCTCCGCGAGCACCGCGAGGTCCAGCCGATCATCGAGCTGCTCGAGGTTGCAGGTCCCCGGCAGGAGGCCGTGACCGAG
>NZ_JADYVR010000064.1:0-652 GCF_020193935.1 Bradyrhizobium sp. NBAIM08 | reverse complement strand
TATGGACACGACGTCTTCAACCACCGACGGCAGCGAAAACGCGGTTTCGACCAGCGCGAAGCTGCTGGATTCCGCCTTGCTCAAATCGAGGACACGATTGAGCAGGTTCAGCATGTTTTCCGAAGACGACTTGAGGAGGCGCACGAATCGGCGCTGATGATCGGTCAGCGCACTGCGATCGAGCAGCTGCACGACCCCCATCACGGCATTCAGCGGGTTGCGAATGTCGTGGCTCAACATCGCCAGCAGATGCGCCTTGTCCTGCGCCACCTGCTCGGCTTTGCGTCTGGCCACCAGCAACTCCCGTTCGTACCGCCGCCGATCGGTGGAATCGAACAGCGTGATTCGATTGAACAGCGGCCTGCCGTCCGGGCCGCGCTTCTGGCTGGAGTTCACCAGCACCGGAACAATGCGCCCATCGTCGCGCACCACCTCGAGCGCAATCTCGTTGGCAACGCCCTGCATCCGCAGCAGTGGATCGTAGTGTGTCTCGTAATAGATGCGTGACCCGATGGTGAGCAGGGTTTGAAATTTCGTGCCCGTCATCAGCACGTCGCGCGAGACACCCGCCCACTCGACGAACGTGTTGTTCACCCTGACGATGGTGCCGTCCGGCCGCGTCGACAGATAGCCGCACGGCGCGTGCTCGTAC
>NZ_JADYVR010000638.1:0-425 GCF_020193935.1 Bradyrhizobium sp. NBAIM08 | reverse complement strand
CTATTTATGATACCATGGTGCGTATGGCACAGGAGTGGAGTATGCGCTATATGCTGATTGATGGCCAGGGAAACTTCGGCAACCAGGATGGTGACCCGCCGGCTGCCATGCGTTATACGGAAGCAAGGCTTCGCCGGGTGGCCGAGGCAATGCTGGAAGATTTAGATAAAGAAACAGTCGATTTCCAATTAAATTTTGATGACAGCCTGAAGGAGCCAAGTGTGCTGCCGACACGGATTCCGCAACTTTTAGTAAATGGTTCGTCTGGTATTGCAGTTGGTATGGCTACCAACATGTTGCCGCACAACCTGGGCGAAGTAATTGATGGTTGTATTGCGTTTATTGACAACCGGGATATTACCATTGAGGAATTGATCAAGTTTGTTAAGGGCCCTGATTTTCCAACGGCAGGTGTTATTTACGGT
>NZ_JADYVR010000637.1:0-425 GCF_020193935.1 Bradyrhizobium sp. NBAIM08 | reverse complement strand
CCCTCACTCCCCGAGAGCAGCCGAACAGCGATGTTGCTACGTCGATATGTCGGTCGAACAAACGCGATACGCACGAAAGACTGCTGCAGCGGACCGACTGGGCCAGTGGCTACGGAGTGGGCGTTTTCAGGCCGCGCGCGCCATTCCCGACAATGCGGCGCGCGCGTCGATCATGGCCGCGACAAGCGCCTGGATGTCGGCCTCGTCATGCGCCGGCGTCGGCGTGATCCGCAAACGCTCCTGACCCACTGCTACGGTCGGATAATTGATCGGTTGGACATAGAGGGCATGCCGATCGAGCAGCAAATTGCTCATGTTGCGGCAGAGATGTGCGTCACCGATCAGGACCGGAACCAGATGGCTTTCCGTGGCGCTCAGCGTGAAGCCGGCCGCGCGCAACAGGGTCTTCACGCGCATCACATTCG
>NZ_JADYVR010000636.1:0-425 GCF_020193935.1 Bradyrhizobium sp. NBAIM08 | reverse complement strand
ACCCCATCCGCGTCGCGAACCGTCAGCGTCACCGTCCGCGGGCCGGCGTGGGCGTAGACCACCGTCACCAAGGCGCCGCTCGCGGTGGGGTCAGGGTACCGACCCAGGTCCCACTCCCACGCGACGACGCCCCGGTCGTCCGTCGAGTTGCGGGCGTCGAGCGTACACGTGAAGTTCGCGCCGCACGACACAGTGAACTCGGGCACTGGCGGTTCGTTCGTGGACGCGCCGCCGACCTCGAACGTCTGCGTCGCCGAGCTCGTGGCTCCAGCCCCATCCGTCACCGTCAGCGTGACGGTGCGCGGGCCTGCGTGCGGGTAGGTCGTGGTCACCACCGCACCGGTAGCCGTCGGATTCGGATACGCGCCGAGGTCCCACGAGTACGTGATGACGCCAACGTCATCGGTCGACGAGGTCCCATTGAG
>NZ_JADYVR010000635.1:0-425 GCF_020193935.1 Bradyrhizobium sp. NBAIM08 | reverse complement strand
TTGTAGGGCTGGATCAGGGGCGGCACGAAGTTGACCGAGGTGATCTTCTGCTGCTTGGTCTTCACGGCGAGCGTCGCCAGGCTCGCGAGCGCCTCCTGCGGGATGTCGGTGCGGAAGACGCCCTTGGTCGCCGCCGCGATGTCCGAGAAGTGCAGGATGACGGTCTGCGGGTCGAGCTGCTTGACCATCGCGGTGACGACGCAGCGCTGGCGCGCCATCCGCTCGTAGTTGGTGGAGTTGGCGCGGCTGCGGGCATACCAGAGGGCGTGGTAGCCGTCGAGGTGCTGGTTGCCGGCCTTGATCCAGCCCTTGATCTCGTGTTGCGAGCCGATCGGCGTGCGGCGCTGCACGGCGATGTCGAGGCCGCCGACCGCGTCGACCAGGCTGCGGAAGCCCTTGAGGTCGACGAGCACGAAGTACTGGAT
>NZ_JADYVR010000634.1:0-425 GCF_020193935.1 Bradyrhizobium sp. NBAIM08 | reverse complement strand
CCCTTTACAGATTGCATGCTTAACCTTTGTGTGCCATGGCAGTTCTGGCCCCATACCTTACCGGTAGAAGGTCATACAGCTTCGTTAAATGTAAAAGCCGATTTGCGTGAAAGAAATTTACCTACCTGTTGTAAAAGCGTAAGAAACATCCGGCAATCGCAAATAAAAAACGGCAGTTCATCTGCGAACGGGGGCACCCAGTTCTAATTCACGGTTCATCTGCTCGATATCTACCGGTTGTGAAAAATCGCCGAGCAGCCATTTGCTGTAATAGTCTGCAAGTGTCCAAAAAAAGTATTCCTGCATGTCGCCATAAGCGTGTCGCTGTCCCGGCAACATTAGATAATCAAAACGCTTGTTCGCTTTTATCAGCGCATTGATCACCCGGGTTGTATTTGCAGGGTGTACATTGTTATCAATATCAC
>NZ_JADYVR010000633.1:0-426 GCF_020193935.1 Bradyrhizobium sp. NBAIM08 | reverse complement strand
CATCTAAAGTCGCCAGGAAAAGGGGTCCGTACCCGGGGCCGACACGCACCGCGACTCTTGCAGATGAGTTCAAGAACTACATGGTCGATAGCGGCAAGGGCACGATCAAGGAAGTTCGGTGGTCCGACGCATCAGCCGGCGGAGCCCAGCTCGGTGACGTTCTCGGCTATGACTGGGACGGACCAACGGCGGCCACGAGAGCAGATGGAAGGATGGACCACCTAGCCATCGTGACCGGCTTCTCAACCGATGGACGACCGCTTGTCAGCCAGCACACCAAGCCGCAATCAAATCGCTACTGGGCTTGGAGCGAAAGCGATAATAAGTGGATCACCCAAGCCAAGCCCGGCGCTCGTGTTTACTTAATCCGCATCTCCAATTGGGTATAGTTGGTGCGGGGCGGGGCCCCCTCTGCACTCCATATGG
>NZ_JADYVR010000632.1:0-426 GCF_020193935.1 Bradyrhizobium sp. NBAIM08 | reverse complement strand
GGTAGACCCACCGCATCGGCAGCCTCGAGCAGGCTGAACTCCCAGCTGTCCCGGTCCCGGCGCAGCACGCCGGTCTTGGGGTGCGGCGTCTGGCCGTAGCGTTCCGGGTCGATGTCGGCGCCGCCGCTCACGATCAGCCCGTCGAGCCGGGACACCACCTCGGCCGCCCCCTCGCTCTGCGGGGGCAGCAGCACGGCGACGCCGCCGGCCGCCTCGATGACCCGGGCGTAGACGGTGGGCAGCAGGTCGGCCGAGGTCTGCCAGACCCCCCAGGCCGCGGACTCCCGGTAGGTCGTCAGACCGATCAGCGGTCGCGGTCGCCCGGTGTCAGGTCGAGGAGGCGCCGAGGTCAGGTTCGCGTCCGTCATGGGCTCCATGCTCACAGATCCCCGGGCGCCGCCCTCAGAGCGGGGTGACGTAGGCGCC
>NZ_JADYVR010000631.1:0-426 GCF_020193935.1 Bradyrhizobium sp. NBAIM08 | reverse complement strand
GGCCTCCACAGCGAGATCGTGGCCCAGGCCCCGCATCGTCAGCCCCTGCGCACCGCGCGCATCAATCGACGTCAACGCGGCCGCCACGATCCCCGCCCGGTCCAGCTTCCGGCCCGAACCCTCAGCACCCGCAGCATCAGCATCAGTGCCCGAACCCTCAGCGGCACCGGAGCCTTTTGCTTTGTCGGCGGCCATCACGACATCCGACCGCGGAAGACCGGACCCCGGTGCAGGCGCCCAGGCCAGCCACGGTGTCGGCCGGCAGCCGCCGACACGGTCTTCTCGGGGACAGCCGACATGGTGAGCATCTCTGCATGCTAGCGAGCCAGACATCACCACCCGCCGGTCCATGCGAACCGGTGCCGGCCGGACCCGACCAACTCCCACCCCCCTCCATCTGAGAAGAGCCCGAAACCTATGACGACC
>NZ_JADYVR010000630.1:0-426 GCF_020193935.1 Bradyrhizobium sp. NBAIM08 | reverse complement strand
GTGGGACTTCATCACGGACACGCTGGGCGACATTGACTGGGCAGGAATCGGGGCGTCGATCCTGACCGGGATTACGACGGCGATCAGTAACCTCGGCGATCTGGCATGGATGTTGTACGACCACGGGTGGCAATTGCTCAATGGGTTGGGGAACGGCATCGCGGATGCGTGGTCGGCGATTCAGTCATGGGTGACCGGGTTGCCGGGGAGAATCCTGCTGGCGATGGGCAGCTTGGTGTTGACGCTGTACACCCACGGGTGGCAGCTGATCAACGGACTTGGTGATGGTATTGCCGATGCGTGGTCGGCGATCAACTCGGCGCTTGGCGGGATACCGGGGAGAATCCTGACCGCCATTGGCGACTTCGCGATGATGCTGTACGACCACGGTTGGCGGCTGATCAATGGGCTTGGCGAGGGGATTGC
>NZ_JADYVR010000629.1:0-426 GCF_020193935.1 Bradyrhizobium sp. NBAIM08 | reverse complement strand
GCCAACGACACGATTTCGGCGCTGATCGCGCTGGATGCTTCGATCACGCTTGCCAGCGTTCGGGGCCAACGCACGGTTCGCCTGGCCGACTTCTACCCCGGCTTTCGCCAGACTCTGCTGCAGCCGGACGAGCTCGTCACCTCGATCGTGATCCCGAAGATGAAGCCCTCGGAACGGGGCGTGTTCGTCAAGCTTGGTCTGCGGCGAGCCCAGGCAATCTCGGTGATCCACTTCGCCATCGTGCTCGATCTCGAAGGGGAGGTGATCCGGAACGCGCGAGTGGCCCTCGGCTGCCTGGCGCCGACCGTGGTTCGCGGGCCGAATACGGAGGCACTGCTCATCGGGCAAACGCTTTCACCCGCGCTATGCGCCGAGGCCGGCAAGGTAGCGTTGACCGACGTTGAGCCGATTGGGGACGTGCGTGGC
>NZ_JADYVR010000063.1:0-667 GCF_020193935.1 Bradyrhizobium sp. NBAIM08 | reverse complement strand
CGTGATGGCCAGCCAGTTCAACCGCGCGCTGCAGCAGGCCGACCGCCAGCGCGTGACGTTGGGCTCCACCGGCGTGACGACGACCGACCTGCGCCAGTGGCTGCAGCGCCAGGCCGGCGCCGGCGAGCTGCATGCGCTGCTGGGCGAAGCGCTGTCGACCGGCGTGCAGCCTGTCATCGTTGCCGCGCAGGAGCTGGTGGACGGCGCCGAGGCAGAGTTCGGGCGCGACCGCCCCAAGCCCGCCGACGTGGCCGGCCTGCCCGCCGCCCAGGCCGCGCCAGACGGCCGGCTGGAGGTGCTGAGCCTGCCGGCCGAGTTGGGCGCGCTGCAGGCACTGCTGAACGGCTGGACCACCGAGGGCCGCGGCGTGCAGCCGGTGGCGCCGAGGGATGGCGCCAAGCTGACTTATGACGTGGTCGGCCCGATCTGCGAATCCGGCGACTGGCTGGCGCGCGAGCGCGAGCTCGCCGTCGAGCCGGGCGACCTGCTGGCGATCATGACCGCCGGCGCCTATGGCATGACGATGGCCTCGAACTACAACACGCGCGGGCGCGCGGCCGAAGTCATCGTCGATGGCGAGCAGCTGCACCTGGTGCGCCAGCGCGAGAACCCGGCCGACTTGTTTGCGCTGGAATCGATGCTGAAATAAGCAGTGCCGCGGCAAGCG
>NZ_JADYVR010000628.1:0-426 GCF_020193935.1 Bradyrhizobium sp. NBAIM08 | reverse complement strand
GGCCGCGGCCCGTGGTGCCGGGCGACGTCCTCAGCGTGGAGTGGGAGGTTCTCGACGTGCGTGCCTCAACGTCCAAACCCGATCGCGGCACCGCGCGGCTCCGGGTCACGACCCGGAACCAGCGGGACGAGGTCGTCCTCACCCTTATCACCACGATCCTGCTTCCCCGCCGTCCGGGCGTCTGAAGGCCCGGCAAGTCAACGCAGCCGCGGCAGGATGAGGCCGGCGAGCCGCTCGAGCCGGGGCCGGGTCGCTTCGATCGGCTCGTCGCCCCGGGCGTCGAGGGTGAGCTGCACGACGCGGGGACCCGCGTACACGGCCAGCAGACCGAGGCGATTGTACTTGTCGTCCGGCATGGGGATCATGAAAAACGCGTTCTCCCCCACGCCATGCACCGGCACCCTCGGCGCCTTCTCGGCCTTGAAC
>NZ_JADYVR010000627.1:0-426 GCF_020193935.1 Bradyrhizobium sp. NBAIM08 | reverse complement strand
GCGCTGACGCTCCGGCTGCTCGGCGGGCTGACCGTGCCAGAGATCGCCGCCGCGTTCCTGGTGTCGGAGACGACCATGGGCCAGCGGATCACGCGGGCCAAGAAGAAGATCGCGGCCGCCAACATCCCCTACCGCGTGCCCGCGACCGAGGACCTGCCGACGCGGCTGTCTGCCGTGCTGGCCGTGCTCTACCTCGTCTTCAACGAGGGCTACCTCGCGACGTCGGGAGCCGACCCGGTGCGGGTCGACCTGACCGCGGAGGCGATCCGGCTGTGCCGGGTGCTGCGCTCGCTGCTGCCGACCGAGCCCGAGGTGGCCGGCCTGCTGGCGCTGATGCTGCTGCACGAGTCGCGGCGGGCGGCGCGCACCGCCCCCGACGGCGAGCTGGTGCGGCTGGAAGACTGTCTCTTATACACCTCTTACGGT
>NZ_JADYVR010000626.1:0-426 GCF_020193935.1 Bradyrhizobium sp. NBAIM08 | reverse complement strand
TTGCCGTTGGGGCCGCGGTGCCGACCGCGACGGCGCGCATCGACCGCATCCGGAGCGCGGTGTCGCAGCTCGCCGGACTCATCGAGCGCCTGCTGTCGAGCACCCAGCTCGCAGAGGCGCAGCTGAAGCTGTCACCGCGAGAGACGGACCTGCGTGCGCTGCTCCAGACGGCCTGCGACGTGCAGCGCGAGATCAGTCCTGCCTTCGAGATCGACCTGTGCATGCCCGATACGCCGGTGGAAGCGGAGGTGGACTGCCGGCTGATCGCCCAGGTCATCGCCAATCTGCTGTCGAGCGCCGTCAAGTACTCCGGCGACGCACGGCGAATCGATGTCGCCCTCGACGTCACGACGTCTCCCGCTGAGTCGGCGGTGATCCGCATCGTCGATCGCGGCATCGGCATTCCCGGCGACGAGATCGGGCGCC
>NZ_JADYVR010000625.1:0-426 GCF_020193935.1 Bradyrhizobium sp. NBAIM08 | reverse complement strand
TCGTTATTTGGAGCGTCAGCAGCCGGTTCAGTTCAGCCACAAGCATCATACGGGCGACGACGGCATCGATTGTCGTTACTGCCACACTTCGGTGGAAACCTCGTCGTCGGCCGGCATGCCGCCGACGCAGACCTGTATGAACTGTCACAGCCAGATCTGGTCGGACAGCCCGTACCTCGAACCGGTCCGCGCGAGCTTCCGCGACAACAAGCCGATCGAGTGGGTGCGCGTCCACGATTTGCCCGAATACGTTTATTTCAATCACAGCATTCACGTCGCCAAGGGCGTCGGATGCGCTTCGTGCCACGGGGACGTCTCGAGCATGCCGGCGGTTTACCAGGAAAACACGCTCCAGATGGAATGGTGTCTGTCGTGCCACCGCGATCCGGCGCCGAATATCCGCCCGCAGTCGGAAATATACAACAC
>NZ_JADYVR010000624.1:0-426 GCF_020193935.1 Bradyrhizobium sp. NBAIM08 | reverse complement strand
CGGTAGTCGCGCCTCGGGTCGACCGGCCGGCCGTTCAGCCTCATCGAGCGGATGCGCTCCCCCGCCGGGCGCGACAAATCATAGGTGAAGGTAAAGCCGCGCGACGGGATGAGCAGCGACTTGACCGTCGCCGGCTTGCCAGCGCCGCCGTCGAACTGTTGCTCGAGCACGGCCTTGAGCTCGGCCCCGCTCAGCGTCTTGACGACGAGGTTGTTGCCGAACGGCTGGAGCGCGAAGATCCGGGCATAGGTCAACGCGCCGCTGGCGTCGGGGACGAGGCTGGTACGCACCCCGGTGCCGTTGATCAGCCCGATTTGCGCGCCGCCGCGCGCCGGGGCGCGGGTCGCGGCAAGCTGGGCGTCGGCGATCAGCCGCGCGGCATCCGATTCGCCGTCGTCGGGATCGCGCATCGCGGCGCCAATCAGC
>NZ_JADYVR010000623.1:0-426 GCF_020193935.1 Bradyrhizobium sp. NBAIM08 | reverse complement strand
CCGAGGAACAGCGCGAAGCCGAATCCGGCGATGACCGTCCAGTCGTCCTCGCTGGCGGCCCGGGGGTGCCCGGCGATCGCGTCGATGTCCCGGCCGATCGACCCGCCGCGGATCATCGCCGCGATTGCGTGCGCGGCCGATTCCAGTGCGATGACCAGGACCGCGAGGGCCCCCACCCATCGCGCAGGCTGAGCCATTCGCGGAGGGATGCGGGAGCCTTCGCCAACGCCGAAGGCTCGTCGTTCGCCTGGTGTGCGGGGTCCTTCTGGAGCATCACGGGTCCCATCCGGCCGATGGCGCTGACACCAAACGGACCGGAATTGCCCGGCGACAGATACACCCACGATGCGATCCGGTCGTCCGAGTTCGAACGCGGCCGCGTCGATCCGTTCAGCGACCGGTGTTGGCGACCGCTCGGGGTCGGTA
>NZ_JADYVR010000622.1:0-426 GCF_020193935.1 Bradyrhizobium sp. NBAIM08 | reverse complement strand
ATATGTGCCAAGCACTGCTGCACACGGGCGCGTTTGCTGATACCTGGCGCGTCATTCGCAGCGGCTATGCGACGTTCCCCATCTGGCGCATTGCCGACGAGCAACTGATCGGCCAAGTCGTCGCGATGCGTGTCGACGCTGCTGCCGCGACAAAGAGGCGCCGCAAGTCGCACTGACGCGCGGCCTTCAATTCCTTCCATCCCACCAGGGGCAATCGCCCCGGTGGGGCGCGTTGCCCCAGTCCTTATTGGAGCAACGTTCATGTACATCATCACAATCAACCATACGAAGACCGAGACCCGCACAACGATGGCCGGCGTCTTGGCCCTCCTGAACGCCGACAAATCGATTCCGCGCAAATTCACCGCGGACTCGTTCACTGTACATACCGTCGAAAATGGTCCAATCCCCGTCGTTGGTCTGCCA
>NZ_JADYVR010000621.1:0-426 GCF_020193935.1 Bradyrhizobium sp. NBAIM08 | reverse complement strand
CCCCTGATCTCAGTAAAAATGCTTCGGAATCAGCCGATGCTCGCGCGCCTGCTGCTCCAGTTCCTCGCGAAAATCGGGATGGGCGATGGAGATCAGCGCCTGCGCACGCTCGGCCACCGACTTGCCTTTCAGGTTCACGCTCCCGTATTCGGTGACGACGTACATGACATCGGTACGTGGCGTGGTGACGATGTTGCCGTGGGTGAGCGCGAGCACGATGCGGCTCTTGCGCGCGCCGCGCTTCTCGTAAGTGGAGGCGAGGCACATGAACGACTTGCCGCCGCGCGAAGCGTAGGCACCACGCACGAACTGAAGCTGGCCGCCGGTGCCGCTGATATGGCGATGGCCATCGGACTCGGATGCGGCCTGGCCCTGCAGATCGACTTGCGTCGTATTGTTGATCGACACCACAGCGTCGTTCTGCAT
>NZ_JADYVR010000620.1:0-426 GCF_020193935.1 Bradyrhizobium sp. NBAIM08 | reverse complement strand
CATCTACGCGGCGTCGCTCGGCGGATCCGTATACCGGTTACGTGCGCGCTGAAACCCGGCCCGGTAGGCGCTGGAACCCGTGCGTTGGCGCCCTGACGGTGCGGTCGTCTGCCGCCGCGGGCGGGGCTACCTTCCGGCCCATGAGCGCCTTTGCCCCACATCCAGTCCCCTTACCGCCGTCCCGTCCTGGTCTACCCGATGATGTCTTCGCACCCGATCCGCGCGACTGGCTGCGGATGGTCGGCGCCGTGCTGCTGGCCGCCGGCGTCGCGATCCTGTTCGTGCGCCAGGAGCCCGAGTGGGGCCACTTTCCGCTGTTCCTGATCGTGTTCGTGCCGGCGTGCGTCCTCTACTCGCTCGGCTTCATCGGAGGTCTGCACGACGTCGACGGCGAGCGGCGGCCGCTGGGCTGGCAGTCCGTCTACC
>NZ_JADYVR010000619.1:0-426 GCF_020193935.1 Bradyrhizobium sp. NBAIM08 | reverse complement strand
TATAAGAGACAGCGCCCGGCCCGTGCATCGCGCGGAGCCGCGCCTCGTGCTCGGCGAACGCGGCGACCGTCGGCGGGATCGAGGGGTGAGCCATCGGGGCGGACCGTAGTCACCTGCCGGCGAGGCCCGGGTTACATCTCGGTGATCACCTGGCCGCCGTCGGTAAACTCTGCGCGCGCGAATGTGACAGGTGCCGCTTCGCGGTCGCGAGGAATCGCGCCCGCGCCTCGGCGTGGTCGACGATCGGGCGCGGATAGTTGCCGCCGAGCGTGACCCCGGCCGCGAGCAGGACCAGCGGCGGCGCGGTCCACGGCGCGTGGATCCACCGCGCCGGCACCTGCGCGAGCTCGGGCACCCAGCGGCGGACGTACGCGCCGTCGGGATCGAACCGCTCGCCCTGGAGCACGGGGTTGAACACCCGGAAGT
>NZ_JADYVR010000062.1:0-667 GCF_020193935.1 Bradyrhizobium sp. NBAIM08 | reverse complement strand
GACATCGACCTGGCACTGGAATATGCATTGGCGCTCAATTGTGAACAAGTCCATGTGATGGCAGGCGTCGTGCCCGCTGGCGAAGACGCTGAACGGTACCGGGCAGTATTTATCGATAATCTCCGCTACGCTGCCGACCGCTTTGCGCTACACGGCAAGCGAATATTAGTTGAAGCACTCAGCCCCGACGTTAAGCCTCATTATCTCTTCTCCAGCCAGTATCAGGCACTGGCTATTGTTGAAGAGGTTGCGCGAGATAACGTGTTTATTCAACTAGATACTTTTCATGCGCAAAAAGTAGATGGCAACCTGACGCATTTAATCCGCGACTACGCCGGGAAATATGCGCACGTACAAATTGCCGGACTACCTGATCGACATGAACCGGACGATGGAGAAATCAACTATCCGTGGCTGTTCCGCCTGTTCGATGAGGTGGGATATCAGGGCTGGATCGGTTGTGAATATAAACCTCGTGGCCTCACCGAAGAAGGGCTTGGCTGGTTTGACGCCTGGCGCTAATTCGTTAAATCCCTAATTACAACGTACCCATACATCCCCCCATCTACGGATGGGGTAGGTTAACTATAACTTTCAGACAGGGTTTCCCATGTCCACAATTACATTGTTATGCATTGCGTTAACTGGCGTAATCATGCTGTTGCTG
>NZ_JADYVR010000618.1:0-426 GCF_020193935.1 Bradyrhizobium sp. NBAIM08 | reverse complement strand
GTGCAGCGCGACGGGCGGACGGTGGGGCTCTCGATGTTCGCCGGCTACAGCTACAACGAGCGGTCGTATCTCTCGCTCGGGGTCGTCGATCCGGGGGTGGAGATCGGGGACGTCCTGACCCTCGTCTGGGGCGAGGAGGACGGCGGCACCAGGAAGACGACGGTCGAGCCGCACGTGCAGACCGGGATCCGGGTCAAGGTGTCGCCGGCGCCCTACTCGCGGGACGCCCGGGAGACCTACGCCGAGGGCTGGCGCACCAGGCAGCCGGCCTGAGCTCGGCCCGGCCTGGACGGCTCAGCGCCAGCCGAGGGCCGGGGCGACGTGCGTCAGGATGGCCTCGAGGACGTGGGCGTTGTAGTCGACACCGAGCTGGTTCGGAACGGTGAGGAGCAGCGTGTCGGCCTCAGTGATCGCTTCGTCCTTCGC
>NZ_JADYVR010000617.1:0-426 GCF_020193935.1 Bradyrhizobium sp. NBAIM08 | reverse complement strand
AGGCGCTCCAGCGCCGGATGGCCCACGGCAACGTGTACGCCCCCGAGAAGGTCGACGCCGCACTCGCCAACTACTTCCGCGCCGGGAACCTCAACGCGCTGCGCGAGCTGGCCCTGCTCTGGACCGCCGACCGGGTGGACGACGCCCTGCAGGCCTACCGCGAGAAGCACGACATCACCGGGACCTGGGAGGCCAGGGAGCGCGTCGTGGTCGCCCTGACGGGAGGGCGCGAGGGCGAGACGCTCGTGCGTCGCGCGGCGAGGATCGCGGCCCGGTCCAGCGGCGGCGACCTGTTGGCCGTGCACGTGGCTCGGTCCGACGGCCTGTCCGGGGCCAGTCAGGGGGCACTGGCCGCCCAGCGCCTCCTGGTCGAGTCACTCGGCGGCACCTACCACCAGGTCCTGGGCGACGACGTTCCGGAGGCCC
>NZ_JADYVR010000616.1:0-426 GCF_020193935.1 Bradyrhizobium sp. NBAIM08 | reverse complement strand
CAGGAGACGGTGGCCGCTCGGCGTTCGGGCGACGCCTCGAGCGTTTCGACTGCGACCGGATCGGCCAGGGCCCGATCGAGTTCGTCGGCGAGGGTCGTGAGCGGGCGAACCGGACAGCCGGCCGCGAGCAGGTCGTCGGTCTGCTCGGCCATCGCCTGCTGGATCGTGGCCAGGAGCCGAATTCCCGCCTCGTGGTCCGCGTCGTCGCCATGCTCGCGGACGATCCGCGGCCCGAAGTCGTCCATGAGGATCCAGCCCTCGTCGGGCTCGGTCGCGATGACCGAAGGTACGCGACCCGGGAACCGGGACTCAAGCAGCACGGAGACCGCCGGCTCGCAGGCGAACGGCGGGAAGATGGCCTTCAGGTACGCCGCGCCACTCGCCGTCGGGGCCCGGAGGAGCGCGGAGATCCCCCACTGGTAGACC
>NZ_JADYVR010000615.1:0-426 GCF_020193935.1 Bradyrhizobium sp. NBAIM08 | reverse complement strand
ACCTACACCGTCGCGACTAGCCGGCCGGACTGGACATCGGCGCCTGCCCTGTCAAATATTTTCCGGTTCAACAACGATGGCTTGGTCTCGCGGAACGACGCGGATTGGAGCACCAGCAATTTCACCAGCGGTCTGTACGGCTATGAGGACCGGATATTTTTGACGGCGACGGATCAACTCAAATCAGTGACCGGCTTCCGGTTTGACGCGACTGTCACCGGTGCAGGCGTGGTGGTGTTTGCCATCACCGCCACGCCGGACCCGTCCGTCGCTGCTTTTCTGGGGCTTGGCACCCTTGCCCTCGCCACTCATCGCCGCCGCCGCGCCAGGCAGACCGCACCCTGAGAGGTTGAGAAAGGCCGGCCCTGTCTCCGGGCAAAAAATCTTCTCACAACAAAAGCCCCGCGTTGACCAGCAACACCACCC
>NZ_JADYVR010000614.1:0-426 GCF_020193935.1 Bradyrhizobium sp. NBAIM08 | reverse complement strand
GGGTTGCCCGCCGCGCCGAAGGGCGGAATGAACTTGCGGAACGCCGCGTCGAGGTCCGCGGGCATGGGTTTGAGCAGCTTCAGGCCGTTGTCGACGCAGGCGTCGGACAGCAGCACACCCGAACCGCCGGCGCCGGTGATGATGACGATGTTCTCGCCCTTGGGCGTCGGCAGGATCGGCACGCCGCGTGCGAAGTCGAGCAGGTCGCGCAGCGACCTGGCGCGAATGACGCCCGACTGGCGCAGCACGTCGTCGTAGATCTTGTCGTTGCCGGCGAGCGCACCCGTGTGCGAGCTCGCCGCCGCCGCGCCTGCCGATGTGCGGCCGGCCTTGAGCATTATCACCGGCTTTTTCTTCGACACGCGCTTGGCGACCTCGGCGAAGGCGCGGCCGTCCTTCAGGTCCTCGCAATGCTGCGCGATCACC
>NZ_JADYVR010000613.1:0-427 GCF_020193935.1 Bradyrhizobium sp. NBAIM08 | reverse complement strand
GCCCGACCTGGGGAGCACCCTGGTCGCCGAGCAGCTCCTTGACCGGCATCGCGAGCAGGATCCGGCTGCCGATGGTCTCGCCCTCGACCGAGCTGGTGATGACCTCGGCCTCCTGTGACATCACGAGCTGCTGCGGCGCGTTGTCCTGGTAGTTGCTGGCCACGGTCTCGCCGGTCTTGCCGTTGGCGATCACGAAGCGGTAGAGCGCCGCGCTGTCCTCGCCCATCTCGGTCCCGTCGCCCTCGAGGGCGATCGCCGACTCGACGTCGCTGACGTCCAGCCCGTCGATCTCGATCTTCGGCTCCTCGCCGAACTCGCCCGTCACCGAGAGCCCGTCGATCGTGTCAGCGGACTCGCTCGACGACGCACTGTCGGGGTCGCTGTCGGACTCGGAGCCGCACGCGGCGACCCCGGTGAGTGCCAGGGC
>NZ_JADYVR010000612.1:0-427 GCF_020193935.1 Bradyrhizobium sp. NBAIM08 | reverse complement strand
GGCCTTCCTGATCAAGGCAAGCGTGACCGCACTTCGACAGCAGCCCGAGGTCAATGCTTCCCTGGACAAGGCCGGCGAGAATCTTATCTACAAGCGCTACTTCCACATCGGTGTCGCGGTGGACACGCCGGAAGGGCTGGTGGTGCCGGTGATTCGCGACGCGGACCGCAAGGGCGTTTTCGGTCTGGCTCGTGAACTGGGCGAGGTGTCGAAACTCGCGCGCGACAAGAAACTGAAACCCGGCGACATGCAGGGAGGAACCTTCTCGATCTCCAGCCTTGGCGGGATCGGCGGCACCGCGTTCACGCCCATCATCAATGCGCCCGAAGTGGCCATACTCGGGGTGTCGCGCTCGGTGATGAAGCCGGTATGGAATGGCAAGGAGTTCACGCCGCGGCTGATGTTGCCGCTGTCCCTGTCCTATGAC
>NZ_JADYVR010000611.1:0-427 GCF_020193935.1 Bradyrhizobium sp. NBAIM08 | reverse complement strand
GTTGGCGTAGTACTTGAGCGGCTCGGCGACGCTCTCGCCGACCGCCTTCGACGCGGCAAAGTGGACGACCGCGTCGATGCGGCCGTCCGCGAACAGCGTGTCGAGCGCGGCGCGGTCGCGGACGTCGGCGCGAACGAAGTGCGAGACGTCGGCGCCGAGCGCGGCGAGCCGGCGCAGCACCTCGGGCGAGCTGTTCGAGAAGTCGTCGATGCCGGCGACCGCGTAGCCGGCCGCCTCGAGGGCAAGCCAGGTGTGCGATGCGATGTAGCCGGTCGCGCCGGTGAGCAGGATCATGGCGGGTTCGGGAAGGAATCAGTCATTGTCCGGGCAACCGGCGCGCCATGCCTGCGCGCCCCTGCCGCGCCGCGGCGATTGTCGACCGGTGCCTACAATCGCGGCATGCTCGATGCGATCAAAGCACTGGCCG
>NZ_JADYVR010000610.1:0-427 GCF_020193935.1 Bradyrhizobium sp. NBAIM08 | reverse complement strand
GCCCCAAATCGTCCGTATTCGGACGCCGACCCACCGCGAGCAGCACATGGCTGCCGACCACGACCGGCGAGCCCGCCCGGCACTCGACCGAGACGGCGACGCCGCGCGCGTGAAGGGCGAACGCAATGCATTCGGCCCCCGTCCGCACGGCGATACCCTCGTCCTCCAGGATCGCGCGCACCGCGTCGGACACGTCGGCGTCCTCGCGGCCGATCAATCGCTCGCCGCGCTCCACGACCGTGACGGCGGCGCCGAAGCGGCGGTACATCTGCGCGAACTCGAGCCCGATATAGCTGCCGCCGACGACCACCAGATGTTCGGGGATACGGTCCATTGCGACCATGTCGGTATTGTCGAGATAGGGCACGTCGTGGACGCCGGGCATGTCGGGCACCGCCGCGCGGCCACCGACATTGAGGAAGATGCG
>NZ_JADYVR010000609.1:0-427 GCF_020193935.1 Bradyrhizobium sp. NBAIM08 | reverse complement strand
TCTTCATGTTGTCCGCGACTTCCTGCGGGTTGAACGTGATCGCCACGTAGAAGTAGCAGAAGAACACGATCAACAGGAAGAACGTGATCATGTAGATGGGGTGGTCGCCGCGAACGAAGTAGGTCTGGATCCAGGTGGCGACCTGCGACTCCGGGCGGAACTGGGCGTACAACGCGGGGATGTAGAGCAGCGAGCTGGCGAAGATGACCGGGATGACGCCGGCCTGATTGACCTTGATCGGGATGTAGGTGGTGGTGCCGCCGAACACCCGCTGGCCGACCATCCGCTTCGCGTACTGCACCGGGATCCGGCGCTGGGACTGCTCGACGAAGATGACGCCGGCCATCACCACCAGCCCGAGGGCGATGACCAGCAGGAACACGATCCAGCCGTTGGCGCCGGGACGGGCCACCCGCAGACCCCAGAG
>NZ_JADYVR010000061.1:0-668 GCF_020193935.1 Bradyrhizobium sp. NBAIM08 | reverse complement strand
AACGGAAGCCGGCGGCACGCCGCGGCGTTCGCCCGGCCATGACGCTCTTCCCGGACTCCGCCCCCGCCCAGCTCGGCTTCGACGCCGTCCGCGCCCGGCTCGTGCACCACGCGCTCGGCGCCGAAGCGGCCGACCGGCTCGCCGCGCTCGGCCCGCTCGGCTCGGCGGCGGCCGTCCGCGAAGCGCTCACGCGCACGGCCGAACTCGCCGACCTGCTCCGGTTCGACGACCCGGTCCCGTTCGGCGCCGTCCTCGACCTCCGCGAGGCGCTCCGCCGGATCGCCCCGGAAGGCGGCACGGCCCTCCCCGAAGACCTCCTCGCCCTCCGCCGGACGCTCGAAACGGTCCGCCGGCTCGCCGCCTACTTCGGCGCGCGCCGCGCGAAGGCCCCGGCGATGGCGGCCCTCGCCGCCGGGCTCGCCCCGCTCCCCGACCTCGAAGCGCTCCTCGGGCGCGTCGTGGACGACGACGGGACCGTCAAGGACACGGCGTCCCCCGAACTCGCCCGGCTCCGCAAGACGCTCGCCCGGACGTCCGCCGCGCTCCGCGACGCGGTCATGGACGAGCTCCGCCGGGCACGCGAGGCGGGCTACGCGGCCGAGGAGCAGCCGACCGTCCGGGGGGGGCGGCTCGTGCTCCCGATCCGCGCCGAGGCCAAGCGGAAGATC
>NZ_JADYVR010000608.1:0-427 GCF_020193935.1 Bradyrhizobium sp. NBAIM08 | reverse complement strand
CCACTAGAGAAAAAGGTAATCAACAATATGTGCGAAAAATTTTAGCAAAGCATTCACCAAAGCTGGTGAATGCTTTTTAGTTTTGGAGAAACCTTGTATCCATGCTTCTGGCATCACCCGAATCACTATTGGTAATAGATATTGAAACTGTATCACAGTGCGCTGACCATAGCGAGTTAAGTGATACCTGGAAAGAATTATGGGCACATAAAGCATTTAGCCAGATGCCGGATGGCGATACACCTGCCAGCTTATATAGTAAAAGAGCAGCCATCTGGGCGGAATTCGGCAAAATTGTATGCATCAGCATGGGATTTTTTGTAAAAAATAAATACGATGACTATACGTTTCGGGTCAAATCGTTTTATGGTCACGACGAATGCCGGCTATTGAGAGAGTTTTTTGAAGCAGTAGAAAAGTGTATGCA
>NZ_JADYVR010000607.1:0-427 GCF_020193935.1 Bradyrhizobium sp. NBAIM08 | reverse complement strand
GCGATATGGACAAGTTACCTGTCGAGTATGTCGTACGCGAACGCCTTGCTCCAGCCCAGATCACCGCCCGCGCACAGCACGAAGACTTCCGACGCATTGTCGAAGGCATGTCTCCTGCACCGAGCCATCGAGCAGCCGCCGCACCGCAGATCCGAAGCACGCGGCTCATGATCACCACACAGCGCCGAGGCACAATGGTCGCCAGCTGTCGGTTGCTGGAGTACCCCGCACTGCGACGTGGTGCGAGCCGGTTAGCACAGAAGGGCGTGGGCAAGGGTGTCGGCGACGAAGCGTTCCCACTGCTCGGCGCTCCATCCCCGGTCGGCGAGGACGAGGTCCTCCGGCTGGCGGCCTCGGCCGAGGGCTCGAGCGAGCATCCGCTGGCTCAGGCCGTCGTCGATGCGGCGAAGGAGCGTCAGCTCACCCT
>NZ_JADYVR010000606.1:0-427 GCF_020193935.1 Bradyrhizobium sp. NBAIM08 | reverse complement strand
CACCAGCACCTCGCCGGCGTCGACATCGGCCGGAGCGCAGTGGCCGACCTTGCGCAGAGCGCCGTCGATCAGTGCGACCTGCTCCGGTGTCACCAGTCCATCGCGTTGCGCCCGGGCGAGGTGGCCGCGGATCGGCGGCAGGGGCTCTCCGAGCTGGGAATGTCGTTCGGCGAGGTGTTTCGGCGGCGCGGACCCGCCGGGACGCATCCCCGGCCGAGATGCGCAGACCGGACACGAGCACCCCGACCATGGATCGTTCCGACAGGGTGCCCGGGGCGCCCTGCTCGCTCCCGTGCTGGATGAGGGTCCCGTCGACCACGGGGAGCCTGTTGCGGACCCGCTCCAGGTGTCGCAGGACCTCGACCAGCCCGAAGGCGCCGAGGTCGGTGTGGGCTCCGTCGTCGACGAGCTTGATCAGGTGCTCGAC
>NZ_JADYVR010000605.1:0-427 GCF_020193935.1 Bradyrhizobium sp. NBAIM08 | reverse complement strand
ATTCTCCAGAACAATTCGCCGGCCGTCTCCAGGACGCCGGTTACCGCGTTACCAAACCCCGTATTTTTGAAGCAAATACTCTGTACGATCAGCCGGGCGAAGTGCTTCGCGCTCGCGGATGTCTGCTTCGGCTTCGCGAGGTCGGGGATCGCGCGATCCTCACGTTCAAAGGTCCAGCGGAACGCGGCAAGCACAAGTCGAGGGAAGAACTGGAAACAACCTTGGGCGAGGCGGGAACGGCAGCCTTGATCCTGGAGCGGCTCGGGTTTTCCGCCACGTTCCGGTATGAGAAATATCGGACCGAATATGAACGTCCGGGCGAGCATGGTGTAGTCACGATCGATGAGACACCCGTGGGATGGTTTATCGAACTGGAGGGATTACCGGAGTGGATTGATGATGTTGCGGCGAAACTCGGGTATAAAGA
>NZ_JADYVR010000604.1:0-427 GCF_020193935.1 Bradyrhizobium sp. NBAIM08 | reverse complement strand
TAATTAACTGCGTAAGGATATTGGTAGCATGTGCAGGCACATTCAGATTTCCCGGCTGGTCGCCCCAAAATCTAGCAATGGTAGAATCTTCACGTGTAAGCGATAATGAAGTACTATATACCTCATTTACCATTGCATAAAATGCTGAATTGGTGGCGGTGGAATAGGCTGGTGGTGGAGTCGGTTGGGTGGATGCAGCAACGTTGGCAATAAAGCTGCGGTTAACGCCCCAGCGTGGATGTACGGCGGAAGCATTGGCAGGAGGTGTGGGCACCCACAATCCTGCACCTGCAGGTGGTGTATAGGTTGGGTCTACTACGTGGCTGTAAGCCTGGTGTGCGCCATCTGTTTTTGACCAATTGAAAATTGCTGTTGCCACCTGGTGACCATAATCCACGGCATTCTGAATTTTTATTGGATCTGCCTC
>NZ_JADYVR010000603.1:0-427 GCF_020193935.1 Bradyrhizobium sp. NBAIM08 | reverse complement strand
ACCCTGTTCGGCGTCACGGCCACCGGTGATTTCCACCTCTACCGCTTCCGGGAGGACAACGGCACCTGGCCGGCCGGTGGCACCAAGATCGGTTCCGGCTGGCAGAGCTTCTCGAACGTCACCGCGACGACGGACACCTGCAAGCTGAACGTCGACCACTCGCCGGCCCGCCCGAGCGTGCCCCGCACCAGCGCCGCCCCGGTCGACGCGATCCAGGCCGGATCGGACTTCCAGAACCCGGGTCCGCTGCACTTCTCCTACACCCGAGACGGCATTCTCTACACCGGCTCGACCTTCCCCGGCGATCCGTCGAGGATCCAGTGGACGGTGGATATCCCACAGGACTTCACCGGAAAGCCCACCGTCCTCGTCGACGCGAACCAGGCAGTACGGCACGCGGTGCAGCGTACGAACAGCGACCTCGACA
>NZ_JADYVR010000602.1:0-427 GCF_020193935.1 Bradyrhizobium sp. NBAIM08 | reverse complement strand
CCACAACGGCGGGCGCATCGCCTTCGGTCCGGACGGCATGCTCTACGTGGCGACGGGGGATGCCGGAGAGTCCGGTGCCGCGCAGGACCCGGACTCCCCGAACGGCAAGATCCTCCGGCTCACGCCCGACGGCGAGCCGGCACCGGGCAACCCGTTCGGGTCTGCCGTGTGGTCGCTGGGGCATCGCAACGTGCAGGGGCTCGCCTGGACGAGCGACGGTGCCCTGTGGGCGAGCGAGTTCGGCCAGAACACCTGGGACGAGCTGAACGCGATCGTGCCCGGCGGCAACTACGGCTGGCCGGAGGCCGAGGGGATCGAGGACGGCGACGACGCGTTCCTCGATCCGGTGGCGCAGTGGCCGACGGACCAGGCGAGCCCGAGCGGGATCGCCGCCGTCGGGGACACGGTGTTCCTCACGGGCCTCCGC
>NZ_JADYVR010000601.1:0-427 GCF_020193935.1 Bradyrhizobium sp. NBAIM08 | reverse complement strand
AGTGCGAACTGGTTCCAGTAGAAAGCATGACAAGGAAGTTCTGCTTCAAATCAAAAGCTGCAAAAAGAAGCCGACATAAATAAACTGCTAACTAATTCGAAAGCAAAGATGATGAGAGAACTGCTGCTGAAGTTCAAATGTCCAGCTTGGCACCTTAACCGCGAAGCGAATGTTGCAGCTAACGTAAAGCATTGGCGTCAGTACAGGCATTAGAATTACGTCTGCCCCAGCGCCGATGCTGAATTGTATTAAAACACCAAGATAAGAAAAAACCTGTTAGGACCTCGTCACACCTAACTGAAGCTGATAGAACCACCGAAGCTGATACCACCCCGCTCCGGCCTGTATTGCGCCAAGCATCTATGTAAAAGCGGTAATTTAAGCAACCATATTTTTTAACTGCAGTCCGCCCGTTTTACGGTATGGC
>NZ_JADYVR010000600.1:0-427 GCF_020193935.1 Bradyrhizobium sp. NBAIM08 | reverse complement strand
CCCCAAGACCTCTGGGCGAGAAGTCGTCCGTCAGTTGCAGGCTCTGCTGGGGCTCGAGAACCGCGGGCGGATCTCCTCCTGCGACAGCGCCTACTGCCAGGCCAAGGCTCGATTGCCCCTGGCTTTGCTCAAGAGCGCCTTGAGCGATTCGGCCCGTTCGGCCGATAAACGTGCGGGCGCTTGGTGCATTCCGAGGTTGGATCGAGAAATCGTCATCGTCGATGGCTCGACGACTTCCTTGCCCGATACCCCGGACAATCAGCGAAGCTTTCCTCAGTCTGCCTCCCAGGCCAGGGGATGTGGGTTTCCGCTCCTGAAATTTGTGGTTCTCTTCAGCCTGGCCAGCGGCGCCATCCGCGACGTCGTCATTGGCAATAAGCACGCGCATGAACTGCGGCTCTTCCGACGAATTTGGCAGGGGCTTAAG
>NZ_JADYVR010000599.1:0-427 GCF_020193935.1 Bradyrhizobium sp. NBAIM08 | reverse complement strand
GCATGGATCCCTCGTTGCGACGATGACCCACGACCGCGGCGGCGGTTCGCAGGGAAGCGGAGGTGCGCTGAGCTCTCTGGAAACAACAGTGCTGCTCACCGTCGAGGAGACACTCGATGTGCTAGCGAAGGCCAGCGCGCTGCAGTACCGCCCCCCGGGTGCTCAAGACACTCCCTGAGTCCGCGAGAACGCAAGCTTCTAGGAATCCACCGCCGGGTGGCTGGTTCATTCAGGGGCCCGAGTTCAGCAGTGGGTGGCGTCGTTCCCGTCAATCGAAGCGAGTAACGATCCCAGGCCGCCGGGGCCGTCGACGCCGAGCTCTCGTGCCAGGTTGCCGAGACAGGTCCTCGGCTCTTCCTGAGCGCTCGCGTGGCTGCCGAGACCGCCGTCGGACCGAGCCGCCTGAGACGATACGACTCCCCAGCAA
>NZ_JADYVR010000060.1:0-688 GCF_020193935.1 Bradyrhizobium sp. NBAIM08 | reverse complement strand
GCGATAGAGCGCCCGGTCGCCGGTCGCGAGGGAAGTCATGTCGGTCGGGTTCGTCACCTTGCCGTACCCCGGCATCAACTGGCCGAGGGCGGCCTGCGTCTCCGGTGAGTAATCCGGCCACTCGATCCCGAAGCTCGCGCCGGCATCGGCCAGTTGCACGATGTTGCCGCCGGTCGGCGAGACCGACGCCGCGCCCCGCCCTCCGGGCCATCGGCGCTTGCGCAACAGCACCGCGGTCTCGTAGAGCTGGTGGCACTCGTGCACGCGGGTGATCCCATACTGGCGGAAGACCGCGTCGTAGATGTCGTCGTCGCCTGCGATCGCTCCCGTGTGGGACGCAGCTGCACGGCTCCCGGCCGCGGTGCGCCCGAACTTGAGCATCACGATCGGCTTCTCGCGCTCCGCCGCTTCCTGTGCTACCGACTTGAACTTCTCGCCATCCTTGAAGCTTTCGACCGCCATCAGCACGACGTCGGTCGAGTCCGAGCGCAGCATGAAGCGCGCGAAATCGAGCGTATCGAGATCGGCCTCGTTGCCGCAGCTCACTTCGTAGCTGATGCCCAGGCCCGCCTCCTGCGCCCGCCACATGACGGTGATCTGGCCCAGGCCCCCGCTCTGGCTGACGACGCCGACGTTGCCAGCGGACGCCCGCGGCCCCTTGATGGCGAAAGTGGAGGTCATCGCGAAG
>NZ_JADYVR010000006.1:0-562227 GCF_020193935.1 Bradyrhizobium sp. NBAIM08 | reverse complement strand
GATCGCTCCAGCCATAACCGCCATGCACGCCGGCGTAAAAACCGGTCCAGCTGAATGCGACCGGCGCGGGCGGCGCCTTGGTGTAGGCCCTGGCAAGATCGGCCGCGGAGGCGGCGTGGGAGAGACACACAGCCGAGGCCAGAAGGGCAGCAGAGACGATGGATTTCATGACTTCCCTCAAATTGCGCCGAGAGGCGGCGCACCCATGGAACGATTCAGTAGCGGCTTTTCGCCTGCCTATTTCACAGAGGTGATCGCAACCACCATCTGCATGCGCGTTTGCCACCGTGCACCTAGTCGCAATAGCAGAAGCCATAGACGGCACCGATCTTCGCAATGTGAATATCCGCACTGGTCTTTCGCGACGTGGTGTCTGCGTTCGACCTGAAAATGGTCGTGGTGCCCAGGGTCTGCGTGCTCGAGCTGGTCCGTGTCTCGTTGCGGTCGATGTCGAAGTGCATGTAGCGATATTCGCCGCGCAATGACCATCGCTGCGTCAGCTTGAACTCGCCGCCCGCGCCGGCCGTATAACCCGCCACCCACTTGCCGTTGGGCCCTTCGAAATTGCCGGGATCGGGAAAAGTGAAATGGCCCAGCGCCAGGCCGCCGAGACCGTAAAGCATCAAGTTCGGGGTCACGAGATAGCCGGCCCGGCCGATCACGCCGACGTTCGAGCGCAATTGCTCGCTGGCCTGCATCGCCACCTGATTGACACCTGTCGTCACGACACCGTTGGAAACTTGCCGGGTATTCCTCGTTTGCTCGCCGACCGTCTTGAACGCGACATCGGAGAACAGCGTGCCTTCGATCTGACCGCCGGCCACGACATTGCCGGCTCGCCAATTGTAGCCTGCGAACAGGTCGACCATCGAGCCCATCGTGTCGCCGACGGCATTGCCGCGGGTCGTCGTGCTGACGACGCCATTCGTCGTTAGCACGGCGCCATTGAAATTCTGCTGCGCGGAGTCGGCCGTCGAGGCGAGGTTCTGTCGGGCGCGGCCTGCGCCGGCAGCGAAATAGGCGCCGAGATAGGGGCCCGCCCAGTGGTCGCTGGGCGCGCCAGGCATCGCGGCCATGGCCGAACGCGGTCCGCCTTCACCGAACCGGTAGACCATGCCGATCTTCCCGGTGTGGAAATCGGCATTGATCTGACGATGGGTGCTGTCGGTGGACACAGAGGTCCTGGAGGATCCGGTCGATTGCGAGTTCGATGCGAATTTGCTGGATTCGTCGCGGTCGAAGCCGTAATGCGCATAGCGATACTCGCCACGCAGCGACCAATTGCCTGTCAGCTTCACTTCGCCGCCGGCGCCCAATGTGTAGCCGGCCACCCACTTGCCGCTGGAATCGCCGCGGCTGAAGTCCCCGTCTGCGTTAGTGAAATGCCCCAGCGCCAGACCCCCGAGGCCGTAGAGCAGCACGTTCGGTGTCACCAGATAACCGGCCCGGCCGATCACGCCGACATTCGAACGCAGCTGCTGCGGAGCCTGGCTCGCGGCGGTTTGCGAGCCCGAGAACCGCGAGGTGACAGCTCCGTTCGAGGTGTCGACTGAGGTGAATGTCTGAGGACCGATGGTGTTGAACGTAACGTCGGAGAACACCGAGCCTTCGATCTGCCCGCCGGCCACGACATTGCCGGCGCGCCAATTGTAGCCCGCGAAAAGATCGACCATCGAGCCCGTCACGTCCCCGACGGGACGGCCGCGCGCCGATTCAGTGCTGGTGGAGGTCGTGGTCCCGACGCTGGTGGTCGTGCTGGTCCTGCTGTTGTTCGTTGCGATGGTTTCCGCCGCACGTCCGGCACCGGCACCAAAATAGGCACCGATATAGGGTCCCGCCCAGCCGTCGCTCCAGGCCGGGCCCGGCGGTGCCGCCATCGCCGACCGCGCGCCTGACGCGCCGAATTGGTAAACCAGTCCAACCTTGCCGACGTGGAAATCGGCATCGATATGCCGCCGGTGGACGGTGCTGTTGGTGGACGTGTTGGTGCCGCCGCCCGATACGGACGTCGACGAGTTGCCTGACGGCTCGTTACGGTCATATCCGAAATGCATGTAGCGGTATTCGCCGCGCAGCGACCAGCTGTCCGTCAGCTTGACCTCGCCGCCCGCGCCCGCGACATAACCGGCCACCCATTTGCCGTTCTTGTCGCTGACCTGCGCTTCCGGGTCGGGATAATTGTCGGGATAGGTCAGGTGCCCCAGCGCCAGGCCTCCGAGGCCGTACAGCAGCACATTCGGTGTCACCAGATAACCGGCCCGGCCGATCACGCCGACGTTCGAGCGCAATTGCTGCCGGTCCTCGATGCTGTTCGTCCCCGATTCTGTCGAGGTGACGACGCCGTTGTCGCTCGACACCGAGCTGTATGCCTCGTTGCCGACCATCCTTGTGGTGACGTCGCTGAACAGGGTGCCTTCGATCTGCCCGCCGACCACGACATTGCCGGTTCGCCAATTGTAGCCCGCGAACAGATCGACCATCGAACCGGTCATGTCGCCGGCGAGATTGCCGAATCCTGATCGCGTGAACGCCGACGACCCGCCGAGACTGCTGGCATTGCCTTCGTCGTCGATTCTCGTGGAGGTCTGCCTTGCCCGTCCGGCGCCGGCGCTGACGTAAGCACCGATATAGGGGCCGGCCCAGCTGTCACCCCAGGCGCCTGCGAATGAAGACCCGCGTGCTGCCGAAGGTATCGCCGCCATTGCGGACAGCGGCCCGGAATCACCGAATTGGTAGACCAGACCGATCTTGGCCAGGTGGAAATCAGCATTTATGCGTGACGAAAAGGATTGACTGCTAGTCGAGACGGACGTGGTTGCGCCCGTCGCCGAGTTGGCCGTTGAGCTGGCGGCTGCGCTCCGGTTGAAGCCAAAGTTCAGATACCGATACTCGCCGCGCAGCGACCAATTGCCGGTCAGCTTCAGCTCGCCGCCGGCGCCGACCGTGTAGCCGGCCACCCATTTGTTGTTGTCACCGCCGAAAGGATCGGCGCCGTCGGCAAAGGTAAAGTGACCGAGCTCGAGGCCGCCGAGGCCATACAGCAGCAGATCCGGACGCGCGAGAAAACCGACCCGGCCGATCAGCCCGACCCGCGAGCGCAGCTGCTGGTTGCTCTGCACGATCGCAGTGCGGGCACCCGTCGAGGTCACCGCCCCGAGCAGCACGTTGGTGCTGACGCTGTTGAGCGTCTCGTTGCCGAACGGCTTCAACGCGACATCGGAAAAGACCGTGCCTTCGACCTGTCCGCCCGCCACGATACTCCCGGCCTGCCAATTATACCCCGCGAACAGGTCGACCATCGAACCGGTCACATCGCCCGCAAGATTGCTCGCAGTCGTTCCGGCCAGGGTCGAGCTCGACGTCACAACACCGGCGTTTGTCGAGACAGAACTGTTACCGAAACGGCCCGTCGAGGATTCCGTCACACGTCCGGCACCCGCGCCGAAATAGGCGCCGATATAAGGCCCGGCCCAGCTATCCACCCAAGCGGGTCGGGGTGGCGCCTTCACAGAGAGGTCGGCGGCCAGAGCTCCTGCAGAAACCATGATCGAGGCGCCAGCCAATGAAGCGCCCGTCAGTGATGTCAGCTTTTTCACTCCACCCCCCAATTCCAATTCCAAAGCAGGCGCTCCAAAACCACAGGAACGCGCCCCGTCAAAAGGCGTAGCGCACCACGCCCTTGCCGCCGTCGTTTGATGGCTAAGTTACTGACACGTCATGGCCATCGGCTTCTTGTCCTGGCCTGCACCCGAGTTGAACGATTCCGCATCGTCTGCCCTTTTCGGAATCCATGTTGCTCGGTGGATACATTCGCCCGTTCAAAGCATGACGAAGTTTGACAGCGACGCGCTCGACTTAGACTGGCGCGCGCAGCCAATTGGTTCTCGCAGAGAATGCGGCGCTTTACCGCACACGTAGCGCTTGCGCCGCGATAAACTCTGCGGCGGTATCAAGTTACACCTGAACTTTGCCGTGCAACGATGTCCAAGGTCGTATTCGCTTCGGATCAGCTTCCCGCGCATCTTGACGAAGGTGCGCGCCAGCGGCTGTGGCTCGACCTGTTCACCGACCATTTGTGCGCGGCGGACATTTCGTTCTTTCCCGATGCGCCGTTTTACTCGCGGTCCGAATTCCTGAAACTCGGCGATATCGCGGTCACCCAGCTTGAGGCTAATATTCAGACGGCAGTTCGTACCCAGCGTCACGTCGAAGCCGATACCCGCGGCGACTACATCATCGGCACCACGTTCAACGGTGTGAGTACGCTGATCAGGCAGGAAGGCCGCGAAGCCATTCGCGGCGCGGGGGAGGCGATGCTCTATACCAACGCCGCGCCGATCGCGTCGCAACTTGATGGGCCGATCGCCTTTCGCGGCATCACGGTGCCGCGCGCGCTGCTGGCCGAGCGGCTGCCGAATTTCGAGGACCTTGCCTTGACGCCGTTGGCTGCATCGCCGGCCTTGCGTCACCTGGAGCGCTATCTCGCCATCGTCATCGACTCCGACATCGATGCCGACCTCGTGCTGAAGGAGAACATCGGCACGCATCTCATCGATCTGGTCGCGCTGGCCCTCGGCGCCCGCGGCGATTCAGCCGAGCTTGCGACGCGGCGCGGGTTGCGTGCCGCGCGGCTGCAGGACGTGATCGCAGATATCAGGGGGCGTTTCGCTGATCCGTCGTTTTCGCCGAGCGAACTTGCACGCAAGTTAGGGCTTTCGCCGCGTTACGTCCAGGAACTGCTGCAGGAGACCGGATCGAGCTTTACCGAACGTGTCACCGAGCTGCGGTTGCAGAAGGCACGGAAGATGCTGCTCGATTCCCGCTACAACCGATCGAAGATCAGCGATATCGCCTATGCCTGCGGATTCAACGAGGTGTCCTACTTCAACCGCTGTTTCCGCCGCCGCTTCGGAACTTCGCCGAGGCATTATCGCCGCGATGTCGGCGAGCCGATGTGATCGGACGCGCAGTCCGGCGCTCGGCTGGCTCGCGTCCACCACGCACCATGATCGCCTCCGATCGTGTCGTGGCTGCGGCTTGCCAGGCGGAGACACCTTGCCGCCGCTGTTGGTGTTGAGGCAAAGTGTCCGCAAGAAAGTCAGGGCTATCGCATATGACTAGTGGCGGCCTGCGCGCACTCAGCCCTCATCCTGAGAGCCCGCCTAAAGCGGGCATCTCGAAGGATGGCCGCAAGGAGAAGCTTTCAAATGCGATAGCCCCGCGCAAGGCAGGGAGGTCAGCATGTCACTGCTCGGCAAGGCCGCCGTCGCGATGTGGTGGAGTGTCCGCCCGGAGCAGCGCAGCGAGTTCGGTGACTGGCATTCGCACGAGCACTTTCCCGAGCGGATGAGCATTCCCGGCTTTCGCCGGGGTTCGCGCTGGACCAGCGCGACGGATGCCGAGGGCTTCTTCGTGCTCTACGAGCTCGAGCACTACGGCGTTCTCACGTCGAAGGGATATCTCGACCGGCTCAATGCGCCGACGCCGTGGTCGACGAAGATGATGCCACATCATCTCGGCATGGTGCGCAGCCAGTGCCGGATCGCCGCGAGCTTTGGCGGCGGCATCGCAGGCGCGCTCGCCACCATCAGGCTGTCGCCGCTCAACGGACGGGCCGCCGAGCTACAGGCCCACCTTCTCGATACGCTTGGCGCTCTCGCCTCCAAGCCGGGGCTGACGGGCGCCCACCTCCTCCTGACCGATACGCCCAAGACGAGTTCGCCCACCACTGAACAGCAAATCCGCGGCAATGACGGTGCCGCCGACTGGATCATTCTGGTGTCAGGTTACGATATCGATGCGGTTGACGCTGTCATCGCCGGACAGCTCTCGCCGCCATCGCTTCAAAGAGCGGGCGCGCAGGATGGTCCGACGCCAGGTCGTTACAGATTGGCGTTCACAATGACACCGAATGACGTTGGGGCCTAGGCCGAGCCGATCAAAGAGCGCGCCGCTGCTCCGCAAAGAACTTCCTTGCCGCGGCTTGAAGTTTGCGCCCATCGTTTGGTCGTAGACCGACAATGAGCGCCTCCTGAACTCATTTGGGCGTCGAGCTCTTCTTGGAGGATTGTCCGCCAGGGGTGCTGCTGCCCGAGCCGTCCGTGGTGCCGGTCGACGAGGTCCCGGTCGTCATGCCGCCTTTGGTTTTGTCATTGTTCTTCGTGGTGTCGCTTGTTCCGCCCACCCCGGATTGCGCGCCTCCCTGTTGCTGACTGGGTTGCGCCATTGCGGTGGATCCCATCATCGAGGCGATCACTGCGCCCAGCATGAGCTTCTTGATCATCTGACTGTCTCCTGTTCTGATCGCGAACAACAAGCCGATACGCTCCGTGTTCCTCACGTGCGCGGTTAAACCAGGAGAGAGCTTCTGCGCTCTGCGGTCCCTGCGCAGGCAGGGTTCTCGCATATGAGGGGTTCGCGGTCCCGGCACCCGCGACAAAAAATCCGCAAAGTCCTGTCGGATCAGCGACGTCCCGGTCGTCCTCGTGACATGAATGGGCCATAGAGGCCAGCTCGGGCCCATCAACACTGAGGATAACAACCATGCCCAATACCGTCCGCCTGCACCGCGTTCTCGCCACCAGCCCGGAGAAAGTCTATCGCGCCTTCCTGGAAGCCGACGCGATGGCGAAATGGCTTCCGCCGAACGGCTTTACCTGCACCGTGCAACATTTCGAGCCCAAGGTCGGCGGCACGTTCAAGATGTCGTTCCGGAACTTCACGACGGGCAACAGCCATTCGTTCGGCGGCGAATATCTCGAGCTCGTGCCGGGCGAACGTCTCCGCTACACCGACAGATTCGACGACCCCAACCTGCCCGGCGAAATCCAGGTGACCGTGATCCTGAAGAAAGTCTCGGTCGGCACCGAGATCGACATCACGCAGGCCGGTATCCCCGACGTCATTCCACCGGAGGCGTGCTATCTCGGCTGGCAGGAATCGCTGCGTAATCTGGCCAGGCTCGTCGAGCCGGAGATCAATGAATAGCGGTCAGTATGGTAGGGTGGGCCAAGCGACTTGTCCGCCGTAGCTCGACGAGCGAAGGCGGAAGCGTGCCCACCACCAACGGTCTCTCAACCTCGCAAAGATGGTGGGCACGGCGCGCGAAGAGCGCGCCTTTGCCCACCCAACGGCACTTGCCAGATGGCGCGCACGGCGGAGCGCGCCTTTGCCCACGCGGCGGCACTGGTGTGCAGTCTTGATATGCATCAAGCCGTCAAGACGGCGAAGCGGCTAGGAGCAGACGTCTTCCCTGCGCGCGTCGGAGGCGAAATGATGCGATCTGCTGTCGAATGGTTGATCATTGCCGGTCTTGCCGCCGGTTTCGCCACCGCCGCCAAGGGCGAAGACGTCGATATCGGCAAGGCGGAATTTCAGTCTTCGTGCGCGAGCTGTCATGGCACTGACGCGAGGGGCAACGGACCCGTCGGCAGCCAGCTCAAGACCCGGCCTTCCGACTTGACCGTGCTGACCAAGAACAACAACGGGGTGTTTCCCACCAACGCCGTCTACGAAACCCTGTATGGGTCGAAATCGGTCCCGGCGCACGGCACCCGTGAAATGCCGATCTGGGGCGAGCGGTTCAACCCCATCGTCAACCTGCCTCACGCCGTGGATTCCTATTACTGGCAAAAGGCAGGGCCGCAGCAGAACCCGGAGGTCGTCGTGCGGACTCGGATTCTCGCCGTGATCGACTACCTGAACCGAATTCAGCAGAAATAGCGATCGAACAGCGTCGCCGCACAGACGCCGAACGCCGCCTGCTATGCCTTCGCGGCAGGTGCACCGCCTGCCGTCCAGCGCTCGGGATCCGGACTGTGCCCGATCAGCGCCAGGCCATAGGCGATCGACTCGAACTGGTCGCCGGACATCAGGCGCTCGTTGCCGAAGCGGTCGGCGAACAATTTTCGGACCGCAGGCACAAACGAGGTGCCGCCGGTCAGAAACACCTTCTCCACCTCGCGCGAGGCGATGCGGGCCTCGGCCAGCACCTTGTCGACGGTGGCACCTAACCGGGCGATGTCGTCGGCAATCCAGGCTTCGAATTTCTTCCGCGTGATGGCCGCGCCGATGTCGACGCCGCCGCCCCTAAAGCGGAAGTCCACCTCGTCCTGCGCCGAGAGCGCCACCTTGGCGTCGGACACCGCGCGGTAAAGCGCAAAGCCGAGGTCGAGATCGACGATAGTGATGAAGTCCTCGAGCAGCTCGGGCTTCAGCGCGGTGCGCGCGAGCTCGCGGAGCTCGCGCAGATCGCCGTTGCTCTTCATCATCGCGAGCTGATGCCAGCGCGCCAGGTTCGTGTAGTGCCCGGTCGGGACCGGCAGCACCTTGTCGAACGAGCGGAAGCTGGAGCCCTTGCCGAGCCGCGGCGACACGATGTGGTCGACGATGCGATAGTCGAAGGTGTCGCCGGCAACGCCGATGCCGGCATGGCCGAGCGGCTCGGCGCGAAGAACGCCGCCCGTACGCGAGAAACGCATCACGGAAAAGTCGCTGGTGCCGCCGCCGAAATCGGCCACCAGCACGGTGGCATCGCGCTCCAGCCTGCGGGCAAACGAGAATGCCGCGCCCACGGGCTCGTAGACATAGCGCGCGTGGCCGGCGCCCAAGCGCTCGAACGCGGCGCGGTAGCGCTGCATCGCCAGCGCCTCGTCGGGATTGCCGCCGGCAAAGCGCACAGGGCGGCCGACCGTGATGTTCGCCGCCTCGAAGCCGAACTTGTCCCCGCCATGGCGCGCCAGCGTGCGCAGGAACGCCGCCAGGATGTCCTCGAATTTGTAGCGCTGCCGGAAGACTTGCGTGGTGTTGAAGCTCGAGCTCGCTGCGAAGGTCTTGAACGATTGCAGGAAACGGTAGACGTGGCGTCCTTCGAGAAACTGCTCGATCGCCCATGGCCCGCCCTCCGCCTGGGCACCGGCGCCCGGCCGGTCCTCCCAGAAGCACAGGGCCGACACGTAGACGCTGTGGCGCTGCCCGCCATGGTCGAAGCGAATGGCTTCGACCCGGCGGTCGTCCGCCGCCAGCGCAACGACCGTGTTGCTCGTGCCAAAATCGATGCCGATCGAGACGGCGGGCGAGGCGCTCGACATGAACCACTCTGAATGATGCTTGGAAAGGGGGCAGAGCACTAACGGCTTTGCCGTCCCCTTGCAAGACCTGGTCCGAGATGGTCGAGCCCGGACCTCACGCCGCGTGGCTGGCAGGCACGTCGATCAGTTGGACTGATCGCCTCGACGCCAGGCCGGAAACGGATCGGCGAGAGCGGACCATGCGGCGATGTCCATGGTGGACGTATCAGGGACAAGGCATGCGTCCAGCCTGCCACGGATCTCGGCTTCGTCCATGCCGGTGCCGATGAACACGATCTCCTGGCGACGATCGCCGTACAGCTTGTCCCAATACTGGCCGAGCCGCTTGCGCCAGGCCTCATCGTTCGGCCACCGCTCCTTTGGAACGCTCGCCCACCAGAACCCCAGCGCTTCGGTCCTCACGATCGCTCCCGCCTGGCTGATCTCGCCGAGCCATTGCGGCCTCGTCGCCAGCCAGAAATGACCCTTCGCCCGGATCACGCCTGGCCAGGATGCCTTGACGAACTTGTCGAACTTCGCCGGATCGAACGGCCGGCGGGCGCGGTAGACGAAGTTCTTCACGCCATATTCCTGCGTTTCAGGCACGTGGTGGGCGAAACCATAGAGCTCCTTGTACCAGAGCGGATGCTGCTGGGCCTTCTGGAAGTCGAACCGGCCGGTGTTGAGCACGCGGTCGAACGGCACGCGGCTGTGATTGGCTTCGATGATGTCGGCTTCGGGATTCAACGAGCGGATGATCTGCCGTGCCGCCTCGCGCTGTTGCGGCGAGGCATCGTCCACCTTGTTGAGGACGATCACGTCGGCGAACTCGATCTGCTCCACGAGGAGATCGACCAGCGTCCGCTTGTCGCCGTCCAGCGCCTCGCCGCGCTCGCCGAGGAACTCGGTCGAGGAATAGTCCTTCAGCAGGTTGGCGGCGTCGACCACCGTCACCATCGTGTCCAGGTGGGCGATATCGGAGAGGCTTTCGCCCTCTTCCGAGCGGAAATCGAACGTCGCTGCGACCGGGAGCGGCTCCGAAATGCCCGTCGATTCGATCAGCAGATAATCGAAGCGCCCGCTTTCGGCGAGCGCACGTACTTCCCTCAGGAGATCGTCGCGCAGGGTGCAGCAGATGCAACCGTTGGTCATCTCCACCAGTTTCTCATCAGTCCGCGAGAGGTTGGCACCACCATCGCGGACCAGGTCCGCATCGATGTTCACCTCGCTCATGTCGTTCACGATTACCGCCACTTTCAAGCCGTGCCGATTGTTCAGGACGTGATTCAGCAAAGTGGTCTTTCCAGCCCCGAGGAAGCCGGACAAGACGGTGACGGGGAGTTTGGGCATGGAGATCGAACAGCCTCTTGAGGGGGATGGGCCGAGGACAACGAGACACGGCATCTCACTATGTAATGTTATAACATTACATTCTCTATTCAACCTGACCCTGTCAAGGCGCTCGGCCCGCCCAAGATTCACCGCCTATGCCGCAATGCGGAAGAAAGAATGCTGCTATGCAAACAAGAGCATGGACGCTGGCATCTGGCATACATAGATTGTTCCCAGAAATGAGACAGCAAGACTGACTGTTCTCAAGAAAGGGATTTCCGATGTCCAAGACCGCTTCCGTCGCTCTTGCGCCCTCCTCCTCGCTGTTCGCCCGCCTGATGGGCGCGATCGACGGCTTGCTGCTGGCGAGCGCCGAAATCTCCAATCGCAACGGGGACTTGCCGCGTTTCGGCCTGTAAGAAGGCCTTCGCTGCCTCACCGAACGGGCGACGGCACAGAAGCCAAAAACACGGTATTTGACCAAATGGCCCCGCCTGTCGGGGCCATTTCTGTTTGGCAGCGCCCTCCCTCGCAGGCGAGCGGAACTGCGACGATTAGTCCGCCGAGGCCAACCGACGATTCCGGTTGTTTGTCTACTGGCATTTCGCATACCATCCATTCAAACAAGAATGGTTGCACGATTCAAAAGTGTAAGGACGGGGAAGCGTAACGCAGGACGGAAGGCCGAGTGGCAAGTTTTGCCGCGCCCTTGGCGAAGCCTTAGCCGAAAGATGCGGATGCCGCGCGTTATCCCTGCTCATACAGTTTCTATCGGGACTGCCATGGGTGCTAGACCGCAAGGGTAATCCCGGGGCATGTGACTCGGGATGGGCTGACGCAAGCCGACAAAGAGCGGCTGCGTTGAGGGTTCGACAGGGAGTGAACAAGATGAAGCCATTCGTTCTGAATGTCGCGTTGGCGGCAATGGTGATGTCGTGCGCGAGCAGCACCGCAAGCCGTGCCGCCTGGGAGCCGGTCCGTCCGGTCGAGTTCATCGTGCCCGCGGGTACCGGAGGCGGCGCCGACCAGATGGCGCGCACCATCCAGGGCATCGTCACCAAGCACAATCTGATGAAGCAGCCGCTGGTCGTCATCAACAAGGCCGGCGGCGCAGGCGGTGAAGGCTTCCTCGATGTGAAGACGTCGGCGAACAATCCGCACAAGATCATCATCACGCTGTCGAACCTGTTCACGACGCCGCTGGCGACGGGCATCCCCTTCAACTGGAAGGATTTGACTCCGGTCGCGATGCTCGCGCTCGACGAGTTCGTGCTCTGGGTGAATGCCGAGAAGCCGTACAGCTCCGTCAAGGACTATGTCGAGGCCGCGAAGAAGGCACCAAGCGGCACGTTCAAGATGGGCGGCACCGGGTCCAAGCAGGAAGACCAGATCATCACGGTCGGGATCGAGAAGGCCATCGACGCCAAGTTCACCTACATTCCCTACAAGGGCGGCGGCGAAGTCGCGGTGCAGCTGGTCGGCAACCACGTCGATTCGACCGTCAACAACCCGATCGAGGCGGTCGCGCAATGGCGCGGCGGCAAGCTCCGTCCGCTCTGCGTGTTCGACGCCCAGCCGATGGCCTATGACGAGCCGATCGCCGAGGGCAAGGCCTGGAAGGATATTCCGACCTGCAAGTCGCAGGGCCTTGCGATGGAATATCTCATGCTGCGCGGCATCTTCATGTCGCCCAAGGCCACGAAGGACCAGGTCGAATATTACGTCGAGCTGTTCAAGAAGGTCCGCGCCACGCCGGAGTGGCAGGAGTTCATGAAGAGCGGCGCCTTCAACACGACCTTCCTGACCGGCGCCGATTACGCCAAGTGGATCGAGGCGGAGGAGAAGCGGCACGAAAGCCTGATGAAGGAAGCCGGCTTCCTCGCATCGAATTGAGCCTGGCATCGATGACGGCCGAGGATGCTGCGCGTCCTCGCGCCGGCAGCGACTGCGAAAGACTGCATTTCCGCCTGGAGGCCTCATGACTGAACGATCCCGAGCCGAATCCGGCCCCGCCCACAAGACGCTGGAAATCGGCATGGGGCTGCTGATCGGCGTGTTCGGCCTCATCGTGATCTTCGGCAGCCTCAAGGCCGGCATCAATTGGGGCCCGGAGGGGCCGCGCGCCGGATTTTTCCCGTTCTATATCGGCGCGGCCATCGTCGCGGCGAGTGCGATCAACGTCTGGAACGCGCAGCGCGACGATGACGGACGGTTGTTCGCCGAATGGGGGCAGCTGCGCCAGGTCATGAGCGTCGTGGTGCCGACCGCCATCTACGTCGGCACAATGCCGTTCATCGGCCTTTACGTCGGCTCGATGCTCTTCATCGCCTGGTTCATGCGCTGGCTCGGCGGCTATCGCTGGCTGACCGTCGCAGCGGTGGCGGTCGGCATGCCGGTCGTGACTTACCTCGTTTTCGAGCGCTGGTTCCTCGTCCCTCTGCCCAAGGGGCCGCTCGAGGAATGGCTCGGCCTGTGAGACCCATCCACCCATTCAATTGCTGCTGCAGGACGTTTTGACATGGAAGAGTTGGCCAATCTGTTTCACGGCTTCGCGGTCGCCCTGCAGCCCTACAACATCATGCTGATGGTGATCGGCATCACGCTCGGCGTCCTCATCGGCGTGCTGCCGGGGCTCGGGGGCGCCAACGGCGTCGCGATCCTGCTTCCGCTGACCTTCAGCATGCCGCCGACATCGGCCATCATCATGCTGTCCTGCATCTACTGGGGCGCATTGTTCGGGGGAGCCATCACCTCGATCCTGTTCAACATCCCTGGCGAGCCATGGTCGGTGGCGACCACCTTCGACGGCTATCCGATGGCCCAGCAGGGCAAGCCCGGCGAGGCCCTGACGGCGGCCTTTACCTCCTCCTTCGTCGGCGCGCTGTTTGCCGTCGTCATGATCACGCTGGTTGCGCCGCTCGTCGCGGGCTTTGCGCTTCGATTTGGGCCGGCGGAGAAGTTCGCGGTGTATTTCCTCGCCTTCTGCTCCTTCGTCGGCCTCAGCAAGGAGCCGCCGTTCAAGACCATCGCCGCAATGATGATCGGCTTTGCGCTCGCGGCGGTCGGGCTGGACTCGATCACCGGACAATTGCGGCTGACCTTCGGCATCACCGAACTGCTCAACGGCTTCGACTTCCTGATCGCCGTGATCGGCCTGTTCGGCATCGGCGAGATCCTGCTGACCATGGAGGAAGGGCTCGCCTTCCGCGGCGGCAAAGCCAGCATCAACCTTCGTGTCGTGCTCCAGACCTGGCGCGAGTTGCCCGCCTATTGGATGACATCGCTGCGGTCCTGCCTGATCGGCTGCTGGATGGGCGTCACCCCGGCCGGCGCGACGCCTGCGTCCTTCATGAGCTACGGCATCGCCAAGCGGCTGGCGCGACGCGGCAACAATTTCGGCAAGGGCGAGATCGAGGGCGTGATCGCGCCGGAGACGGCCGCACACGCCGCCGGCACCGCGGCGCTGCTGCCGATGCTGTCGCTCGGCGTGCCGGGCTCGCCGACCGCCGCCGTGCTGCTCGGCGGCCTCTTGATCTGGGGCCTGCAGCCTGGCCCGATGCTGTTCGTCGAGCAGAAGGAATTCGTCTGGGGCCTGATCGCCTCGATGTATCTCGGCAATCTCGTCGGGCTCATCGTCGTACTCACCTGCGTGCCGATCTTCGCCGCGATCCTGCGCGTACCCTTCGGCATCATCGCGCCGTTGATCCTGGTGCTCTGCGCGATCGGCGCCTATTCGGTGCACAACAGCACCTTCGACGTGATGCTGATGTTGGTGTTCGGCGTGATCGGCTATCTCCTGAAGAAGTGCAATTACCCGCTCGCGCCGCTGGTGCTCGCCATCGTGCTCGGCGACAAGGCCGAGGAAGCCTTCCGACAATCGCTGCTGGGCTCGCAAGGATCGCTCGGGGTGTTCTTCTCCAACGGCCTCGTCAGCACCATCATGGCGCTCGGCTTGGTCGCCCTGTTCTGGTCCGCGATCCAGGAAGGCTACAGCCGGCTGCGCACGTCGATGGCGTGAGGGGGATCTGCGCAATCCGCATCGGTACCGACGCCAAATTGCCGCACTCCAGACTTCTGGAATATAGAATTCCAGAGATTGCGCCGTCCCCCGCCGACGGCGCCTCGGCGCACGCGACCAATGCAGGCCTGCAAGAACGCCAAGTGCATAGGCTTTCAACAACGCCCCGCGACGTCGCCGATCCGAGATAAAGCGCTGTAAAAACAGCCTCTTAGCTTTAATCAACTGCAATCGCCGCCATCACGCCGACGCGATCGGGCTTTACATTTCCGCGCTCATAGCGCATGTGAACAAGCCCGCGCTATTTCGCCGCACCCTCCCGTCCTCGCTTGAATCTTGGCATATTGCATACCAGAGTGCGCGCCAGCGCATGCATAAAAATGATGGGCGCGTTTGGGAGGGTTTTTGATGACGGACATGGTGCAGTCGGCAGCAGCGGCCCCGAGTGCCGCGCGCGTAAGCGATGCCTATCGCTGGGCGCAATTGGCGATCGGTGTGGCGGCGATGGTGATGATCGCCAACTACCAATATGGCTGGACGTTCTTCGTCCCCGACATCCAGAAGACGTTCGGCTGGGATCGTGCCTCGATCCAATGGGCCTTCACGCTCTTCGTGTTGTTCGAGACCTGGCTGGTGCCGGTTGAAGGATGGTTCGTCGACAAATACGGCCCGCGCATCGTGGTGCTGGTCGGCGGCGTGCTCTGCGCTATCGGCTGGGCGATCAACGCGCAGGCGACCTCGCTGAACGGCTACTATCTCGGCATGATCATCGCAGGCATCGGCGCCGGCGGCGTCTACGGCACCTGCGTCGGCAACGCGCTGAAATGGTTTCCGGACAAGCGCGGTCTTGCGGCCGGCATCACGGCGGCCGGCTTCGGGGCAGGCTCCGCGCTGACCGTGGCGCCGATCCAGGCCATGATCAAGGACAGCGGATTCCAGACCACCTTCCTCTATTTCGGCCTCGGGCAAGGCATCATCATCTGCCTCCTCGCCTTCTTCCTGCTCGCGCCGAAAGCGGGCCAGGTGCCGCACGTGGTGGCGAATGCCAATATCATCCAGACCCGGCGCAACTATCAGCCGACCGAAGTGCTGCGCCAGCCGATCTTCTGGCTGATGTACTTCATGTTCGTGATCGTCGGCGCGGGTGGACTGATGGTCACCGCGAACCTGAAGCCGATCGCGGTTGACTGGAAGGTCGACAGCGTCCCGGTCACGCTGATGGCGGTGACGATGACGGCGGTGACCTTCGCGGCCACGATCGACCGCGTGCTCAACGGCCTGACGCGTCCGTTCTTCGGCTGGATCTCCGACATGATCGGCCGCGAGAACACGATGTTCATCGCCTTCGGCATGGAAGGGTTCGGCATCTGGATGCTCTACCTCTGGGGTCACGATCCGGTCTGGTTCGTGCTGCTCTCGGGCTTCGTGTTCTTCGCCTGGGGTGAGATCTACTCACTATTCCCCTCGACCTGCACCGACACGTTCGGCACCAAGTTCGCGACCACCAATGCCGGCCTGCTCTACACCGCGAAGGGCACCGCCGCGCTGCTGGTGCCGATCGCCAACTACATGCAGCAGACATCGGGGACCTGGGACAGCGTGTTCATCATCGCGGCCGGCGCCAACATCCTGGCTTCGGTGCTGGCGATCGCGGTGCTCAAGCCCTGGCGCAAGGTCGTGGTCGCGAAATCGACGATCTGACTGGCGATACAATTCAGCAAGCACGACGCCCGGCCTCACGGCCGGGCGTTTTTCTTTGGCGATCGTCGCATCGCCTCGCCGGGGCGCGGGCGGAGCCACCAAGAAGTGACAAATTAGGGCTTGCAATCTGGAATATCGTATACCAATCTCCGCGCCGCGCCTGCGACGATAAGCCACAATACTCGCGACACCAGGTCGTCTTGCGATCCTGTGTCACGGACAATCAGGCGCTGGGAGGTTCTCGATGATTTCCAGCCCGGACGGCGCCGTCACCGCCGCGCCGCTTCGCACCGGTTTCCGCTGGCTCCAGCTCGGCATGGGCATCGTCTGCATGGCGATGATCGCCAATCTGCAATATGGCTGGACGCTGTTCGTCGATCCGATCGATGCCGCCCACCACTGGGGGCGCACCGCGATCCAGCTCGCCTTCACCATCTTCGTCGTCACCGAGACCTGGCTGGTGCCGGTCGAGGCCTGGTTCGTCGACAAATACGGCCCGCGCATCGTCATCATGTTCGGCGGCGTGATGATCGCACTGTCCTGGATCCTCAACGCCTCCGCTGACAGCCTCACCCTGCTCTATGCGGCGGCGATCGTCGGCGGCATGGGCGCGGGTGCCGTGTACGGCACCTGCGTCGGCAACGCGCTGAAATGGTTTCCCGACCGCCGCGGCCTCGCGGCGGGCGCGACCGCCGCCGGCTTCGGCGCAGGGGCCGCGATCACCATCGTGCCGATCGCGAGCATGATCGCCTCGAGCGGCTATCAGCACGCCTTCCTCACCTTCGGCATCGCCCAGGGCCTCGTCGTGTTCGTGCTCGCCTTCTTCATCCAGCCGCCGCGCCTCTCCATTCCGCCGAAGAAGAAGCAGATCAACCTGCCGCAGACCAGGATCGATTTCACCCCGCCGCAAGTGCT
The DNA here is from genome assembly GCF_020193935.1 of Bradyrhizobium sp. NBAIM08. Lineage (NCBI taxonomy): Bacteria > Pseudomonadati > Pseudomonadota > Alphaproteobacteria > Hyphomicrobiales > Nitrobacteraceae > Bradyrhizobium > Bradyrhizobium sp. NBAIM08. The sequence goes on along the minus strand of NZ_JADYVR010000006.1, from coordinate 545,193 downwards.
GCGCAGCCCTGTTTTCTGGGCGATGTATCTCGTCTTCGTCATGGTCGCTTCCGGCGGACTGATGACTGCGGCGCAGATCGCCCCGATCGCACACGACTTCAAGATCGCCGACAAGCCGGTGACGCTCGCCGGCTTCCAGATGGCGGCGCTGACCTTCGCGATCTCGCTCGACCGCATCTTCGACGGATTCGGGCGACCCTTCTTCGGCTGGGTCTCCGACACGATCGGCCGCGAGCCCACCATGTTCATCGCCTTCGGCACCGCGGCCTTGATGCTGCTGACGCTCTCGGCCTATGGCCAGGTGCCTGTCGTCTTCGTGCTGGCCACCGCGGTTTATTTCGGCGTGTTCGGCGAGATCTATTCGCTGTTCCCCGCGACCTGCGGCGACACCTTCGGTGCGAAGTTCGCAACCACCAACAACGGCATGCTCTACACCGCGAAGGGCACGGCCTCCCTGCTCGTCCCGCTCGCGAGCGTGATCTCGACCGCCTATGGCTGGAAGGCCGTATTCGTGGTGGCGGTGGCGCTGAACGCCACGGCGGCGCTGATGGCGCTGCTCGTGATCAAGCCGCTGCGCCGCGCCTTCATCCTCGGCCAGGAAGCCGAGCGCACGGAGACCGCAAGCGGAACCGCCAAGACCGAGACGGCGTAAGGCGCCGCACCTTGCCGGCTTGCAGAGGGGCGCAGCGATGCGCCCCTTTCTTTTTGGGCACGGCGATAATGTCAGTACGCCTGTCGCAAGATTTTTCGGATCCGCCAAATCCAGCGCTTGACGATTGGCATTATGTATACCACACTTCCTCACCACTCACCCAGGGAGGTTGCAATGCTGGTCGGAGACATTCTGCGCAAGAAGACGCCGCGCGTTGTCACGGTACGTATGAACGAAACGGTGGGGATCGCGGCCAAGCTGATGCGCGCCAACAATATCAGCGCGCTGGTGGTCAAGGATGTGGTCCGCTCCGAGGGCAACACCGCGGTTGGCATGTTCACCGAGCGCGACGTGGTGCGCGCCGTCGCGGAGCACGGCGCGGGCGCCGTCAACGTCAAGGTCTCCCAGCTGGTCTCGGTGCAGCAGCTGGTGTCCTGCACCTCCACCGACACGATCGAGCACGTCCGGCATCTGATGAACCGTCATCATATCCGCCATCTGCCCGTGATCGACGATTACAGCCTCGTCTCCGTCATCAGCATGCGCGACATCGCCGCGGCGATGGATGAGGCGCTCAACGGCACGCCGCAAGCGGCGGCTTAAAGCATGATCCGGAAAAGTGCGCAGCGGTTTTCCGACAAGATCATGCTCAAACAATAAACTAAAGCGCATCGCGCTTTAGAGCGGCAAAACTTCCCCCTGCGACTGCCGGCCCCGGCTCGGATCCTTCCGAGCCGGACCGGATCTTTCGTCCCAAAATCCGTCTCTGCTCGCGAGGATTTCATGAAGATCTGCATCTACGGCGCCGGCGCGATCGGCGGATATCTCGGGGTTCAGCTCGGGCGCGCGGGCGCCGACGTCAGCCTGATCGCACGCGGCGCGCACCTTGCCGCCATGCGCGAGCGCGGCCTGACGCTGCTCGCGGGCGAGGAGAAGCACACCGTTCATCCGCGCTGCACCGATGACCCCACCGAGCTCGGCGTGCAGGACTTCATCATCATCACGCTGAAGGCCCATTCGATCACCGGCGTAATCGAAAAGATGCAGCCGCTGCTCGGGCCTCACACCCGCATCGTCACCGCCGTCAACGGCATTCCCTATTGGTACTTCTACAAGCACGGCGGCCAATACGAGAACTCGACGCTGGAGAGCATCGATCCCGGCGGCCGGCAATGGCGTGAGCTGGGGGCCGAGCGCGCCATCGGCTGCATCGTCTATCCCGCCACCGAGATCGAGGCGCCCGGCGTGATCCGCCACGTCTACGGCAACAACTTTCCGCTCGGCGAGCCCTCGGGCGAAATCACCTCCGACGTGCAGCATCTCGCCGATCTCTTCGTCGCCGCCGGCCTGAAGGCTCCCGTGCTCGACCGCATCCGCGACGAGATCTGGCTGAAGCTCTGGGGCAATGTCTGCTTCAACCCGATCAGTGCGCTGACCCACGCCACGCTCGACGTGATCTGCACCGATCCCGCCACGCGCGCACTGTCGCGCGCGATCATGATGGAGACGCAAACCATCGCCGAGACCTTCGGCGTCAAGTTCCGCGTCGACGTCGAGCGCCGCATCGAGGGGGCGCGCAAGGTGGGTGCGCACAAGACCTCGATGCTGCAGGATCTCGAGCGCGGTCGCCCGATGGAGATCGATCCGCTCGTCACCGTGGTGCAGGAGATGGGCCGGCTCACCGGCATCCCGACGCCCGCGCTGGATTCGGTGCTGGCCATGGTGACGCAGCGCGCCCGCATCGCCGGCCTCTATGACGGCGTCTCGACACCGGCTGATCCGCGCGCACTGGCGGTGGCGTGATGACGAGCGTGACCAAATGGCTGCGCTTCCGCCATGCCGGGACGACGGGCTTCGGCACGCTGACGTCCTCCGGCATCACCGTGCACGAGGGCGACATGTTCGGTCGCAACGCCGCAACGGGCAAGATTTTGGCGCTCTCGGAGGTCGAGCTGCTTGCGCCCTGCGTGCCCAGCAAGATCGTCGCGCTCTGGAATAATTTCCACGCGCTCGCGGCCAAGCTGAACCAGCCTGAACCGCCGGAGCCGCTGTACCTGCTCAAGGCCACCACCAGCATCGCCGCACCCGGCGCCGTGATCCGCCGCCCCTCTTATTACGACGGCAAGACCACCTATGAGGGCGAGCTCGGCATTGTCATCGGCAGGACCTGCGCCCGTGTCTCGCCAGATGAGGCCGACGGCTTCATCTTCGGCTACACCTGCGTCAACGACATTACCGCCAACGACATCCTGACGCGCGACCCCACCTTCGCCCAATGGGCCCGCGCCAAGGGCATCGACGATTACGGCCCGTTCGGTCCCGTGATCGCGACCGGTCTCGATCCGGCAAAACTCACGGTTCGCACCATCCTCAACGGCGCGGAGCGGCAGAACTACCCGATCTCGGACATGATCTTCAGCGCGCAGGAGCTGGTGAGCAGGATCTCCCACGACATGACCCTCTCGCCCGGCGACCTCATCGCGGTCGGCACCTCGGTCGGCGTCGGCGTGATGAAGGAGCCCGTCAACACGGTGACCGTCGCGATCGACGGCATCGGCGAGCTCACCAACGAGTTTCGGCTGTAGACTTTTTCGCCGCCGCAGAGCAGCAAAATTGATCTGGCGCAAACCCGCCGTCGCGGCCAAGGCTACCCTCCCCGGCAAAAGATTGATTTCTGATGCAAGGGAGGACGCACATGTCGAATGCCGGCAACGCACTGCTGTGGACCGTGCTGTACTTCGCTCTCTCGTTCGCCGCGATCTTCGTGGTCTGGTTCGCCGATAGGATTCGGTCGAACTTGCTCGGGAAGCGATAGCCCCAGGGCACGTTGCTTCGTCCTAGCGCTGGCGGCTGGCCTGGGTGCAAGCGGGCCGGCACAGGGACGTGGGCGCCACCTCGCATCTTCCCGCAGCGCCTGGCGTCGACGGAATCCCGGTGCTGCGCGCTCCCGGCAAGCCCAGCGGGCCCCTGTCGGCACCAAGGGTCGGTCGCGCTCCGAAACATCCAGACACATCACATCTTCGCGCGCCCGAGCAATGCCGCCAACATGTCCCGTGCGCGCCGCAACTTGGACGCATTCGGCCGCCCTTTTGGGAGGCGTGTCTGGGGGCACGGCATGACCGTGTTTGGACCAAACCTTCTAGGGGTATCGCTGTGAAGAAGATTGTATTTGCTCTGGGTGCCACGCTTGCTTTTGCGACGGCTGCAAACGCTGCAGATCTGCCGCGCCGGCAGCCGGTGCCAGCCTATCCGGGCGAGCAGGCGCCAATCGGCAAGATGCCGATCGGCAAGAGCCCGATTGGAAAGGCCCCGATCGGCAAGGCGCCGGGCCCGGTCGCCGCGCGCTACTGACGCGCAGCGAAATACGCGTCAGACATTTGCGCTCGATGGTCGAGGGGGAATAGCGTGACGAACAAAGCTGGTCGATCGGGATCCTGCATCCTCGCGGGCTTCGCTCTTGCAGCTATGCTCTCATGCACGACGCCCTCGGCCTCGGCCCATGAGACCGACAAGCAGACCGACAAGCAGACCGACAGGCGCGTTGCCGATGCGAACGCGCTTGCTACGACCGACACTGCCTCGCGGCCACAGCCGCAATCGACGCGGCGCTCCGTCGCGCGTGCGGAGAAAGGCCCCTATTACGTCGACTTCCGCGCCCGCACGGCTGCGAGCTGGGGCCATGCGTTCGTCTGGTACGGCAAGACCAGTGAGAAGGCCGTCGAGGTTGCGGGCCTGACACCGGCCGGCGATACGCTCGCTTACGTGCTCGGTCACATCACCTTTGTGCCATCCGAGACCGGCGCCAGCTATGGCGATCTCGATCCGGAATATCTGACCGCGAGCTATCGGGTCTATCTCAACGAAGCCGACGCCAAGCGCGTGTTCGCCTACATCAAGGAGTTGCAGGCCAGCTCGCCGGTCTGGAATGCCGAGACCATAAACTGTACCGGCTTCATCGGCGACATCGCGGAGTTCATGGGATTGAAGGTCCCCCATCGCTGGCAGCGCCCGGAAAACTTCGTCAACAGCCTCAAGGAAATCAACGGCGGGCGGCAGATGGTGCGGTTGTCGGCGAAGTAGCTCTTCGCCCCATACTCGGTGTCATTGCCCGCGGAGGCGGGCAATCCAGTATTCCAGAGACTGCGCGGGTAGAGCCGAGAGGTCGCGGCGTACTGGATACCCCGCTTTCGCGGGGTATGACGGCGGAGTTTGAGGAAAGAGCTTGCCCTCATCAGGCAGCAGCGCACCCCAATTATCCGCCCCGCGGAATCTCCTCGCCTTCCGCATGGTCGCCCCGCCGGGCGGCGCAATAGACTTTTCCCACCCCCAGCGGCATCCTGCCGCCATCAACCGAGAACAAAGCGCCACGCGGGGCGCGGGGAAACAGATCATGTTGCAGACACGGTTCACCAAGCTCGTCGGCGTCCAGCACCCGATCGTTCAGGGCGGCATGCAATGGGTCGGACGCGCCGAGCTGGTCGCAGCCGTCGCCAATGCCGGCGCGCTCGGCTTCATCACCGCGCTGACCCAGCCGACGCCGGAGGACCTGACCAAGGAGATCGCGCGCTGCCGCGACCTCACGGACAAGCCGTTCGGCGTCAACCTCACCATCCTGCCGGCGATCAAGCCGCCGCCCTATGCCGAGTACCGCGCCGCGATCATCGAGAGCGGCATCAAGGTGGTCGAGACCGCCGGCAACAAGCCGCAGGAGCATGTCGACGAGTTCAAAAAGCACGGCGTCAAGGTCGTGCACAAATGCACCAGCGTCCGCCACGCGCTCTCGGCCGAGCGGATGGGCGTCGACGCCATCTCGATCGACGGCTTCGAATGCGCCGGCCATCCCGGCGAGGACGACACGCCCGGCCTGATCCTGATCCCGGCCGCCGCCGACAAGATCAAGATTCCGATGATCGCCTCGGGCGGCTTTGCCGATGGCCGCGGCCTGGTCGCGGCGCTGGCGCTGGGAGCCGAGGGCATCAACATGGGCACCCGTTTCATGGCCACCAAGGAGAGCCCGATCCATCAGCTCATCAAGGAGAAGATCGTCGCCAATGACGAGCGCGAGACCGAGCTGATCTTCCGCACCATGCGCAACACCTCGCGCGTGGCCAAGAACGCGGTCTCGACCAAGGTCGTCGCGATGGAGAAGGAAGGCGCCAAGTTCGAGGACATCCGCGAGCTCGTCGCCGGTGCCCGCGGCAAGATGGTCTATGCCACCGGCAATTCCGACGAAGGCATCTGGTCGGCCGGCCAGGTGCAGGGCCTGATCCAGGACATCCCGAGCTGTGCCGAGCTCGTCTCCCGCATCGTGCGCGAGGCGGAGGCGATCATTCGCAGCCGGCTCGAGGGGATGATCGTTCAGTCACAACGCGAAGCGGCGGAATAATCACTGCAAGACGTGAGAGTATTGCATGAAAGCCTACGTCTACGGCCCTGAAGGCGCGAGGATTTCCGACGTCGCTCAACCAAAGCCCAAAGGCACGCAGGTGCTCGTCCGCGTTCGCGCCTGCGGCCTCAACCGCGCCGACACCGGCATGCGCAAGGGCCACGCCCATGGCGCGGCCGGCGGCGTCGGCACCGTGCTGGGCATGGAATGGGCCGGTGAGGTCGCCGAGCTCGGGCCCGATGCGAAGGGCGTGAAGATCGGCGACCGCATCATGGGATCGGGCGGCGCGGCGTTCGCCGAATATACGCTGGCCGATCACGGCCGGCTGTTTCACGCGCCCTCGAACATGAATTTCGAGGAGGCCGCCACCCTCCCCGTCGCGCTCGCGACCATGCACAACGCCGTCGTCACGATCGGCGGGGTGCAGGCTGGCCAGAGCGTGCTGGTCCAGGGTGCGAGCTCCGGCGTCGGGCTGATGGCAATGCAGATCGCCCGGCTCAAGGGCGCGAAGCTGGTGATCGGCTCGTCCACCGACGCGTATCGCCGCGGCCGGCTGAAGGAGTATGGCGCCGACCTCGCCGTCGACAGCTCCGATCCGAAATGGGTCGACGAGGCGCTGAAGGCGACGAACGGCGAAGGCGTCGACCTCGTCGTCGACCAGGTCTCGGGCAAGGTCGCCAACCAGAACCTCGCCGCGACGAAGATCAAGGGCCGCATCGTCAATGTCGGCCGCCTCGGCGGCACCCACGCCGACTTCAATTTCGACCTGCACGCGGCCCGCCGCATCGACTATGTCGGCGTCACCTTCCGTACCCGTACCATCGAGGAGGTCCGCGAGATCTTTGCCCAGGTCCGCAGGGACATCTGGGGCGCGGTGGAATCGCGCAAGCTGCAACTGCCGATCGACAAGGTGTTCGCGTTCGACGACATCGACCAGGCGTTCGAGCACATGGAAGCGAACAGGCATCTGGGGAAGATCGTGGCGACGGTGCCGTAGGGCGCCGGCCCGGTAGGGTGGGCAAAGCGAAGCGTGCCCACGATCTGCATCCATCGCGGACGAATGGTGGGCACGGCGCTAACGCGCCTTTGCCCACCCTACGGGGCCGGAGCAAGGCGTAGACCGCTCCTGCAACTCACTAGCGACTACATCCTGTGGATCATCGCTTGATGTCCCACACGGGGCTGCTAAATCCCCGCCCATGACCTCCCAGCATGACAAAACCTCGGTCGCGGCCATCTCGATCTTCGCCAGCGGCGGCATGGCGGCGGCCAAGTTCGCGGTCGGGATCGCGATCGGCTCGCTGGCGCTGATCTCGGAAGCCCTGCATTCCCTGATCGACCTGGTTGCGACCATCATCACCTGGGCGGTGGTGCGGGTGTCCGACAAGCCCGCCGACGAGGAGCACCATTACGGCCACGGCAAGCTGGAAAGCATCTCCGCGCTCGGCGTCACCGCCCTGCTCTACGTGCTGGCCGGGGGCATCCTGGTCGAGGCCTATAGCCGGCTGCGCGAGGGAACCCCGCCGCCGACCATCTCGGCCGTGCCGTTCGTGGTGCTGTTGATCGATATCGCCGTCAACCTCTGGCGCGCCCGCGCCCTGCACCGTGCCGCGCGGGAGACCAGGAGCCAGGCCCTGGCGGCCGACGCGCTGCATTTCGCCTCGGACGTGATGGGCTCCTGCGCCGTGATCGTGGGCCTGATCCTGGCCGGGCTCGGCTTCTGGTGGGGCGACACGGCGGCGGCCGCAGCGGTTGCCGTGATGATCGCAGCGCTCGGCCTGCGCATGGCCGGCTCGACCGTGCAGACGCTGGTCGATCGCGCCCCCGAAGGCGCGCAGGAGAAGGCCAAAGCCGCGATCCGCAGCGTGCCCGGCGTGATCGACGTCGAACGCTTGCGCGTACGCATGGTCGGGGCGACCACCTTCATCGACACCATCGCGAAGGTGCCGCGGACCTATCCGATCGACCGGGTCGAGGACATCAAGCGCAACGCGCAGGCCGCCGTCGCCAAGGCTTTCGGCGATGCCGACCTTACCTTCGCCGCAGTGCCCGTCGCGCGCGACAACGAGACCGTGCGCGACCGCATCATGGTGATCGCGCGCAATTCCGCCCTCGCCGTCCACCACGTCACGGTGCACGATCTCGGCGTCAAGCTGATCGTCAGCATCGACCTCGAGGTCGATGCCAACATGCAGCTCGAGGCCGCGCACGACATCGCCAACACGCTGGAGCGCAACATCCAGGAGGAGTTCGGCGAGGACGTCGAGGTCGACGTTCACATCGAGCCGCTGGAACCGGAACTTCCGTTCGGGGTCGATGCCACGCCGGACCGGGTGCGGACCATCGCCGCCGCGCTGACGGAATATGCCGCCGGCAGCGAGATCCACGACATCCACAATGTGCGGGTCCGCAACACCGACGCCGGCGAGATCGTCAACTTCCACTGCCGCGCAACACCGTCGATGAGCGTGATCAAGGTGCACGAGCATGTCGACGCGATCGAGCGTGCGTTGCGGCGCGCGTTCCCGAGCGTGAAGCGCGTCATCAGCCACGCCGAGCCGCCGCGGGCGTGATGAAGAATGCGCGACGAGTCACACGTTCTCGTTTCGGACTCGCTGCACCCGTGCCTTTGCGGACGCGCGACGCACAAACTGCGTGTTGGATAAGAATAATTTCGCGTTAACGATTCGTTGACTCTCGACAGCCCGCGAAAACTGGATTCAAATCGCTGTGATTCGGAAGTGACGTGGGGCTGCTTCCGGAACTCGTTTTTCAGGGGGCCGAAGGCATGTCGCGTGCAGACGCCGCGAACGCGTGCGTCCAATCCGATTCGATCAAGGGATTGGCGCAATCGATCGCGAAACCTGCCTATCATCGGCTGTTGATCGCGGAGCCGGCGCTGCGTCGCGCCGTGCCGACGCTCATCATCGCCTTCCTGATCACGATCTGCCTCGGTGCCTTCGTGCAGGTGGTCGATCAAACGCGCCAGAAGCGGCTGGTGATCCGACACGACATTTCGGCGCTCGCCGACCTGCTCGCCGAGCGCATCGACCGCCTCACTTCGGTTCGCCAGGAGCGGCTCAAGACCATCGAGGGCCTGCCGACGCTGCTGCCTGATCTCATTCCGTCCTGGGCCACGGCCTCGGGCCGGCACGTCATCGTCACCTCCGCCGGCATCGACCGCCGCATCCTCGCGCGCATCCCGGCCGACAGCGACCCGATCGGCAACGACCGCCTGCTCGATGCGATCACGACCGCGCAGCTGGTCGCGGCGCCGCCACGCGACGCCAACGTCTCCGACCTGACGCTACCGAGCGGCAACGCGGCGATGGCGACCTCGCGGCAGATCAAGTCACTGCCCGGCTTCGTCACCGTGATCCAGGAGCGCAACGAGCCGATCTGGGGCTCGGACGCCGCGCTTTCAGTGACGCTGTCGGCGACCACGGGCTTCGTCGTCCTGATCCTGGGCTTCGCCTTCCACTGGCAGTCGACCCGCGCCCGCGAAGGCGACCTCATCAACGACGCGGTGCGCGGCCGCATCGACACGGCGCTCAACCGCGGCCGCTGCGGGCTGTGGGACTGGGACCTGTCGCGCGGCCGGATCTTCTGGTCGCAGTCGATGTTCTCGATCCTCGGTCTCGACGGCCGTCACGAACTCCTCACCTTCGGAGAGGTCAATGCACTGGTGAAGTCCGACGACATCGACCTGTTCGCGATCGCCGACCAGCTCATCTCCGAGAAGATCGACCATATCGACCAGACCTTCCGCATGCAGCATGTCGACGGCCACTGGATCTGGCTCCGCGTCCGCTGCGAGAAGACGCGCGGGGCGACCGATTCCAGCGTCCACCTGATCGGGATCGCCGTCGACATCACCGAGCAGAAGAGCCTCGCCGAAAAGACCGTGGAAGCCGACCTCCGCCTGCGCGACGCGATCGAGACCATTCCGGAGGCCTTCGTGCTGTGGGATGCGAGCGACCGCCTGGTGCTCTGCAACTCGCACTTCCAGCGCCTGCACAAGCTGCCCGACACCGCGGTCATCCCCGGCACCTCCTACGAGACCGTGCTCGAGGTCGGCCGCATGCCGGAGGTGCGCACCCGCCACAACGAGACCGCGGCCCAGGGCCCGGGGGCGCGCACCTTCGAGGCGCAGCTCGATGACGGCAGCTGGCTGCACATCAGCGAGCGCCGCACCAAGGACGGCGGCTACGTCTCGGTCGGCACCGACATCACCCGCATCAAGGAGCACGAGCAGAAGCTGGTCGACAACGATCTACGCCTGCGCGCCACCGTCATCGACCTCAAGCGCTCGCAGGCCGCGCTGGAGCGCCAGGCGGTCGAGCTCGCCGACCTCGCCGAGAAGTACCAGCGCGAGAAGACCCGCGCCGAGGAAGCCAACCAGACCAAGTCGAAATTCCTCGCCAATATGAGCCACGAGCTGCGCACGCCGCTCAATGCCATCATCGGCTTCTCCGAGATCATGGGGTCGGGCATGTTCGGCGAGCTCGGCAGCGAGAAGTACCAGGAATATTGCCAGGACATCCTGACCAGCGGCCATTATCTGCTCGAGGTCATCAACGACATCCTCGACATGTCCAAGATCGAGGCCGGCCGCATGAAGCTCGACATGGAAGAGCTCGACCTCGCGCAGACGCTTGCCGAATCGTTGAGGGTCGTCACCGGCCGTGCGCAGGACAAGCACCTGACGCTCGATGCCGACATCGCAAAATCCATCTCGGTCGTCGCCGACCGCCGCGCCACCAAGCAGATCATCGTCAACCTGCTCTCCAACGCCGTGAAGTTCACGCCCGACGGCGGACGGGTCGTGGTGCGCAGCCGGCAGCTCGACGACAGGATCGTGCTGATGATCGCCGACACCGGCATCGGCATCGCACCGCATTCGCTGGCGCGGCTCGGGCGTCCCTTCGAGCAGGTCGAGAGCCAGCTCACCAAGACCTATCACGGCTCGGGCCTCGGCCTTGCCATCGCCCGCTCACTGGCGCAGCTCCACGGCGGCTCGATGCGCCTGCGCTCGAAGATCGACGTCGGCACCGTCGTGCGCGTGACCCTGCCGCGGGATGCGGTGAAGGCGGGATCGGGGATATCGGCTGCGGCTTAAAACCGCGAGCAACGATCGAGTCAGTTTCGATCTGGGATGCCCTTCTCCCCTTGTGGGAGAAGGTGGCGCGAAGCGCCGGATGAGGGGTGTCTATCCACGCGCAATACTTTCGGGAGGAGAGATACCCCTCACCCGTCTCGCCGCTACGCGGCGAGCCACCCTCTCCCACAAGGGGAGAGGGGAAGAAGAGCTCTCGGTTCACTCGGCTCAGCCAAAAGACCTTCCGCTTACGATTGCAGTGTCGGCGCGACTTCGCGCGCGACGTTGACCAGCGCTGCAATCAGCGGCGTCATGGGATCGCGTTGCGGGATCACCAGGCCGATGCTGTAATTGACCTCGGGGTCGACGATTGGGATCGAGCGGACGGTGTCGGACAGGCCGAGCGTCTCGGCGAGCTTGGCCGGCATCACGCTGGCCCAGCGCCCGGTCTTGACGTGCGTGAACAGCACCAGCAGCGAGTTCGACGTCAGCGTCGGTGTCGCCTCCGCGCCGACCGATCGCAATGCGCGGTCGATGATGCGGCGGTTCTGCATGTCTGGCGTCAAGAGGCACAGCGGCACCTGCCCGACCTCGGTCCAGGTCACCGTCTCGCGATCGCCGAACATCGCGTCCGGCGCGGTGAGCAGGCGATAGCTCTCGTTGTAGAGCGGGATGGTGCGCACCTTGCCGATCGGCTCGTTCTCGATATAGGTCAGCCCCGCATCGACCTCGAGATTTTCCAAGAGCCCCAGCACCTCGGACGAGGTGGTGGACTGGATGCGGAAGCGCACCTCCGGATGCTTGGCACGAAACGGCGTCGTCAGCGCGGCGACCATGCCGAGCACGGTCGGGACCGCCGCGATGCGGATCTCGCCGGAGAGCTGATGCTTCAGCCCGTTGATCTCGTCGCGCATCGCGCGGGCATCGCCCACGATCCGCCGCGCCCAGTCGAGCGCCCGCTCGCCTTCCGGCGTAAATCCCTGAAAGCGCGAGCCGCGTTGGACCAGCATCACGCCGAGAATTTCCTCGAGCTGCTTGAGCCCGGTCGACATCGTCGGTTGCGTCACGCCGCAGGCCTCGGCCGCCCGTCCGAAATGCCGCTCCTTCGCCAGCGCCAGCAATAGTTCAAGCTTGTCGATCAACCGGCCGTCCCCTCGGATTCCATCGTGGCACGCAAGCTAGCACGCCGGGCCTGCACCAACACGCAAAAACCCGCAGCCGACCCAACTTTCATGACCAATCCGTATCGATCGATTGCGGTTGCAAATCGGTCCGAATCCGCAATCGCAGCTTCCGAGCGATGAGCTCGGTCACCGCGCTGAAGCAGGCTATGACCCTTCCAGCAGCGCCCTGAACACGCGCCGCACCTCGCTCTGGGTCTCCTTCACCCGCGCCTCCAGTGAGGAGAAGTCCGGCGCGTCGCCGGCGCGCGCCATGACGCGCTGCAGGTCGGTGCCGGCGGTATCAGGCTTGAAGCGCTCGCTGACGCAGAGACGCAGGATCTGCGTGAGGTCGTGATAGAGCCGCGCCGCGGCGCGTAGGATCTCCGTCTCCGATTGCGCGAGCACGCCGATCCTGCAGGCATTCTCCAGCACCTGCATGGTGCTGACGTCGAGAATCTCGGGCTTGTCGTGCGCGTGCACGAGCTGGAGATACTGCGCGATGAAGTCGATGTCGACCATGCCGCCGGCGGCATGCTTGAGATCCCAGCAATCGGCCTCGCCCTTCTCCTGCGCAATCGCACGCCGCATGTCGGCGACGTCGTTGGCGGTGATGGCGGGATCGCGGCGGCGGGTCAGGACATCGCGGATGACGCGCTCGATCCGTTCCCGGAATTCGGGCGAAGCCGAGACCACGCGCGCACGCGTCAATGCCATGTGCTCCCAGGTCCAGGCTTCGTTCGCCTGGTAGTCCGCGAACGAGACGAGGCTCGAAGCCACCGGACCTGCGCGTCCCGAGGGCCGCAGCCGCATGTCGATCTCGTAGAGCACGCCGTAATTGGTGCGGGTCGTGAAGGCGCTGATCAGGCGCTGGGTGAAACGGGCGAAATAGTGTGCGCCGTGAAGCGATTTCACCCCGTCGGAGTCCGGATGGTCGCCGTCGAAATCATAGAGCAGGATCAGGTCGAGATCGGACGAGGCCGTCATCTCGCGGCTGCCGAGCCGGCCCATCGCGACGATCGCGGTCTCCTGACCCTTGATGCGGCCGTGCTGGGCGGCGAAGCGATCGGCGACGAGACCGTGCACGGTGTGGACGATTCCCTCCGCGACGTCGGCGAAGGCCGTGCTCGCCTGCTGCGCCGAGACGGTGCCGGAGAGGATGCGTGTGCCGATCAGGAACAGGCTCTCCTGCCCGAACAGGCGCAGGCGATCGAGGAACTCCTCGTATGAGCCGGCGTCCTGCACGGTGGTCGCGAGCCGCCCCGACAATTCCTGCCTGTCGGGCATGGCGCCGAAGAAGCGCGGATCGATCAGGCCATCCATCAGCTGAGGCTGCCGCGCCAGCATGTCGCCGAGCCGCGGCGCGGCTCCCAGCACCAGCGCCACCAGCGCGACGAGATCGCGGTTCTGGCCGAGCAGCGTGATCAGCCGGCCGCCGCGCTGCAGCGCGCCGAGGAAATGATCGAACGAAACGACGGCGCGATCCGGCTCTTCGGCATGGGCAAGGCCGTCGATCAAGGCCGGCACGAACTCGACGAAGGCGCTTCGCGTCGCCTCAACGCGGAAGACGCGATAGTCGCCGGTGATCCAGTCGCGCACCGTCTGCGCGACCGCGGCGGGCTTCTTGAAGCCGAGCGTCGCGAGGTGCTGCAGCAGGCGCGGATCATCGGGGCCCGCACCGTAGTCGAGCGCCGGCAGCCTCGCCGTGCCGGTGGGGTCATCGCCCTCGAACAGTTTTTCGTAATGGCCCTGGACGATCTGGAGCTGGCGCAAGAGGTCGCGCGCAAAGGCCTCCCGAGTCCGATAGCCGAAGAACCACGCAAAGCGCTCGACCGCTTGCTTGTCCTCCGGCAGCGTGTGGGTTTGCTCGTCGGCGATCATCTGCAGGCGATGCTCGACACGGCGCAGGAATTCGTAGGCGGTCGCCAGCTCGTCGCGCGCCGCCACAGTGATCCAGTTGCTGGCGGCGAGCACGTCAAGCGCCCGCAGTGTCGGCCGCACCCGCAATTCCGGATGGCGGCCGCCGGCAATCAATTGCTGGGTCTGCGCGAAGAATTCGATCTCGCGAATGCCGCCGCGTCCGACCTTGACGTTGTGGCCCTCGACCGCAACCTCGCTCTGGCCGCGATAGGTCTGCATCTGCCGCTTCATGTCGTGTACGTCGGCAAGTGCGGCAAAGTCGAGATGCTTGCGCCAGACGAACGGCCCGATCTCGGCGAGCAATGCCTCGCCCGCTTTTGAATCGCCGGCACAGGTCCGCGCCTTGATCATCGCGGCGCGCTCCCAGGTGCGCCCTTCCCGCTCGTAATAGTTCAGCGCGGCGTCCCGCGAGATCGCCACCTGCGTCGAGGACGGGTCGGGCCGCAGCCGCAAATCGACGCGGAAGACGTAACCATCATAGGTGCGCTGCTGCAGGATGCGCGCCATGCCTTGCGTCACGCGGACGAAGAACGGCTGCGGCTCGATATCGGGCGCGAGGGTCGTCGCATCGGGATCGAAGAACACGATGAGATCGATATCGCTGGAATAGTTCAGCTCGCCCGCACCCATCTTGCCCATCGCGAGCACGATCAGCCCGCAGCTCTCTTCGGGTGCCTCGGGATTGGGCGGTGAGAGCTTGCCGCGTGCGGCTTCCTGCCGCAGCAGATATTGCAGTGCCGCCTGCACCGAGGACACCGCGACATCGGTCAGCGCCGCCGTCACCCGCATCACCGGCCAGACACCGCCGATATCGCACAGCGCGATCAGGAGCGCAGCCTCAGCCTTCATGCGGCGGAGCAGCCGCATCACCTCGGCCTCCTCCGAAGCCGCGAGCACCGCGCTGCGCGCCTCCGCGATCAGCGCCGTCAGATGCGCATCCGGATCGCATTCGAGCAGCCGGATCAGGCGCAAGGTATCGGCGCGCACCAGTTCGAACAGATAGGGCGAGAATTCCGCAATCCCGGTCAGGATCTCGCGGGCGAAGGGATGGCCGAGATGCGTTTCGAGACGGGCCGATTGTGCCGGCTCGAGCTCGGCCAGCCAGCTTTCGAAACGGGGTTCATCGGTTGCGGAAGCGGCAATATGGGGAGCCTCCGCGAAGCGTGCGGCCAGCCTCTCACCATGCTTGTCCGCGTTTCCCGGCGCGGAGTGGTTCATGCCACCTTCTGTGGCACATCCGGTGTTGGCGGAGCAACCCTGTCGCCGGCGCCCGCGCGCGCCGGCAGCACGAGCGTGGCGACGAGGCCGGGATGGGCATCGCCCAAGCGCAATTCGCCGCCGTGCAACGTCGCCACCGCCGAGGCGAGGCTGAGGCCGAGGCCCGAGCCCGGCAGCGTGCGGCTGGCCTCCAGCCGCACGAATCGCTCGATGACGTGCTTGCGGTCGGCTTCGGGGATGCCGGGGCCGCGATCGGTGACGCTGAGCAGCACCTGGTCGCCCTCGCGCCTCGCCTCGATCGTGATTTGCCTCGCGTCCATGCTGACCACGGTTCCCGCCGGCTGTGCCGCGGGCTGGCCGTATTTGATCGCGTTCTCGACAAGATTGGCAAGCGCCTGGCTGATCAGCTCGCGATTGGCATGAACCGGCGTCGGCTCGCACTTGACCTTCAGGGTCATGCCGTCGTCCTCGGCGAGCGGCTCGTAGAGCTCGTGGATGCCCTCCGCGACCTCCGCGGCATCGAAGTCGTCCATGTTGCCGCGCGCCTGTCCGGATTCCGCGCGCGCGATCATCAGAAGCGCATTGAAGGTCCGGATCAGCCCGTCGGACTCCTCGATGGTCCGCTCCAGCGCGGCGCGATAATCCGCCTCGCAGCCCGATTTCGCCAGCGCCTCCTCGGCGCGATTGCGCAGCCGCGTCAGCGGCGTCTTGAGGTCGTGGGCGATGTTGTCGGAAACCTCCTTCAGCCCCGCCATCAGCGCCTCGATCCGCTCCAGCATGGCGTTCAGGTTCTCGGCGAGGCGATCGATCTCGTCGCCGCTGCGCCCCACGGGCAGGCGCTCGCTGAGATCGCCGGTCATGATCCGCTGCGCCGTGCCGGTCATCGCGTCGATGCGCCTCAGCACCCGCCGCGCGACGAAGATGCCGCCGCCGAGGCCGAGCACGACGACGATCAAGACCGAAAACTGCGCCGCCTTGGCGACGATGCCGAACAGGCGCCGCCGCTCGGCCAAGTCGCGGCCGATCAGAAGCCGGAAGCCGTTCTCCAATTCGGTGACGCGAACGAGCGCGCGATGATCGCGGTCATCGCTGTCCTCGATCCGCCGGTAGGCTGTCTCCGACCAGCCGCGCGTCGCCATAACGCCCGGCGCCAGCGAGCCGACATTGCCGGCGATCGCCTGGCCCGTCGGCGTGGTCACGAGATAGAGATTGGCGCCTGGCCGCAGCGCCCGATACTCGATCGTGCGCACGAGACCGACTAGGCCGCGGCGGTCGTAGATCTCGTTGATCTCCGAGGTCTCGGCATTGACGGTCTGCGTGATCTCCTCGGTGATCAGCCGCCGCGTATTCCAGGCGAAATAGGCCAGCAGCGAGGCCGCGAACATCGCGAACAGCAGCAGATAGACCAGCGTCAGCCGGAACGCCGTGGTGCGGACGAGTTTACCGAATGCCGTCACGGATCATGTACCCAGTTTCAGCCACGCGCCTGCATCACGAGCATCGAAACTCACGTATTTCGCTTTGTTTACAATAACATAGCCTATAGATTGTCGCACCTGCGCCTAGGTCCCTTGTGGAACGAGCAACGCGAAAGGCATTCGTGACCACACGTGATAGGCGCACGCGGAACGTTAAAGGGGCACTCGATCGGAACCAAGTTAAATCCCCGCAAGCTCGGGCCATGCGGACACCGGACGGAGCCTGCGGGAGCAGTGATCCGCTGTGGGCCTCCCCTTCCGACCACGCTGAGGAACATCAGCCGTTACGGGCGGACGTCCTTGTCGAGGGCATCGCGCCATTGCGGTCAAACCCGCCGGCTTCCCTCACACTTCCAGCCATTGCGCCCGAACGTCGCTGTTTGATTTCAGTTGCTCGGGCGTACCTTCGAAGACCACACGACCGTGCCCCATGACGTAGACGCGGTTGGAGATCTTCATCGCAATCGACAGCTTCTGCTCGACGAGCAAAATTGCGACGCCGGCCTGCGCAATGCGGGCGATGAGATCGCCGACCTGCTGCACGATCAAGGGCGCAAGACCTTCGGTCGGCTCGTCGATCATGATGAGATCGGGGTCGCCCATCAGGGTCCGGCACGTCGTGAGCATCTGCTTCTCGCCGCCTGACAGCACCCCCGCAGGCGTATCTGCCCGCGCGGCAAGATTCGGAAACATGTCGAGCATGTCCTGAAGCTGCCATTTGCCGGGACGCCGCGTATCCTTGATGCCGAGGAGCAGATTCTGGCGGACCGTCAGCCCCGGAAAGATGTCCCGATGCTCCGGCACATAGCCGAGACCGAGGCGCGCGATCCTGTAGCTCGGCAGCCCCGCGATGTCCTTGCCTTTGAAGCGGATCGTGCCTTGCGGCGCAACCTCGCCCATGATCGCCTTGACAGTGGTCGAACGTCCGACGCCGTTGCGGCCGAGCAGGCTGACGACCTCGCCTGCCGCAACGTCGAGATCGACGCCCTGGAGAATGTGGCTCTTGCCGTAATAGGCGTGCAGGTCCCTGACCTCCAGCATCAGTGCGCCTCCTCGCCGAGATAGGCTTCCTTAACTTTCGGGTCCCGCCTGATCTCCTCCGGCGTGCCGGAAGCAATGATGTGGCCGTAGACCAGCACGGAAATGCGGTCGGCCAGGCCGAACACAACGCTCATGTCGTGTTCGACGATGACCAGGGTCTTGCCCTCGGTCAGGCGCCGGATCAGCGACACCGCGCGGTCGGTCTCGGCGTGGCTCATGCCCGCCGTCGGTTCGTCCAGCAGCACGACGGTCGCGCCGCTGGCGATGGTGATGCCGATCTCGAGTTCGCGCTGCTCCGCGTAGGTCAACAAGCCGGCCGGAACATCGCGCCGATGCGTCAGATGGATGTCGTCGAGGATTTGCGCCGTGCGCTCGCGCACCTCCGGCAGGCTATCGACGTTCTTCCAGAAGGCGTATCGGTGCCCCGTCGCCCACAGCACGGCACAGCGGACGTTCTCCCAGACCGACATGCGCGCGAATACGTTGGTGACCTGGAACGACCGCGACAGGCCGCGCCGGTTGATCTCGAACGGCCTGAGGCCGGAGATCACATCGCCGTTCAGTCTCACCTCGCCCGAGGTCGGCTTGATGTGGCCACTGATGAGATTGAACGTCGTCGATTTCCCGGCACCGTTCGGACCGATGATGGCGTGACGCTCACCTTGCGCGACGCTGAGATTGAGATCGCGGATGATGCCGACATTGCCAAAGCGCTTCTCAACGGCGCGGACTTCGATCGCTGCCGTCATGCCAAGTACCCCCGATCGCGCGCGACCGTCGCCGCGCGGTCCCATGCCTCGGCGACGCGCCGCCAGCTCAGGCGCGCGACGAAGAAGCCGCCGATGAGGAGGACCGCCGCGCTCGCCCACGTCAGCGGCGACGCCGGACTGAAGGCAACGCCGAACAGGTTGATCGGATTGCCCTGACCGCTATGCGTGCGCGCGATCGATTCGATCGTCAGGATCACACCGCAAGCCAGTGCCAAGGTCGGCACCGCCGCGATCAGATAGGAAGGGATCACCGTCGGCAGAGTTCCGGCGCGAACCAGCGGCCGGTGCATCATGACCAGCCCGGCGATGCCGCCGGGGGACAGCATCACGATGCCGATGAAGATAATGCCGAAATAGAGCTGCCACACGCCGGTGACGCTGGTCAGCCCGAGCTGAAGATAGGTCACGAGGATTGCACCCAGGATGGGTCCGAAGAAGTACGCGACGCCGCCAATGAAGGTCGAGAACAGCACGAGGCCGGATTGGATCGCGCCGAGATAGGCGGCGTTGGCGATCTCGAAGTTGATCGCGGCCAGGCCCCCTGCCACGCCAGCGAAGAAGCCGGCAAAACAGAAGGCGATGTAGCGCACCACGTGCGGATCATAACCGATGAACTGGACGCGCTCGGGGTTGTCCCGCACCGCATTGCTGATTCGCCCCAGCGGGGTCCGCGTCAGCGCATACATCGCGACGGCCGAGATCACCAGCCAGAACGCGATGAGATAATAGACCTGAAGCTGCGGGCCGAAACTCAAGCCGAAGATCTTCGGCAAAGCCGTGCGGTCGGTCGATATTCCGGACTCGCCGCCGAACACCGAACGCAGGATCAGCGAGGACGACGCCACCAGTTCGGCAATGCCGAGCGAGATCATCGAGAACACGGTACCAGCCCGCTTGGTCATCAGCCAGCCGATGATGATCGCGAAAACGAGGCCGCCGAGTCCACCGAACAGCGGTATGAACGGCAGCGGGATTGGCCAGCCGTGCGAGACCACTGCATTCATCATGTGGCACGCTGCGAAGCCGCCGAGGCCGTAATGCACCGCATGGCCGAACGACAAGAGGCCGGTCTGGCCGAGCAGGATGTTGTAGGACAGCGCGAACACGATCGCGATGCCGATCAGGCTGAAGGACGTCAGCGAGCCGCCGGAGGAGAAGATCAGCGGCAGCACGATCAGCACGGCGATGCCGGCAAGCCATATGCCGTAGAAGCGCAGGCCGTCGCCGGCCGGCTTCCCTGCGATTGTCGATGTCGGCGTCGATGTCGTTTTGGCGTTCATGTCTCGCGCGTCCCCATCAGGCCCATGGGGCGTACGATCAGAATGATCACCAGCAGCAGGTAGGGTACGATCGGCGCCACCTGGGCAATGGTGACGTTCCAGATGTCGGTGAGCACGGACGGCCCTGCCGACTGATCGAGCGGACCGAAGGCGCTCGCCAACGAACCGTTCAGCGCCACCGCGAAGGTCTGTATCAGGCCGATCACCAGCGAGGCGATGAAGGCGCCCGGCAAGGAGCCGAGGCCGCCAAACACGATGACGACGAACAGGATCGGTCCCAGCGCCGCGGCCATGTCGGACTGCGTCACCAGCGCCGGACCGGCGATCACGCCGGCAATTCCCGCCAGCGCGCTGCCGACGCCGAACACCAGCATGAATATGCGTCCGACATTGTGACCGAGATGCCCCACCATATGGGGATGCGTCAGCGCGGCCTGAACGATCAGGCCCACCCTGGTGCGCTTGAGCACCATCAGCAACACGATGAATATCAGGATCGACACAGCCAGCATGAAAATCTTGTAGGCGGGATAATTCGTCGAGAAGATCGTGAAGGCCGGAAAGTCGAGCAGCGCCGGCACGCGGTAATCGACGGGGCTCCTGCCCCACATCATCGCCACGATTTCTTCGATCGCGAACGCAAGACCGAAGGTCAGGAGCAACTCCGCCACATGGCCGTGCTTGTGCGTATTGCGCAGGCCGTAGCGCTCGACCGCCATGCCGATCGCGCCGACCAGCAGCGGAGCCAGCAGCAGGGCCGGCCAGAAGCCAATCCATTTGGTGAGCTGGAAACCGAAGAAGGCGCCGAGCATGTAAAAGCTGGCATGGGCGAAGTTGAGCACGCCCATCATGCTGAAGATGACGGTCAGGCCGCTCGACAGCAGGAACAGCAGCATGCCGAACAGCAGACCGTTCAGCGTCGATATAACGATCAGTTCAAGCACAGTAATCACACCTCTGGCCGGGACAGAAACGGCCCCGGCGAAGTCGGTCCGGATGCGAGCAGCAACCTTCCCGCGAGCCGCTGTCGGCTGCGGGAAGGCAAAGCTATTCCAGGCTTACGGCCGGGTCATCTTGCAGGTTGTGGGAACCATCGTCTTGGATGTGTCGATCTTGGAAACCAGATGCCATCCCCAGCCGGTGCCTTCCTCGTCGAACGGCTCGTCTGCAGCGAGCTTGCCGAAGGAGGAGATGTAGATCGGCTGGAAGAACTGGTGATCGTCCTTGCGCATGACGCCCTCACCGCCATCCAGCACCTCGAACTTGAGATCCTCGAGGGCAGCCGCGACCTTCACCGGGTCGAGCGAGTTGGCCTTCTCGGCCGCGGCCTTGAACATGCGCATCTCGTTGACGGCGCGCGGATACCAAAGCGACATGTTGACCTTGGCACGGAAGGTCTTTTCGAAGTCCATCGCCGGCTGGTGGCCGGAATTGGCAAAGCCCTCGGTGATCTGGAAGACCTGATGGTCGAGACCGGTCTGCTTGATTGCGGTCGGACCACCAGCGCCGCCGGCATAGTAGGTGTACCAATTGACCTTCAGGCCGGCGTCCGCCGCGGCTTTGAGCAGCAGTGCGATGTCCTGGCCCCAGTTGCCGGTCACGACGCTATCGGCGCCCGAAGCCTTGATCTTGGCGATATAAGGCGAGAAGTCGGTGATCTTCAACAGCGGATGCAGTTCGTCACCGACGATTTGGATGTCGGGCCGCTTGGCGCCCAGCATCTTGCGCGCATCCGCACGCACCGACTGGCCGAAGGAGTAGTCCTGGTTGATCAGGTACACCTTCTTGATCGCGGGGACATCCTTCATGTAGCTGGTGAGCGCTTCCATCTTGATGTCGGAGCTCGCATCCCAGCGAAAATGCCAGTAGCTGCACTTTTCGTTGGTCAGGCTCGGATCTACGGCGGCATAGTTGAAGTAGAGCACTTCCTTGCCGGGATTGCGCGTGTTGTTCTTGGTAACGAAGTCGGACAGCGCTGCGGCGACCGACGAGCCGTTGCCTTGCGTGATGAAGCGGGCGCCGGCATCGATGGCCTTCTGCGCCTGCACCAGGCTTTCCTGCGGGTTGGTCTTGTTGTCGAGAGGCAGAATCTCGATCTTGCGGCCCAATATGCCGCCCTTGGCGTTGATCTCGTCAGCCAGATACTGGAACGTCTTCAAGCCGCCTTCACCGATGCTGGCGCCACCGCCGGACAGCGGATCGATGTAGCCGAACTTGATTGTTTCCTGCGCGAATGCCGCTCCTCCGAGCATCGTCAGCGCTGCCGCCGCAGCAATTGCGAGCTTGTGCATCCTGGCCTTCTCCCTTTTGTATGTTCTTGTCCTTGGCGATCGAAGCTGACTCACAACGTCGGTCGCGCCCACTCTTCGCTACTCCAATATTGAATACTGTGTAAAGTTTTGGTGCAAGAAGTAATTGCGGCCTCAACGTGAAGATTGCCGCGCGCCGTCCGGAATATTGAATTCACAGGCAACTTTTGGGATCAAAGCCGCGCTCAATCTGCGGCTGACATCAAGTCCGAACGGGAAAGGATGAAGAGCGCGATCAGGGTCTCAGATTGGTTGCTTTATACCACTCCCCGACGGGGCTTGAGCCCCAAAAGGAACAGCCGCGAAAAATAATCGGCAATCTGCATCGGAGACCAGCTCCGCTCGTCCCTGAACCAGATCGGGTACCAGTGGCCCATTCCAGTCAGAACGCGTTCGGCGAAGTAAGTGTCGACGCTGCGGAAGTATCCCTCGTCGATCCAACACTGGTGGTTTCTCTGGTCCTGCTGGATCGTTGCGAGCACCTGCCTGACATAGTGCTTGCGGTCAACGTCGTTGAGATAGTTGATGTTGTGGTAGGTCGCCTTCGGGCCGCAAGGGGTATCGTGCAGCATCAACAACAGGCGGACTCTCTGGACGACGTAATCGAACGCCCCGAGCCTCAGGTCCTGCAAATATTCTCGAATCCCGATCTCACCGCCCAGACCTCTTCGCAGGCAAGCCAGCAAGAGGCGCTCCTTCTCGCTGAAATGATAATAGATGCCGGCGCGGGTCATGCCTGCCTCCGCCGCGATGCTCTCGAGCGACGTACCGGACGCGCCCCTTCGATTGAAACTGTCCGAAGCAATCGAGAGCATCCTGTCCAGCTTCGCGGCGCGCTTGTTCAATTTCGAGCGGGACTGGAGAAATGGTGCCAGGCTCGGCGCTTCAGGCATGTCCGGTAAGGCAATCTCACGCCGATACACCCCATGCGTGATGATGTCGTCAATGGCATCAATCGCCTGCTGGCGCGAATAATAGTCGCGCTCGGAGAACCAGAACGGAACCCAATCCAGGATGGAGATGAGGGCGACGGCCGTAAGGAGCGGCTCCTCGCAGGCAATCGAGCCGTCGGCAATGCCACGCTTCAGAAAGTCGGCGAGCAGCGCGGCATTCTGCCAGCGCCTGGCATGCACGTCTTTGCTGTAAGACGCAGCCAGTGCATCGATGTCGGAGAACAGGATCATGCGCTGGCCTTCAGGCCGCAGCCGGGCTCTTATGAAGCGCCTGACGATTTCGAGCCCGTCTATCCCGGGTTCGGCCGCCGTCTCGATTTCGTGCCTGTAGATCGCAAGACCGCGCAGGTAGCAGTGAAAGATCAGGTCTTCCTTGTCGCGGAAGTAGTGGTACAGCGCTCCCGGCACCGATCGAACCGATGCTGCGACCTGCTCCATCGTCACATTCGCATAGCTATGGCGGGCAAACAGCTTGGAAGCCGACACGAGGATCTCTTCAGCTCGGTCGGACGGGAAGGCGGCGACTTGCAAGCTTGAATATCCTTCCTGATCGTGGACGGATTCACCCCGGTGAAACGTCCACTACCACACGTCGGATATTCTTGCCATCGGACGAGGCGTTAGGCCAGTATCGCCCGCAACCCTCGGACGGCGGTGCAAATGAAGACGCAGCCGATGATTGCAGGCGCGCCGTAGATCGACGCCGAACGCCCTATCTCATGCCGTCACGGATCATGTATCCGGCGCCGCGGATCGTGTGCAGCAGCGGGCGCTCGAAGCCCTTGTCGATCTTGGAGCGCAGCCGCGAGATGTGCACGTCGATGACGTTGGTCTGCGGATCGAAATGATAGTCCCAGACGTTCTCCAGCAGCATGGTGCGCGTCACCACCTGGCCGGCGTGCTTCATCAAATATTCGAGCAAGCGAAATTCGCGCGGCTGCAGCGTCAGCTCGTCCTTGCCGCGGGCGACGCGATGCGAGAGCCGGTCGAGCTCGAGATCGCCGACGCGATAAAGCGTCTCCTCGGCGGGACCGCCGCGGCGGCGCGACAGCACTTCGACGCGGGCCAGCAGCTCGGCGAAGGAATAGGGCTTCGGCAGATAATCGTCGCCGCCCGCGCGCAGACCCTTGATGCGGTCATCGACCTGCCCGAGCGCGGAGAGAATCAGCACCGGCGTCGTATTGCCCTTGTCGCGCAATGCGCCGATCAGCGACAGCCCGTCGCGCTTGGGCAGCATGCGGTCGACCACCAGCACGTCGTATTCGCCGTTCTCTGCCATGGCGAGGCCTTCCTCGCCGTCGGCGGCGTGGTCGGCGATGTGTCCGACTTCGCGAAACGCCTTGGCGAGGTAATCGGCGGATTCACGGTCGTCTTCGATGATGAGGAGGCGCATCGTGCGTTCGGCGGCGGTCAAGGAGGTCAACCTTCTCTAAACATGGCGCGAGCGGCGACCGCATGCAAGCCGAGCAGGAGAGGCTCGAAGCGGGGAAAAAGGCGGGCGGTGAAGCTGGGGGGACCTCACCGCCCTAGGCCTTCCGACGGAGGGGGGCGTAATTCCACCGGAAGGTAGATGAGGGAAGCCAGCGTTGCGCTGCTTCCCCGAAGGGCACCGGCGGCGGGGGCGACTGATGCCGGCGGTACCCTTCATCTCGTAGGCCTCCTGAAGGCCTCAGCCCTTGGCGATGGGCACCGCGACGAAGCGCGACTGGCCGCCGCTCTTCACGCGCATCAGGACGCTGTTCTTGTTGTCGGTCCGCGCCGCGTTGATCGCGTCGCGGACTTCGCCGGCGGTCGCCACGCTCTTGCCGCCGACCTCGAGGATCACGTCGCCTTCCTTGAAGCCGCGTTCGGCCGCCGCGCTCTTCGGATCGACCTCGGTGACCACGACGCCTTCCTTGCCGGCACCGGCCACGGAATTGGCCGGCGCAACGGTCATGCCGAGCTTCGGCACGTCGGTGCCCTTGCTGGCGCCCTTGCCGCTGTCCTTGTCGGTATCGGCCTTGGCTTCGACCGTATTCGGCAACTGGCCGAGGGTGAGGTTGACGACCTTGTCCTGGCCCTTGTGCAGCACATTGAGCTTCACGGACGCGCCGGGCGCCATGCCGCCGATCGTGCGGGCGAGCTCGCGGGCATCCTTGACGGGGTCGCCGTTGACCGCGGTGATCACGTCGCCGGACTCGATACCGGCCTTTGCCGCCGGACCGTTGGCCTGCGGTTCCGCCACCAGCGCGCCTTCGGCCTTCTTCATGCCGAGGCTGTCGGCGATGTCGGAGGTGACGGGCTGGATCTGGACGCCGATCCAGCCGCGGCTGACCGAGCCCTTGTCCTTGAGCTGCGCAACCACGCTCTTGACGGTGTTGGCCGGGATCGAGAACGCGATGCCGACGCTGCCGCCGGAGGGCGAGTAGATCGCGGTGTTGACGCCCATCACCTCGCCGTTGGTGTCGAAGGCCGGACCGCCGGAATTACCCTTGTTCACGGGCGCGTCGATCTGGATGAAATCGTCATACGGGCCGTTGCCGATGTCGCGGCCGCTCGCCGAGACGATGCCCGCGGTCACGGTGCCGCCGAGACCGAAGGGATTGCCGACCGCGAGCACCCAGTCGCCGATCCGCGGTTTGCTGTCGGCGAGCTTGGCGAACGGGAAGTTCGTGCTGCCTTCGACCTTGATCAGCGCGAGGTCGGTGCGCTGGTCGGTGCCGATCACCTTGGCGGTGTAGGTCTTGCCGTCGTCGGTGGTAACCTCGACTTTGTCGGCGCCATCGACCACGTGGTTGTTGGTCACGGCATAGCCGTCAGCCGAGATGAAGAAGCCGGAGCCCTGCCCCTGCACGACGCGGCCACGGCCGCCCTTCAGGCCGGGGGGCAAACCATCCGGACCACCGAAGCGGCGGAAGAAGCGCTCCATCGGCGAGCCCGGCTGGAACGGCGAGGAGGAATCGTCGCCGTCGTCATTGCTCGCGGTCTTCTCCTTCATGTTGACCTTGACCGAGATCACCGAAGGCTTCACGCGCTCGACGACGTCGGCGAATCCGACCGGACGCTCGACCTTGCGGACCTCGTTGTTGACCTGCGCATGCGCCGGGCTGGAGAACAGGTCGGCCGGCGAGGTCGACGGGCTGAAGCCATAGACGGCCGCGCCGAGACCGGCGACGACGGAAGCCATCAGCGCGAGCTTGCGCGCGGAAAACACCGACCGGCGCGGCTGCCGGTAGGACGGGAGGTTCGAAAGGTCGATACGATCGTTCATGCGGAAATCTCCAGAGCCCTGAATTCCTGTTGGTGCCGGATGCCGGCACCTTGCGGACCTGAAGATGGGGACTCCCGCCTTACCGCGCGCTGGCGGCGGGGTTAAACTTTCGTAATGATGGTCGAGGCCGATGCGGCAGTTTAGCACAGGCCAAAAATCGTGGTCTTACAGGAACTTAATCGAGTTCCCCGACAAGGCGGCAGGCGCGAATTCTGGCCCTCAGCTCGCCCTGACACTGACGATGAACTCGTCGACTTCGCGCTTCAAGGTCTCGGCCTGCCGCGACAGATCGACGGCCGAATCCCTGGCTTCGGCCGCCATGCGGCCGGTCTCGGCCGAGGTGGAGGTGATCTGGACGATATGGTTGGAGACGTCGAGGGTTCCGCGCGCGGCGTCCTGGGCGCTGCGCGTGATCTCCTGTGTGGCGTTGCGCTGCTGGGCGGTGTCGACCTCAATGCCCGACATGATCGACGAGATCTCCGACAGCGTCCTGGAAATTCCGTCGATCGCGCCGCGGGTCTCCGCGGTGATGCCCTGAATGCTGGCGACCTGCGAGGTTATCTCCTCCGTCGCCTTGCTGGTCTGATGCGCCAGGTTCTTCACTTCCGAGGCGACCACCGCAAACCCCTTGCCCGCTTCGCCGGCCCGTGCCGCCTCGATGGTGGCGTTGAGCGCCAGGAGATTGGTCTGCGATGCGATCGCCTGGACGAGCTGGACGACCTCGCCGATCTTTTCGGCGGCATCCGACAGCGTGTGAATGGTATCGCGGCTCTTCTCCGCCTGGCTTGCAGCGCCTTCGGCGCGCTGGGTCGCGTCCGTGACGCGGCGGCTGATCGTGCCGATCGAGTTCGTCATCGCCTCGGCAGACCCTGCAACCGTCTGCACGCTCGCGCTGGCCTGGCTCGCCGCGCTCGCGACTGCATTGGCCTTGGTGCTGGTGTCGTTGGCGGTCCGCGACAGCGTCTCCGCGTTGGTCTTCAGATGCACGGCCGATGACGCAACGCTGGCGACGACACTGGCGACGAGATCGTTGAAGCGCTTGATCCTGTTATCGAGGAATTTCGACCGCTCGGCCTGGTGCTGCGCTTCATGCAGCTGCTGCTCGGAGAGGCGGCGCCGCTCGATGCCGTTGGTCTTGAACACCTCCAGCGCACCGGCGAGCAGACCGATCTCGTTGGTGCGGCCGAGCCCCGGAACTGATGTCTCGAACTTCTGGTCGGCAACCTCGCGCATGGCATGCACGATGGCCGCGAGGGGATTGAGGATGCCGTTGCGCACGGCGAACCAGGTGGTGAAGCAGATCGCGAAAGCGACGACGGCGATCACGCCGCAGGCGACCAGGAAATAAGAAAACGCGGTCTGCGCCTGCTGGTAGATCTGCATGGCATGGTCGCGCGCCGGGCCGCTCAGCGCGGCGAAGTTCGAGGACAGGCTGGTGATCTCGTTGTTGAGATAGAGGACCGCGATGAAGCCGGTGCCGCCGCCGATGCCAAGCAGGAACAATAACGCAGCGACGACGGCGCCGACCAGGAAGCGGATCGTCAGATTGCTGTTCGCGAACATCGGGGGACTCAGGAGCTGGAATCAAATCTCGCGACAAGCTTCCAGACAAAGGTCAATTTAGCATGAACCACGCAGCCGTTGCCGCGCACTGCGTGGCACGACGTAGACGGCTTCAGGGCGATTTGGGTTCGTCCGACATCAAGGCCGCGAGCCGTGCCTTCTCGTCGGGCGTGAGCGGCGGTGCCGGTACGTCCACACCAGTTCGCGAGCGGCGGCGGATTTGCAGCCACAGCGCCAGGCCGCCGCCGATCAGCAGCACCGGCCCGAGCAGCCACAGCAGCAGGGTCTGCAGCTCGAAGCGCGGCTTGAGCAGCACGAACTCGCCGTACCGCGCCACCAGGAAATCGAGCACCTGCGAATTGCTGTCGCCGGCCGCGATGCGCTCGCGCACCAGCAGTCTGAGATCGCGTGCCAGCGGCGCATCGGAATCGTCGATCGACTGATTCTGGCAAACCATGCAGCGAAGCTCGCGCGACAATTCGCGCGCGCGCGATTCCTTCACCGGATCCGGCATGATCTCGTCGGGCTGCACGGCGTGGCCCGCCGGCAAAGCCAGCAACACCAACGCGATGAACGCGGCCATCATCCGGCGCATCGGGTCATTCCGCGGGCTGGAGGCGCTGCTTGGCCCGCGCCGGCTTCGGCGCGCCGACCCGCAGACGGCGGTCGGAGAGTGAGAGCACGCCGCCGAACGCCATCAGCACCGGTCCCCACCAGATCAGGAGAACCAGCGGCTTGTGATAGATGCGCACGGCGATGGCGCCTTCGGCGGTGGCGTCGCCGAGCGAGACGTAGAGCTGGCTCGCGCCGCTGGTCAACAGCGCGGCCTCCGTCGTCGAGGAGCCGCGGGTGGTGAAGCTGCGCTTGGACGGCGTCATCACCGTGACCGCCTCGCCATCGCGGCTGATCTTGAACTCTGCGATCATCTCGCGGTAGTTCGGGCCCTGGCGTTGAAATAGCCCGTCGAGCTTCAGATCGTAGCCGGCGACATGGGCAGTCTCGTTCGGCTTCATGGTCGCGATGTATTCGCTGTTCCAGGTGGTCTCGCAGACGATCCCGATCAGCGCAACGCCGAGGCCGGCATGCGCGAACGCGGTGCCCCAGGCCGAGCGCGGCAGGCCGCGCGCCCGGTGCAGCACCGTTGCGAACGGCAGGCGCACCAGGCCCGTCCGCTCGACCAGATCGGTGACCGCGCCGGCGATGACGAAGACGCCGAGGCCGATCGCGAGCGGCGCCAGCGCGCTGCCGCCCCGCACCCAGGCCCAGACGATGGCGACCACGACCAGTCCGGCAACGCCGGCCGCGAGCAGACGTTGCATCACGCCGAGCAGGTCGCCGCGCTTCCACGCCAGCATCGGCCCGAACGGCACCGCGAGCAGCAGCAGCGCGAACAGCGGCGCGAAGCTCAGATTGTAGAAGGGTGCGCCGACCGACATCTTGAAATCGGCGAGCATCTCCATCGCGAGCGGATAGAGCGTGCCGAACAGCACCACCGCGCAGGCCACGGTGAGCAGCAGATTGTTCAGCACTAGCGCGCCCTCGCGCGAGATCGGCGCGAACAGGCCGCCCTGCTTCAGCGAGGTGGCGCGGCCCGCGAACAGCGACAGGCTGCCGCCGATGAACAGGCACAGGATCAAGAGGATGAACACGCCGCGGGTCGGATCGGTGGCGAAGGCGTGCACCGAGGTGATGACGCCCGAGCGCACCAGAAAGGTGCCGAGCAGCGACAGCGAGAAGGTCAGGATCGAGAGCAGGATGGTCCAGACCTTCAGCGCGTTGCGCTTCTCCATCACCAGCGCCGAATGCAATAGCGCGGTGCCGGCGAGCCAGGGCATCAGCGAAGCGTTCTCCACCGGATCCCAGAACCACCAGCCGCCCCAACCGAGCTCGTAATAGGCCCAGTACGAGCCCATGGCGATGCCGAGGGTCAGGAAGATCCAGGCGACCAGCGTCCAGGGCCGCACCCAGCGCGCCCAGGCCGCATCGATCCGTCCCTCCATCAGCGCCGCGATCGCGAAGGAGAACGAGATCGAGAAGCCGACATAGCCGAGATAGAGCATCGGGGGATGCACGGCGAGACCGATGTCCTGAAGCACGGGATTGAGATCGCGTCCTTCGATCGGCGGGCTGGCGATGCGCAGGAAAGGGTTCGATGTCATCAGGATGAAGAGGTAGAACGCGCTGGCGACCCAGGCCTGCACAGCCAGCACATGCGCGCGCAGCGAGAGCGGCAGATTATTGCCGAAGCTGGCGACCAAGCCGCCGAACAGCGCGAGGATCAACACCCACAGCAGCATCGAGCCTTCATGGTTTCCCCACACGCCGGTAATCTTGTAGAGCAGCGGCTTCATCGAGTGGGAATTCTCGTAGACGTTGGCGACGGAGAAATCCGAGTTCACGTGCAGCATCACCAGCGCCGTGAACGAGGCGCCGACGAACAGCAGCTGCGCCAGTGCGGTCGAGCGCGCCACATTCATCAGGGCGGCGTCGCCAAGGCGCGCGCCGATCAGCGGCACGACGGACTGGATCAGTGCGAGGGCGAGCGCCAGCACCAGCGCGTAATGTCCTGATTCCGCGATCACCGCACCGCTCCCTGCGGATTGCCCTGCGCGGTCGTCGCCGCGGGGGTGGCAGCGCCAGAAGCTTGGGTGCCGGAACCTTGGGTACCGTAATCGTCCTTCCAGTGCCCCTGCTTCTTCAGGGCATCGGCGACGTCCTTGGGCATGTAGGTCTCGTCGTGCTTGGCAAGGACGGTATCGGCCTTGAACACGCCGTTGGCATCGAGTGCGCCTTCCGCGACGACGCCCTGCCCTTCGCGGAACAGATCGGGCAGAATGCCTTTGAAGGCGACCGGCAGCTTGGCGTTGCCGTCGGCGACCTCGAACGTCACCGCAAGATTGTCGCCGCGCTGGAGCGAGCCGGGCTGCACCAGGCCGCCGAGGCGAAACCGCTTGCCGGGCTCGACATGCTTCTCGGCGACCATGGTCGGGGTCGAGAAGAACACGATGGAGTCGCGCAGCGCGTTGAGCACCAGCGCGGCCGCGAGCGCGAGCACGGTGAGCGATCCGCCGATGATGGTCATACGTCGCTGCTTGCGCGTCATGGCGTATCCGTTCTCCGCATCTGTCGTCCCGAAATCATCCGCCGATCCCGAGAGTCTTCAGGCCTTCGTTGAGCTGGCGCAGCCGCTCGGCGTTGCTGGCAACCGCCTGCCGGGCATCGGCCGAAGCGCCCATTGCCTTGTCCCGCTCGCCCATCACCAGATAGGCGCGCACCAGACGCAGCCAGCCCTCGACATCGTCGCCGTTCTGTTTCAGCCGCGTCGCCAGACGATCGACCATGCCGCGCACCATGGCGTTGCGATCGGTTTCGGCCATGTCCTTGGAGGCAGCAATCGTCTCGTCGGACAGCGCCGGCAGCGTGCCGCCCCCACCGACCCGCGCCAGCGAGGACTGCACCAGGGCACGCCACGGCGCATCCGCAGGCGCTTTCGCAAGCAGCGCGCGCCAGATATTGGCCGCGTCGTCCTTGCGGCCGTCCTGCTCGGCGGCAAGGCCCAGAAAGTAATTCGCCTTGGGATCGTCGGCGTTCAAGGCGTGTGCGCGCTCGAATTCGGCCTTGGCCTCGGCGGTCACCACGCCGCCGGCGGCAGCCGAGATCGCTTCGCCGAGATCGGACCTGCGCTCCGCGCTTTCGCCATTGTAGGTGAGCGAGTTGCGATAGGCGCGCACCGCGTCGTCGAAGCGGCCGAGCCGCTCCAGAACCGGCGCGAGCACGTTCCAGCCGCGCCCGTCCGTCGGATTCTTCTCAAGATGCTGCTCGACCTGCACGACGAGGTTCTCGAGCGACTGCGCCATGCCACCCCCGCGCTCCCGCTGCGCAAGGGGAAAGTCCTGCAGCCGGGGCGAGCCGAGTGGCATGTAGACGCCGGCCGCGATGAGCGGCAGTCCGGCAAGCGCCAGCACGGCCGCCGCACGGCGCCATTTGAGGTTCGACTTCGGCGCCGTTGCCGGCTCGCTGGCCGCCGCCGCGAGCAGCCTGCGGCTGACCTCGACGCGCGCAGCCTCCGCCTCCGGCGCCAAGATCAACCCTGCGGCGAGATCACGCTCAATTTCGGCCAGCTGGTCCTTGTAGACCGCGACCTCGCTGCCCTGATCCTGCGCGCGGCTGGTGCGGCCAAGCGGCAATAGCACGGCGAAAATCGCCGCGACCGTCATCAGCGCGAACACGAACCATAGCGTCATCTGGCAAGCTTCCGGCGGCGCCCGAACCGCGCCTGTAGGTGCCTTTACACCACGGCCGGACGATGCGGCAATTGACAATTGTCAAGGCGGCGCAACCGCATGTAGTGCCGAAAAGGTGAAAATCCAACGGCTTAGCCGATCTCGAAGTCGATACTTTGCGCGGCCTGCTCGCCGTGCCCGTCGAAGGCCTTCAGGAAGTATGTTCCGGGCTTGATTGCATCCGGCAATCTGATGCGCAGCGCTCCGACCGGAACCCGAGATGCAACCCTGGTGGCGGTCTCAGGCAGCTGCCGATCGCTGGCCTTCTCGACCAGCACCACCTTGGCTCCAACCATCAGCCGTTGATACTTGGCAACGATGACGCGGTTCTCAATTTCAATCGAGCTGATGACCGGTTTCATGCGCCTACAGATGGAAATTTCCAGACTTGCACCGCGAAAGTACGGTGCGCCATCGGCGTCGTCAACTTAAAATTGTGATCAGGAAAAATGCGCGCCGATCAGCCTGCGCGCGACGATTTGCGCTCGCCCGTGAGTGCATTTTCGGCGGCCCGGCTCATCAATGAGGCGTAATCGTCGCCGAATAGCACCTGGCAGAAGCGGATCGCGGCCTGCACCTGCTGCTGCCGATAGGTGCGGACCTTGTGATCGGCGGCACGCAGCGACTGCACCAGCTGCTCGGTCGACCGTTCCACATATTGCTGGAGATCGGAGAAGGTACGCAGCGTCACCTCGTTGATCGCAAGCTCGCTCGCATAGTTGCGGCACGTCGCGACGAAGTCGATCAGTGCCACCGTTTCCTCGACTTCGGTGCTGTCGATCCGCGCGCCCGGCGGAATGTCCTTTTCGGGGCGCTGGCGCAGGATGCGGCGGACGCGGCCGGGAACGCTGTCGATCTCGGACTGCAGCGCATTGGAGATGTCGGCCCGGATCGACGTCAGTTGCTTGCCCCAGGTCGAATCGTTGCGCAGGTCGAGCTCGGTGCGCAGTCCGCGCACGCCGTCGTGCAGCGTCTTGAGGTTGCCGGCGACATTGTCGAAATGGCCGCGCTTGATGTCCATGCGCAGGACCGCGGCGACGCAGGACAAATCGTGCAGGGCCATCGTGACGGCCATACCGTAGGGCGTCGCCGCGACGCGGATCTCGTCATCGGACGCCGCTATCTTGACCGCAAGGCGGATGATCTGCCAGGGCGCGGTCATCCGCTGCACGACGATCGACAAGGCGAAAGGCAGCATCTGCGGCGTCTGAAGTGCCGGAATGTTGAGCGCCGACGTCACCGAGGCGATCTGGGAATCCCCGAAGGCCCGCAAGGTGCGCGGCAATTTCTCGTTCAATGTCGCAATGGCGTCCCGGACCTGGAGCACCGCACCGATCGAATAGAGATCCTCGATCACGTTGGGCGGTCCGACCCGGGCCAGCGCTCGCGACTTGTCGCCGCCGCCCGGCCCCGTCAGCTCGAAGATGGCGTCCGCGGCCACCGCCTGAAGCTTCTGCGCCAGGGCTTCGACCTGCCCAGCACTGTCCGCCGGCATGCGCGCCAGCGCCGCCTCGAATTCGTTCACCTTGTCCGGTGCGCCGTCACGGCCAAGCCACTGCCAGATCGGCTGCAGCGAGGAGCGGCGAATCTGGCCGGCCCTGACAGGAGTGCCCGCTTCGATGAGGAACGGTTCCAACACCTGGAATAGGAGCCGCGACAGATCGTCCGTGCGCGGCGGCAAAGCCTCGTCGGCCTCGCTCTTGCGGACGATCTTGCGCAGCTGCTCGAGCACGAGGGTGGCCACCGCCGTGTCCTGGCCGCGCTCCAGCGCACGCTCGAACTCCCGCATCAGCAGTGCCTGCGACTGCGGCGGGAGCTGCGCGAGATATTCCCTCAGCCGCTCGATCGATGTCTGGCTCATGCGCCCGGGTAATGCACGGTAAAATGGCGGACATGGGATGGGTCCGGCGTGATCATAGGGGGTCCCCACTTAAGAAGCCGTTTAGGAAGCTGCCTCGAATGCCTCCCATGCTTCGCTCGAGGAGCCTCAGCTGCGCCGGAAATTGTCGTCGAAACAAGGGATTATAGCCCGGGAAGAACCAGCTCGGCGCGCAGACCCCCAGTCGGGGCGCTGCCGAGCGAAAGGCTGCCACCATAGAGGGCCGCGAGGTCGGTCACGATCGACAGCCCCAGTCCCGACCCGGGCTTGGACTCGTCGAGGCGCTTGCCGCGCCGGGCGACCTGGGCGCGCTCGGCTTCCGACAGGCCACGGCCGTCGTCGTCGACGATGACCCGCAAACGCGGGCCGGCGCCGGCCCGCTGTGGCGGCTCGACGAGGACATCAATGAGGACGCGCGAGGCCGCCCATTTGCAGGCATTGTCAACGAGATTGCCGACCATCTCCTCGAGATCCTGCCGCTCGCCCCGGAACTTGGCGGATGGATCGGCCTTGGCCTCGACCACGATGCCGCGGTCGCGATGGATCTTCTCCATGGTCCGCCGCAGTCCCTCGATGGCAGGCGCCACCTCCGTCACGGTCGCGACCACCGAGACCCGTGCCGCGATGCGGGCGCGCTCCAGATGATGGGCGACCTGATCACGCATCACATCCGCCTGCTCCATCACCTTCTCCGCGAACGGATCGGCGGCATGCGCGCTGGCTTCGTTGACGATGACCGAAAGCGGCGTCTTGATCGCATGAGCGAGATTGCCGACATGGGTGCGCGCCCGCTCGACGATCTCGCGATTGGCGTCGATCAGCGCGTTGGTCTCGCGCGCCAGCGGCGCGATCTCGACCGGGAATTCACCCTCGAGCCGTTCCGCCCGCCCGGAGCGGATGTCGGCGATCGCGTCCGAGATGCGCTTGAGCGGTGCAAGGCCGAAACGGACCTGGAACACGGTCGTCAGCAGCAGCACGATGCCGAGCGCCGTGAAGGTGCCGCCGAGATAGTAGTCGAAGCTGCGTGTCTCGTCGAAAATCTCGGTATCGTCCCCGGCGACGCTGACCAGAAATTTGCCGTCGGCACCGAGATCGACCGGCCGTTCCACCATGCGCAGATTCTGCCCTTCCGGCCCGTCGACATAGCCGAGGCGGATGCCGGCGGCGGTGAGCTCGGCACCCTGCTCTTCGAGCTTCGGTAGCTTCTTGTCCCAAAGCGAGCGCGAGGAGCGCACTTCCGGCTTTTCGGTGTCGGTCCGCGTGATCTGCCAGTACCAGCCGGACAGCGGCAGGTCGAACAGGGGCTCGCCAAGCGACTGGAACTGGCGATCCGGCGGCTCGTCGGGCGTTGCGACCTCGGCGATGAGGGTGCGCAGGTAGAGATTGAGCCGGCGGTCGAAGGCGCGCTCGGTGGCGTTCTTGTAGACCGACGACAGCACCACGCCTGTGATGGCCAGGATCACCACGAGCCAGGCGGTCGCCGACAGGAACAGTCGGTTCGCAAGCGAGCTAGCGGCCATCGGAATGATCCCGGGCGGCGCAGGATGGCAGGTGGTCGGACGTCATGACCGGACCAAGGGCCCTGTTCGGCCTCCCGTCAAGCCAAGATACTTCAAAGGCCGGAACGCCTCAGGCGCCCGGGGCCGGCGGCGGGGTCAGGAGATAGCCCAGGCCGCGGACGGTCTGGATGATGTCGACGTCGAGCTTCTTGCGGATGCGGCCGACGAAGACCTCGATGGTGTTGGAGTCGCGGTCGAAATCCTGGTCGTAGAGATGCTCGACCAGCTCGGTGCGCGAGACCACCCGCCCGGAATGGTGCATCAAGTAGGCCAGAAGCCGATATTCGTGCGAGGTCATCTTGATGGGATTGCCCGACACGCTGACCCGGCCGGTTCGGGTGTCGAGCGTAACCGGGCCGCAGGTCAATTCGCTCTGGGCATGGCCGGTGGAGCGGCGCAGCAGGGCGCGGATGCGCGCCAGCACCTCCTCGAGGTGGAACGGCTTTGCGACGTAGTCGTCGGCGCCGGCATCGAAGCCCTGCACCTTGTCGCTCCAGCGGTCGCGTGCAGTGAGGATCAGGACCGGCATGGTGCGGCCGTTGCGGCGCCAGGCTTCCAGCACCGAGATGCCGTCCTTCTTCGGCAGGCCGATATCGAGCACCACGGCGTCATACGGCTCGTTGTCGCCGAGATAGTGCCCCTCCTCCCCGTCGAAAGCCCGATCGACGACATAGCCGGCGTCGGTCAGCGCCTTGGTGAGCTGGCGATTGAGATCGGGGTCGTCCTCAACAACGAGCAGGCGCACGCTTCTCTCCAAGGATAGGCTGCAAGAACAGGCGACATGAACACCGCCACAGATGAGCAATTCCGGCGTGAACTGAATATGAACGCAGGGAACCGGGCTACGTTACTTTTTGGTCATATACGACCCGGCGCGCGCAAATGCGACTGCGCCCACCATGCCGCCGGAGGAGCCGGTGGCATGGTGGGCGCAACGTGCCGCATCGCGCGGCGAGCCGGAAGGTGCCGGCGTGCTGATCCGGCCGTCAGGTCCGGAAGAACACGAACCAGACGACGGCGAGGATCAGGATCGCAAGCCCGGTCGAGATGGCGAGCAGCGCCGCCACCGATGGTCCGGGCTCGCCCTGGCGTGCCTCGGTCGGAGTTTCGACGATCCGGTTCTGCTCTCGCCTGGTTGCCATGGTGACCTCGATCTGTGGCTGTCGCGTCGGATGGCCGCGACCTCCTCGGCGATGAATTGCCGGGGCAACGCGTCATCTCGGGCGATGTTCCGGTCCAGCAAACACGGCGCAGGCGGCGATTAACGCCGTTGCAAGATTCCGCGCCGGCGGTTGCTATGATTCGCAACTGGGCGATGGTATCCTCAAAGCTTGTCCGCTGTTGCGTCTGGAGTAGCCCATGGCCCCCCGCGCCAATTGGAAGGGTTTTCTGCGTCTGTCGCTCGTGACCTGCCCGGTCGCGCTCTATCCGGCCACTTCGGATACGGAGAAGGTTTCGTTCAACCAGATCAACCGCAAGACCGGCCACCGCATCAAGTATCTCAAGGTCGATGCCGAGACCGGCGACGAGGTGACGTCCGAGGACATCGTCAAGGGCTACAAGGTCGACACCGACACTTATATCGAGGTCACCAAGGACGAGCTGGACGACATCGCGCTCGATTCCACCCACACGATCGAGATCGACGAGTTCGTGCCCAAGGCCGACATCGACAACCGCTATCTGATCCGCCCCTACTACCTCGTGCCGGACGGCAAGGTCGGCCACGACGCCTATGCGGTGATCCGCGAGACCATCCGCAGCATGGACAAGGTCGCGATCGGCCGCGTGGTGCTGACCAACCGCGAGCACATCATCGCGCTGGAGCCGCTCGAGAACGGGCTGATGGGCACGCTGCTGCGCTACCCCTACGAGGTCCGCAGCGAGAAGGAATATTTCGACGACATCCAGGACGTGAAGCTGACGAGGGACATGCTCGACCTCGCCAAGCACATCGTCGAGAAGAAGTCCGGCGCGTTCGAGCCCGAGCTGTTCGAGGATCATTACGAGACCGCTCTGATCGATCTCATCAACAAGAAGCGCAGCGGCATGCCGATCACCGCCAAGGCCGCACCGAAGACCGGCGGCAACGTCATCAGCTTGATGGACGCGCTGAAGAAGAGCATCGCGAACGAGAAGGACGCGGCCCCCGCGGCGAAGGTCGCCAGGGACACGGACAAGGAGACCGCCAAGGACACCAAGGCCAAGAAGCCGAAGAAGCGCGTCGAGGGCCAGCGCGAGATGCTGCTGCCGATATCAGGCAAGGGCGGCAAGGACGCTGCGGCGAAGGCTGCGACCACGCCGAAGAAGGCCGCCGACAAGCCGGTGCGCGCGCCGGCGCGGGCAAAGAAGGCCGGCTGACAGCACCACGCCCCGCGATCACGCCGTGATGTCTCTCCTCGCCGATCGGCCGGCCTGACATGCCCTGGTCGACGACGTTCGACGATCCCGTCCGCGTGAGCAACAAGCGCAAGTTGTTCACGCTTCAAGAAGCCGCCGACTACATCATGGAGCTGCCCGAGGACGCCCAGCACGAGGCGCATTGGCAGACCGCGATCGAGACCTTGATCAATGCGGCCGAGACCGGCGGCGGCTGGGTGATGTTCGCCCGCATCGCGATGTTGCGGGCGCTGAATGCGGACGGCCGGCGCGGATGAGCGCGATCGAGACATCCTTGCCTATTCGTTGACGAACAGGCTCAACAATCGGTTAAGCGGCCAAGCCAATGGGGGCAATGCAACAGGCTGTCGGTTTGACTTCATTTGAACGGATCGACGGAACCCTAATTTAATGAATGCCGTCGTACGAGGTAAGGTGCGATCGCCGCGTTTTGGCGCGCTCGAAGATTTATTCGATCGATTTGCAAGTCCGATAACGACGCGACCATCCATCGGATCGGATGAACAGGAGTTGGCAATGCGTCTGCTTAGGTCCTTCCTTGCCGATGAGAATGGCGCAACCGCAATCGAGTACGGCCTGATCGCCGCAGGGATCGCTCTGGCAATCGTGACCATCGTCAACAGCACGGGCGCTGCGCTGCTCAACAACAAGTTCAACTCGGTCAGCACGGCGATGAAGTAACCGCCGGCCAACGGCCTGCGCAGCGGCTGCCCGCCGGAGCGGCGGGCCATGATCTGGGTCAACAGCATCGGGACGGCGACGTCTAAGCATGGAGGTCCGACTCCCTGCTGCCGGCCCGTCCATGCATCCAGACCTTCCGCATTCCCAACTGAAGATCCGCCGCGTCCGCCTCGACACCGGCCGTGAGAACGTCGTCGTCGTCTCGAGGCGCTCCAAGGCGCTGCGCGCGGAGATCTTCCGCGGTTTCAGCCGCGTCGAGCTTCGTCAGGGCGGCAAGGTTCTGCTGGCGACCCTGCTGATCACGGACGACGATACGCTCGCGGCTCCCGACGAGATCGGCCTCTCCGAGCCTGCGTTCCGGCGCTTCGCCGAAGCGGTCGGAACGGAGGTCACGGTCAGGCCCGCCTCGCCTCCGGAGAGCCTGGAAGCGGTGCGTGCGAAGATCCGCGGACGAACTCTGAGCCAGGCCGAGATCGGCGCGATCATCAGCGACCTTGCCCATTATCGTTACTCCGACATGGAGATCGCCGCCTTCCTGATCGGGTCGGCGAGCTTCATCACCAGCGACGAGCTGCTCGCCCTCACGGGGGCCATGGCGCAGGCCGGCACGCAATTGGTCTGGCCGACCCCTGTCGTCGTCGACAAGCATTGCATCGGCGGCATCCCCGGCAACCGCACCTCGATGGTGGTGGTGCCGATCGTCGCCGCGCATGGCCTGCCGATCCCGAAGACCTCCTCGCGCGCGATCACCTCGCCGGCCGGCACCGCCGACACGATGGAGGTGCTGGCGCGGGTGAATATCTCCGTCGAGGAGATGAAGGCGATCGTCTCCTCCTGCAACGGCTGCCTGATCTGGGGCGGGCACGTGAACCTGTCGCCGGCCGACGACGTCCTGATCTCGGTCGAGCGCCCGCTGAGCCTGGATACTCGCGAGCAGATGGTCGCGTCCATCATGTCCAAGAAGATCGCGGCAGGCTCGACCCATCTGCTGATCGACATTCCGGTCGGGCCGACCGCGAAGGTCACCGGCGGCGTCGAGGCCATGCGGCTGCGAAAGCTGTTCGAATTCGTCGGCGACCGCTTCGGCCGGACGGTCGAGGTGATCACGACCGACGGCAGCCAGCCGATCGGCAACGGCATCGGGCCGGTGCTGGAGGCCAACGACGTCATGGCGGTGCTCGGCAATGACAAGGATGCGCCGCGCGATCTGCGCGAGAAGTCGCTCCGGCTCGCCGCCCATCTCTTGGAATACGATCCCAAGCTGCGCGGCGGGGCCGGCTATGCCCGGGCGCGCGAACTGCTGGATAGCGGCGCGGCACTGCAGCAGATGCAGAAGATCATCGACGCACAGGGCCCCTCGACATGCAGCAACGAGCTCGGACCGCTCAGCTTCGACGTCGAGGCGAGGCATGATGGCATCGTGTCCGCGATCGACTGCCTGCGTCTGAACCGCCTCGCCCGCACCGCCGGCGCGCCGCTCGACAAGGGCGCAGGCATCCGCCTGTTCAAGAAGATCGGCGACCGCGTCGAGCAGGGCGAGCCACTCTATCGCGTCTACACGTTCGGCCGGTCGGAGCACGATTTGGCGGCCAGCGCGACTGCGGCCGACAACGGCTATGCGATCAACGGCAAGTCTCTCGGAGAATGACAGATGAGCATCACCGTTCGATTTTGCGGTGCCACCCGCACCGTGACCGGCTCGAGCTATCTGTTCCAGACCGCAAGCGGCTGTTTCCTGGTCGATTGTGGATTGTTCCAGGGCCAGAAGACGCTGAAGGAGCTCAATTATCGCGCCTTTCCGTTTCGCCCCGCCGACATCGATGCGGTGCTGCTCACGCACGCTCACATCGACCATAGCGGTCTCTTGCCGAAGCTCGTGCGCGCGGGCTTCGAGGGGCCGATCCTGGCGACGCGCGGCACGATCGACCTCTGCTCCTACATGCTGCCCGATGCCGGCAACATCCAGGAATCGGAGGTCAAGCAGCTCAACCGGCGCAACGCCTCGCGCGGGCGCAAGGAGGTCGAGCCGATCTACACGCAGGCCGATGCGATCGCATCGCTGCGATCGTTCCGCGCCGTCGACTACGAACGCTGGACCGACGTGATCCCCGGCGTCCGCGCACGCTACTGGAACGCCGGCCATTTGCTCGGCTCCGCCTCGATCGAGCTGGAAATCGCCGAGCAAGGCGCGGCGCGGCCGCTGCGCGTGCTCGTCTCCGGCGACGTCGGGCCGGAGGCCAAGCTGCTCCAGCCCGATCCCGAAGCGCCGAGCGATTTCGACTACGTCATCTCGGAATCGACCTATGGCGACCGCGTGCGCGAGGCCACGACACCTGCGCTTCGCCGCAAGCACCTCGCGGCCGAGGTGCGCGATGCCGCGGCGGCCGGCGGCGCGCTGCTGCTGCCCGCCTTCGCGGTCGAGCGCACCCAGGAGCTGATCGTCGATCTCGTCGACCTGATGGAGCACCGCGAGATTCCGACGGCGCCGATTTTCCTTGATTCACCGCTCGCGATCCGCGCGACCGAAGTGTTCCGCCGCCATTCCGAGAGCCTCGATCCGTCGGTTGACGCCACGCGCCTGCTCAACTCGCCGCATCTGAAATTCACCGAGACCGCGGACGAGAGCAAGGCGATCATGCGTCTGTCCGGATTTCACATCATCATCGCCGCGAGCGGCATGTGCGATGCGGGCCGGATCCGCCATCATCTGAAGCGCTGGCTGTGGAACGAGCGCGCGACCGTGCTTCTGGCCGGCTTCCAGGCCAACGGCACGCTCGGCCGCTTCCTTCAGAACGGGGCCAAGGCCGTCCGCATCCAGGGCGACGAGATCAAGGTCGCTGCCCGCATCCGCATGATCGACGAATATTCGGGCCATGCCGACGGAGCCGGCATGGCCAGCTGGATCGCGGCGCGTCGTCCCATCGCGCGCGGGCTGTTCCTGGTCCACGGCGAGGAAGCGGCGGTTGCGGGCCTGGCCGAGCGCGTCGCCGAGCGCATCATTCCCGCGGCCAGGATCTACCAGCCGATGCTGGACGACACTTTCGAGCTCGCGGCACCCGAACCGCGCGTGCTCGACGCCGATCATCGCCGGCGACTGTCGCCGGAGGCCGTGACGCGTCTCGACTGGCACAACGAGATGTCCGAGCTGATGCTCGACATCAACGATCGCGTCGCAGCCGCCGCCGACGACCGCGCCCGCGGCGTCATCATCCGAAGGCTGCGGCGGGCGCTGCAGGAAACGGCATAGCGCTGGCGGAAACAATAATCCGGATTGCGCCTCGCTTCATCCAGGTTACGGCGCTTTGACGGCCCTCTGGGTGCTGATATTCTCCGGCGGAACGGGCTCGACGAGCCATGCCGTCAATCGATCAACCAGCGCTGCCGAGAGAATGCGGATGAGACGCGTGATGCTCCTGACGATCGGCCTCATGTCTGTCGTCGCCTGGCCGCACGACAGCGCCAGAGGCCAAACTTCGGCCGCGCCGCCGGTTTCGCTTGCTCGGCCCGATGCAGCGCCGCCACGCCCGGGTGCCACCAAGCCCGCCCGGGTAACGACGAACGGAACTCCAGCAGCGACGTCCAGCAGGGAGCCTTCCGTGATTGGCCGGCCTCAACCGAATCCGGCCGCCGACTACGATGGCTTCAGCGTCGGCACCGTCGATGACGTCGACACGCCGAGCCGCGTGACGCCGGCCGTGCGTTCACGCGCAGCAAGGGACGCCAGGTCCAATCCGGATGGTCTCGATCAAGAAGATGAGGCGTTGAAGCGAAAGCTGATGATCTGCCAGAGCTGCAAATAGCAGAGCAATCGGATATGACTTGTGGCGGCGGCCTGCGCGCACGCCTCGTCCTTCGAGACGGCGCTGACGCGCCTCCTCAGGATGAGGCTAGTCAGCACTCAGTGCTCGTTGAAATGGCTGCCGCGCACTCCGCCCTCATCCTGAGGAGCCCGCCCATAGCGGGCGTCTCGAAGGATGGCCGCCGGGGAAACTCCCAAATGCGATAGCCCTGCTGCAAAGAGGGATGTAAGCACAGCTTCAGATGCCGCGCCCATCCCGCTCGAATTCGTCCTTGCGAATCTTCAGGTTTTCGCGCCGCTGCTCCTATCCTTGAGGGCGGCCAGCAACTCTTTTCCGAGCGCTCCGGCAGAGGCGGGGTTCTGGCCCGTGATGAGCCGGCCATCGACGACGACGTGAGGTTGCCAATTGGCCGCGGACGAGTACTCGGCACCCTCTGCCCTCAACGCATCCTCGAGCTCGTAAGGTACGTCATCGCGCGCATAGTCGTACTCTTCCTTCTTCGAAAAGGATGTCAGCTTCTTGCCGCGCACGAACGGGACGCCATCGCCGAGGTCGACG
Organism: Bradyrhizobium sp. NBAIM08; assembly: GCF_020193935.1. Lineage (NCBI taxonomy): Bacteria > Pseudomonadati > Pseudomonadota > Alphaproteobacteria > Hyphomicrobiales > Nitrobacteraceae > Bradyrhizobium > Bradyrhizobium sp. NBAIM08. The sequence continues at coordinate 501,955 of NZ_JADYVR010000006.1, read as the reverse complement.
CCAAGCAGCGCGCACGGCCCGTGACAGACAGCGGCGACGAGCTTGCCGGTGCTCCAGGCTCGCACAACGGCACTTTGGACCGCCGCATTGCGCTGGATGTCCACCATGGGACCAAGACCGCCGGGTATCAGGATGGCGTCGTAGTCGGCGGCATCCACCTCGGATAATTTACGGCTGTGATTCAGGCGGCGAAAGGCTTTGCTGGCGAGGAAATCCTTCTGAGCAGGATCTTTCTCGTCATATGCATCGTAAGGCGTCCACCCCCCGGCCGGCGACGCGAACTCCACCGCGATCCCAGCCTTGTCGAGCACCTCGAAAGGATGGGCAACCTCGGCGAAAAAGAAGCCGGTCTTGCGACTATGCGGTCCGATCACGGCTGCGTTGGTGACAATGAAGAGGACGTGTTGGGTCATGGTTTTCTCCTTTCGATAATGCTATCTGGGATCGCCTTGCCGCGGTGCGGAGACCGCCTCAATTCGGACAGGGCTGTCCGGCCGCGCCCCACTTCGCCATGTCCTTGACGTGATCCTCGAAGGTGCCGGGCGGCGTTGAGCGGCCGGCTCCGGGCGCCCAGCCGCGCGGGATGAAGCCGCTCAGCGAGGCATCGTGCCGCAAATGCCCGACGAGACCAGCGGCGTCGCGACCGCCGTTGCGCTTGGGATCTTTCATCTGGGCACAGATCTCGGCGCCGCTCTTGCCGAACCAGATGAAAGCCACCGGGGCGAGCTGCCAATCGATGCCGGCGCGCGGCGGCGAGGGCGCCGGCTCGTTCGCCTGGGTCGAGGTCATGTGGCAGGTCGAGCACGGGATCGCTTCCGCTCCGATGCGGCTCTCGCCGCCATGGATGTTCATGCCATGCGGGCGAGGCTTGGTTTCGCCGGCCGGCGTCCAGATCGGTATCGCCTTGGCATCGACATGGCAGTTGGCACACCGTGGATGGGTCACGACGGCTTCGATCCGCTTCCACGCCTCCAGCCCCTCGGCGCGGCTGACGCTACCGGGCGGCAGCAGGTCCTTGGCGGCCTCGTCCTTCGCGGCGACGATCCCGGTCAGGGCGGCGACGGCCGACGCTGCCAAGACCAACGCGATCAGAGATCTCTGCATGGCGTGTCTCACACGAAATCGATGAACTTGTTGAAGGGCATTTCGCGGATGCGCTTTCCGGTCGCCGCGAAGATCGCATTGGCAAGCGCAGGCGCGGCGGGTGGCACCGGCGGCTCTCCGAGGCCCCTCACCTTCGGATCGTTCTCGAGCCCGCGAACTTCGATGACCGGGCATTGGTGGATCCGCATCGCCTCATGGTGATTGTAATTCGTCTGCTGCGCCGCGCCTTTTGAGTAGGTGATTTCGCAATTGATCGCGTGGCCTAGGCCCCAGACGACGCCGCCCTGGACCTGGTTCTCGAAATTGACGGGATCGATCACCTTGCCGACGTCGACCGCGACCCAGACCTTGTCGATCCGGATGCCACGGTCCGTCGCCGTCACCTCGACGACCTCGGCAACCGGTGTCCCGAACGACTCGACGAAGGCGACGCCGCGGCCCCTGCCGTTGCCGAGCGGCCCCTTCCAGGTCGACATCTCCGCGACCGTCTCCAGCAGCTTGCGATAATGCGGCACATTGCACATCGCGATGCGCGCCTTCATGGGATCGAGGCCGGCTGCGTGGATCAATTCGTCAATGAAGCTTTCGGTGAAGAAGCCGGCTGTGGACGCTCCCACGGAGCGCCACGTGGTGCACGGCGACAGCCCTTGCGCCTCGTAGCTGATGGCGCGGAAGTTGGGGATGTCGTAATAGACGTTCCACGTGCCGGCGGCCAATTGAGGATCGGGATCCTTCGAGGGTGCACCCATGCGCTCGAGCAGTCCCTTGAACGGCGCCGTCGATGCCAATTGCAGGTCGGTCGCAACGATCTTGCCGTTGGCGACGCTTCCCCTGTGACGCGCGATCGCAATCTGCCGCGGAATATCCTGAAGGAAATCCTCCTCGCGCGAGAAGACGAGCTTGATCGGCGTCCCGCGCATCTGGTCGGCGATCTCCGCGAGCACGCGGACGTTCTCGAACTCGAGACGATGGCCGAAGCTTCCGCCGGTCCATTGATTGTGGAAGATGACCTGCTCCGGCTTGAGGCCGATAGCGTTCGCCGCAATCGCTTGCACCGCCTGCGGGCTCTGATGACCAACCCAGATTTCCAGGCCCTTGTCGGTGACGAGACCGACCCCGTTCAAGGGCTCGAGCGGCTGATGTGCCACGTAAGGAGCGCGATATTCGGCTTCGACGAGCTTGCCCCTCTTCAGGCCCGCTTCGACGTCGCCGATCGTCCGCCACTCCTTGCCGAGGAATTCGGGCTTGAACGAGGATTCCAGCACCTTCCAGTGATCGGCCTGCTCGGCGGGATAGGCCGACGGCGCCCACTCGCAAGCGATCGCGTCGACCGCCTTCATGGCGTACCAGCTGTTGGTGGCGATCACCGCAACGCCGTTCTTGATCTCGAGGATCTTCTTCACGCCCGGCATCGCGCGCGCCTTGCTGGCGTCGTAGGATTTCAGCGGCTGGCCCTTGCCGGGGTTCAGCTTGACTGAGGCGTAGAGCATGCCCTCCATCTTCTGATCGATGCCGAATTGCAATTCGCCCATAACTTTGGCGCGCACGTCGAGGCGCGTCATCGGCTTGCCCAGCATGCGCCAGGTCGAGGGATCGCGCGGCTGCGCATCGAGCACCGGCGGAATTCTTGCGGCCTCGGCCGCCAGTGAGACGTACGGAATTTTGCTTCCGTCGGGCAGGATCACGTGGCCGGATTGCGTGCGGATGTCGGCGATTGCGACGCCCGAACGTTTGGCCGCAGCTGCCTTCAACGTCTCGCGCGCAACTGCCCCTGCCACGCGCAGCTTCTCATAGGTGTCCGGGATCGTGCTCGAGCCGCCCGTCATCTGCAGGCCGGATTTGCGAAGACTTTCCAGCGCCGCAGCACGTGCTGCTTCGGCCGCAGGGCTCTGGTCCGCGGCCAGGAACGGCGCCAGTTCCTCCTTGAATCCGGTGTTGAAGTAAGCGGGACTCGGGCCGGCGAAGCGGACTTCGAACTGGCCGGGGTCGAGGTCCATCTCTTCGGCGATCATGATCGGCTGCACCGAGCCGACACCCTGACCGATGTCGGCGTGTTGCGCGATCAGCGTGATCTTGTCGGGGCTGATCTCGACCCATGGATTGAAGGTGACGGAATTCGGGCCGAGGCCGGCGGCCAGCGGATTGCCATCGGCACTCGGCGCGGCCGCTTCGGCCGGACCATAGGCACCGAAAACGATGCCACCGGCGACCGCGGCAGAGCCGAACACGAAAGCCCGACGCGAAAGGGTTTGCATGTCGCCCATCTCACTTCTCCGCCATCTTGTTTGCGGCGGCCGCATGGATCGCCGCACGAATGCGCGGATAGGTGCCGCAGCGGCAGAGATTGCCGGACATCACCTGGTTGATCTGCTCGTCAGTCGGTTTTGGGATCGATGCAAGAAGCGAGATGGCCTGCATGATCTGACCGGTCTGGCAGTAGCCGCATTGCGGCACCTGATGCGCGATCCAGGCCTGCAAGACCGGATTTTGGTCCTTGTTGTGCAGGCCTTCGAGCGTGACGACCGATTTGCCCGCGACCTCGCCGATATGGGCCTGGCAGGACCGCACCGCCTTGCCGTCGATGTGAACGGTGCAGGCCCCGCATTGCGCGACCCCGCAGCCGTATTTGGCGCTGGTGATGCCCAGTTCGTCACGCAGCACCCACAACAGGGGCATCTCGGGCACGACGTCGACCTGGCGCTTGATCCCGTTCACCTTGAGCTCGATCATGCCGATATGTCCTCTCGCCTACCTGGTCGCTGCAACAGCAATGCTCGACGCCCATTGCGCCGTATTTCCGAATCCTGCTGGATCATGCGCAATCCCTGCGGAATGGCTTTCGAGCCAATCGGCTTTCACCTCGGCCTGGCCACAGCACAATTCGCGATACTGCCCCGGGGTGAGATTTGCGGCCTTGCGGAATACGCGCGTGAAATTGGCCTGCGAGCCGAAACCGAACTCCAGGGCAATCTCGACCAGCGACAGGTGGTCGCGCGCGAGCTCCTCTCGCGCGGCGTGGACGCGGCGATCGGTGACATAACGGTGCGGTGACAGTCCGGTCGCCTCGCGAAACAGCCGGGAAAAATGATAGGGGCTGAGGCAGGCTTGGGTCGCCAGATCCTCCAACCTGATATCGCTGCCGAGAGACGCCTCGATATAGTCCAGCACGCGCTGCAGGCGTCGCGCGTCGAGCGCCGGCGACTTGTCGGGCGCGCGCCAGCGGTCGATCGTGTAATTGCCCAGGAGATGCGCCGCGAGGGTGACCTGGATCCCCTCCACGAACAGCGCGTCGGTCGGGTGGCGCGGGCGATGGAGCAGATCGCGAAGCGGCGAGCAGATGTGGAAGAGCACCTGGTCCGCCAGGCCGTGAGCATAGGCGATCTCGACCTTGGCCGGATCGATGCCGAAATCCGCAAGCGCGCTGTGGTCAAGCAGTGTCGACGGCAGATAGAGATGAAGGCATTCCATCCGGTCCGAAAGCTCGAGATGGCTCTCCTGCGTCCCCACGGGCACGAGATAAGTCATGCCCGGACGCGCAAGACTTTTCTGGATTTCGCCGTTGCCGGCACGGCACACCATGCCCCCGCCCGACAGCAGCATGACGAGCTCGGTGCAGATGGGAACGGGCGTTGCCTGACAGCCTGCCTCGAACTTGCGATGCTCGATGCTCAGCCCCGGCCAATCATTGACCCCCGCGAGCTTCTCGCTGTTCTTGTACTTGTGATCTCCATGCGTCACGAGCGCCATTACGACCTCCGCTTCGTTGCGGCGATTCCCGGCCCCGTATCGCGCGAGCGATCATTCCATCCGGTGGTGAGTTGCAGCCCCGGTCACTGCCACGCCGATCGCGAATTACTCACAAGCTGCGCCAGCGAAGTCCAGAGGCGGCACGGTTAAAAGAGGTAAAAGCCAGCCAAGGCAAAGGCTTGGCGCCAGACGTGTTCGGCTTCGCAAGCTTGATCTCCTCGCACCTCAGCAAGATGCGTGCGTCATCGCGCAGGAATCGGAAATATCGCAATGCGGGCGTGCGCTAGTGAAGGCGCACCAACGGTGATGTCGCCGTATAGAGGACAGGAGCCTGACATGAAGCCGCTTACCTCCGCGCTTGCCGCGTTGTCGATCGCAACCGCCGCCCCCGCGGCCGCGGCCGACAGGAATGTTTCGATTGTTCTCGTGCACGGCGCCTTCGTCGATGGCTCGGGCTGGAAGGACACCTACGGCATCCTCTCGGAGGCGGGCTATGAGGTGCTCGTCGTTCAGCAGCCGACGATCACGCTTCGCGACGATGTCGCCGAGACCGAGCGCGTGATCGCCAAGGCGCGGCATCCCGTCATTCTGGTCGGGCATTCCTATGGTGGGATGGTCATCACGGAAGCCGGCGACAATCCCAAGGTTCGCAGCCTGGTCTATCTCGCTGCCTTTGCTCCTGACGCCGGAGAGTCCGTCAGCACGCTGGCGGAAGCCCCGGTGCCCGCCGGCGAGCACAAAGCTCCGCTGGTCACCGAGGGCAATTATCTGCTCGTCGACCGCGCAAAATTCCCCACCTCTTTCGCGGCCGATGTCGACCCGGCCACGACCCGCTTCATGGGCGCCGCGCAGCTGCCCTGGGGATTGCAGGCGGTGCAGACCAAGGTCGATCGCGTGGCGTGGAAGACGAAGCCGACCTATTACATGGTGACGAGCGAGGATCGCATGATCCCGCCGACGGCACAGCGCACCATGGCCAAGCGTTCCGGCGCGAAGGTGACGGAGATGAAGAGCAGCCACGCCGTCATGCTGTCGCATCCGCGCGAGGTCGCGGCGTTCATCAGAAGCGCAGACACGTCAGCGACCGACTGAGATCGGCTGCGCCGCACACCGACGGACTTGGCCCTCGCAGACAAGGACTAGCAACATGGCCCTCAAGGATATTCTGCCGGGACGACTAGGGTTCGGCGCGGCGCCGCTCGGCAACATGTTCCGCGACATCCCGGAGCGGGAAGCGCTCGCGACGGTGAACGCAGCCTGGGACGACGGCATTCGCTATTTCGACACCGCGCCGTTCTATGGCGCGGGGCTTGCGGAGATCCGCATCGGCGCCGCACTCGCCGGCCGGCCGCGGAGCGACTACGTGCTCAGCACCAAGGTGGGCCGCCTAATCCTGGACGAGATCGAGGACGTCGATGCCCGCGACCTCGGCGAGAAGGGCGGCGTATTCAGGTACGGCCGCCCGAACCGGATCGTGAACGATTATTCCCGGGACGGAACGTTGCGCTCGATCGAGGACAGCCTGAAGCGGCTCGCGACTTCCCACATCGACGTCGCTTTTGTGCACGACGTTGCGCAGGATTTCTACGGCGACGAGTGGCTCTCGGTGTTCGAAAGCGCCCGCAAGGGCGCCTTCAGGGCGCTCGACCGGCTGCGCGACGAAGGCGTGGTCAAGGCGTGGGGACTAGGTGTCAACCGGGTCGAGCCGATCGAGCTGCTGCTCGCGCTCGAAGAGCCGCGCCCCGACGGCTTCCTGCTCGCGGGCCGATACACGCTGCTCGACCATGCAAGGGCGCTGCAGCGGGTGATGCCGATGGCCGCCGAGCACGAGCTCGCGATCGTGGTCGGCGGCCCCTACAGTTCCGGCGCGCTCGTCGGCGGCCCGAACTTCGAATATGCGCCGGCGCCTCCCGAAATCCTCAAGAAGGTGGCGCGGATCAAGGCGATCGCAGACCGCTATCGGATCAGCATGAAGGCGGCCGGCCTGCAGTTCGCGCTCGCCAATCCCGTGGTTGCCGCCGTCATTCCCGGTGCGAGCCGCCCAAGCCGCATCGCCGAGGATCGCGCGGCGCTCGAGGAAGCCATCCCGGCGGAGTTCTGGCGCGAGCTGCGCTCCGAGGGGCTGGTCAGCCCCGCAGCTCCGCTTCCCGCCGCTGATTAACCAATCCACCGAACGACCAAGGAGAGCAACATGACAGATGAAACCGACAACACCACCGAGATGGGTCGCCGCGCCCTGCTTCAAACCGCCGGCGCCGCCGTCGTCACCGGCATCATAGCCGGCACGGCAATCGACGCACGGGCCGCGACACAGGATGCGGAGCGCGACGAGGCACCGCTCGGCGCGCGGCTCCAGGGCGTCCAGCATTTCGGGCTGACGGTCCAGAACATGGAGCGGGCGTACCAGTTCTACACGGAGGTGCTTGGCGGCACCGAGGTGTTCCGGCACGGCGACTTCCAGGGGGACGGGGTGCAGAATACGCTGCTGGCCGACCAGGAGATCGAGGCGAACGCACGCGGGATCAATCCGCGAACAATTGGCGTGCCCGACTTGCGAAGCGGGGCACAGCGGCTCGATGTCCGGTTCATCCAGTTCGACAACATGGTGCTGGAGCTGCTGCAATATCGCGAGGCTGATCAGCCCATGGGCAGCGCCAAGAGTTTCGCCGAACCGCTGGAGCACATGAGCCCGGCCTTTCCGCGCATGATGCACATCTGTTTCTATGTTCGCGACGATGTCGACTTCAACAAGTTCATTGCGGATCTCGAAGCGGAATCGGCGCGCCGCGGCATGACGCAGGTGAGGGCGAACCGCACCATCCGCGTCATGACGGAAGCGGATCGCAAGGCCGCGCCCCGCAGCACCAACACGAACCGGGTGACCGCCGAACCCTCGAACGGCTGGGAGTTGATCTATTGCAAAGGACCCGAAGGCGAGCAGCTCGAATTCGTCAAGGCGCTCGGTCCGGTCAAGAAGCGCTTCAGCGAGGCCTTGGCAAAACGGCAACAGAAGATCCTGCGCTAGATTCTCGTGCGGGGCGGCTGTCAGGTGTCCTGGCTGGTCACTCTGCGATCCAATCACATGTCGAGGACTTCACCATGCAAACTCTCGTCCGCAACTCGCTTGCCGCCCTGCTGATCGCCTCCGTGGCGCCGGCGACGCTTCCGGCCATGGCTCAGGAGGCGCCGCGCATGCACTATGGGGAGATCCCGGAGGGGGCATATTCCGTGGTGGCCCAGGTGCGCGCCAAGCCTGGAAAGGAAGACATGCTGCGTGCCGTCACCTTGCCGCTGATCGACTTGGTCCGCGGCGATCCCAAGAACCTGATCTATTTCCTTCAGGAAGACCGCGCCAAGCCGGGCCACTTCATCTTCTACGAAGTGTTCGCCAGCCAGGCCGATTTCGACGCACACAACGCGATGCCTTATGTGAAGGATTGGTTCGCCAAGCTTCCGGAACTTGCCGACGGCGGCGTCGAAGTCATGCGCATGGCCGTTCTTGGCAAGCCCAAAAAATAGCCGAGCCGTCCGGCGCGCGCGTGTGTCAATTGTCCTGCGGCAAATCGTACGACCCGGAAGGGTTCCCTTCAAAAATATTGCAGTGCATGATAATACCAGTCGATCTATTCGATCGATTGGCAATGATCAATGCGGGCTGCCACGGAGACACGACAACGGGGCACAGGCCGCCGGGAGCTAACCTACAGCTTCGGCTCCTTTCGACTGATACCCAGCCGCCAGTTGCTCCTTCTCAAAGGGCGCCCCGTCAAGCTGGGCGGACGCGCATTCGAGCTTTTGCAGCTGCTGGTGCAGCGCTGCGGCGAGCTGGTCAGCAAGAACGACCTGATGGCGGCCGCCTGGCCCGGCACCTTCCTCCACGACAGCAATCTCAAGGTCAACATGTGGAGCTTGCGGCGTTCGCTGGGAGATACCCAGATCGAGCCCGTCTACATCGCGACCGTGGCGCGACGCGGATACAAGTTCATCGCCGAGGTGCAGATCAGCATCGGCGAGGTCGAGGACGATCTTGCGCTCGCCGAACCGCTTCCCTCGTCTAGTCCGCCATTGCTGCGCGGCATCGTTGGTCGTGAAGCGGAAATCGACGAAATTACCGGTCTGTTGACCGGCAACAGGCACGTGACCCTGGCGGGCGCCGGAGGAATCGGCAAGACGACGGTTGCCTTGGCTGTAGCCCAGGCGTTTGCGCCACAGTGCCGCGACGGCGTGTGCTTCGTCGATCTCGCAACGATCTCCGACCCGACGCTGTTCGGCGCCGCACTGGTGACGGCATTGGGCATCAGGGGCAATCCGGACAACAGCCTGGCTGCGGCCATCGACTATCTGAAACCGCGGCAGATGCTGGTCATTCTGGACAATTGCGAGCACGTCCTGCCAGCCGCAACGATCTTCGCCGGCAGGTTCATGGCGGAGGCATCGCCGTCCAAGCTGCTTGCGACGAGCCGCGAACCGCTCGGCACCGCCACCGAGCACGTCGTCCGGCTCGGCTCCCTGGTCTCACCCAAACCCGGCCACGCCCTGACCCCAGATCAAGCCGTCAGGTTTCCGGCAGTGCAATTGTTCGTCAGCCGCGCCGCCGAATGGGCGGACTACCAATTCGTCGATGATGATTGCGAGGCCGTTGCCGCAATCTGCCACTCGCTCGACGGCCTCCCGCTGGCCATCGAATTGGCGGCAGCCCAGATCGGCAGGTTCAATCCTCACCAATTGGTGGAGTTGCTCGACCAGAATTTGGGTTTTCGTGCCCCCGCCGCCGATGGCGCGCCGCCGCGTCATGAAACGCTGATGGCGACGATCGACTGGAGCTTCAGACTGCTGTCGCAGCGGGAAGCCAGACTGTTCGGCCTGCTCTCGGTGTTCAGCGACGCATTCGAGGTCGAGGACGCGGTCTTCGTCGCCGAAGCGGCAGGGCTCACGCCGGTCGACGTCGTCACCGGCCTCGGCAGTCTCGTTGCCAAATCGCTCCTGAGCGCGCAGGCACATGGCGCGAGCCTGCGCTATCGCCTGCTCGACAGCACATGCCGCTATGCGAGCGAGCGGCGCCGGGCCGATCCTGCCTGCGACCAGGCGCTGCGCCGTCATGCGCAACGTGTCCTCACGCTGTTCGAGCAGTCCGAGGAGGAGTGGAACTGGCGCGAGCCGGCCGATTGGACCCAGCGTTACCTTGGCCGCATCGCCGACTTGCGCGCCGCTCTTTCATGGGCGTTCGGCGAGCACGGCGATGCCGTACTCGGGATCAGGCTCACGGTTGCGGCGATCACCTTGTGGTCGGAGACGTCGATCCTGTCGGAAGCGCAGGCGCGGTATGCGGACGCGCTCGCATTGGCCAAGACCGTCCCGTGCGACGATCTGTCGAAGACAAAACTCGCCTGCGCCCTTGGGTGGAGCCTCTTCTACGCCCGCAAGATGTCGAATGAGAACGAGATTGCCTGGCTCGATGCCATCCTCTTTGCAAAGCGGGCCGGCAACGTCGAATATCAGCAGCGGGCGCTGGTCGGGTTCGGCTTCTACCTGCTGCAGATCGGCCAGGTCGAGCGCGCCATATCTTATCTTGAAGAGGCCACTGAGCTCGCCGACCGCGATCGCGATCTGACGGCGACGTCCGAAGCCGATCGCGCGCTGGCCTGGGCTCGCGCTTTTGCCGGCGAATTGAGCAGGAGCCGCCCTGTTCTCGACCGTCTTGCAGCGACCTACTCGCTGGCCGAAGGGCGTTCGCGCAAGGACGCGAACGAAGTCTATCGGTTCATCACCGTCCGCTTCAATCTGCCCTTCGTCGCGTGGATGCAAGGGCAAGCGGACTACGCGGCGAGGCTCGCCAAGGACGCCATCGATGCCGCGGACCGCAGCGGCCATTGGGTGTCACAGTCGAACGCATTTGGGCTCGCCGCCCTTCCCGTTGCGCTCGAAACCGGCAATCTTGACGCGCTCGCGAGCTACACTGAGCGATTGCGTCGCAACCTTGAACGCGAGCGCATCTCACGCTGGGTTCCGGTCGAGCGCTATTTCTCCGCATGCCTTCGCGACCTGCGGGGCGATCCACGCGCGGTGGAGGATATTCGAGCCGCGATCGACGAACTGACAGAATGCCGGTTCTTGATGCGGATCGGCGGCTATCTCGCGGTCCTCGCCCGCGCCTATCTGAGGCAAGGGCGGATCGCGGAGGCGCAAGAAGCCATCACGCGGGCGATCGAGCATCAGGAACGCCAAGGCGAGCGCTGGTGCCGTCCGGAGCTCCAGAGAGTTGACGCCGCGATCCTTCTCCACACCGGCGAGCCGCTGCGCGCCGAAAAGCGGTTTCAGCAAGCGCTCGCGGAAGCGCGCAGGATAGGCGCGCTGACGTTCCAGTTGCGGATCGCGACCGATCTCGCGGCATACTGGATCGCCACCGACCGCAGATCCAAGGCTGTCCGGCTGCTCTCGCCGATCTATCACGAGTTCACCGAGGGGTTCGGGACACCGGATCTGCTTGCGGCCCAGCGCCTGCTGCAGCCGACCGCGAGCGGCTGCAGCGACCATCGCAGGATGGAGCCGGTGCACGCTCGCGACGCATAGCTGGCCTACCGCCGCGCTCGCTGCCCGCGCTTTACGCTCCCGGAAATTCCTGATCCTCTCCTCCCAACAAGCCGGATCAACCGGCCTTGCCAGGGAGAGAGACGCCATGAAGCTCGGCACCGCCATTGCGGAAATCATGAGGCGCGAGGGGATCGAGATCCTCTGCGGCTATCCGGTCAACCATCTCATCGAGCACGCAGCCAAGGCCGAGATCCGCCCCGTGATGGTGCGGCAGGAGCGCGTCGGCATCCACATGGCGGATGCGATCTCGCGGGTGACGTCGGGGCGCAGCATCGGCGCCTTCTGCATGCAGCACGGGCCGGGCGCGGAGAATGCGATGGGCGGCGTGGCGCAGTGCTTCGGCGAATCCGTTCCCGTGCTGGTGCTGCCGATGGGCTATCAGCGCAGGCTGGCGCATATCGAGCCGAACTTCAATTCCAGCGAGGCGATGAAGCCGTTCGCGAAATCGTCCGAGCCGATTATCCTCGCGAGCGAAGTCGTCAACATCTTCCGCCGCGCCTTCACCAGGCTGAAGAACGGCCGCGGCGGACCCGTCATCGTCGAGATCCCCTCGGACATGTGGAACGAGGAGGTGTCGGAGCCACTGAACTATACGCCGGTGTTGCGCACCCGCTACGGCGCCGACCCCGTTCACGTCAAGGAAGCCGCCAGCCTGCTCGTGAATGCAAAGCGGCCGGTGATCTATGCCGGCCAGGGCGTGCATTACGCCCAGGCCTGGCCGCAGTTGAAACGACTCGCTGAGCGGCTGGCGATCCCCGTCACCACCAGCTTGGGCGGCAAATCATCGTTTCCGGAGACGCATCCGCTGTCGCTCGGCTCCGGCGGCCTCGCAGTGCCGCGCGCAGTGCCGAAGTTTCTGGCCGAGGCCGACGTCATCTTCGGCATCGGCTGCTCCTTCACCGAGACCAATTTCGGCATCGCGATGCCGAAAGGGAAGACCATCATTCATTCGACGCTCGATCCCAACCATCTCAACAAGGACGTCGAAGCGAAGATCGGCCTGGTCGGGGATGCCGGCCTCGTGCTCGACGCGCTGCTGGAGGAGATCGGCAAGACGGTCACCGCGGATCGCGATGCATCCGCCGTCGCGGCCGAGATCGCAGCCTCGCACAACGAATGGCTGGCGAAATGGATGCCGAAGCTGACCAGCAATGACGCGCCCTTGAGCCCCTATCGCGTGCTGTGGGATCTCCAGCACACCGTGGACATCGCGAATACGATCATCACCCACGATGCCGGCAGCCCGCGCGACCAGCTCTCGCCGTTCTGGCGATCGGTCGAGCCCCTCACCTATCTCGGCTGGGGCAAAACCACGCAGCTTGGTTACGGCCTCGGTCTTGCGATGGGCGCCAAGCTGGCAAAGCCCGACAAGCTCTGCATCAACGTCTGGGGCGATGCTGCGATCGGCTTCACCGGCATGGATTTCGAGACCGCGGTGCGCGAGCGCATCCCGATCATGTCGATCCTGCTCAACAATTTCTCGATGGCGATCGAGCTGAAGGTGATGCCGATCTCGACCGAAAAATATCGCTCGACCGACATTTCCGGCGACTACGCCGCGATGGCCCGCGCCTTCGGCGGCTACGGAGAGCGGGTGACGCGGCCGGAGGACATCGTGCCCGCGATCAAGCGCGGCATCGCGAAGACGAGGGAAGGCGTGCCGGTGCTGCTGGAGTTCATCACAGCCAAGGAGACCGAGGTGTCGCGGCCCGGCACGTGAGCGGAGCCGGTGCGGGCACGGCTGCGAGGCGCTGGCTCCGGCCGCAGAAGTTGTGATAATCCGGCCCGGTGCCGCGCACGCCGCGGCATCAAGCTGGACCGGGAATGACGACCGTTTTGCAGGAAATCGAGGAACTCGAGCGCCGATTGGGGTCGGCCGCCGCCGAGATTGCGCAGCTGCGGGCCGAGCTTGCGACGGCTCGGGATCGCCAGAGCGCCAGCGCCGAGATCCTGCGTACCATCGCGGCCTCGCCGTCCGATGCGCGGCCGGTCTTTACGGCGGTCGCCGCCAGCGCAAAGCGCCTGCTCGGCGGCTTCTCCGCCACCGTGCTTCAGTTCATCGGCGACGAGCTTCACCTCGTGGCGTTCACGCCGACCAATCCGGAGGCGGACGCGGGGCTCAAGGCGTCGTTCCCGCGCAAGATCGCGGACTTCCCGACTTTTGGCCTCGTGCGGGAGGGCCAGACGATCCAGTTTCCCGACAGCGAGGCGGCCGACGTCCCTGAACTGAACCGGGAGCTGGCGCGGCTGCGCGGCTTCCGCAGTGTGCTATTCATGCCGCTGATGAACCGGGGCGCGCCGGTCGGCATGATCAGCGTCACCCGCGCCGAGCCAGGATCATTCGCGCCCGACCTCGTCCAGCTGCTGCAGACCTTCGCCGACCAGGCCGTGATCGCGATTGAGAACGCGCGCCTGTTCAACGAGACGAAGGAGGCGCTGGAGCGCCAGACCGCGACGGCCGACATCCTGAAGGTGATGGCGGCATCCCCGTCCGACGTGCAGCCGGTATTCGCGGCCATCGCCACCAACGCCAACCGGCTGATCGGCGGCTTCTCCACCGCGGTGCTCCGCTATATCGACGGTGCCGCGCACCTTGCGGCATTCACGCCGACCGATCCGGCCGGCGATCGCGTGCTCCAAGCGTCCTTTCCGGTGCCGTTCGCACAATTTCCGCCCTACCAGCTGGTGGCCAATGGTGCCGCCGCTCAACTGCCCGACACCGAGCTCGAGCCGGCCGCGCGCGACATCGCGCGGGCCCGCGGCTATCGCAGCATGCTGTTCGCGCCGCTGATGAGCGAAGGCGAAGCCATCGGCATCATCATCGCGACGCGCCGCGCGACCGGCAACTTCGCCGAGCATCATGTGCGCCTGCTGCAGACCTTCGCCGACCAGGCCGTGATCGCGATCAAGAATGTCAGCCTGTTCAACGCGACCAAGGAAGCACTGGAACGTCAGACTGCGACTGCCGACATTCTCAAGGTGATCGCGGCTTCACCGTCCGATGTCACGCCGGTGTTCCAGGCCATTTCCGACAGCGCCAAGGCGCTGATCGGAGCGCACTCCTCCACCGTCACCCGCGTCGTCGACGGGACGCTGCATCTGGCCGCCTTCACGACCGACAATGAGGCCGGCAATGCGGATCTGCTGAGCTCGTTTCCGACGCCGCTGTCCTCGTCGGGCATTCACAGCCGGGTGGCGAGCAGCGGCGAGTATGCCTTCCGCAGCGACATGCAGAACGAGCCTGATCTTACCGAGGCCATGAAGGAGCTGGCGCGAACACGCGGTTATCGCAGCATCCTCGTGGTGCCGATGCTGCGCGATGGCCTTGCGATCGGCACCATCGCCGTCACGCGGCGGGAGCCCGGTCATTTTCCGGACAAAGCCATCAACCTGCTCAAGACCTTTGCCGACCAGGCCGTGATCGCGGTCGAGAACACGCGCCTGTTCAACGAGGTTCAGGACCGCACCAGCGAGCTCGCCAGATCGCTCGATGATCTCCGCGCCGCGCAGGACCGCCTGATCCAGACCGAGAAGCTGGCGTCACTAGGCCAGCTCACGGCCGGCATCGCGCACGAGATCAAGAACCCGCTCAACTTCGTCAACAATTTCGCCTCGCTGTCTGCCGAGCTGACCGAGGAGCTGAACGGGGTGCTCGCGCCGGTCCCGCTCCCCGAGAATGTCCGCAGCGAGGTCGACGAGCTGACGGGGCTTCTGCAGGACAACCTCGGCAAGATCGTGCAGCACGGCCGCCGCGCCGATTCCATCGTCAAGAACATGCTGCTGCATTCGCGCGAAGGCGGCGGCGAGCATGGGCTGAGCGACATCAATGCATTGGTCGAGGAGAGCCTGAATCTCGCCTATCACGGCGCACGCGCCGAGAAGCCCGGATTCCACGTGACGCTGAAGCGCGCGCTCGATCCAGCGGCCGGACAGGCCGAAGTGTTTCCGCAGGAAATCACCCGCGTGCTCCTGAACCTGATCTCGAACGGCTTCCACGCGGTCATCAGGCGCAAGGCCGACGGTGCCGCCGGTTACGAGCCGATTGTGACCGCCGCGACGCGCGATCGCGGCGATGACGTCGAGATCACGATCCGCGACAACGGCACCGGCATTGCCGACGATGTGAAGGAGAAAATGTTCAATCCGTTCTTCACCACCAAGCCAGCCGGCGAAGGCACCGGCCTCGGGCTGTCGATGACCCACGACATCGTCGTGAAGCAGCACGGCGGCACGATCGACGTCGCGACCGAGCCGGGCAAGTTTACTGAATTCACGATCGTGCTGCCGCGCAAGAGTGGTCTGTCAGGCAATAGCTGAGGTTGAATCGCGCGGTGGGTGCTTTCGGCAAACTGGCGTGGCTCATTCGGCGGCAATTGCTGTCGTTCTCCGGCGTCGGCCTCATGCTCGGTGCCCTGTTCTTCGCAGCCGCGCTGACGCCGACGCTGATCCCGCGGAGCTATCTCACGCAGGGCGCCATCGCCGGCGCCTGCTTCGGGATCGGCTATCTCGCCGGCAACGTCTGGCGCTGGCTGTGGCACTATCTGGAATTGCCCGAGCCGCCGGCGCGCCTGAGATCGACCGCAAACGCGCTGGTGGCGGCCGCCTGCCTGCTCGTCGTCATTGTTTTTCTGTGGCAGGCGGCCGGATGGCAGAACTCGATCCGCACCGTGATGAAGATGGCGCCAGTCGAGACCGCCCATCCGCTCAAGGTCTGCGCCATCGCCGTGATGACGTTCGTCGTGCTGCTGGTGCTGGCGCGGCTGTTCGCGCTTGCCGTGCGCCTCATCGCCGCGCGTGCGAGGCGCGTCATTCCGCGGAGGATCGCGAACGTCATCGGCGTGCTCGCCGCGGGCCTGTTGTTTTGGTCAATCGCCAGCAATGTCCTGATCCGCACGGCGTTCAACGCGCTCGATGTGTCCTTTCGCGAAGTCGACGCCTTGCTCGAGCCCGAGCGGCCGCAGCCGACCGCGCCCGAACGAACGGGAAGTGCCGCCTCGCTGGTGAAGTGGACGCAGCTTGGACGCATGGGGCGCAGATTTATTGCCTCGGGGCCGACCGCAACGGAGATCAGCGCCGTTACAGGAAGGCCCGCGCTGGAGCCCGTGCGGGTCTATGTCGGCCTTGGCGGCGCCGAGACGGCACAAGCGCGCGCCAGGCTTGCGCTCGACGAGCTCAAGCGGCAGCACGGGTTTGAACGCGACACACTCATCGTCGTTACACCGACCGGAACCGGCTGGATCGACCCTGCCGCGATGGACACCGTCGAATATCTCCACCATGGCGACGTCGCCAGTGTCGCGATGCAGTATTCCTATCTCAACAGTCCGCTGACGCTGCTGTTTCAGCCCGAATCCGGTGCAGAAGCGGCGCGCGCCCTGTTTTCGGAAATTTACGGCTACTGGGCGACGCTGCCGAAGAACCGGCGACCGAAGCTGTACCTGCACGGACTGAGCCTCGGCGCGATGAACTCGGAAAAATCCGCAGAGCTGTTTGAGATGATCGGCGATCCGATTGCGGGCGCACTTTTGAGCGGCGCGCCGTTCGAAAGTCCCATCTGGCGCTCGATCACGGCAAACCGCAATCCGGGCACGCCGGCCTGGCTGCCGGAATTCCGCGACGGCCGCTTCGTGCGCTTCATGAACCAGAATGGACCGTCGGTGCCGGCAGATGCACCCTGGGGTCCGATGCGCGTCGTCTATCTGCAATATGCGAGCGACGCGATCACCTTCTTCGCCTATCACGACGCCTATCGGGCCCCTGACTGGATGACGGCGCCGCGCGGGCCGGATGTGTCACCGGAGCTGCGATGGTATCCAGTCGTGACGATGCTGCAGCTCGCCCTCGACATGGCGGTCGCGACCAATACGCCGATGGGCTTTGGCCATGTCTATGCGCCCGAACATTACGTCGATGCCTGGGTCGCCGTCACCGATGTCCATGATTGGTCCCCCGACGCGCTGGCGCAGCTCAAGACCCATCTTGCAGCGGCGGCGCGAAAGGCCGCCGAGGGCAATGTCGCAAACGAGCCTTACGCCGATCGAGGCGGCTAGCCTACTCGGCCATCTCCACGGGCTGCTTGGCCGACGGTCCGGCCAGCGGCCGCTCCTCCATCGCGATCAGGCACAGCGCAGCGATCGTCATCAGCGCGGTGGCGGCGCCGAACACGTAGCGGAAGGCGTGCCGCATGTCGTCGGCGGGTATCGCGACGGCGCCCGCGGCGTGATGCTCGCCGGCGAGCGGGACGTCGGTGCCGAGCGCGATGAGCAGGATCGCGGCGAAGGCCGCCACCGTGAACGAGGACATCAGCGAGCGGAAGAAGTTCATCGCGCCGGTAATGGTGCCGACTTGCGGACGCGCCACCGAATTCTGCAGCGAGACCACGCACACCGGAAAAGTCGTGCCGAGTCCCAGCGCGAACGCGGCCATCAGCAGCAGCAGGCCCCAGAGCGGCAAGGTGGTGACCGTGAGAACGAGACCGCACAGCGCGGCCCATGACGTGCCAATGATGGCGACGCGCTTGTAGTGCTTGGCCCGAGCCATGGTGCGGCCGGCGACGGCCGCGCCGACGGTCGAGACCGCCGCGAGCGGGATCAGCGCAAGCCCCGCCTCGCTGGCGGTGAGATGATAGACCTGCTCGTAATAGAGCGGCAGCTGCACGGTCAGGCCGGTGATCGCCCCGAGGCCGCAGCCGCCCGCGGTCAGCGCGAACGGCGCCACCGATCCCGTCAACAAGGGCAGCGGCAGGAACGGCTCGTCGGCCCGCCGGGCGTGCCACACGAAGGTCACCGCGAGCGCGACGGCACCGCCCACCATCGCCAGCACCGTCGGCGAAAGCCAAGCATAGCGCGTCCCGCCCCAGGTCAGCACCAGCATGAAGACCACGGCGGACGCCATCAGCAAGAGGCCGCCGAGCCAGTCGACCTTGCGCTTGCGGTGGAACACCGGGATCTTCTTCATCTTCGGCAGCAGCAATGCGAGTGCTGCGGCCGCAAGCGGCAGGTTGATCCAGAAGATCATCGACCAGTGCAGATGCTCGGCGAACACGCCGCCGATGACCGGGCCGAGGATGCCGCCGACCATCCAGACGCTCGAGAAATAGGCCTGGTACTGCCCGCGCTCGCGCGGGCTCACCACGTCGGAGATCACGGTCTGCACCACCGGCATGATGCCGCCGCCGCCGAGGCCCTGAAGCCCGCGTGCCAGGATCAGCATCGGCATGTTCGGCGCGATCGCGCACAGCACCGAGCCCGCGACGAACAGGCTGAGCGAGATGATGATCATGACGCGGCGGCCGTAGATGTCGCTGAGCGTGCCGAACACCGGCGCGACCGCTGTCGAGGCGAGCAGATAGGCGGTGATCACCCAGGAGAGATTGGAGACGTCCTGGAACTGGCGTCCGATCGTCGGCAGCGCCGTCGCCACGATGGTCTGGTCGAGCGCGGCCAGGAACATCGTCACCATCAGGCTGATGACGATGGTGCGGACCTCATCCGAGCTCAGCGGTGCCGGCGGGGCGATCGAGGGCGCATCGTCGACGCTGATGACCTCGCTCGGCAGGCGGGACAGCTCTTCGGCAATATCGTCAGGCAATGTCTGGGTATCGGCAGAATTGCTCTGCCGGTCGAACTTGTTCATCTCGATCGGACGTCGTGACGCGGTGCAACACCGCCAAGGATTCGTTCTATGCAGCCCAACATAGAGGGGAAATTTCTTCCCGGGCAGGCACCGCGGCGCATGGGTGCATCCCACCGACGCATCCTCGCGGCTCCGTGATCGACAGGCGGAGCGACGCCGTATTGAGGTACTACTTGGAGCCTGAGCGCCCCCAGCCCACTAAAGCTCGATCGGGTCCAGCAAGTTGATCAGATGCGGTTTGCCGGGATCAACGATGACCACTTTCTTGCCGAACTTGGGATTGGTCCGGAACAGAGCGCCGAGGCTGTGCTTTTCCGGCGACCAATTTTCTCGAACCGGCTTCTTGGTTGCCGGATTTTTTTTCTTGCGCGCCTTCTCCTTCGCCTGCTCCTTTTCCCAGTCGGCTTGGCGCTCGATATCGATCTCGTCAATCGGGTAAGTTAGGTGGATCGTGTATTCGGCGTCGACGCCCCGTGCTTTCAGCAGCATTTCCAAGGTCGCTCGTTCGGGGTTACCGTGCTCGCCATCGCCTGAGAAGACGTAGTGATCGGCAGGCACACGTTCGAAGAAGATCGTCTCCATATTGTTGTCGCTGCCGTGGTGAGGAACTTTCAGGACGTGGACATGCCGTTTCCAGTTCTCCTTCTTCTTGTCCGCGTCCAAGAGCCCCGCCAGCTCCATTCCTTCCAAAATCTTGTCCCCGCGCGCGTCGCCGGTCAGCAGCATGCTCTTGCCGCCCATTTCAGCCAGAACGACGATGCTGGAGAGATTGGGCACCGACTTGTCGACGAATGCCGCCAGCATTGCTTCCGGGTTTTTCTTCCCCTGCTTTTGCTCCCTCAGCCATTTGTCATGGGCCTCCTGAAGGGCCAGCAATTCCGGCTGCATCGGTCCTGCCACGGTCATCTTGAGACCGCCATCCAACGTCACCGCTTCCGTATCCTCGGTTGCGACGATCAGCTCGCCGTCGAATTTGTGGTTCAGTTTCCATTGCCGACGCGCTGGCGAGCGCCGTTGCAACACTTCGCGATCATCACGCAATTGACGGCCTTGCGAAATGCCTGCGAGAACATCCACCGTCTGATGCACCTCTTCCTCGTCAGATTCTTCGTCGGGCTCGATTGCGTCAAAATCCGGCCTGCGCGCAGTGCCTGCCTCGAATGACGCCGGCCCAAATCCGGACAACAGTTCTTCAGGCGCAGTCGTAAGCAGATCGTCAAAGCTGTTGTGCCACAGGCTGGCGACCTTGAGACGGAGATCGGGACTGTTGCCCAGCTGATCCGCCGTTAGTTCGAGAATGCCCCTGATGTGATCGTCGTCGATATGACTGATCATCACAACGTCTATGGGCAAGGGATCATTCGGCTCCAATTCGCGCGAACGGTGAATCTGCGCGATTCTCGGCGCCAGATGTGGCTTATAGACCTTGGCAGGTCCTCCATCGATCAGCATCAGATGCGGATCGTCAGCTGTTCCGAAATGAAGGATCAGGCAATCGCCCTTGCGGGCACGCAAGACGTCAAGGCTAAAATGCATCGCATTCCTCCTCAGATCGATTGAAGAGCCCGCAACACGTCGAGCATGCCGTGCCCCTGAAAGCTGCGCTCGCGGCCAAGATCCGTCGCGCTCTCGCACAGGATGCGTTTGACCCGACGCGGCTGCCCGATCAGCTCTTCGTATCGGGCGAGCAGCATGGCCGCGGCTCCACTGACCATGGGAGCCGCCATGCTGGTGCCCGATTCCGGAGCCCAATCATCATTCGGAACGGTCGATAGAATTCGCTCACCGGGCGCGACGAGATCCGGCTTCGCGCGGCCATCGCCAGTTGGACCGCGGCTCGAGAAGAAGCTGATTCCGTATGTATGCGGCCAATTCCCGTGGGTCGATCCAACCGTGATGACGCCCTCGGCGTTTCCTGGATCGGTAATACTGAAGGCGGCGTAATTTTCGAACGGACCGTCCTTCGTTTCGAATTTCTGAAAGCCGCGATTGCCCGCCGCGGCCACGACCACCACTCCGCTTTCGACCAAACGCTCGCATTCGTTGCAAATCGGCGTCCGCCCACATGCAAAATTGCGCACGTTATGGGGAATTGAGAGGCTGAGATTCGCGCCGTGAATCATGATGTAGTTGTGCCGCTCGTTGACGTAACGGATGTACTGCATGGCAGCGATAACGGCGAACTCGGTCTCCTCCAGGCTCGCACCCAGCACGCGGAAATCGTACAGTCCGATGTCCGGGCACATGCCGCCAGCGTATTTGCCGTCCTTCTGGTCCGCTCCGATGATTCCGGCAACGTGGGTCCCGTGCGAACTGGGCAGCTTTTCAGACTTGTCGTTTGGATCCGGCCTCTTGACCGTGATTAGCCTTTCGACGGTCGCCCAGTTGATGGGGCGCTCCTTCTCGAAGTCTTCGGCAATCTTCTCTAGATTGACGTCCACCTCGGCTTCAGCGAGCCCGGACGTTCGGATCAGCTTTTCGCGGGTTTGAGCATCGACGTCACCCGTCTCACTGCTAACGATCTCGCGAATATTCGTGAAGTCGAAGATTTTCCTGACACGCGACGTCGGCTTCTCGCCGGACGTCATGAACGCGTCGTGATTGTTTTGAATACCGGAATCAAGAACTGCCCAAACGATGTTCTTGCACTGGACGTTGAACAGCGACCTCGCAGCGTCGGCCTTGACCGCTGGCACCGACCGATCGAGCGCGGGAACGGCCGATCGGTTGAGCGATACCTGGAAAATACAAGTTGGTCTCTCTTCCGCCGGCTCGCTCCTGGTATCGACGCCGTCGTTCTGCTGCCGAGCATTCTCGCCCGCTTTGACTACTTCATAAAGTGCGAACATGCCGGAGAGAATCTCGTCAGCATAGTCCCGGTATCGTTCCAATGCCTGCTCAAAGGTCAGTGGCTCCAGTGGTTCGTCCCAACCGACGGGACGTTCCAGCTTGCAAATCCAGTAAATCAATCCGGCGAGCGCGATATACCTTTGGAGCGACGTGGCATTGTCCAATGTGCGTTCGCGCAGCGCGTTGGATCTCTTCGGCCCTTGCTGGAGCAACTTTTTGATCGTCCCCTGATTATCGCCGGCATCCACGCCTTCGATCCTTTCGGCCACCTTCGGCTCGCGCCACCATTGTGTCCGCGGCACCAGGATGCGCAGCACTTGGTCGAAATAGAGCCGCGCACCGACGAGCCCCTGCAAATAGGCGACCTTGGCCTTTGTTGGAGGCCGGCCAGGCGGCGCAGATTCGACCGGCACTTTCAGCGCGCCTGCGATGGTACGGGCCACGCTCACCGCGGTCGCATTCTTGTGCGGCGTAATCAGAACGTCCTGGGCGATGCCCGGATCGAGAGCGTAAGCCGCCCAGACATCGCCGAGCAGCGGCGAGTCCTGCAGCACGCGCCTGTCGTCGCGGGGACCCAGGAGGATATGTTCGACCACTTCGGGCGGAACGGAGAACTGCTTGGGTCTTCCGTCGGCCGAGACCGGCCAAGTCGGCCCGCGGCTCTTGGGTGTGCCGCTTTGCGGTTTTGCACGCCGCTTACGCCCCTTGTCGTCCGCCATTGTCGTCTTCCTCAGACACCAGACTCCGGATAGGGAAAGGTGGGCGGCGGCCCGACCGCCGCGAGATGCTTGCGCAGGGCTGCATCACACACGGCGTAGCCCCAGTTGATCAGTCTTTCCTGCGTCGTCGCGTCCAACCGCTTCAGACGTGTCGGCACTTCCGCAAGTTGCAATGTACGCTCGAAAGGACACGGCAGAGCATCGGCCAGCCCGAAATTCGCGATGTCGGTGCGGATGCCCCAATAGGCGCCCTTGCGCGTTCCCGATTTGAAGGAGTCGATGACCTGGCGCTTGCGCAGCGAACGCACCTGATTGTCGATCAGATTGAGGATCCGGTAGGAATGCCGCGGCCAATCCGTCTCCGGCTCCTCCTCAGCCTCGATCTTGCCGCCGGCGTCGCTGACCAGAACGGTCTGGTGGCGCTTCCATGCGGTCTCGAGGCCGAGATTGTCGTAGACGCCGCCATCGCTGAGAACGACGCGCGTTGTAAATGGAGGCCGCTGCAGGTCGAGCCCGGTACCGGGCACGAAATCGCTGTCCTTGAGGCGCAATTCGAAGGGAGAGAGGACCGGAGGAAAAGCGGAGGACGCCGCCACGGCTTGCGCCAGCAGAATTTCTGGATTCTTCACCTCGCCGACGCGGTAGTCGCGCATATAGGGCTTCATGAAGCGCCAGAGCGCGCCTGACTGCACGTTCGTCGCATTGATCACGAAGCGCGGCTCGTCAGGCATATCCTGCAGAGTCTTGCCGCGAAACAGGTGATCGTCATACGACTCGGCAATCCGGTCGCCGATGCTGCCTGGTAACAGCGCGCCCAGGATGACCGACTCGGCATCGATTGTGATGCCGGCGAAGGCGCGCAACGGCGCGACGAATTTCGGAATGAAATCGCTGTCGACGCTGTCGGGTGTGAAGCTGAGGCCCGGCCACGCCAGCGCCAACATGCCGGCAGTGATCGACCCGCCGGAAACGCTCGATATGCGCCTGACGTTCTTCAGCAGTCCTGTTTCATATAGGCGCCACAGGACGCCGACATGAAACACCATCGCGCGATATCCTCCGCCGGAAAGGCAGAGCGCAGTGGTTGGTTCCAGCGGCTTGTTCTCGTCGTCGGTCGGTATCGGGTGAACCGGATCGGAAATCATGGGGCCCCCAAAAATCCTAGGGTACCTTCAGCAATTCAAAACAACCTGAATATAGCCATAGCAGAATCTACAACCAGCTTAGCACCTCAACCCCTGAATGTGAAGCGCATCTGCATGCGACCGCTGCGCACAGCTGTTCAAGGTCGCTTCTTCAGACGCGCCCGCTTCGGCAAGGTCGCCGGCCATTGCACGATGTGGTCCTCGAGCTCCTCGTCCGGGACCTCCTCCTCGCTGCCCTCCACGCGGCCGCGCACGGAGACGCCGGCTTCGTGCACGGTGTTGGGGTCACCCGAAACCAGCGGATGCCACCAATAGAGGTCGCGCCCTTCGGCGACGAGCTTGTAGCCGCAGCTCGGCGGCAGCCAGTTCAGGGTGCGGACATTGGCCGGGGTCAGGCGGACGCAGTCCGGAACCTTGTCGGAACGATTCGGATAGTCCTTGCAGGCGCAGCTCGTCCCGTCGAGCAGCTTGCAGCCGATATGGGTGAAGTAGATCTGCCCGGTATCCTCGTCTTCGAGCTTGTTCAGGCAGCAGCGGCCGCAGCCATCGCACAGGCTTTCCCACTCGCGCTCCGACATCTGTTCCAACGTCTTGGTTTTCCAGAAGAATCCTTCCTGGCCTTGAGATCGTTTGGGAGCTGCGGTCATGCGCCTCAACAACAGTTCGAAAGAGCTACGGCAACGCCATCTAGGGCGCGCGGCGGCAATGGTGCAAGCGAGGCCCCTTTGAGGCCCGTAATGAACCGGGGGTCAATTAGGCCTGTTGTTCAAAATAGCGAGCGTGGCCATTGGTTTATGAGCCCCGCTCGGCTAGAAGGAACAGCAAGTCCCTCGGATGCTGGCCGGGCGCCTTGGGTTTGCCGCAACATACCCGCAAGACGTCTCGATGCCGCCCCGGCCGGGTGCTTGAACGCTTTCGAAGCAAGCCGCAAGGGTTCTAGGTGCGCCAGATCATACCACCGCATTGGAAGCAGAGGATCCGGAATTTCTTCCTGGATCTCGATGCGCGCATCGACTCCTCGCTGTTCTCCTCGGCCAAGGGCATCCGCGAGCTCTACGAGCGCTACTCGACCTTCATGGACCGCTTCTATGTCGGGCGGTGGAAGCGCTGGGTGTTCATCGAGCCGTTCTCGGAGGCCGCAACCCTCGGGCTCGGCGGCCTCGTCGTGATGCTCGCCCTCGCCATCCCGGCCTTCCGCGAGACCGCGGACGAGGACTGGCTGAAGAAGTCCGACCTCGCGGTGAGCTTCCTCGACCGCTACGGCAACCCGATCGGCAGCCGCGGCATCAAGCACAACGACTCCATTCCGCTGGAAGACTTTCCGGACGTGCTGATCAAGGCGACGCTGGCGACCGAGGACCGCCGCTTCTACGAGCATTTCGGCATCGACATCGCCGGCACTGCGCGCGCGCTCGTCACCAACGCGCAAGCGGGCGGCGTGCGCCAGGGCGGCTCCTCGATCACCCAGCAGCTCGCCAAGAACCTGTTCCTGAGCAACGAGCGCACCATCGAGCGCAAGGTCAACGAGGCCTTCCTCGCGATCTGGCTGGAATGGCGCCTGACCAAGAACGAGATCCTCAAGCTCTATCTCGACCGCGCCTATATGGGCGGCGGCACCTTCGGCGTCGACGGCGCGGCGCATTTCTACTTCAACAAGTCCGCGCGCGACGTGACGCTGGCGGAAGCGGCGATGCTCGCCGGCCTGTTCAAGGCGCCGACAAAGTACGCCCCGCACATCAACCTGCCCGCCGCCCGCGCGCGCGCCAACGTCGTGCTGGACAACCTCGTCGATGCCGGCTTCATGACCGAGGGCCAGGTGTTCGGCGCCCGCCGCAACCCGGCCTTCGCGGTCGACCGCCGCGACGAGGCCTCGCCGAACTATTATCTCGACTACGCCTTCGACGAGATGCGCAAGCTGGTCGATACCTTCCCGAAGTCCTACACCGAGCGCGTCTTCGTGGTGCGCACCGCCATCGATGCCAACGTGCAGAAGGCGGCCGAAGACGCTGTCGAGAACCAGCTGCGCCAGTTCGGCCGCGACTATCACGCGACGCAGGCCGCGACCGTCGTCGCCGATCTCGACGGCGGCATCCGCGCCATGGTCGGCGGCCGCGACTACGGCGCCAGCCAGTTCAACCGCGCCACCGACGCCTATCGCCAGCCCGGCTCCTCGTTCAAGCCCTACGTCTACACCACCGCGCTGCTGAACGGCTACACGCCCAACTCGATCGTGGTCGACGGCCCGGTCTGCATCGGCAATTGGTGCCCGCAGAATTATGGCCATTCCTATTCCGGCTCGGTGACGCTGACGCAGGCGATCACGCGTTCGATCAACGTCGTGCCGGTGAAGCTGTCGATCGAGATCGGCCGGAAGAACGAGCCAAAGACGCAGAACCCCGCCAAGGTCGGCCGCGCCAAGATCGTCGAGGTCGCGCGCCGCTTCGGCATCAAGGCGCCGCTGCCCGACACGCCGTCGCTGCCGATCGGCTCGGACGAGGTCAACGTGCTCGAGCACGCGGTCGCATACGCGACCTTCCCCAATCGCGGCAAGGCGGTGACGCCGCATGCGGTGCTGGAAGTGCGCACCGGCGCGGGCGACCTGGTCTGGCGCTGGGACCGCGACGGCCCGAAGCCGCGGCAGGCGATCCCGGCTTCCGTCGCCGCCGACATGTCCGGCATGATGAGCCACGTCGTCAGCGAAGGCACCGCACGGCGCGCCGCGCTGGACGGCATTCCGACCGCGGGCAAGACCGGCACGACCAATGCCTATCGCGACGCCTGGTTCGTCGGCTTCACCGGCAATTTCACCTGCGCGGTGTGGTACGGCAACGACGATTACTCGCCGACCAACCGCATGACCGGCGGCTCGCTGCCGGCGCAGACCTGGCACGACATCATGCTCGTGGCGCATCAGGGCGTGGAGGTCCGGGAGATTCCCGGCATCGGCATGGGCCAGAAGCTGCCGCCGCAGCATGTGAGCAACGCGCAGGCCAACGCGGCGCCGAAGGTGCTGGAGACCAAGCCCGGTCCGCCGCCGGTGCTGACCAAGCGCGGCGCGGACATCCTGGTGCGGGTCGAGAAGCTGCTGGATGATGCGGCCAAGGCCGCGAACAAATCGACGGCGAATGACAGCAAGCCGGCCAGGCCGTCCTCGTCGACGAGCGCGCTCGCCTTCCCGCAGAACTATGCGGAAGACAACGCCTCTGCCCCGCGCAAGAACTGATCGGAAGCAAGTGCGGCTGATCCTGACCACATTGACGGCGCTTCTTCTCGCGACGGTCGTCGGCGTCGGCGCGACGTGGATGACCACGACGCGCGGCACCGAGATCGGCGCGCTGACCATCGGCCCCTGGACGGCACGGCCGCGCACCGGCACCGCCGACGTCGATCCCTATTCGCGCGCCACCATCGTCCGCAACGGTGAGCTGCCGATCGGCACCGGCGACGGTGTCGCCTTCACCGCCACCACCGACGACAGGAAGAAGGCGCTCGACGGCCGCTGCGACGTGGTCGTCTCCGGCGTGACGCCGCCGGCGCGGTTCTGGACGCTGACGCTCTACGACCGCAAGGGCCATCTCGTCGCCAATTCGCTGCAGCGCTACGGCTTCACCAGCCAGGAGATCGTGCGCTCCTCCGACGGCTCGTTCGAGATCCGGATCGCCTCGCGCTCGCGCGCCGGCAATTGGCTGCCGACCGGCGGCATCGAGCGCTACGCCTTGATGCTGCGTCTCTACGACACGCCGGTCGGCGTTGGAACGCGCACCCAGCGCGATGCGCCGATGCCGAGCATCACCACGGTGGGCTGCTCATGATCCGGCTCGTCTTCACCGTCGTCGCCGGCGTGGTGCTGGGCCTCGTGGTCCATCTCGTCAGCGTGCTGGCGCTGCCGCGGATTGCCACACAGGATGCCTATTCGCGGCTGACGCCGATGACCAGGGTGAACGCCGTCACCCAGCTTCCCCTCGCCGATCCCAACAATTCGCCGATGCCGTTCATGGATCCGGCCTTCGCGCTGGCGATCTGTCGTTATGATCTGTCTGGCGGGCCGATCAAGCTCACCGTGCCGGTGAGCCAGGCCTACACCTCGGTGTCGTTCTACACCCGCAACGAGATCGCCTATTACGCCATCAACGACCGCTCCGCGGGCCGCAAGGTGATCGAGCTCGACCTGATGACGGAAGCGCAGCATAGCGAGCTGCCGGAGGACGAAGAGGTCACCGCGGCCGACCGCCTGATCATCGATTCCCCGACCACGACCGGCCTGATCCTGATGAAGGCGCTCGCGCCCGAGCCCGGCTTGATGCAGCAGGCGCAAGGCTCGCTCCAGGCTGCGACCTGCGCCCCGCAGACCGAGCCGCCGGCCAAGGCCGAGGCACCGCGCAGCCGGCGGTGAGCGCGGCCGCCAACAAAAAGTGCGAAAACAACCCCATGCACAGTAGCGGGGCGTTGAAATCATTACGCTCTTCCGCCGACCGCAACGATACCGCCGGGGACGCGTGCGTACCTTTGACTCGTCGGGCAAAACAGGGGCATACTGGCATCATCGAGAGTTGATCACACCCGCACGGAGCCGTCCGTCGCGGGTGTTGTCTTTGGCGCATCTTTCCGTGTCCATGCGAAACAATCCTGCCGCGTTCGGCTCGGGCACAATCATCGGCACTCTGGGCGGCTTGATCGGTCTCGGCGGTGCAGAATTTCGGCTGCCCCTGCTCATCAGCCTGTTCGGATTTCGCGGCCTCGAGGCCGTGATTCTGAACAAGGCGACGAGCCTGATCGTGGTGGCGAGCGCACTGCCGTTTCGCGCACGCGCCGTTCCGTTCGCGGAGATACATGCCCATTGGCCGATCATCCTGAACCTGCTGGCGGGCAGCCTCGTCGGCGCCTATGCGGGGGCATCCTGGGCGACGCGTCTGGAGTCCGGGACGCTCTACAGGATCATTGCCGTCCTGCTGCTCCTGATCGCCGGCATGCTTCTGTTCGCACATGGCAACGAGGCGGCAACCCCACCGGCGCTGACAGGCGTGAGCCTGATCGTCGCGGGCATAGCAGCGGGCTTTGCGATCGGGATCGTGGCATCGTTGCTCGGCGTCGCCGGAGGGGAATTCCTGATCCCCACCCTGATCTTGTTGTTCGGCGCGGACGTGAAGCTCGCGGGCAGCCTCTCGCTCGCGGTGAGCCTGCCGACCATGCTGGTGGGATTTGCGCGCTATAGTCGCGACCAGAGCTTTTCGGTGCTCCGCGCGAATTGGCAGTTCATGCTTGCAATGGCCATCGGGTCGGTCGTCGGGACATTCATAGGCGGCCTGCTTCTCGGCGTCGTCCCGAATTCGATTCTTCTGCCGGGATTGGCCGTGATCCTGGTCATTTCGGCGGTGAGAATCTGGCGGCATGAGTAGGCTGGTTCGAAACAATGCCGCAACCGGCGATGCGCCCTCGATCGGTTCGCAGATCGAGACGGATCGCTAGAGCATGATCCGGAAAAGTGTGAAGCGGTTTTCCGAAAAGATCATGCTTCAAACAATAACCTAAAGCGCGATGACGATTCATCCTAATCGCATCGCGCTTTAATGGATGATCTGGCCGAGGGAAATCCCTCGCCCGCTCCGTCCTCGGCGCGCGGAAGAAGGTTTCGGGATCGGCTTCCTCGACGATCGAGCCGCGATCCATGAACACCACCCGGTCCGCGATCTCGCGGGCAAAGCCCATCTCGTGCGTGACGCAGACCATGGTCATGCCGTCTTTCGCGAGCTCCACCATGGTGTCGAGCACCTCCTTGACCATCTCCGGGTCGAGCGCCGAGGTCGGCTCGTCGAACAGCATGATCTTCGGCTGCATGCACAGCGCCCGCGCGATGGCGACGCGCTGCTGCTGGCCGCCGGAGAGCTGCCCCGGATATTTGTTCGCCTGGTCGTGGATGCGCACCTTGCGGAGCAGACCGATCGCGCGCTCATGCGCATCAGTGCGGGACAGGCCCCGCACCTTCATCGGCGCCAGCATGCAGTTCTCGACGACGGAGAGGTGCGGAAACAGGTTGAAGCTTTGGAACACCATGCCGACCTCGCGACGTATGCCGTTGACGTCGGTCATCCGGTCCGACAGCTCGATGCCGTCGACGACGATGCGCCCCGCATCGTGCTTTTCGATGTGGTTGATGCAGCGGATCAAGGTCGACTTGCCCGAGCCGGAGGGGCCGCACAGCACGATCTTCTCGCCGACCGCGACCGTGAGATTGACGTCGTTCAGGGCCGTGAAATGGCCGAACCGCTTCACCAAATTTTCAACGGTGACGATGGACGCCCGATTCCCCTCAGCGAACTCAAGCATTTTTCCTCTCCAAAGACTGGGATGACCGTGCGCAGCGCTAGCGGCGTAGTCCCGCGATCGCATATCGCTTGCGCAAGGACGCCACGCATTGCGATGCCGCCGAACTGATCGCGAGGTAGACCACCGCAATCACCAGATACATCTCGACCAGACGGCCATTGAGCTGCGCCAGCTTCGAGGCTGCGCCAAGCAGATCGGTGAGCGAGAGCACGTAGACCAGCGAGGTATCCTGGAACAGGATGATGGTCTGGCTCAGGATGATCGGGCTGGCGACGCGAAGCACCTGCGGCAGGATCACGGCGCGATAGGTATCGAAGGTCGACAATGCGAGGGCCTGACAGGCCTCGAACTGACCCCGGTTCACGGCGCGCAATCCGACGCGGATGATCTCCGAGTAATAGGCCGCCTCGAAAAGGCCGAAGGTGATGAAGGCGGTCCAGGTGGCGCCGATCGGGACCGGTCGCCCGCTTCCGCCGAGATGACCGAGCACGATCGGCACCAGGAAGAAGAACCAGAACAGGACCAGGATCAGCGGGATCGAGCGCATCAGGGCGACATAGCCGCGCACGAGCTTGCCGAGCACGGGCACTTCGAAGTGCTGCACGAGGGCCAGGCAGGTGCCGAGGACGAGGCCGACCACGAAAGCAACGGCGGTCAGCGCCAGGGAAAACAGCAGGCCCGACCAGAGGTAAGGCCACGCCTGAAGCACAACGGAGAAATCGAGGCTGGTCACTTCACGACCTCCATCGCGTCAGGCAGGGAATCAAGCGGTTGGATGGCGTGCGTCGCGCCCGGCTTGACTGCGTCGTCCGCAGGGCTCGTCCCCGGAATGCGCACGGCCCTGTCGATCAACGCCATCCCCTGATAGGCGATGAGCGCCAGCGCGAGGTAGACAAGCGTCGCGGCGCCGAAAGCGGTGAAGGTCTGGAATGTCGCTTCGCTGATCTGGCGGGCCTGCGCCGTCAGCTCCATCAGCCCGATCGTGAGCGCGACCGAGGTGTTCTTGTAGATGCCCATCACCTCGCTGGTCAGGCTCGGAATGATCAGGCGCAGCGCCTGCGGCACGATGACGTAGCGATAGGTCGGATACCCGCTGAGCCCGAGCGCGCTTGCCGCTTCGACCTGACCTTTCGGCAGGGCCTCGATCCCGGCACGCACCTGTTCGGCGATCCGGGCGGCGGTGTAGAGACCGAGGCACACCAGCGCCGGAAAGAACGATCCCCAGGGCGGCGGAATCTGCTTGATGGCGTTCCCGAGCGAGGCGGGAAGAATCTCCGGCAGGACGAAGTACCAGAGAAACATCTGCACCAGCACGGGGATGTTGCGGAAGATCTCCACATAGAGGCGGGCAAGCGCCGCGACGGCTCGGTTCTGCACGGTGCGGCCGATGCCGACGATGACCCCCACCGCGAAGGCGATCCACCAGCCGAAAAACGCCAGCGTGAGGGTCCAGCCGAGGCCCGAGACGAGCCAGTCGATATAGCGCTGGCCGTCTGCGGTCTGTTCAAAAAGCACTGCAAACATGGCGAACCTCAGGGCTCGGTTTGCGGGACACTCTCCGCCGACGTCGCAATTAGTCCACCGCGTCGCTGGGACGCGCGATCCGTTCCGTGAGCTCGACCGTCAGCGGAAACGCCAGGTTCTCATTCTTGGGCGGAATTGGCCTCGTGAACCATTTGGCGTAGGTCTTTTCGAACTGGCCCGACGCCATCTGCTTCGACAGAACGTCGTCGACGAGCGCCTTGAAGCCAGTATCGCCCTTCGTGAACATCAGGCCATAATAGATCTTGGCGTAACCCTCGGGGAGAAATATCAGCGCATCCGGCTTCGGAGCTGCGGCCTTGAGGCCGGCGAGCAGAATATCGTCTTCCATGAAGGCGGCCGCGCGGCCGGTGTTCAACATCAGGAAGGATTCGGCATGGTCCTTTGCCTGGACGATGTTGAAGCCGAGCTGCTCCTTCGCATTCACGCCTTGCGCGAAGCCGACGGCATTCGAGCCCTGGGTGACGACGATGGTTTTGCCCTTGAGATCGCCGGCCGTCTTCAGGCCGCTGTCCGCTTTGACCAGCCAGCGCGGCTGACTGACGAAGGTGGTGACGGAAAACGAGACCTGCTCCTGCCGCTTCCTGTCGTTGGCCGTGCCGCCGCACTCGATGTCGACGGTGCCGCTCTGGATCAGCGGGATGCGATTGGACGAGTTCACCGGAACGTAATTGACTTTGAGATTGGGTAAGGCGGTCTCCGCCTTGATGCGCTCGACGATGGCCGCGCAGAGGTCGAGCGAGAACCCGATCGGCTTCTGGTCGGGACCGAGATAGGAGAACGGGATCGAGGCCTCGCGATGACCGATGGTGATGGCGCCGTTCGACTTGATCCTGGCCAGCGTGGGGCTGTCGGCGGCAGAAGCGGCGCTGCCGAGGCCGCCAATGACCGACAGAATGCTCAAGACACATGCAAACTTCGTCATGTACGTCTCCTTGCTGGACAGCCTATGCGGCTCTCGATGATGGCTTCACGCCGCGCCGCTGGATGACCTCGATCAGGCGGTCTACGTCGGCAATCGTGTTGAACATCCCGAACGACACGCGAATGCCGTCCCGCTCCGGCGACACGCGGACGTTATTCTCCTCGAAATGGCCGAGCCATTCGGCCGCGGGCAGCGCAATGACGTAGATGTGCGGCGCGCGATGCTGCCGCGCGCGAGGGCCGACCAGGCGAACGCCCAGCACATCGAGCCGGGCGATGAGATGATCGCCGAGATCGAAACAATGGTTCTGGATGTTCTCGACGCCCAGCGCTTCGATCATGTCGAGCGAGGCATCGAGGGCATGGATCGCCGGAAGATTGAAATTGCCGAGCTCGAAGCGGCGCGCGCTCGGGGCCGGATCGAGCCTGTCAGGCCGGGCGATCAGATCGGCCGGGACTTCAGCGAGGCTCGCGGCCGCAAGATAGGTCGGCTCGATCTCAGCCCTCGACTTGTCCCAATAGAGCAGGCCCAGTCCTTGCGGCACGAGCAGCCCCTTATGGCTGCCCGAACCGATGAAGGTCGCGCGCATGGCTTTCGCATCGATTGGCACAACACCGATCGCCTGCATCACGTCGACGACGAAATGGAGCCCCTTCTCCGCGCAGAGGGCGCCGATGCTTTCGATGTCGAAACGATGGCCGGCATGGAATGTCACCTGCGAGATCGAGATCGCCCTCGTGCTCGCATCGATGTAGGGACGAAGACTGTCGGCGTTCACGATCTCCGTCATCGGCACGAATGCGACGGTCACACCCTTGCGCCGCAGATTGAGGAACGCGTAGGCGTTGTTCGGATGATCGCCGTGGATCATCAGGACCTTGTCACCGGCGCGCAGCGGCAGCGCATTCGCGGCGATGTTCATGCTTTCCGAGGTGTTCTTGGTGAAGGCGATCCCGTCGCCCGATACGCCGAGAAACCGCGCCAGCTTTTCGCGCGTCTGCTCGACGCGATCGAGCCAGACGCTCTTCGGGCCGGCGGTCTCGAGACCTTCGCTCAGAAAACGATCGATCGCCGCTTTGACGGGGCGCGCAAGCGGCGTCTGGAAGCCGGAATCGAGATAGGTGATCCGCTCGGCAGCCGGAAACTCCCTCCGCACGGCATCGACGTCGTAATGGCCTGACATCCCGATCTCCTGAAGCACTTCCCCGGTGGCTCGCACTGCACAAATCCTGTTCACCACCGAGCAGCGCCAACGATATGGGCACGACACAAAAGTTCCTATACAAATTTTCATATTCTAGTATATTTCATTCCGAAAAATGATAATTTGTACTTCGGGTGGAGACTGGTGAAATGCAGCAGCCGAGTACCGACGGGCCATTGGACCGCGCCTTCGCGATCATTGGCTATGTCGCCAGCCAGACCAGAGCAGCCTCGGTCGCGGACATCGCCGCTGCGCTGTCCCTGCCGCTGCCGACTGCGCATCGGCTCATCGGAAATCTGGAGCAGCGCGGGCTGCTTCAGAAAGCCGTGGGAACGAAGCGGTACGTGGTCGGCAATCAAATGGTCACGCTGTCGGCCCGCGTCATCGGCGCAGCTTTCCGTACCGCCCGCCGGCACGCGGTGCTCCGCGCCGTCGCCGCCGAAATCGGCGAGCAATGCGAGATCGGCGTCGTGCGGGACAACGTCGTTGCTTACGTCGACAGCGTCCGCGTATCGCAACCTCAAGGCCTGCAATTCAATCCCGGCGAAGCGGCCCCGCTCCACTGCACGTCGACCGGCAAGATCTACATGAGCCGGCTGCCGGAACGCGCGCGCGAGAAGCTGTGCCACGCGCTCACGCTGACGCGATACACCGAAACCACGATCGTGGACGTCGAGCACCTGATGAAGGTGCTCGATGAGACCCGCAAGCGCGGCTGGGCCAAGACCAATGAAGAATATGTGCGAGGCGTGGTCGGCTGTGCCGTTCCCATCCTCTCACCGGATCGCGAGCTGATCGCGTGCCTGGGTGTGTCTGTTCCCGTGGCACGGGTGAGCTTCACCGAGCTGGATCGGTTCATAGCTCCCCTGCAGAAGGCCGCTGCGCTGCTATCGGAGACGATCCTCGCGGACAATGAGGACGGCGTAAGCGAAGCCGTGTCGGCAAGCTGATGCTGCTCGAACGTCGTCCACAGTCACCGAGATTGTCCTCGCCCTGCAAGCCGGATCAGGCCTTGGTCAATATCTCGGGCGGTGCGACTTCGCCCACTCGCGGGCATGTGCGATGGGCTCTTGCGGCGGCAGGATGGCGCGCAGCTTCTGTATCGCCGGCTGGCTCTCCATGAGTCCCGCCATCGACAGAAGGCCGGAAATTTCGGACCCTGCCGGCGCTGTTCCTGCAGGAGCGTCGTCAAATATTCAGGCTCTCGGCCATGGCGTTCCCTCCCATCAGCACAGCCAAGCATAGGCGCCAGGACGAGACCGGCCCGTGCCGACGCCCGCGACGCAAAGGCCAAAGCGGCGCGCATCGTCGGCTGCCCCAACACGTCAGACATTCAATCATTGAAACGCCTCACGGTGCATTTTCTGTGCCTTGGATCAGCTCTTGGTGCTGGCGGTCTTGTCGATCGCCGCGCGCAAGCCTTCAGCAAGCTTGATCGCGTCGTCATTGGCCCAGAAGTGCATGAAGAAGAGTCGCGGCTGTTCGTTCAGCATATGGCTGTGCAGCGCCGTCACCTCGATGCCATGCGTCCGCAGCGCCGCGATGACTGGATTCACCTCGTCGCTGGTCAGCACGAAATCGCCGGTGATGGCGGCCTTGCCGCCGCCGGTCGGCTGGAAATTGATGGCGGTCGCGACGCCCATTGGACCGACGGGGGTTAGCAGCATGCCGTTCTCCGTGATCGGGTCGCGCCGTTTCACATTGAACTGGTAGACGCCGCCATTGCCCTGCCCCTTGACGCCGATGATCTGATCGAGCTTTGCGGTGTCGAGATCGATAGAGGGCGGATTCCCGGCTGCGGCGACCGTCAGGGGCGTCTTGCTTTCGGCGAGCGCATCACGGATTGCCGACGCCAGCTTGATAGGGTCGCCGTGTCCGGCGACGTGCATGTAGAATGTCGCCGGGCTTGCGCGCAGCAGATGGTTGTGCACGGCAGTAATCTCGAGACCGCTCGTAATCATCTTCGCCATCACTGGATTGATCTCGGTCTCAAGCAGCACGAGGTCACCCATGACCATCGTTCCGCCATGCGCAGGCTTGAACGCCAGCCAGCCGCCAAGCGCCAGCGCCGGTTTGATCGTGACGCCATCCAACGTCACGGTGAGATCGGTGCGCGGGAAGCCGTAGCGATGGACATCGTCCGCAACGGTGGGCTTGCGGCCCAGCGTCTCATCGACCTTTTGCCAGTCGATGCTCTGCGCGTGAGCGTTCGTGATGAAGCAGGCAGCGACGCCGATCAGTGCCGAAACAGTCCTATGCATGGATCAGCTCCCTTGAGCTCTGGGTGTGTCCCGGCCCCAGGTGACGTCGGATATGTGAGGCCGCTCTGGCTGTTCCGCCACACACAGCGGACTCGCCGCGGAGGCGCATGCCATGGTGGTTCGGATGCCGGGAGGGTCGTGGAATGGAGTTGCGATGTGTGATGACATGCTGCGCCCTTGGTGATCAGGACGCGATGCTTGGGCATGTCGCCTCACGGGGAGATCGCACATCCCCGTCGCGCTGACTAAAAACCCGCAGGACAGAACTGTCAACCGGCGCACGGCCGCGCCACGTCACGAAGAGTTCACCCTTTGAAGGAACCCGCCAGCCGCCATCTTGAAACGACGAGGCGGTTTCACATACATTGTCGGCGTGGGGACGATGCAGACTCCCCGTGAGACCCAGGTCCAAGCTCTGCGCAGCACGCAACTACGTGGAGCTTGCGCATGGACACCGACCGTCACCCCTCTCCCCTCCGAACCATCGCCATCCTCTCGCGCGGCGACGCGGCCGCGCGGCGCGAGGCGACGGCGCAGAACAGCCGCTTCGTCCGCGTCTTCGAGGCGCTCGCCGCCGCGGGCATCGACGCCTTCCCAGTGATCTATGACGAGAGCTTTGCGGGCGTGGTCCGCGACCAATTGCTTGCAGCCGACGGCGTGCTGGTCTGGGTCGATCCGATCCACCAGGGCAAGACCCGCGCCGAGCTCGACGGCCTGCTGCGCGACGTCGCGGCGCAAGGGCCATGGGTGAGCGCGCATCCGGACATCATTCTGAAGATGGGCGTCAAGGAGGTGCTCTACCGGACACGGCATCTGGGCTGGGGCGCCGACACGCACCGCTATGACACCGCCGCAAGCTTCCGCAGCCAGTTTCCGGCGCGCCTTCGTGCCGGCGGCCCGCGCGTGCTGAAGCAGAACCGCGGCAATGGCGGCCAGGGCGTCTGGAAGGTGGAGGCCCTGCCCGACAGCCAAGACATGGTCCGCGTGCTGCATGCGCAGCGCGGCAGCACGCCGGAGGACATGCCGATCGATGCGCTGCTCGCACGGTGCGAGCCCTATTTCGGTTGGGGCGGCTGCATCATCGACCAGGCGTTTCAACCGCGCCTGCCCGACGGCATGATCCGCTGCTACATGAGCGGCGCCAAAGTCGCAGGCTTCGGACACCAGAAGATCAAGGCGCTGATCCCGCCGCCGCCGGAGGGACCGGAGGCGCCTGAGGCGCAGCCCGGGCCGCGGATCATGCACGGGCCTGATGCTCCGCCATTCCAGGCGCTGCGAGGAGCGATGGAGGACGAATGGACGCCGCAGATGATGGCAACGCTCGGCATCGATGAGTCGTCATTGCCGGTGATCTGGGATGCGGACTTCCTGTACGGGCCGAAAGATGCGGCCGGCGCAGACACCTACGTGCTCTGCGAGATCAACGCGAGCTCGTGCTTTGCGATCCCCGAGGAGGCGCCGGCTGCGATCGCCCGGACGGTGAAGCAACGGCTGATGCGGACCGAGCGCACACTGGCGCGAACTTAGCCTGGTCGCGCTCGTCGGAAATGGCAGCAGCTGTCAGGCGACAGTACGACGCAATCCCGATTTGGTTGCGTTGTTGAAGCCAAAAGGCGCGAGGGCTATCGATCTGAAACGTCATCTTCGATCGGAGGAACGCATGAGCACCATCACCGGCGGCTGTCATTGTGGCGCAATCCGTTACGAGGTCGAAGGCGAGCCGATCGTACACGCGCTTTGCCACTGCCGCGATTGCCGGCTACACGCCGGCGCTCCTGTCGTCGGCTGGACGATGTACCCGGAGGGCGCGGTTAAGGTGACGAAGGGCGAGCCGAAGGTTTACCGCTCCTGGGAACACGGGCGGCGGCACTTTTGCAGCGCGTGCGGAACCGGACTGTTCTACGTCAATGCCAGCATCCTGCCGGGGATCATCGACATCCAGAGCGCGACCTACGACGATCCCGAGGCCGTGCCTGCCACGATACAGATCCAGGTCGCCGAGCGCCTGCGCTGGATGGAGCATGCGCACGAACTGCCGGCATTCGAGCGCTATCCGCCGCAGCCGTAGTGGTGGCTAGGCGGAATGAGTAGTTTGATTGCTACAACGTAAGTGCGCCCCCTCTCCCGCTTGCGGGAGAGGGCTGGGGAGAGGGTGCTTCCGCAATGGGATAGTCCCCAAGAGGAGAAAGCCCTCACCCGCGCCTTCGGCGCGACCTCTCCCGCAAGCGGGAGAGGTTGCACCGAGCCCGCAGCTAAAGCCATTCCGCTTTAGGCATCGCGCAGCACCGTCCGCTCCTTTATCAATCAATTTCCTGCGCGCCGATGAAGCGCATGAACGGCTTCTGACCGTCGGCACCGAACAGCACGACCTCGTAACGCTGCGGCTTGCCGCCTTCCATGCCCGGCGATCCGACCGGCATGCCCGGCACGGCTATTCCCTTCGCGTTTGGACGCTCCGCGAGGAGGCGTCGCACGGCCGCGGCCGGCACGTGCCCCTCGACGACATAACCGGCGACCTCTGCCGTGTGACACGCGACCAGGTTCGAGGGGACGCCGAGACGCGCCCGGATCGGCTCGAGGTCGGGAGTCTCCTCCACCTGGGCGGTAAATCCTGCGTCCCGCAGATGCTGCACCCAGCCGGCGCAGCAGCCGCAGCTCGGATCCCGGTGCACCGTGAGCGCGGCTGCGTCGGATGCTGCCGCGGCGGGCCTTGCAAAAGCTGCCGCGGCCATCAGCCCGACAAGGGACCGGCGGGTCATCAGGTATGCGCGTTGCTTCATCTTCGGCTTCCTCTTCTGTCACTCCGTCGCCCTGACATATGATCGTGCGTCACGGCTCGCCTCATCCGGCCGGCTCCACGACGCGCAATCTGGCGCCGATCGGCTTGTGCATCTCAGCCGGTTGTTCTCTGTCGTCGCGCGTGGGCGGCAGGCG
Organism: Bradyrhizobium sp. NBAIM08; assembly: GCF_020193935.1. Lineage (NCBI taxonomy): Bacteria > Pseudomonadati > Pseudomonadota > Alphaproteobacteria > Hyphomicrobiales > Nitrobacteraceae > Bradyrhizobium > Bradyrhizobium sp. NBAIM08. Next base: position 462,974 of record NZ_JADYVR010000006.1, on the reverse strand, counting down.
GACACCCTTCACCAACCCGAAGATCGCCGGGATCACGATCAGCGTCAGCAGCGTCGACGATATCATGCCGCCAATCATCGGCACCGCGATTCGTTGCATGATCTCCGACCCGGTTCCGGTGCTCCACATGATCGGCAGCAGGCCCGCCATGATGGCGACGACCGTCATCATCTTGGGACGGACGCGCTCGACCGCGCCCACCATGATCGCCTCGTGGAGATCCTGCCGGGTGAGGCCCCTGCCCTCGGCGCTGCACGTCGCCTTGATCTCGGCCAGGGCATGCTCGAGATAGATCAGCATCACGACGCCGGTCTCGGCGGCGACGCCGGCAAGCGCGATGAAGCCAACGGCGACGGCGACCGACATGCTGAAGCCGAGCCACCACATCATCCAGATGCCGCCGACCAGCGCGAAGGGCAGCGACAGCATCACGATCAGGGTTTCGGTCATGGCCCTGAAATTCAGGTACAGCAGCAGGAAAATGATCGTCAGCGTCACCGGCACCACGATCTTCAGGCGCGCCGCGGCGCGCTGGAGATATTCGTACTGACCGCTCCAGACCACGTAATATCCTGATGGGAACTGGATGCTGTCAGTCACGGCGCGTTGCGCATCGGCGACGTAGCTGCCGATGTCGCGATCGCGGATGTCGACGTAGACGTAGGTCGCGAGCTGGCCGTTCTCGGTCCGGATCGAGGTCGGCCCCCGCGCCGGCTCGACCTTCGCGACCTCGCCGAGCGGCACCGCGCCGCCTGCGGGCATCGGCACCAGGATATCGCTGGCGATCGCCTTGGGATTGTCGCGCAGGTCGCGCGGATAGCGCATGTTCACCGTGAACCGCTGCCGCCCCTCCACCGTCGTCGTGACGGTCTGGCCGCCGAGCGCCGCCGCGATGGTGTCCTGAACATCCTGGATCAGGATGCCATAGCGGGCGAGCGCCTCGCGATCCGGGACGATCTCGAGATAGTAGCCGCCGATGCCGCGCTCGGCATAGGCCGATGAGGTGCCCGGCACCGTCTTGATCACCCGTTCGACCTGCTTCGCCAGCCGGTCGATCTCGACGAGGTCGGTGCCCATCACCTTGACGCCAACGGGGGTGCGGATGCCGGTGGACAGCATGTCGATGCGCGCCTTGATCGGCATGGTCCAGGCGTTGGAGACGCCCGGAAACTGCAGCGCCTTGTCCATCTCCGCGATCAGGCCGTCGATGGTGACGCCTTCCCGCCAAAGCTCCTTGGGCTTCAGACTGACCACCGTCTCGAACATCTCGGTCGGCGCCGGATCGGTCGCGGTCGCCGCCCGCCCCGCCTTGCCGTAGACCGATTCGACCTCCGGGAACGACTTGATGATGCGGTCCTGCGTCTGCATCAGCTCGGCCGCCTTGGTCACGGAGATGCCAGGCAGCGTCGTCGGCATGTAGAGCAGCGTGCCCTCATTCAGCGTCGGCATGAACTCGGTGCCGAGCTGCCGCGCCGGCCAGATCGTAACGGCGAGCACGACCAGCGAAGCCAGGATCACCGGCGTCTTGGCGCGCAGCACGCCCTTGATGACCGGGCGGTAGATAAAGATCAGGAAGCGGTTGATGACGTTTTTCCTCTCCGGCACGATCCTGCCGCGGACGAAGATCACCATCAGCGCCGGCACCAGCGTGACGGACAACAGGGCCGCGGCCGCCATCGCGAAGGTCTTCGTGAACGCCAGCGGGCTGAACAGCCGCCCCTCCTGCGATTCCAGCGTGAAGATCGGCATGAACGAGACGGTGATGATGAGCAGGCTGAAGAACAGCGCCGGCCCGACCTCGGATGCCGCGTCGATCAGGATCTGGACACGCGACTGACCGGGCTCGGCGCGCTCGAGATGCTTGTGCGCGTTCTCGATCATGACGATCGCGGCATCCACCATGGCGCCGATCGCGATCGCGATACCGCCGAGGCTCATGATGTTGGATCCCAGGCCCAGCAGCTTCATGGCGCCGAACGCCATCAGCACGCCGACCGGCAGCATCAAGATCGCGACCAGCGCGCTGCGGACATGGAGCAGGAACACGATGCAGACGAGCGCGACGACGATACTCTCCTCGAACAGCGTGTGCTTGAGCGTGTCGATCGCCGAATAGATCAGGCCCGAGCGGTCGTAGACCGGGACGATCTCGACCGATTTCGGCAGGCTGCTCGCGATATCCTTGAAACGCTTCCTGACGTTTTCGATGACGTCGAGCGCGTTGACGCCGAAGCGCTGCAGCACGATGCCGCTTGCGACCTCGCCCTCGCCGTTCAGCTCCGCAATGCCGCGCCGCTCGTCGGGTCCGAGCTCGACATTGGCGACGTCCCGCAGCAGCACCGGCGTGCCGTTGCTGGTCTTCAGGACGATGTTGCTGAGATCGTTGATGCTCTTGATGTAGCCCTTGCCGCGAATGACGTATTCGAACTCCGACAGCTCGACCGTGCGGCCGCCGACGTCGGCATTGCTGGCACGGATCGCCTCCCGGATCTTCTGCATGCTGATGCCGCGGTCGCGCATGCGCTGCGGGTCGAGCACCACGTTGTACTGCTTGACGAAGCCGCCGATGCTGGCGACCTCGGCCACGCCTTCGGCCTTGGCGAGCGCGAATTTCAGATTCCAGTCCTGGATCGTGCGCGTGTCGGCGAGGTTCAATTCTTTCGACATCACGGCGTATTGGTAGACCCAGCCGACGCCGGTCGCATCGGGCCCGATGGTCGGGGTGACGCCGACGGGAAGCCGCGACGTGGCGCCGTTCAGGAACTCCATCACGCGCGAGCGCGCCCAATAGATGTCGGTGCCGTCCTCGAAGATCACGTAGACGAACGACACGCCGAAGAAGGAGAAGCCGCGCACCACCTTCGATTTCGGCACGGTCAGCATCGCCGTCGTCAAGGGATAGGTGACCTGGTCCTCGATCACCTGCGGCGCCTGGCCAGGATATTCGGTGTAGACGATGACCTGGGTGTCCGAGAGGTCGGGGATCGCATCCAGCGGCAGATGCAGCAGCGCGTAGAAGCCGGCGGCCGCCGCAAAGCCGGTGCCGAACAGCACCAGCAGCAGGTTGCGCGCCGACCAGGCGATGATGCGGGCGATCATTTGTGCTCTCCCGTCGCATGGCCGGCGTCGGAGGCTTGAGGCGCAGCCTCGGCAAAGCCTTTGAGCGCGGCCTTCAAATTGCTTTCCGCATCGATCAGGAAGTTGGCTGATGTGACCACCGCTTCGCCTTCGGCAAGGCCGTCGCGCACCTCGATAAAGCCGCCGCCGCGCCGGCCGAGCTTCACTTCCCGCGGCTCGAAGCGCCCGTCCCCCTTGTCGACGAGGACGGCCTGCCGCGTGCCGGTGTCGAGCACCGCGCTGTCCTGGATCGTCAGGACAAGCGCGCTATCGGCCGTGTCGACGTCGGCATCGACATACATGTCCGGCAGCAGCAACGCTTCGGGATTGGCGAGCTCGATGCGGACGCGAACCGTCCGGGTTTCGCGGTTCACCTGCGGATAGATCACCGCGATCTTGCCGGTGAAGCTTCGGCCGGGGAAGCTGCGCACGCGCACCGCGACGGACTGCCCGACCGCGATGTTGCCGAGATCGCGCTCGGCGACGTCGACCAGCGCCCAGACCAGCGAGGTGTCGGCGATGCGGAACAGCACGTCGCCGGGATTGGCGCGCATGCCTTCGATCGCGTTGCGCTCGAGCACGATCCCGTCGCGCGGCGCCGACCAATGGATGGTGACGGGCGCGACACGCGTTCTCTCCATCTCGGCGATCACCCGCTCGGGGACGTCGAGATTGATCAGCCGTTGCCGCGAGCCGCGGCCGTAGATCTCGACCCCGCCGACGGTCTTGGAGGTGATGGTCGCGAGATAGTCGGCCGCCGCGGAGGCGACCGCCGAGCTGTAGATCTCCATCAGCGGCTGGCCCGCCTTGACGCGGGAGCCGGTGGTGACGTCCGCGATCTTCTGCACGAAGCTCTCGGCCCGCATCGCGATCACCGAGACGCGGCGCTCGTCCAATTGGATCGTACCGGGCGCCTTGACCAGGACTTGGACCGATCGCCGCGCCACCGGCTCGGACTTCACGCCGCTGCGCTGGATCTTGCCGGGCGACAGTTTCACCGTGCCGTCATCGGCGTCGTCGCCTTCGTAGACGGGGACATAGTTCATCCCCATCGGATCCTTCTTCGGCACCGGCGAGGTGTCGGGCAACCCCATCGGATTGCGGTAGTAGAGGATTTTTCGCGATGAAGCCGCCTGCGGTGGCTTCGGCTCTGCCTGGGCGGCCTTGTCGTCATCGTAGACCGGCAGATAGTCCCGCCCGCGGTCGTCCTTCTTTGGCCCGGCGGACCAAAGCGGCGCGCCGCTCGGATCGCGATAGTAGAGCGGAGTCCGGTCCGCTGGCGCCGCAGCCGGGGTCACCTCGGCATGGACCGACCAGCGCCCCTCGTTCGAGAACCAGTACGCGCCAAGGGCGAGGCCACTGCCGAGAGCGAGAGTCGTCAAGAGACGCAACGTCTTCATGGTTGTTTCGCGCGCTCGGAGCGCGCGTCCATGTGAATGGGAAAGAGAAGTTCGGGCGCCGTCCGACGGCGCCCGAAAGCTCACTTGATCGCCTTGACGATGACCTTGCCGGTGACCGTCTCAGGCTCGCCCTGCACCTTCGCCGAGAGCGTGACCTGATAGCGGCCGGCCATCGGCAGGTCCGTCCTGAAGGCGTAGACGCCCGGCTCCTTGGAGGGCAGTGGCGCGACCGCCGATTCCATCTCGGCCATGCCGTCCGGAGCCATGTCGACGCGCGTCTTGAAGATGACGGCGTCGGGCACCGGCTTGCCGGTCTGCTTGTTGGTCAGGCGAACGGCGAGCGTGACGTCGTCGCCCTTCTTCATCTCGGGATTGACCGGCTCGAAAGCGTAATCGCCGGCACCCGCCAAGGCGACTGAAGCGGCGAGCGAAAGGGTGGCGGCAACAGCCGCGGTGCTGAACTTGGAAAGCATTGTCCTGTCCTCATGAATTGATCTCGACCGCGACGCTTGAATGCGCACATCAGTCATCGCCGCGCGGGGCGTGCCCGCGCGCGTCTTGAGAGATCAGATTCGAGGAGGCCGGAAGGGAGGACTGCCGCCGCGCGAGTCGACGACCTGATCGGCAGGAATAGCGGTTTCCGCTGCCGCGACGGCAAGGAATTCGAACGCCAGGGGACGAATGTCTGCCAGTGCGACGGTGCCGCCGACACAGCAGAAGCCCATCCCGCATTGGTAGCCGGTGTCGGAGCCCGTTCCCTTCATGTCGGGACAACAATCGTGCACCGACATATCGTCGTCGCCGCCGACCTGCATGGCCGCCTTCATGTCACCCGACGACATCGCGACGCCGGAAGCGGACGCGCCAGCCGGCAGCATCGCCAGGGAGATGGCGATGGCGAATGCCAGGATGGTCCGAACGATCCGCATGAAACGTGCTTTTAACCTTTTGGATACCTTTGGGAACCGCAACGTTGCCTGAGTACCATAGTCTGCGGCCGAATGCATTCTTTGATCAAAGTCAAGCATTCGTGACCGAGGCTCCGAGGCCTGTCAGGCCGACCGCCCGCATCCTGCCTCGCCTATTGCGACTTCGATACCAGCTCGCCGGACCGCGCCGTCCGCGACCATAGCAAGGCGAGCGGGCCGAGCGCGATCCCGCCGCGAGCACGATGAAGGCCAGCAACCAGCCCTCTGCACTCTGGGGGCCGCCAGCGGCATCGAGGGCAACCCCGGTTCCCCAGGCTCCGATCGCCGATAGGCCGAACCCGACGGTCGAATGCAGGGCGAGAGTCGCCCCGCGATGCTCCGAGACAGCCGCGGCCGACATCCCGGCTGTCAATGCACCGGAATCCGCTGGCACTGTCAGGCCATAGATCATCAGCAGCAGCGCCAGCACCCATGCTGGAGCCGTCGCATTCAGGCCGATGACGAGGGCAACGCAAGCCGAGGCGATCATCACGACCGTGATCGCCCGATGTCGCCCGAATTTCAGTGCGGCCTCGTTGCCGAGGATGCTGGCCGGCATGGAGATCACTGCAAAGCAGAAGCTCATCAGGACCGGGCTCAGCCATGAGGGCGCACCCTGATGCGCGACGACGTAGGTCCAGAACCCGACCAGCCAGGTGCGAATGCCGTAGAGCTCGAAGCAGTGCGCGCCGTAGCCGAAGATGTAACCGAGCGCCTTGCGGTTGGCCAAGACGGGCGCAAAGTTCAAAAGGCGTCCTGATCTTGGAGCGGGACTGCGGCTCTCGATCAAGAGACACGCGACCACCATCGCGATGGGACCGATGCCGGTCACGTAGAACGCGGTCCGCCATCCCCAGCCGTCGGCGAGGACTTGGGCGATCAGGAACGACAGGCCGACGCCCACCGAGAAGCTCGACGTGTAGAGCGTGACCGCCCGCGAGGTGTCGCCGGCGGGCAGCCGGTCCGTCAGTGCCTTGAGCCCCGGCATGTAGGCACCGGCAAAACCAAGGCCGGCGAGCGACCAGATGATGGTCCCCGACCAGAAGCCTTGCGCGAAGATGCCAAACGCGACGGTCGCAAGTCCGCTGACGACAGAGCCGCCGAGGAGCACGAGCCGTGCGTCGATGCGATCGGTCAGTGTCGTCAGCACGGGCACCGCCAGCATGTAGCCAAACGCGTAGCCGCTCGCCATCATCCCGCCTTCGGCGGCGGACAATCCCCACACCGGCATCAGATGCTGGGCCAAATTCGCGGACAACGTCACGTGCGGCAGCAGATTGCCGAGCTGGCCGATACACATCACCGCAATCAGCGGCCAGCCGCGCAAGCTACGAATGTTCCCCTCCCATCGGACAGCGACTCATGTCGTGTGATCCCCACGGAGCAGCAGAAGCGCGAAGAACGCAGAGACCGAGGCCAGCGCGCCGATCCAGAGCGCGCTGCTGCCGAGATGCTCCACCATCAGTCCCAGCGCAAGCGGCGCGAAGGCGCCCGTTGCCCTGGAAGGCAGCGAAATCATCCCGACCCGTCTGCCGAACCCGACCGGCCCAAACAGCGCCAACGGCAGCGTACCACGGGCAATGGTGATGATGCCGTTGCCCGCGCCATACAGCACCGTGAAGAGCGGTGCGAGCAAAGGGCCGCCCGCAACCAGCGCAAGCACCCCGATCGGATTCATGAGCATGGCGAGCCGCGCCGACAGCAGCGGATGAAACCGGCCAAGCCATCCTGCTTCCAGAAGGCGGGCGCCGACCTGCGCCGGTCCGACCAGTGCTCCCGCCAGCAACGCCTGTGCCGGCGTGGCACCGAACGCGACCAGCATGGTGGGCAGAATGGCCGAGACTCCGGAGCTGACAAAACTCGCGGCCGCAAACATGTACGCCAGCAATATCATTGCAAAGGTTTCGCTCTGGCGGCCGGATTGCTGGCTTGCGCCCGTGCTCGGTCCGGCCTCCTGATGCAACGGAGCGGCACGGGGCAGCGCAAGGTTGAGCGGCAAGGCAAGGCCGATGTGGATCACCGCCCAAAGCTGGCAGGCCGCGCGCCAGCCGTACTCCGTGGCGAGCCATGTCGTGAGCGGCCAGCCGAGTGTGCTGGCGAAACCGGCGATCAGGGTGATGCCGGTGATCGTTCGTCGCGCATTGGCGCCGTAAATGCGCGCAAGCGTCGCGAACGCGGCTTCATAGAGGCCCATGCCCATGCCGATCCCGAGCAGGATCCAGGCTGCGATAAGCACCGCTACGCCATAGGCCACGGACAGCAGCAGCAAGCCCGCCGCGAAAACGAGGTTCGAGACGGCAAGCAGGCCGCGCCCACCGAACGTATCGATGGCGTGCCCAACGCGCGGACCAAGCAGGCCGGAGATGACGAGCGCTCCCGACAGCGCGCCGAACACGTAAGTCGGCGCTAGTCCGAGATCGCTCGCGATCGGCGCGGCCAGGATCGCAGGAAGATAGTAGCTCGACGCCCACGCGATGGTCTGCGCGGTGCCGAGCGCGATGACGACGGTGAGCGGGCCCGCAGTGCCTCGGCTCATGAGCAGCCGCACCCCGCACCGCCCGCCTTCCTGGCGGATTCATCGGCGGCACAGCAGGCCGAAGGTTCGGCCTTGGCCGGGCCGCCGCAACATCCCGCTGCGGCGGAGGACTCCACGCCGGCGCGTGTGCAGACGCCGGTCTCCGGGAGCACGAGCTCGACCCGTGCCGCGGCCTTCTTGTCGCCGGCGATGTCGGCGACGATCGATCGGACCTGCTCGTATCCGGTCATCATCAGGAAGGTCGGCGCACGTCCGTAGGATTTCATGCCGGCGAGATAAAAGCCCGGCTCATCATGCGCCAGCTCGCGCGCGCCGTGAGGCCGCACCGTTCCGCAGCTATGCTCGTTGGGGTCGATGAGCGGCGCGAGCGCGAGGGGCGCCTCGATCGCCGGATCGAGCCGCAGCCGCAGCTCGGAAAGAAGCGAGAGATCGGGCCGGAAGCCGGTCGACACCACCAGCTCATCGGCAACCACAGTCCGCGCAGCCACGCCGGCGCCTGCCGAAATCCTGAGGCGGCCTTCGATCTCCGAAATGTGAGTGACAGCGAAGCCGGTCTCGACCGCAATCTTTCCGGCAGTCACCAGCGCGGCGAAGGCTGACCCCAGCTCGCCGCGCGCGGCAAGCTTGTCGTTGCGGCCGCCGCCAAAGGCCTTTGCCGGATCGTCGCCGCGCAGCAGCCAAACGGGCCTGGTGCCGGGCGCCTCCTCGGCGAGCCGCGCGAGATCGATCAGCGTGCCCAGCGCGGAATGGCCGGCACCGAGCACAGCCACGGCCTTGCCCGCATATCTGCTGCGAGCGGAGCCGCGCACCGCCGGCATGCCATAGGCGATGCGACCGGCGCATTCGCGTTCGCCGAGCGCCGGCAGACCGTTGCTGCCGGCGGGATTGGGCGAGAACCACGTGCCGGAGACGTCGATGACGGCATCGGCGCGCAGCACCTCATCGCCTTTGCCGTTCTGGTAGCGGATTTCGAACGGCGCCTGGTCCCGCCCCTTCGTCTTGGCCTTGTCGAAGCCGGCGCGGCTGATCGCGGTGACTCGGCTCGAGGTCCGGATCGTCTCGCGCAGCGGCGTTCGCGTTGCCAGCGGCGCAAGATAGCGCTCGATCAGTTCGCCGCCGGTCGGATAGGAGCTCGGGTCCGGCGAATTCCATCCCGTCGGCGCAAGCAGGCGCGCCGCGGCCTTGTCGACGTTGTATTCCCAGGGCGAGAAGAGCTGGACGTGCTGCCATTGCCGCACCGCATGCCCGGCCTCGGGTCCGGCTTCGAGCACGACAGGGGACATGCCGCGTTCGCGCACATGAGCGGCGGCCGCGAGGCCGACCGGCCCCGCCCCGATGATGGCTACCGTCTTGTCCATTCCGAACTCTCCATCCTTCTAGAATTATGGAATAACTGGCCAAATGAGTTAGGCTGCGGTCTGCGCAGCCTTGCATCCCGCTTCTTCCGCACAGCACTCCGCGGCCAGGAAATCGACCAGCCCGCGCATGGCATCGAAATTGGCGCGGCAGATCAGGGTCGTCGATTCCCTGATCTGACTGACCAATCCGACCGAGACCAGCGTCTTGATGTGGTGCGACAACGTCGACGCCGGAATCTTCAGCTTGTCTTGCAACCGGCCGACCGGCATGCCCGCGTGCCCGGCCCGGACCAGCGCGCGATAAATCTGCAGGCGGGTCCGATTCCCCAGGGCTTCCAGGCGTGCTGCTGCGTCGTCGATCTTCATGCGCGACATGATGCGCCCGTGCGCATCAATCGTCAAACCATATTTCTAGAATATTGGAAATTACCGCTCACTCCATGGACCGGAGGTTTCCAGATTGACTTGCCCCCTATAATTCCATAAATCTGGATATATGGAAACAGAGCAAGCCGTCCTGGCGCTCGCCGCGCTGTCTCAACCGACCCGTCTGGAGGCGTTCCGGACGCTGGTCAGGCACGAGCCTGACGGTCTTGCGGCCGGCGATCTCGCCCGCCTGTTGGAAGTCCCGCAAAACACGCTGTCGGCGCATCTGTCGATTCTGAGCCGCGCCCGCCTCGTGTCCTCCGAGCGGCACAGTCGCTCGATCGTCTACCGCGCCAATCTCGGCGAATTCCGCGACGTCGCGCTCTTCCTGCTGCGCGATTGCTGCGGCGGACGGCCGGAGGTTTGCGAGCCCGTCGTCGAGACCTTGCAATCGTGCTGCTCGCCAAAACGAAAGGAGCGAGCCGGCTGATGGACAGTTTCGATCTCCCGCGGCGCCTCGCGGCTGAAGCGCTCGGCACGGGTATTCTCGTCGCCACCGTGGTCGGCTCCGGCATCATGGCGGAAACGCTGACCAAGGACGTCGCCCTTGCGCTGCTCTGCAACACCTTGCCGACCGGGGCCATCCTGGTTGTCCTGATCACGGTGCTCGGTCCGATCTCCGGCGCACATTTCAATCCCGCAGTGACGCTCGTCTTCACAGGCAAGCGCGAGCTGCCGGTCAACGAGGCCGCGCTTTACGTGATCGCGCAGATCGCTGGCGGCATCGCGGGAACGCTGGCGGCGCATCTGATGTTCGGCCTGCCGCTGCTCGACCTCTCGACCAAGGTCCGAACCGGAGGGCCGCAATGGTTCGCCGAAGCGGTCGCTGCGTTCGGGCTGGTCGCGACGATCCTGGCCGGCATCCGGTTTCAGCGGACGGCCATCCCCTGGCTGGTCGGCCTTTACATCACGGCCGCCTATTGGTTCACGGCTTCCACGTCGTTTGCCAACCCTGCGGTGGCCATCGCAAGGTCGCTGACGAACACGTTCGCCGGCATTCGCCCCGCTGACCTGCCCGGATTCATCCTCGCGGAACTCTGCGGCGCCTTCGCGGGCATGCTGCTGATGAACTGGTTGCTCGGCCGCTCACGCGCGTCCGCCTCGGTCGCAATCACGGAGACAGTTCGATGACCGTCACGATCTATCACAATCCCGCCTGTGGCACCTCGCGCAACACGCTGGCGATGATCCGGCAGAGCGGCGTTGAGCCTGATGTCATCGAATATCTGAAGACTCCACCCTCGCGGGACAAGCTCAAGGAACTGATCGCGAGCATGGGCATTCCGGTCCGCGCGCTGCTGCGCGAGAAGGGAACGCCTTACAAGGAGCTCGGCCTGGACGACCCCAAATGGAGCGATGAGCAGCTCCTCGATGTCATGATCGCCCACCCTATCCTCATCAACCGGCCGATCGTGGTGACGCCAAAGGGCACGCGCTTGTGCCGGCCGTCGGAAGCCGTGGTCGATCTCCTGGACAATCCGGTTGGCCGGTTCGTGAAAGAGGACGGCGAGGTGGTGGAAGCGCGCTAGGCCTGAAGGCGCGCCGTGAGACAGATGCAGTCGAGCTAGCCCAGCAAGCCCTTCAACCCCGCATAGATCGAGCCGATACCGGTCGCAGCAACGCCCGCGAGCGGCCCGACGGTCTGCATGAGATCCTGTATCAAGCGGGCACGACGGCGCAGCTGTTCCTCGCCGACATGCTGCCCGAGCAGCCGCGCCACCCTGAAGGCGAACGCGTTCGGCTTGCCTCCCTGCGTCAGCACACGCGGCAGGATCTGGAAGATCACGACGCTGAGAATGTTGCCGGAGACGAAGGCGAGCAGGATGCTCGCGCCATATTCGAACACTTCACGCCATTCGATCCAGATCGTCGGAAGGATCGGAACATGGTCATGGATCCCCGTAACCGTCAGCATCGATAGGACGCTGACGGCCGCTGCCAGGAACGCCAGCACGAACGCCGTCAGGGCGGATACCCGGTGCAACGGATAAGCCACGAAGCCGAACAGCAGCGGTATGGCGATCGATGCAATCCGGAGCGGGATCGGGGACACGTTGAAGGTGATGGTCACGAGCACGTGCGCGATCACCAGCAGCAGGGCTGGAATGACCACATAGAGCACCGCATGCGTTCCGTAATAGCGCAGCGGATTGTTGTAGCGCTCGAGACGGACGTTGACGCGATCGAGATCCCGCCTGAGCTTGTCCAGCTCGGCAACGATCTCGTCGATCTCGAGGAGCGTCGGTCGCACGACGCGCAAGTCGCGCGAACAATGCTTGCACGCGATGGCTTCGTCCTTGATCGTCTCGGCGCAGAACGGACATTCCATCGCTAGCGCGACTTCCCTCGCCTCATAATGGCTTCGATCTCGCCTCTGGCCCGCTTCAGTTCATCGCGCAGATCCTCGCGCTTGCGCAAGAGATCGTCGCGCTCGGCAAGCAACGTGGCGGGAACGGCGATGTCGCGCCCGCACGAGGCGCAGACCAGCGCACCCTCGGCATTTTCCGACCGGCAGTAGAGGCACGCCACTTGCGAGTTCACCTGCGAGCTCACTTGGGCGCAACCTTCAGGGTGAAGACGGTCGTGCCCGGCCGGCCATCGCTGTCCTTGATGTCGACACGCATCGTGTACTCGCCCGGCGGCAACTCCGCATCTTGCATGTTGATGCCATCTGGCTGCACGAAGGGCTTGACCCGAGGCGTCAGGTCGACGTTCGGCGTTCGGAGGAAGATCACCTTGACCGAGTCCGGATCGATCTTGGCCCCGCCATAGGACTGGAATTTCAACACCAGCCGCAGAGGAGAATTCGCGGGAGCGCCCGGCGAGACGAACTCGATCTTCGGGCCGCGCATGATGCCGCGCTGATCGACGGCGACCGCGCCCTTGGGAGGCGGCAGCTTGGCCTCCTCTTCCGTGATCAATGGCGCGGCGAGCGAGGATCCCGCGGCCAACAGACCTGCAGCCACCAGAGCCAGTAGAGCATTCCGCTTCATTTTCCTTGCCCCCTTTCCCATTCGTCAACGCAAGCCGCCATCGCCGATGATCGTGTAAGGCGCCCAGAACAGCGGATGCGCATAGGCAAACTCGGTCTTGCCCTCGCTGTTGAGATAGCCGGGACCATCGACAAGAGCCATCGTCGCCTGGCGCAGCGCTTCGCTGCGCGACAGCTTGGGATCGTCGGCCTGTCGCTTGAACAGGTCCGTCACCAATTGCCGCGCCGACTGGGAGTGCACCGACCAGTTCGTCACCAGCAGGGCGCGCGTGCCGGCGTAGAAGAACGCGCGGCCCAGCCCGGAGGCCGCCTCGGCCCCTGCGCCGGCGCCGGCGCCGGTATTGCAGGCCGACAGGACGACCCAGTCCGCATCGAGCTTGAGACCGAGAATCTCTTCCATCGTCAGCAGTCCGTCGCCGCCCTCGCCCGTCACCACCGGCGACGACAGAGCGAGCGCCGGCTGCGTCAGCCCGTTGAGTTCGCCCGGGACTAGACCGTGGGTCGCAAAGGCCAGGATCCTGAAGCCGGAGAGATTCATCGTCTTCACCGCGCTCTCGGTCGCGCTCTTGCCGAGGAACAGCACCTTCGAGGGATCCGCCTGCAAGGCCAGCGCGATCGACTTCAACTCGTCCGCGGTGTCGGGCAAACGGGGCAACAGACCGAGTTCGGCGCTATCGACGCCGTCGAGCTTGGGACTGTTGCGCCGCTTCAGCGGCCCGCCGCGCGTGATGTTGCCGCCGGCATCGGCCAGCTGAATCTTCTCACCTGTGCCTTCCGCCTCGGCGTGCTGATCGCTGTTGAAATAGGGATCGCCGAACGCGACGAGGTCGCCGCGGCCGGGCTTGCCGGGCGGCAACTGCCGCAGCGTGCGCAGCGCCGCCGCCGACGGCACCGTCGACACGGCATGGGTTCGCGCCAGCCACGGCACGTTGCGATAACCGACGAAGAGCGGGTCTTCGTCGGCGGCCACCTCCGCCGGTGCCGTCGGCAACAAGGCGAGCGGCAGCAGGCCCAGCGCACCGTTGGTGACAACGATCAGGTTCTTGGCCGGCTTCCAGCCGCTCTCGACCGGCTTGAGCAGCAGCTCGTACAACTCATGGCCGAGCTTGAGATCGAAGGGCGGAATGTCCGAGATCATCGCGGCCTGCGGCTCGAGCGCTTCACGCAGCTTGCGTATCTTGCTCTCGATGTCGCCGATCCTGGCCTGGACGGCGGCGAATGCCACCGGCCCCGACTTCGGCACGGCCCAGACGAAGCTGCCGTTCTGGCCGAAATAGAACGACAGCATGGCCTCGCCGTCGGTCAGCGTCGCGCGGATCTCGGCGACGCTCGGCGGCCTGGGCGAGACGAGATCGGCATAGATCGGGAATTTCTGCTTGATCTCCTGGCGCGCCTTGTCGCGCTGGCCGCGCAACGCTGCGATCGAGGCCTGTATCTGCTGCACGCCTTTCTCGTCGCGTTCCGCTGCGGGAAGCGCGAGCACGTTGTTAAGCGTACCGAGCTGGGCGTTGACCTGCTTGCTCAGATCCTGCTCTTTCCGCACGAGCTCGGCGAGCGCGGGATCCTTTGCCGCCGCACGCGCACTCGAGGCAGCCAGCGCCTGCTGCACCGAGCGGCCGCGGACGGCATCGGCCAGGCTGAATGTCTCTTCGCCGACATTGGTGCCGCCTCCTTCCACCCTGCCGAGCAGCAGCAGATAGCTCTCGACGATGGTCTGCAGCCGCTGGCTGCGCGCGGCCACCACGGTCGTGTTCTCGTCGTCGGCGTTATCGTTGGCGCTCGCCATCATCACCGGAATGGCGGCCTTGAACTCCCTGATCGCGTCGGCATCGCGGCGGGCGCGCATCAATCCGACCGCCAGCGTGCCGCGTGCCGAGGCGGCGTCGAAATGATTCTCCCCCACCCGCGCGATCTGCCTCTTCACGAGCTGCTCCGCGGCGGCAATGCCGGCGTCCAGCTGCCCGGAATCATAGAGGGACAGGATGCGAGAGGGATTGAGCTCGAACACCTGGCGGCGCTGCGGGTCCCAGCCGGCGACGGCCTTTTCTATCCTCGCAAACATTTCGCCCGCTTCGGCGTTCTGGCGGCGAAGCGTCAGGATGCCCGCAAGCTGCGACAGCAACTGCACCGTCGCCTGCGAATCCTCGGGCACACCCACCGTCTTGTTGATGTCGAGGGCGACACGGCCGAGCTTCTCGGCCTCTTCGTAGCGGCCCTGGTCGACCAAAATGCCCGCCAGCCCCATGACGAAGCGCGGCGTGACCGGATTGTACTTGCCGGTATCCTTCAGGCGCGACAGCAGCGCGCGGCGCGCATCCACCTCGGCCTCGGCCAGCTTGCCCTGCTTCGCCTTCATGCGCGCCTGGCTCAACACGGTGCCATCGATCGCCTGCAGCAGAAGGGTCTCGGCCGGCGCACTGTCCGACGCCATGATGGCCTTCGTGCTTGCGCGCTTGCGCAGCTCGGCGGTGCGATAGGCGGCCTCGGCATCGGCGAACTGTCCGCGTGCCTCGAAGATCGCGGCGCGAGTGAGCTCCAGCTCGCCTTCCCAGCTCTGGCCGAACTTCGCATAGGCCGCACGCCAATTGGGATGGCCGCTGGTGCGGGCCTCCTGGATCGCGGTCTGGGTGCGGCGGAGATAGGCTTCGGCCTGTGCGAGGTCGCCCATCTGGATGAGAACGACCGCGATCCCGCGGTTTGTCACGAACTGAAATCCCTTGGCGCCCGGCATGCTGGCCGATTCGCGCAAAAGTCTCTGCATGATCTCGAGCGCGCGCTTCGGATCGCCCGCGAGCGAGTGTTGCAGGGACTGGAGCTGCAACATGCGCCCCAGCAAATTCGGGCCGACTGCGCCGCGCCCGACCTCCACGGCCTTGTCGGCGTCAGCCATCGCTTCGGCGAGCCGGCCGAGCTGCGCGCGTGCATTGGCGCGATCGAAATAGAGCTGCGCGAGGTCCTGGCGGGACTCCTTGCCCGTGGGCACGGCGTCGGCCTCCGACTTCAATTCCGCGATCATCTTCTCGTTGGGCTTGTCGCCGTCGAGGATCGCCGTGATGTCGGAGATGCTGCGCGGCGGGGCGACGAAATCCTTCGGCAGTGCCGTGCCTGCCTCGAGCTTGGGCGCCGTTTCCTTGGGAAGCTCGACGGCGACATTGGCGCGGCCATTGGCGGCATTGAGCGCCGCCATGACACAGGCCCTGACCTGCGGCGTTGCTTTTGCCCGGCAGGCTTCGAGATTTGCGCCTCCGGCAGGTCCGCCGCCGGCGCGCATGCAGGCCTGCACGATCGGCTTGCCGACCCTCATCCGGCAATTCTCGAGCGCTGCTTCCTTGGTCAGCGCGGCCGCGGAGCCAGTCGATCCGAGCAGAATGGCAACTGCCAACAGGCGGCCCGAGGAAATGTCCAGACGGCTCTTGCGCGGATGCGCGGCGTTTAAGCTCATCTCGAAGGACCTTTGGATAAAATGAATTCGAAGAAACGATGCGATCCTATCCGGCCGGCGCGGAAGGACAAGGGCCATCAATGCGGTTCCCGGAGAACCTCAACCAGGTGGGCGGCGGCAGGCGGCGCACTCCCGTGGAACCGGTCAGGCGGCCCGGGGAATCGGGCCGATCGGCCGCGGGGCGGCCGCGCTCAAAGGGCTGAGGACCCGTGCTTAGCCCTTCGAGACCACCGCGCGAGCATAGGGCGGTTGCCCCTGGACCGGCGGATTGGCGGTCTGGGCGGCGAGCTCGCCGATCAGGCGGTCGGCATCGGCGGCCATGCCGTCGGGGGCCTGGATCACCAGGCGCTCCAGCGCCCAGCGATAGGACGAGATGCGCTGCTCCAGGCATTGCTGCACCCACTGGATGATCAGCGAGTTCTCCTGCATGCGCGCGACCGCGTCGTCCCTCTCCCTCGGCGACAGCGCGGAGACACGCGCCATGCTGGCATCGCGCTTCCTGTCGAGATCGATGACGCGGATCGCGGATGCGAAGAACGGCTCGAAGCGGGTGATGTCGTTGCGCACGTCCTCGATCAGCTGCGCATAGCGCGAGGAATGCGAGCGGTGCGGCTCGTCGATCAGGGTGCGCCCGTACATGGTGCGGTCGAACACGACCTTCTGCAGCCACGGCGAGGGCAGCGCCTTGTAGTCGCCGAACACGCTCTTCCATGCGGGGCGCGACAGCGGCGGCTCGATCATGGGATAGGCGAGATCGCGAAGCTGGCGCTCTTCGTCGGTGAGCTGGAATTGCGATGGTCTCAGGCCGACGCTGGAGGTGACCTCCGCACCGAGCCAGCGATGCATGTCGTCGCTGCGCATGCTCTCGCGGGTGCGGCCGAAGTCGCCGCCGCTACACGCCGCGAGCAACGCGCCTAGCAGCGTGAGCAGGACGGCCGATAGGACAGGCCGGATCTGGCGGATGACGTCCGGCATTGCATGAAGCCGAATGTCAGCGGCGGCGACGACGGCGCCCCGGCGCTGTGCCCTGCTCCGGTCCGCGATCGCCGCTGGTTTCGTCCGCCTCGCGCTCGATTCGAATCACGGGAAGGATCAGAACCGTTCCCATGTCCGCGCGCGGAGCGACATCCCCGGACGAGCCCACCCGGCGACCGGCCGGAAATTCGATGATGGTCCCCATGTCAGCTCTCTTCAATTGCCGCGCGACCGAACGCGCCCCAGCAACATGCATTCATTAAGATCAGCTCATGGTTAACGGGGTGTAAACGGGCCGCTTCAACCGTAGCCGCACGGACCGCGCCGCGCCGTCCCGTTGCGGCACGACAACGCCTCAAATTGCAGGGCCGGCTTCACGCCTCGTTTTCCTTAACGAGGCTTTAAACGAAGCTGCGCTAGGCTCGCCCCCAAGTATCTTTCCCGAGTTGCGTACGCCTCCATGACCAAGTCGCTGTTTCCCGGATTCGACGGGCTGATGACCCTGTCCCGTCGCGAAGGTGTCGATGTCCGTCCGACGCTGCTGCGCGTGCTGACCGACCTCTATGTCCAGACGAGCACCCACAGCGACGACGAGCAGCGGCAATTCGTCGAGCTCGCCACGCGGCTGATCGACCAGGTCGACGATGCGACGCGCGCGGCCGTCAAGGCCCGCCTCGCGGTCTATCCGCAGACGCCCGTCCCGATCCTGCAGAAGCTCGGCCTGGTCGCCACCCAGGAAGGCCGCAGGGTTCCACTGGCCCGGGAGATCCCCGCCCCGCCGCGCGCGTCTGCTCCGGCGCGCGTGCCGACCGAGGCCGAGCAACGCATGGCCGCCAACTTGGCGATGCAGCCGAAAGAGGCGGCCGAGATCCACGACATGTTCTTCCGCGCCGGCGCCTCCGAGCGCGCGCTGATCCTGCACAATCTGGCGCAGACCCCGCTGAAAGCCGCCCCCCGTATTCCGACCGTGCGCGCCAAGCGCGCGATCCAGATCCTGGAGATGGCGGCGATCGCGGGCGATATCGAAAGCTTCACCTTCGAGCTCGGCGACAGCCTGATCCTGCCCTCGCGCGTCGCAGCCCAGATCGTCGACGATGCCGGCGGCGAGGCGCTTGCCGTTGCCGCACGCGCGCTCGACATGCCGAGCCCGGTGTTCCAGCGCATTCTCTTGTTCTTCAAGCCGGAGATCGGAACGTCCGTGAACGCCGTGTACCGCCTGTCGCGGCTCTATGACCGTCTCGCCGAGCGATCGGCGCTGGTGATGCTGGCGGCCTGGCGCGGCTCGACGCTCGCGGTCACCCGCGCGAAGTATCAGTCCTCGCTGCATGACGGGGAGCGCCAGCGCGCACGCGCCGGCGCGAGCCAGACGCGGCCGGGCGTGCAGCCCGGCTCGAGCCCGGCGGTGCGGACGGGGACTAATCCGTCGGATCGCTGATTTGCTTACGCCGCCGCAGCGAGCGGCAGCGGTGAGGCACGCAACGAACTCCAACCCCGTCATTGCGAGCAATGACGGTTGAAGCTACGCCTTGGCCAATTCCAGAAAATGCCGGCCCGCGCGATCCTCGGTCTCGACGATCCAGGCATCCGGATCGAAGCGGATTTCCTTGGTCAGCCGCTCCTCGATCGTGTGATCCGGCAGAGGCTGCGGCGCGACAGGGACGAAAAAGCGGTCGACCGGCCGGCCGTCGTCATAGACGGTCTGCGGCGCCGGCGCATACAGCATGGCATGGCCGTCGAGCAGCGACACCTTGACGAACACCGCGCCCGCCTCCTCGGCACCGCGACGCCGCACGGCGCCGAATACGCCCTCGGTCTGGCACCGGCGCAAGTAAGCCGCCACCCAAATATTGGATTTCAAACGCATGAATTCGACGATAGGCCAGCGCGAGGCCTCACGCCAGCTTTACGTCTCACGCCTTGCGCGTGCCGTCCTGACCACCGCGAATCTGCGTTGCGATGAAGTATGACAGCGGCATAGCGAGTGCAAATCCTACCGCCACGGCATAGGGGATGTTCCTGATGGCGTCGGCGGCAAAACTCGGGACCATCAGCACCACGATGAGGCTGATGCCCGCCAGCGTCGTGCCGAGCATGATCCAGACGAGAATCGAGACCTTGAACATGACGACCTCTCTTCCTTGATGAGATGAGCCATCTTGTTCCTGCGGCCGCCGGCCGTCATTGATCCCACTCAAATCGCAATCGTATCGGATCCGGTCCATCGTGCCGGCGCCGGCAATTGACCTGCGTCAACGACACTCGACGTGCGGCTATTCGACCGGGCGGCCGATCGCAGCGGCGAGCTCGCGCAGCAGCCGGTCCGAGACCTGGCCGGTGACCTGCATCTTGTGCTCGCGCTCGAACTTCTGGATCGCGGCCTGGGTCTCGCCGCTCATGGTGCCCGTGATCTTCAGATTGCCGTAGCCGTATTCGGACAGCGCGCGCTGCACGCCGGCGATGCGGCGTGCGGCCGGGCTTTGCGCCGGGATCGGCGCCGGCGGACGCAGGGCCGCGGGCGGCGTCGAGGTGGTCGCCTTGACCAGATTGGTCATCGGATCATTCGAGCGCGTCGAGGCGGTCGCCTCGACCGGCTTTTCGGCAGCACGCTCGGCGGGCTTGGGCTCGGCAGGCTTAGGCTCGACACGGAACTCGGTCGCGCGCGGCTCGAGCGGCGAGGTATCGGCGCCGACGGGGCGCGGACGCGGCATGGGATTCGACAGCGGCACGGACGACGGCGCGGGAAGATTGATCACCGTGCCGAACATCGGCGCGGGATGCCGGCCGGTCTGGAGGAACAGCGCATTGGCAACGATCGCGGCGATCGCGGCGACGGCGACGAGGCCGGCCAGCGTGTCCTTGGGGCTGTGCAGCAGCACGCGCATCACGAGGTTGCGCTCGGTCTCGACGTCGACAACCGCAGCTTTGGCGCCACGGCGGCGCGGAGCGGCTTCGTCCTTGGCAGACTTCTTAGGCACTTTTCTTCACCAGAGCGGGTTGGTCCTGAGACTGGTCGTGAGCTTGGTCTTGAAGATCCTGACCTTGAAGTTCTTGGCGCAGCACAGGCGTCAGCGTCGCAATCTTGCGCTCGGCCGGCTTGGCTTGCGGCGGCGTGTAGACGAGCGGCAGCTTGACGGTGACCGCCGTGCCCTCGCCCAACCTGCTTTGTACCGTCAATTCGCCGAGATGCAACGCCACGAGACTCTTCACGATCGAAAGTCCAAGGCCGGTGCCCTCGTGACGGCGCTGATAGGTCGTGCCGGCCTGGAAGAACGGCGCGCCGATGCGCTTGAGATCGTCGGACGCGATGCCGACGCCGGTGTCGCTGATGCGCAGCGTCAGCTGCGAGCCGGACACCGCGGCCGATACGCAGACCTGACCGCCGCGCTCTGTGAACTTGATGGCGTTGGCGACGAGGTTGAGCACGATCTGCTTGAAGGCCCTGGGATCGCCGGTCATGACGGGCAGGTCCTGCGGCGCGTCGGTGATCAGGTCGATGCCGTTCTCCCGCGCCTTCAGCGCCAGCAGATTGCAGCAATGCAATAGCGAAGCGCGCGGCGCGAACGGCTCGGACGCGATCTCGAAATTGCCCGATTCCATCTTCGACATGTCCAGGATGCCGTTGACGACCGACAGCAGGTGCTGGCCGGAATCGTTGATCAGCTGGGCGTATTCCTTGCGCTGCGCAGCACCCAGCATCAAGGCCTGCTCCTGCGCGATCATCTCGGAGAAGCCGATGATGGCGTTGAGCGGCGTGCGCAGCTCGTGGCTCATGGTGGCGAGGAAGCGCGTCTTGGCGGCATCGGCCGCCTCGGCGGCGCTGCGCGCCTGGTCCAGCGCCTGCTCGAAAAGCTTGCGGTCGGTGACGTCGCGCATCACCGCGACGACTTCGGCTTCGCACGTGACGTCACGCCCGCTGTCCTGATCGAGCGGACGGCAGCGCATCTCGACCCAGATGAAATCGACCTGGCCGCGCTCGGCGGCGGGCTCGCGCCGCAGCCTGAACTCGACGCTGCGCACCTCGCCGCGCGCCGCGTCGGACAGTGCCGTGAGATAGGCCGGCCGATCGGCGACATGGACACGGTCGAACAGGCCGTGGCCGAGCAGTTGCGCCACCTGCGCTCCGAGCATGGCCTCCACCGCCGGCGAGATGAATTGCACCGCACCGTTGCGCTGATGCCGCGAGATGACATCGCTCATGTTGCGCGCCAGCAGGCGGTAACGCTCCTCCTCGCGCGACAACAGCGCGACGCTGGTGCGCGCGAGCGATTCCGCGCCGAAGGCGAGGCCGGCGGCATAAAGAGTGGCAGACGTGACCCCGAAAGCCATCAGCACGCCGCGCTCGGCGGCACTCGGCTCAACCACCGGCAGCCAGCCGAGCTGGCTGACCAGAATCAGCATTCCGGCGCAGGACAGCGCAAGCAGCGAGGCAAACGCCGCGACGCGGCGCGAGGCCGACAGCGCAGCTTCGAGCGGAACCACGATCAGCCAGACCGCGGCGAAGGATTCGATGCCGCCTGTCGTGATCGCGACAGCCATGATCAGGCCGGCGAGCGCCAGCGACGACAGCACGTGTGCGCCCTCGTAACGGCCGGTGCGCGACAGGAACCAGGACAACATGATCGGCGCGATCAGCCAGGCAAAGGCCGCGACCTCGATCGCGCTCGGCGCGCCGCGCATGGCGAGATAGACCGGAAATGCAGCGAAGGCGGCGAGGCTGCCGAGCAGCCGCGGTGCCATGAAGGCGCGATGGCGCGCGCGCATCAGCGCATCGTAGCGCGCGGAGGGATGCAGCAGTGCATCGAGACAATCGCGGATGATACTCAAAACTGTCACGGGTCTCGCGCTTCGGCTCAATCGTCTCTTGGAAGACGCGCCGGAACGCCTCCTTGTCGTTGAGCCACCGTGTCAGAGCGACCTTAAACGAGTGCTAAGGCGGCACAGCGTGTGGCCGGACACCGCGTTATCGCGGAGCTTTTTAGACGATTTGGCGACGTCTTCGCTGCGAATGGTGAACGCGGGGTTTCGCCCTGCTCCGCATGGTTTCGAATTGGTGGATGCGGGCGGCCGGCAGAACCATGGGTACGGGCGTCAATCGAAAATTTACCGGAACGTCGCTGCGGAAGAATTTTGCGTCAATTTTCCGCGAATTAAGCTCAAGGCAATCACTTGCGATTTATCGAGGATCGCTAGGTCCGACATCCGCGGAGATCGCCGCGGGCGGAGTCTAACGGACAGGTCGATAAGATGCGCTTTCTGCTCCGCATCACATTCTGGCTCGGGCTGGTGCTGGTGCTCCTGCCGCGGGACAAGACGCCCGAATCGGACAAGCTGCCGCAGATCGGCGCCGCCGATGCGGTGCAGGCCGCGACCGCGGCCGTTTCCGACGTGACCCAGTTCTGCAAGCGCCAGCCGGCGGCCTGCGAGGTCGGCGGCCAGGCCGCGACCATCATCGGCCAGCGCGCCCAGGACGGCGCGAAGAAGCTCTATCAGATCATCAACGACAAGAAGGAGCAGATCACCAACGACAAGATCGACGGCGGCAGGAACGACGGCAGCAAGACCGACAGCAAGAAGGCGCCCGACCATACCGGCTCGATCGCGCTGGCCGGCGAAGGCGATTTTGCAGCGAGCGAGGCGCCGCGCGATACCCTGACCCAGGACGACCTTGCGCTCGAATGGCGCGGACCGGGGCCGGCGAATTAAGCGTCCAGGCCCTATCGATTTCAGGGCTTCGCGTCTCTATATTGGCGGTAGGCGGGAACTGCGGGCCGATATGACGACGATTGACGACATCAGGGACAATTTCGAGCTTCTGGACGAGTGGGACGACCGCTACCGGTACGTCATCGAGCTCGGCCGCACTCTGGAACCGCTGCCGGAGGCGGAACACTCGGCCGAGAACAAGGTGCAGGGCTGCGTCAGCCAGGTCTGGCTGCAGAAGACGGTCGATCGCAGCAATGGCGAGCCGGTCCTGAAATATCGCGGCGACAGTGACGCCCATATCGTGCGCGGGCTGGTCGCGATCGTGCTCGCGCTGTATTCGGGCCGCACGCCGCGGGAGATCCTCAATACCGACGCGATCGCCGTGTTCAACGAGTTCGGCTTTCGCGATCATCTGACGCCGCAGCGCTCCAATGGCCTGCGCTCGATGGTCGAGCGCATCAAGACCGATGCGAGAGAGGCGCTCGCGGAAGCGTCGTAAGATGCTCTCGTAGGGTGGGCAAAGCGGAGCGTGCCCACCTTCTGTGTGCAATCAACGTAAACGCGTGGGCACGGCGCTTTGCGCCTTTGCCCACCCTACAAGACCCCGACTACTTCCGCTTCCGCTGCTGCTGCCCGAGGCCCATCTGCTTGGCCAGTTGCGAGCGCGCCACCGCATAGTTCGGGGCGACCATGGGATAGTCGGCCGGCAAGCCCCACTTCTCGCGGTACTGCTCCGGCGTCATGTTGTACTGCGTGCGCAGATGGCGCTTCAGCGACTTGAAGCGCTTGCCGTCTTCGAGGCACACGAGATAATCGGGCGCGATCGACTTCTTGAGCGAGACGGCGGGCTTGGCCGGCTCCAGCGGCGCGGTCTCGGTGCGGCCTGACGAGACCCGCACCAAGGCGCCATGCACCTGACTGATCAGGTTCGGAATCTCGGCCGCCGGCGTCGGATTGTTGCTGAGATAGGCCGACACGATGCTCGCGGTCAGCTCGATGAAATTCTTCGCCCCCGCATCCGACATGCGCCCTCCCTTGTCCGCTTGTGGCTTACAGGATTGACGACACCGAAGTATTCCCTGTCAAGAATACATTCGGCTGAAACACGATGACTGACGGCGAGGCACTGATTACTGGTGAAAAGCGCCCGTCTACTTGAGCGCGCGGTCGCTTCAACCGCGCTGGTCGAGATGGGCACGGAGCTCGTCGATCGAGGCAAAGCGCATCATGCCCTCCGGCATCTGCGCCTCGATGGAGCCATCGGAATAGAGCGAATACGCCATGCCATCGACGACGCCGGACTTGAGCACCGTCACCGGCGGGGGCTCCACGGGCGGCGGCGGCTCGGGCGCCGGCTCAGGAGCGGTCTCTGCCAAGGTCGACGGCGAGCGCGGCGGCGGCGGACGGCGTTGGGCGGCCGGCGGCTCCGGCGGGCGCGCACGGTCCGGCTTCGGCCAGGCGACGTCAAAGCTCGCAGGGGGCGAAAGGTTCGGGGCCTCGCTGGGCTCCTTGGACGGCGGGGCAGTTTCAGTGGATTTTGCTTCCGCGCGCTCGCGCTCCTTGCGCGAGGTCGAGGCGAACAGCAGGTTGCGCCGGCGCGACGCTTCCGGAGCGGGAGGCGGTGTCGGGGCTTCCGGCTCCTGCTGCGGTGCCTCGGCACGCGGCCGCTCGCGCGCTGCAGCTTCGCTCTGCCACGGCGGCGGACTTGCGGGCGGTGGCGGCGGCGCCGGCTCGGCTCTCACCGCCGCAGCGGGCACCGGCTCGGGCGCGACTACGCCAGGCACAGCGAGGCCCGGCAGCGCGGGCCTGACCCGAACCTCGGATGGCGCGACCGCACCGGCCAGCCGGCGTGCGATGCCCCTGAGCTCGAGCAGCACCAGATGCAGGCCGACCAGTAACATTCCGGAGCAGACGCCAATGGTGCCGGAGACTATGAGAGTCCCACCGAGGCTGAATTCCCTGATCGTCATGCCGAAAATCACCGCGAGGAGACCCGCCAGCACGGCGCAAATCCCCACGATCAGCAATGCCAAATTCATCGAACTCACCCCCGGCCGCGCATCACGCGCGAGAACCGCTACGCCACGATACCGTCATACGCTGTTCCACGCCAACGGCCAATTCTGGGCGGTGTTCCTAAAGGGAAGGAAATCAGGGACTTATTCACATTCCCTTCAGCCGGGGCTCGCTACTGCTAAAGCTGCTCGCAACGTCATCTGAATGGGTGCCAACCGGAATTGCTGCGTCGCATCAGGAATTTAGCCATAATGCCCAATTACTTGGTAATGGAACTGCGCTATAGGGAGTCCGGGGTTGAGGCCCGCGCGCGCCAGCAGGGCCAAAAGGGGATTCCGGGGCACCGATAGCCATGACATCCATCACGACTTCGGCGATCGACACGCCTCAGCGGCGCTCGATCGAACGGACTTGCGACGATCTCGCCATGCTGGTGCTGGCCGCGGTCGCCGTCATTGCAGGCTTGACCTTCCGCGACTACGGGCTCGGCTGGGACGACTACACCCACGCCGAATATGCCGACCTGCTGCTGCGCATGTTCGGTTCCGGCTTCAAGGACACCGCGGCGCTCTCCTTCGCCAATCTCTACATGTATGGCGGCGGCTTCGACATGGTCGCGGCCCTGCTGCACAAGGTCATTCCGCTCGAGCTGTTCGAGACCCGCCGTCTGGTCGGCGCCATCGTCGGCGTAATCGGGCTTGCCGTGACATGGCGGCTCGGCCGCCGCATCGGCGGACCGCTTGCCGGTCTGGCTTCCCTCCTCCTGCTTGCGCTCTGCCCGACCTTTTACGGCCACATGTTCATGAACCCGAAGGATGCACCCTTCGCGGTCGCCATGGTCGTCCTGATGCTCGGCCTCGTCCGCCTCGCCGAGGAATATCCGCAGCCATCGCCGCGCACGATCCTGATCGTCGGCTTGGGGGCCGGCCTTTCGCTCGGCTGCCGTGTTCTCGGCGGACTCGCGCTCGTCTACGCCGTGGTCGGCTTCGTGCCGCTGTTCCTGGAGGAATTGCGCACCGAAGGTCCGCGCGAATCCGTTCGCCGCTTCGCCCATGTCGTCTATGTGTTGCTGCCAGGCCTCGTGCTCGGCTACCTCGTGATGGGCCTGATCTGGCCGTGGTCGATCATGGAGCCAGGCAATCCCTTGGCGGCGCTGACCTACTTCTCGCATTTCTTCGAGAAGCCGTGGAAGGAGATGTTCGACGGTGCGATCGTATCGGTGCCCGACATGCCCTGGTCGTATCTGCCGACGCTGTTCGCCCTGCAGCTGCCCGAGGTGATGCTGGTTCTGATGGGCGGTGCGATCGTCAGCACCTTCGCCATGCTGCCGCGGCGCGAGGTTCCGGCACGCCGCAAGACCATCCTCCTGATGCTGACGCTGGCTGCTACCCTGCCGCTCGCGATCGCGATGGTGAAGCGCCCGGCGCTCTACAACGGCATCCGCCATTTCGTCTTCGTGATCCCGCCGATGGCGGTGCTCGGCGGCGTCGCCTTCGCCTGGACCATGGAGCGCCTGCGGGCCAATCACCGCACCTGGCAGCCGGTCGTGCTCGCCACCTTCTGCTTCGGCCTTGCGCTGTCGCTCGCCGAGATGATCCGGCTGCACCCCTATCAATACACGCACTTCAACCACATTGCCGGCACCGTGCGCGGCGCCGACGACCGCTTCATGCTGGACTATTGGGGCCTCGCCTTGAAGCAGGCCTCCGACGGATTGCGCGAGCAGCTCGTCGAGCGCCAGGAAGTGCCGCCCGGCAACCGCAAATGGAAGGTGGCGGTGTGCGGTCCGCAGCGCCCGGCCCAGGTGGCGCTCGGGCCCGACTTCACCATCGGCTGGGATTCCAACGCGGCCGATTTCGCCATGACGCTCGGCGAGTTCTACTGCAAGGGCCTCACCGCCCCGGTCATGGTCGAGATCAAGCGCGACGACGTGGTGTTCGCCCGCGTCTACGACATCCGGGGGCGCGGCATTTCCAGCCTGCTGTCGATCCCGGCACCGTAGGATTTCTCCGTATCCGTAGCCCGGATGGAGCGAAGCGTAATCCGGGACCTGTGGCATCGTGCGAGCTGCCCCGCATTCCGCTTCGCTCCATGCGGGCTACGCGCTCCATGCGGGCCACGCTTGACAGCCACGCTCCTCGCGCCTTGCCGCAAGCCTCTCCCGCGACTACGCTCCTCCTCCGCAACAACGAGGTTCGGAGAGATCAGCCATGTCGCCAGCAGAAGCCCGCCTGAGGGAAGTCCCCTCCAACATGACGGAGGCGGAGTGGCAGCAACGGGTCAATCTCGCCGCATGCTATCGCCTGGTCGCGCTGTACGGCTGGGACGATCTGGTCGACACCCACATCTCCGCGCGCGTGCCCGGTCCCGACCATCACTTCCTGATCAATCCCTACGGGCTGATGTTCGAGGAAATCACGGCCTCCAGCCTCGTCAAGGTCGACCTGCACGGCAATCAGCTCTCCGAGAGCGAGTACAGCATCAATCCTGCCGGCTTCACCATCCATTCGGCGATCCACGAGGTGCGCGAGGACGCGATCTGCGTGCTGCATCTCCACACCCTCGACGGAACCGCGGTGTCGAGCAGCGCGGAAGGGCTCTTGCCCCTGAACCAGACCGCCCAGCTCGTCACCCACGACCTCGCCTATCACGACTATGAAGGCATCGCGCTCGACCACGAGGAGCGGCCGCGGCTGCAGAAGGATCTCGGCGACCACAACCACATGCTGCTGCGCAATCACGGCACGCTGACGGTCGGCCGCTCGGTCGCCTCCGCGTTCGAGCGCATGTACCATCTCGAGCGCGCCTGCTCGATGCAGGTGCGCACGCGCGCGCTCGGCACGCCGGTCTATCCGGTCGAGGAGATCGCGATCGAGAAGAACACCGAGCTGCTCGCCAACCGCGACCGCGCCGAGCTGCGCGCAAACAACCTCGTGTGGCCGCCCTTGCTGCGCAAGCTCGACCGCGTCAATCCCGGCTACCGGTCTTGAGATATTCACGAAATTGAGGTAGTGTTTCCGTCGAACTACCTCTGCACGTATTGGAATGAAACGCCGCCCAATTCCGGGCGGCGTTTTTGTTTCGTGAACTTCGTAGGGTGGATTAGCGAAGCGTAATCCACCTCTTCTCTTGGTGCAGCCCGCAAGAGTTGGTGGATTACGCCTTCGGCTAATCCACCCTACCGCACCGTGCCTATTTCACCTCCGCCAGCGCGGCGAGGATCCTTGCCCAGGAGCGGATGCCCTTCTGGAAGCTCTGCAGGTCGTATTTCTCGTTCGGCGAGTGGATGTTGTCGTCGTCGAGGCCAAACCCCACCAGCAGCGAGTCGAGGCCGAGCGTGCGCTTGAAGTCGGCGACGATCGGGATCGAGGCGCCCGAGCCCATCAGCACGGTCTCCTTGCCCCATTCCTCCGCGAGCGCCTTGCTGGCGGCGGCGAGCGGCTTCATGGTCCAGTCGAGCGCGACTGCGGGCGCGGCGGAATGGTCGCCGAACTCGACCTTGCAGTCGCCGGGAATGCGCGCCGTCACGTAATCACGGAAGGCCTTGCGGATCTTTTGCGGGTCCTGGCCCTGAACCAGGCGGAACGAGACCTTGGCCGAAGCATGCGAGGGGATCACGGTCTTGGAGCCCTCGCCGATATAGCCGCCCCAGATGCCGTTGACATCGCAGGTCGGGCGCGTCGAGGCCTGCTCGACCAGCAGCCTGCCCTTCTCGCCAGCCGGGAGCGACAGCCCGACCGGCTTGAGAAAGGTCTCGGGCGTGAAATCGAGCTGCTTCCACTGCTCCAGGATATCGGGCGGCGTGTCCTTCACGCCGTCATAGAAGCCGGGGATGGTGATGCGGTTGTCGTCGTCGAACAGGCCACCCAGGATCTTCGTGAGCAGGCGGATCGGGTTCATCGCGGTGCCGCCGAACACGCCGGAATGCAGATCGCGATTGGCGGCGGTGATCTTGAGCTCTTCATAGAGCAGGCCGCGCAGCGAGGTCGTGATCGCCGGCGTTTTGCGGTCCCACATGCTGGTGTCGCACACCAGCACGTAATCGGCCTTGAACTCGTCCTTGTTGGCCTCGATGAAGGGCACGAAGTTCTTCGAGCCGACCTCCTCCTCGCCCTCGATCAGGAAGGTGACGTCGACCGGCAGCGAGCCCGTCACCTTCTTCCAGGCGCGGCAGGCCTCGACGAACGTCATCACCTGCCCTTTGTCGTCCTCGGCGCCGCGCGCGACGATGATCTTGCGGCCGTCGGCATGATCGGTGACGACGGGCTCGAACGGCGGACGGTGCCAGAGATCAAGCGGGTCGACCGGCTGCACATCGTAATGGCCGTAGAACAGCACGTGCGGCCGGCCGCCCGCGCCGGTCTTGCCGACGACGGCGGGATGACCCGCGGTCGGCCTCACCTCGGTGGCAACACCGAGGCTGGCGATGTCCCTGGCGAGATGCTCGGCGGCAGCCTTGCAATCATCGGCGAAGGCGGGATCGGCCGAGATCGACTTGATCCGCAACAACGAGAACAGGCGCTGCAGGCTGTTATCGAAATCCTTGTCGATGTGGTCGAGCACGGATTGGAGCTGCGCGTTGGCCATGATTGCTATCCTGATTGTTAAGTCTCAAGAGGTCCGGGTTTTAGCGCCGGTGCAGCCTTAGGGCTAGCCGCAAGCGGCGGATGCCGGATGTGCCAGACGAGACACCCTGCGAGGATGGCGGTCGCAGCGAGGTTGTTGCCCCAAGCCTGGAAGGCGAGCGGAAACCACGGCAGCGACAACAGCATGAGGATGCCGGCCGCACTGAGGGCAAGCCAGGTTCCCAGGCGCACATGCGCTCGCTCGTCGAAGGCGGCCCGATGCATCAACACCGTCACCGGGAAGTACAGCCACATGAAATAGTATTGCCGGGCCAGAGGCGAGGCGACCGTCATGAGACAGAACAAGATGCCGAGCTCTTCGGCATCCGAGCGCGCCGTCCGCCGCGCTTGCCGCGGCATGACCGCAACGAAGCCGAGCCCGAGCAGCGCCGACAGCGCGAGCACGATCCAGTTCGCCGTCCTGTAGTTGACCTCGATCAGATTCATGGTGCGCGGCGGCTTGCTGGGATCGTCCTGATTGTAGTTGATCGGCCGGACCAGCCGATGCGTGACGGCAATGAGGGACTGGTTGACCCACGACCAGTTCTGCTCGTCACGCTGGCCAAAGCCCTTTTCCGAGCTGGTCCCGACCATGCCCTGGTACCAGGTCGCCAGCTCGGCCGCGTTGCGCTCGAAGCCGCGGATCGGTGCCGGCACGACATAGAGAAGAATGCCGGTGAAGACGATCGCGCTGACCAGGGCCGCCCATTTGCGCCGCCAGGCCAGATAGGGCAGCACGGCGATCGGGAACACCTTGATGGCGGCGGCGAGCGCGAACATGAAGCCGGCCAGCCACGATCGCTGATGCCGCAAGCTCCAGAAGCCGTAGAGCATCATCGCCAGCAGGAGGAGGTTCGGCTGGCCGAGGTCGAACATGTCGAACACGAAGGTCACGGTGGCGACGACCGGCAGCGCCTCGAGCCAACGACCCGGCGCGCGGTCCGAGCCGGTCATGACCTGGGAGAACGCCGCGGTGTACCACCACGCCACGGCGTTCAAGATCGACAGGACGACATAGAGCGGGATCTTGCCGAACCAGCTCGGGATCGCCAGCAGGATTGCCGGCAGCGGTGGATAGATGAAATCGAAATGCTCGACGGCCGTGGCAGGATACAGCGGCCCACCCTCCAGGACCTGCTGTCCGGCCCAGTACCAGAGCGAGTAGTCCTTGGTCTTGCCGCGGCCGAAAATCTCGGGGACAAGCACGTCGGCGATCAGGAGGACGCAGCAGAGCAGAAAAAGCAGATCCAGCGGCGCAACCAGCGACGGGCGTCTGGGTGCGTCAGGCTTGGCCAACGGGGCGGGCGGGGTCACGATGTAGTCCTGAGCGGCGACGACACAGGACCTAGCAGACCGGCGAAGGCTTGCAGAGCCCTTCACCTGAATTTGTGCGCCGTGGTAGCTCGGACGAGCAGATATCAGGCGACGGTCAACGTTCTAGAGCTTCACCGGATACGACGACTGCCTCAAACCGGGCGCTCTGCCTAACGCCGTAGCAATCCGCCGAGCGCGCCGCGGACCAGCGTACGGCCGATCGAGCCGCCGAGCTGGCCGCCGAGCGACTTGCCGATATTGGCGGCCATCCCGCCGATCACCTGGTTGGTGACCGATCGCGTCACGTCGCGGGCAATGACCTGGCCGGTCGACAGACGACCTCGCTTGACGTTGGTGCCGAAGATGGTGCCGACGATCGAGCCGATCTGGCCGAGAACGCCGCCGCCTGCGCCGGCTCCACCATCTTGTGCGTCGGCAGGCGCAGCCGTGCCGGCTACGCGCTTCTGCAGCATCTCATTGGCGGACTCACGATCCACCGCGGTATCGTATTTGCCCTTCACCGGGCTCCTGCTCATGATCGCCTTGCGCTCCTCGGGCGTGATCGGCCCGATCCGCGCCGTCGGCGGCCGGATCATCACCCGCTCCACCATCGAAGGCGTGCCGTTGCCCTCGAGGAAGGACACCAGCGCCTCGCCCTTGCCGAGCTCCGTGATCACCTTGGCGGTGTCGAGCTTCGGGTTGGGCCGGAAGGTCTGCGCCGCAGCGGCGACCGCCTTCTGGTCGCGCGGCGTGAAGGCGCGCAGCGCATGCTGCACGCGACCGCCCAATTGGGCCAACACCTTGTCCGGCACGTCGATCGGATTCTGGGTGACGAAATAGACACCGACGCCCTTGGAGCGGATCAGACGAACCACCTGCTCGATCTTGTCCATCAACGCCTTCGGCGCATCGTTGAACAGCAGATGCGCCTCGTCGAAAAAGAACACCAGTTTTGGCTTCGGCAGGTCGCCGGCTTCCGGCAATTCCTCAAACAACTCCGACAGCAACCACAACAGAAAGGTAGCGTAAAGCCTGGGGCTCTCCATCAGCTTGTCGGCAACCAGGATGTTGACGATGCCGCGACCGTCGCTATCGGTCTTCATGAAATCCTTCAGCTCCAGTGCAGGCTCACCGAAGAATTTCGTTCCGCCCTGGTTTTCCAGCACCAGCAGCTGGCGTTGAATGGTTCCAACCGTCGCCTTGCTCACATTGCCGAAGCTCTGCGCGGCCTTCCGGATCTCGGCTAACGGATCTTCCTCAGCATCCGGTCCCTTCTTGCCGCTGGCGGGCACGATCGCATCCAACAGCGATCGCAGATCCTTCATGTCCAACAATGGCAGGCCGTTCTCGTCCGCGACGCGGAATGCGACGTTGAGAACCCCTTCCTGCACCTCGTTCAGGTCGAGCATCCGCGCCAGCAATAGCGGCCCCATTTCGGTGACGGTGGCGCGGACCGGATGTCCCTGCTCGCCGAACACGTCCCAGAACACGGTCGAGAACTGGTCCGGCTGAAACTTGAGACCCATTTCGCCGGCGCGCTTGAGGATGAAGTCTTTGGCCTCGCCGACTTCCGAGATGCCGGAGAGGTCGCCCTTGATGTCGGCCGCGAAGACCGGAACACCGGCGCGCGCAAATCCTTCCGCCATCACTTGCAGCGACACGGTCTTGCCGGTTCCGGTTGCACCCGTGACGAGGCCGTGGCGATTGGCCAGCGCAAGCGTCAGCCAAGCCTGCTCGTCTCCCTTGCCGACGAAGATCTTGTCGTCGGTATCGCCGAGCTTGCTGTCCTGTGCGGTCATTATTCTCTCTGATCTTTCTGCCGAGTTTCGCGTCGCGAAACCCGAATGCACTCCGCAGTTTAACGCATCTCGTGCGCCGATTAAATCGGTTCAGCGGCTCCTGCGCATGCGACATTGTCGGACCGGACGGACGCGATCAGCCCAAAGTAGCAACGAGGCGTTCGCATAGCGGCAATTTTTCGCCGATTCGCTCTAGGCTCTTGCACGGCGGCAACACTTTTCGCGCGTTCGCGACGGCGCCTGCGTTCATCGCTTGTATTTCACGTCACACCGGCTCAAGATCATTCTCGAAAGCAATATTCCGGCATGCAAACCGGCTGAGGGGCGGGGTCTTATGGACGAGCTGATCGGACGGCTGGCGACAAACGCCAGCATAGATGGTGCTGTCGCTGAAAAGACCGTCGGCATTATCCTGGCCTTCCTTCGCAACGAGGGCCCTTCCGACAGTGTGCAGGCCCTGATCGACCAGATCCCCGGAGCGGAAGCTGCGATCGAAGCCTCCAAGAGCGGTGGCGGTCTGTCGCGGCTGATGGGCGGCGGCTTGATGGCCGTCGGCACCCGCCTGATGAGCCTGGGGCTCGGCATGTCCGAGATTCAAAACGTCGCCCGTGAACTTTTCCGCTACGGGCGAGACAAAATCGGAGCGGATCAGATGGGCAAGATCATCGCGGGGACGCCGGGCCTCAGCCAGTTCGCCTGAGCGACGCTTTTCATATCGAGCATCATGACATATCCGATTTCCGAGATTGAGGGCCTGCCGGCCTTTGCCGCCAACAAGTTGAAGGCGCAAGGAATCCGCACCACCGACGCGCTGCTCGAGGCGGCGTCCACCGTGAAGGGCCGCAAGGCGCTTTCGGCCAAGACCGGCATCAGCGAGCAGCAATTGCTGGAATGGGCCAACGTCTCCGACTACATGCGCATCCCCGGCATGGGCAGGGCCAAGGTCGGGCTCGTCCGCGCCGCCGGCGTCACGACGGTGCGGGAGCTCGCCTATCGAAATCCGGCAAGGTTGGCGCAGAGCATGCGCGAGGCCAACGAGAAGAAGAAGCTGGTCCGCGTCCTGCCTTCCGAGAAGTCGGTCGGCGACATCATCGCCAAGGCCAAGAAGCTGCCGCCGAAGATTACGTATTAGCGCTGCGGACCAAGCTGGAGAGGTTGGGGTACCACTGCTCCCAGATCGTCATTGCGAGCGCAGCGAAGCAATCCAGAATCTTGCCGCGGTGACAGTCTGGATTGCTTCGCTGCGCTCGCAATGACGGAGGGTGAGCAAGAACATCGCATCCTCTCGGCCGTCTGCACGCATCGGAATGGCCGCGAATGGCCCCAATCCCGTCTTGACTCCCCCTGCCCGACAGCGCAATGCCACGCGCATGAATGCCTCGCCCTCCCCTTCCGTCCCGCCGGCCGGCTCGGCCGGGATCGGCGCACTGCGGACGCTCGTGGGCCGGCGGCTTCCTGCGGTGATGGGCGTGCTCAACATCACCCCGGATTCCTTCTCCGACGGCGGCGAGTTCATCGCGCCAGCGCGCGCGCTGGAGCGGGCGCGGGCGATGATCGCCGCCGGCGTCGACATCATCGATATCGGCGCCGAATCCACCCGGCCCTACAAGGGCGCCCGGCCAGTCACGGCGGCGGAAGAGCTCGCGCGGCTGAAGCCGGTGCTCTCGGACGTCGTGGCGCTCGGTGTGCCCGTCTCGATCGACAGCATGAAGGCGGAGGTGGTGGCCTTCGCGCTCGACCAGGGCGCGGGGATCGCCAACGACGTCTGGGGCCTGCAAAACGACACCGCCATGGCGCCGCTGATCGCCGCGAGGGGCGTGCCCGTCATCGTCATGCACAACCGCGACAGCGTCGATCCCGCCATCGACATCGTCGCTGACATCAAGACATTCTTCCTGCGCTCGCTCGATATTGCCGCGAAGGCAGGTATCGCGCGCGAAAAAATCGTGCTCGATCCCGGGATCGGCTTCGGCAAGACCGCCGAGCAGAGCATGACCGCGCTGGCGCGCTTGCGCGAGCTCGACATGTTCGGCCTGCCGATCCTGGTCGGCGCCTCGCGAAAACGCTTCATCGCCTCGGTGTCGCCGTCGGAACCATCGGAGCGGCTCGCCGGCTCGATCGCCGCGCATCTGATCGCCGCGCAGCGCGGCGCCAAGATCATCCGGACCCACGACGTCGCCGAAACCCTGCAGGCCCTGCGGGTGGCGCAGGCCATCGAGAGCAAGCAATGACCGACACGATCTTCGTCACCGGCCTGTCGATCCATGCCCGCCACGGCGTGATGGATCACGAAACCGAGGTCGGCCAGCGTTTCGTCATCGATCTCGAGCTCTATACCGACCTGTCCGAGCCTGCGCGCAGCGACCGGCTCGCGGACACGGTGTCCTACGCCGACGTCGTGGCGACGACGACGGCGGCGTTCAAGAACACCAATTACAAACTCCTGGAGCGCGCGGCCGGCGCGGTGGCCGATGCCATCCTGTCGCACTTTCCGCGCATCCGCGCCGTGAAGGTCACCGTGCACAAGCCGCACGCGCCGATCGCCGCGATCTTCGACGATGTCGGCATCGTGCTGACGCGCTCGCGGCATCCCTAGCATGGCGAGCGTGCTGATCGCACTCGGCGGCAATGTCGGCGATGTCCGCGCGACGTTCAAGAAGGCGATCGCTCATATCTGCGGCATGGCACAGGCGGCGCTGATCGCGCGCTCGTCCGACTATACGACCCCGCCCTGGGGCGACGAGGACCAGGATCCCTTCATCAATGCCTGCATCGAGATCGAGACCAGCCTCGATCCGCATGCGCTATTGTTCGTGCTGCAGAAAGTCGAGCAGAAGTTCGGCCGCATGCGAACCAAGGCGCGGCGCTGGGGTCCACGCACGCTCGATCTCGACATGATCGCCTATGACGATGTCTCCTTGCAGAAGCCCGACCTGACGCTGCCGCATCCGCGCCTGTTCGAACGCGCCTTCGTGCTGGTGCCGCTGGCCGAAATCGCACCCGACCGCGTGATCTCGGGCATTCGTGTGCGTGACGGGCTCGCCAGCGTCTCGGCGCAAGGCATTGAGCGGCTTCCGGATACCGGTTAACCAAAAACAACCGTTTGCAGGAACGGTCCGCCGTGGCAATTTCGCCTGCGAATAACAAGACGTTTCGGGAGCCCCGCGCCGCATGACCTCCGTGACTGACGACCTGCCGCTGGCGGCGGATTTTCCCAAGGCCACGCCTGAGGACTGGCGCAAGCTGGTCGACGGCGTGCTGAAGGGCGCGCCGTTCGAGAAGCTGGTCGGCAAGACCTATGACGGCATCAAGATCGAACCGCTCTATCCGCGCGCGAAGGGCGTTGCGCCGGTGATGGGTCGGCCGCCGGCCGCACCGTGGCAGGTCGTGCAGCGGATCGACCATCCCGATGCGGCGCTCGCGAATGCGCAGGCACTGCAGGATCTGGAGAACGGTGCGACCGGGCTCGCGCTGGTGTTCGCCGGCGCCAATGGCGCGCGCGGTTTCGGCCTGGAACCGTCGGCCGAGGCGGTGGCAAAGATCCTGAAAGACATTCACCTCGACGCCGGCATCGGCATCGAGCTCGAGATCGGACCGCAATCGCGGATGGCCGCGATCCATGTCGCGGAATATGTGAAGAGCAACGGCCTCGATCCCGGCACCTGCAACATCCGCTTCGGGCTGGATCCGCTCGCGGCGGGCGCGGTGTGGGGCCACAGCCCCTATACCTGGGACGAAATTGCCCCCGTGATTACGGGCGCCATCAAGGGCCTCGCCGGGCTCGGCTTCAAGGGGCCGTTCGCCTCCGCCGACGGCCGCGTGGTCCATGATGCCGGCGGCTCGGAGGTGCAGGAGCTCGCTTTCGTGCTCGCCTGCGGCGTCGCTTACCTGCGCGCGATCGAAGGCGCGGGCATTCCGCTGGAAGCCGCGCAGGACATGGTCTATGCGCGGCTCGCCGCCGATGCCGACCAATTCCTGACCATGGCCAAGTTCCGCGCCCTGCGGCTGCTATGGGCGCGCATCGAGACCGCTTGCGGACTGACGCCGAAACCGCTGTTCATCGCGGCCGATACCGCCTGGCGCATGCTGACGCAACGCGATCCCTACGTGAACATGCTGCGCGCGACGATGGCGGCGTTCGCCGCGGGACTGGCCGGTGCCAACGCCATCAACGTGCTGCCGCATACGCTGGCGCTCGGCCTGCCCGATCCGTTCGCGCGGCGCGTGGCGCGCAACACGCAGCTTCTGCTGCTGGAAGAATGCAACCTCGCCAAGGTCAGCGATCCCGCGGCGGGGGCTGGCGGCATCGAGACGCTGACGGCGCAGCTGTGCGATGCCGCGTGGGCCTTGTTCCAGGAGAGCGAGAGCGCCGGTGGCGCGTTCGCGGCGCTTCAGCAGGGTGTGTTCCAAAGCAAGGTCGCGGCCACGCGCAAGGCGCGCGAGGCCAATATCGCGAAGCGCCGGGACATACTGACCGGCGCCAGCGAGTTTCCGAACCTGCACGAGAGCGAAGCCACTGTCCTGAAGGCAGCGCCGATCGCGCTTCCGCCCTACGGCGAACAGACCTACAAGTTCGAGGCGCTGCCGCCGATCCGTCTCGCGGAACCGTTCGAGGCGCTGCGCGACAAATCCGACACGATGTTGAAGGCACGGGGCGCACGGCCAAAGGTGTTCCTGGCCAATCTCGGCACGCCCGCCGATTTCACCGCGCGCGCGACGTTCGCGAAGAGCTTCTTCGAGGCGGGCGGCATTGAGGCCGTCTACAGCGAGGGCTTTGCCGATCCGGCCAAGCTGGCCGCGGCCTTCAAGGCCTCCGGCGCCGAGCTGGCCTGTCTGTGTTCCAGCGACAAGGTCTATGCGGAACACGCCGAAGCCGCGGCAAAGGCCCTGCAATTGGCCGGCGGGCGACATATCTACCTGGCGGGCCGGCCGGCCGAGGCCGAGGCGGCGCTGCGAGCCGCCGGCGTCACGGGCTTTGTCTTCGCCGGAGGCGATGCGCTTGCGGCATTGCAGGACGCCTACCGACGGATGGAACAGCGATGACCGACACCAGCAAACCCGTTCTCACCGGCGGCTGCCAATGCGGCGCCGTGCGATTTGCGGTCATGACGGCGCCGACCAGGATTTCGATCTGCCACTGCCGGATGTGCCAGAAGGCGAGCGGCGCGCCGTTCGCCTCTTTGGCCGACATCAACAAGACCGATTTCGCCTGGACCAAGGGCGAGCCGTCGTTCTTCCGCTCCTCCTCGATCGCCGATCGCGGCTTTTGCGCCGCCTGCGGCACGCCGCTGAGTTTCGGCCGCATCGACGGCGACCGCATCGAGATCATGACCGGCACCTTCGACCGCCCGGACCGGGTGGTGCCGACGCGTCAGTTCGGCATCGAATCCCGCCTCGGCTGGGTGGTCGGCATCGCCAATCTGCCGAGCCAGACCACGCAACAGAACTACGGACCGGAGAAGATGGCGACCATCGTCAGCCATCAGCATCCGGATCATGATTGAGGCGGTCCATGTTTCAGCTGCTCGGACAAACGTTGCTCGGTCTGGCAGAATGGAAGACTGAAAAGCTGCTCGCATGGCTGCTCTGGGACGGGACTGGCCGCATGACTCAGAGCCGCCTGGACGATCCCGTTTACAAGAAGAATGTGCAAAAGCTGATCGAGCGCAATCGCAGGTTTGAGGATTCCAAGGAATGACCCGCGTTCCCAATTTCGCCGAGGTCGCTTTCGAGCGAGCTGCAACTGCCACCCCTGCCGGCAGCGCCGAGCCGTGGTTGACACCGGAGGGCATCCTGGTGAAGCCCGCTTATGGCGAGGCTGATCTGGCCGGGCTCGATTTCCTCGAGACCTATCCGGGCATCGCGCCGTATCTGCGCGGCCCCTACCCGACCATGTATGTCAACCAGCCCTGGACGGTCAGGCAATATGCCGGCTTCTCCACGGCGGAGGATTCCAACGCGTTCTATCGCCGCAATCTCGCGGCGGGGCAAAAGGGCCTCTCGGTCGCATTCGATCTTGCCACCCATCGCGGCTATGACTCGGATCATCCGCGCGTCGGCGGCGATGTCGGCATGGCCGGCGTTGCCATCGATTCCATCTACGACATGCGCACGCTGTTTGCAGGGATTCCGCTCGACCAGATGAGCGTGTCCATGACCATGAACGGCGCGGTGCTGCCGATCCTCGCGCTCTATGTCGCCGCCGCCGAGGAACAGGGCGTGCCGCCGGAGAAGCTGTCGGGCACCATTCAGAACGACATTCTGAAAGAGTTCATGGTGCGCAACACCTACATCTATCCGCCGGCGCCCTCGATGCGGATCATCTCGGACATCTTCGCCTACACCTCTCAAAAGATGCCGAAGTACAATTCGATCTCGATCTCCGGCTATCACATGCAGGAGGCCGGTGCGACGCAGGATCTCGAGCTCGCCTATACGCTGGCTGACGGCGTCGAATATTTGCGCGCCGGCCTTGCCGCAGGGCTCGACGTCGACCGCTTCGCGCCGCGGCTGTCGTTCTTCTGGGCGATCGGGATGAACTTCTTCATGGAGGTTGCCAAGCTGCGCGCGGCGCGCCTGCTTTGGGCGAAGCTGCTCAAGCCGTTCAATCCGAAAGACACGCGCTCACTGTCGCTGCGCACGCACAGCCAGACCTCGGGCTGGTCGCTGACCGCGCAGGACGTCTTCAACAACGTGATGCGCACTACGGTGGAGGCGATGGCGGCCACCCAAGGCCACACCCAATCGCTCCACACCAACGCGCTCGACGAGGCCTTGGCGCTGCCGACCGATTTCTCGGCGCGCATCGCCCGCAACACCCAGCTGTTCCTGCAGCAGGAGAGCGGCACCACCCGCATCATCGATCCCTGGGGCGGCTCGTATTATGTGGAGCGGCTCACGCGCGACCTCGCCGCCAAGGCCTGGGGCCACATCCAGGAGGTCGAGGAGCTCGGCGGCATGGCGAAGGCGATCGAAGCGGGCGTGCCGAAGCTGCGCATCGAGGAGGCCTCAGCCAAAACGCAGGCGCGGATCGACGCCGGCAAGCAGGCGGTGATCGGCGTCAACAAGTACAAGCCGACCGACGAGGACAAAATCGATATCCTGAAGGTCGACAATACCAATGTCCGCCGGCTTCAGATCGACAAGCTCAAGCGACTGAAAGCCGAGCGCAACCAGCAGGAGGTCGATGCCGCCCTCGCCGCGCTGACGCGCTCGGCCGGCGAAGGCAACGGCAATCTGCTGGCGCTCGCGATCGATGCGGCCCGCGCCAAGGCGACCGTTGGCGAAATTTCTGACGCAATGGAGAAAGTGTTCGGCCGACATCGCGCCGAGATCAAATCCATCACCGGCGTCTATAAGCGGGAGGCGTCCAGCATGGGCACCCAGGTCGAAAAGGTTCAGGCGCTGATCGACGCCTTCGAGGAGGCCGAGGGCCGCCGCCCGCGCATCCTGGTCGCCAAGATCGGCCAGGACGGCCATGACCGCGGCCAGAAGGTGATCGCCTCGGCGTTCGCCGATATCGGCTTCGACGTCGACATCGGGCCGCTGTTTGCCACCGCCGACGAAGCCGCGCGGCAGGCGGTCGAGAATGACGTGCACATTCTCGGCGTCTCCTCGCTGGCCGCCGCCCATCTGACCGCTGTGCCGGAGCTGAAAGCCGCACTGAAGAAGCAGGGCCGCGACGACATCATGATCATCGTCGGCGGCGTGGTGCCGCCGCAGGATTACGATGCGCTCTATGCCGCCGGCGCCGAGGCGATCTTCCCGCCCGGCACGGTGATCGCGGACGCCGCCGAGGAGCTGATCCGCAAGCTGAACGCCCGGCTGGGGCATAGCGAGGCGGCGGAGTAGATGATAGACTGGCCGTGTGACGGCCAGGTGTGTCCATGACGCGTGACGAAATCGTCGCTGCGATACGCAAGAACGCGGATGCCATCCGAGGCAAGGGCGTAGCAAAGCTTGCCATCTTCGGCTCGCGAGCCGGCAACGATTATCGGCCTGATAGCGATATCGACGTGCTCGTCGAGATCGAGCCGGACACCTCGTTTTCCCTGCTCAACTTGATCGATGTCGAGCACATCATCGAGGATGCGACTGGCTTGCAAGCACAGGCAACTGTTCGCCGCTCCATCTCTCCCCGCTTTGCGGAGCGGATCGCAGACGATATTGTCGAAATATTCTGACGCTCACGCAGGAGCACTAACCTTGAAGTTCATCGCCGGTTTGAGCGTCGCCCTGGCGCTGAGCGCAACATGTGCGTTTTCCGCCCACGCCGCCGATCCCAAACCCGATGCGATCGTCAAGACCAAGAGCATCGAAGCGCGCGTCTTCCTCGGCGACAGGATCAAGGCGGATGCGGCGCTGGCGGCGGACTGCCTCGCGGAGGGCAAGAAGTGGCTCGACAAGAATGCCGCGGAAGCCGCTGCCGCGCGCAAAGCGGACCCGCAGTTCTTCAAGGAGGGCGGCTGGGAGTTCGAGCGCAAATATGAAATCCGCTCCGTGGCTACCGACCGCTATGTCAGCGTCCTGCGCAACGACTACATGAACACACGCGGCGCCCATCCTAATTCGGACGTGAACACGATCCTGTGGGACAAGGCCGCCAACAAGCGCATCTCGATCCGTCCATTCTTCACCGAGACCGCCGATGGCGGCCCCACCATGAAGGCGATGGTGAAGGCCATCATCGCTTCGCTGACGGACGAGAAGAAGAAGCGCGGCGCCGGAGAGACCGCGACCGACGAGTGGTTCAAGTCCGTGGAGCCGCGCCTCCTCAAGATCGGCGCGGTGACGCTCGCGCCCTCCACCGAGGCCGGCAGGAGTTCCGGCCTCAACTTCCACTATCCGCCCTATGCCGTCGGCCCCTACGCTGAGGGCGAGTATGTCGCTTTCGTGCCGTGGGAGACGCTGAAGCCTTACCTCACGGCCGAGGGCGCCCGCATCTTCGGCGGCGCGCGGCCCAAGGGCGACGCGGACGAGCCGTGAGCTGAGGCTAACGGGATCGCAAACGGGTCCGGGCCAATGTCCGCGCGAGGGAATCCGTCCAATCGGGAATCCAGGAGGCAAACAGCGCTTTCCAGCGCTCGGCGTCCGCAGGTTCAGTTTC
Organism: Bradyrhizobium sp. NBAIM08; assembly: GCF_020193935.1. Classification (NCBI taxonomy): domain Bacteria; kingdom Pseudomonadati; phylum Pseudomonadota; class Alphaproteobacteria; order Hyphomicrobiales; family Nitrobacteraceae; genus Bradyrhizobium; species Bradyrhizobium sp. NBAIM08. The sequence goes on along the minus strand of NZ_JADYVR010000006.1, from coordinate 421,197 downwards.
GAGCGCAACCGACCATTCGATGAAGGTGCGGTCGCCTTCGATGATCGGCCGCAGATGCATGGTGCCTTGGTATCGCGCCGGCGCCGGACTCGGGCTACCGTCGTCTTGCGGATAGGGTATCGCTTCGAGACCGGCATAGGTCAGGCTGTGCTGCAGGTCCGAGTGATCGACCAGGCGCTGGCGGATCCAGTTTCCGAGATAGCAGAAGCGCCTGACGGCGCCGACTTCATCGCCGCGCTTGTTGTCTTCGATCTCGCTCTCGCTCACCCCGTCGATATAAGCGGGGTAGTTGTTGAAATCGCGGATCAGCGACCAGACGTCGTCGAGCGGGTGGTCCAGCACGGCGCTGTAATAGGCTTGGGTCATCGGTGGCTTGCCTTTGGTTTCGTTGCGCGCAGAGGTTGGCTAGGCGCGCGGACAAAACCCACCCGATTTCCGACCGCCCATTCGACGAGCCGCCTGCTTTCACACAACATGGCGATTCCAGTTGGTAGCGCTACCTTGCGGCGGCGGCGCAAAGCCGACTAGAATGCCGGCGTTGACAAGAGCGCCCGGCATCACGGGCGCCGCTGGGAGGCATTCAATGTCCAAGATTTCGCGCCGCAGCTTTGCGGCTTCCACCGCCGCTCTCGCGGCCTCCGCCGCTTTCGGCTTCAAGCCCGCGCTCGCACAAGCCTATCCGGCGCGGCCCGTCACCGTGATCGTGCCCTGGGGTGCCGGCGGCGGCACCGATGCCACCGCGCGCATCGTCGCGGCGCTGCTGGAGAAGGACCTCGGCCAGCCCTTCAACGTGGTCAACCGCACCGGCGGCTCCGGCGTGGTCGGCCATAGCGCGATCGCGACCGCGCAACCCGACGGCTACACTATCGGCATGCTCACGGTCGAAATCTCGATGATGCACTGGCAGGGCCTCACCGACCTGACGCCGAAGAGCTACACGCCGCTGGCGCTGATGAACGAGGATCCGCCCGGCATCCAGGTCTCCTCCTCCTCGCCCTACAAGACGGTCAAGGAGCTCGCCGACGCGATCAAGGCGGCGCCTCCCGGCAAGTTCAAGGCTTCCGGCACCGGCCAGGGCGGCATCTGGCATCTCGCGCTGGTCGGCTGGATGCAGGCGATGGGCCTGCCTGCCAACCAGGTCGCCTGGGTGCCGTCGAATGGCGCGGCACCCGCAATGCAGGATCTCGCGGCCGGCGGTGTCGACCTCACCACCTGCTCGGTGCCGGAGGCGCGCGCCATCATCGAGGCCGGCAAGGCCAGGAGCCTTGCCATCATGGCGCCCGCGCGCAATCCGGTGTTCAAGGACGTGCCGACGCTGAAGGAGGCCATGGGCATCGACTACGCAACCGGCGCCTGGCGCGGCATTGCGGGGCCGAAAAATCTGCCGCCGGAGATCGCAACCAAGCTCACTGCGGCACTGAAGAAGGTCTACGACTCCGCCGAGTTCAAGGACTTCATGAGCAATCGCGGCTTCGGCACCGTGTGGGGCGATGCGGCCCATTTCGCGGGCTTCATGGACAAGGGCGACGCCCAGATGGGCGAGGCGATGAAGGCCGCGGGCCTGAGCAAGGCGTGATCCGCACCTGCGACGCCTTGATCGGGGTGCGAGGAACTCTCCGCAAGTCCATCTCTCACCTCCTCCGCGGAGACTCCCCCTCACCCCAACCCTCTCCCCGCAAGCGGGGAGAGGGAGCGCACCTCCTGTAGGACTCTCCTATGCGTCTTCCCGACTCCGTCACGGGATCGTTTCTCGTCGTGCTCGGCGCGGCTGCCGCCTATGGCGGCTACATCCTGCCGCCGGTGCCGGGGCAGCCGGTCGGCCCCAACGTATTTCCGCTGGTGATCGGCTGCGGCCTTGCGCTGTGCGGGCTGGCGATCGTGTTCGGCATCGGCCATTCCTTCGAGGAGGAGGAAGACCTGGTCCCGTTCGAGGACGGCCAGGCAGCTAGCCCGCCACCGCAGAGCAGGCTCTACGGCCTGCGCGCGCTGCTGCCGCCGGCGCTGCTGCTGTTCTACGTCGTTGCCGCCGACCGGCTCGGGTTCATCATCACCGCGGCGATCATGGTCTACGTGACCTCGACCGCGCTCGGGGCGAAGTGGAAGCTGGCGCTGCCGCTCGCGGCACTCTCGCCCTTCGCCATCCACCTCATTTTCGGCAAGCTGCTGCGCGTGCCGCTGCCCGTCGGCCTGCTGCCGACGCCCTGGTGATCGATGTTGAAGACCCTGATTGATGCGTTCGCGCTGATCTCCACCTGGGAGGTCATCATCTCCATGTTCGCAGCCTCCGTGTATGGGCTGGTGATCGGCTCGCTGCCGGGCCTGTCGGCGACGATGGCGACCGCCCTGCTCGTCCCTGTCACCTTCTATCTGTCACCGATCGCGGCGATCGCGACCATCGTGGCGGCGTCCTCGATGGCGATCTTCTCCGGCGACATTCCCGGCGCGCTGCTGCGTATCCCGGGCACGCCCGCCTCCGCGGCTTACGCGGATGAAGCCTACGCCATGACGCGCAAGGGCCAGGCCGAGCTGGCGCTAGGGGCCGGCGTCTGGTTCTCCGCGGTCGGCGGCATCGCCGGCGTGCTGTCGCTGATGATCCTGGCGCCGCCGCTGGCCGAGATCGCGCTGTCGTTCTCGACCTTCGAGTATTTCTGGCTGGCGCTGCTCGGCCTGATGTGCGCCACCCTGGTGGCGCGTTCCTCCCCGGTGAAGGCGATCGCCGGCATGTTCATCGGCCTGCTCGTCGCCTGCATCGGCATCGAGAATCCCGGCGGCGTCCCGCGCTTCACCTTTGGGCTTACGGACCTGTTCGGCGGCATCGAGCCGATCCCGGCCCTCGTTGGCGTGTTCGCGGTGGCGCAGGTGATGCGCGCGATGCTGACGCCCGAGCCGCCGCCGCTGCCGCGGCGCAAATTCGGAAGCATCATGGCCGGCCAATGGAAGCTGACCAAGCTCTATCGCTGGCAGATGACGCGCGGGAACATCGTCGGCATCATCATCGGCGTGCTGCCCGGCGCCGGCGCCGACATGGCCGCCTGGGTCTCCTATGCGATGTCGAAGCGTTTCTCCAAGGAGCCGGAAAAGTTCGGCACCGGCCATGTCGAGGGCCTGGTCGAGGCCGGCGCCAGCAACAATGCCAGCATCGCCTCCGGCTGGGTGCCTTCGCTGCTGTTCGGCATCCCCGGCGACACCATCGCCGCGATCGCGATCGGCGTGCTCTACATGAAGGGCCTCAATCCCGGCCCGACGCTGTTCACCGAGAAGGCGTCGAGCATGTATGCGATCTACCTGATGTTCATCATCGCGAATATCCTGATGATCCCGCTCGGCATCGCGATGATCCGCGTCGCCACCTACATCCTGCTGGCACCGCGCTCGGCGATCATGCCGATCATCATGCTGTGCTGCGCGGTTGGCTCGTTCGCGATCGGCAACAACATGTTCGGCGTCGTCACCGTCGCCGCCTTCGGCGTGATCGGCTATGTCATGGAGACGAACGGCTATCCCGTCGCCGCCATGGTGCTCGGCATCGTCATGGGCACCATGGTGGAGCAGGCCTTCGTCACCTCGCTGATCAAGTCGGACGGCAGCATCTTGCCGTTCTTCGAGCGTCCGGTCGCGGCCATCCTCGCCGCGATGGCGATCGGCGCGCTGCTCTGGCCGGTCATGGTGTGGATCTGGCGCAAGGTGAAACAGCCGCAGACCGCCGCGGCAACGACCCGGTGATATCGGGCGGGCGGCCCTCGCCTGACCCGCCGGGGCAGGCCGAGCAGGCCCGCTATCGCTGGGCCGGGCCCTCGCCCTGTGCTAATGTCCGGCCATGACCGAGGTCGCAGACATTCCACTCCAGACGATTGTCGGGAAGCTCCGAGAGCTTGCTCCCGCCTTGAGGGCTGCGGGCATCAATCGCCTGTTCCTGTTTGGGTCCCGAGCGCGCGGAGACGCGCGCCCCGACAGCGACCTCGATGTTCTGGTCGAGACGACCCCGCATGGGCAAGAGCCACGTTTCGATTACTTCAAGGCTGTAAAACTGATCGAGGATCACATCGGCCTCGAAACTCAAATATCGATGCGAAACTTACTGAAGCCCCGCATGGCAGAACGCATCGCCGACGATTTGGTCGAGGTCTTCTGAATGCCGCCCACCGTCGAGGACCGGTTGCGAGACATTCTCGAGGCCATTGTCGAGATCGAGGCGTTGCTTGCGGGCTATGACTTCGCGCGATTCACCGCCGACAAGACCAGCCGTATGGCCACTGAACGCTATTTGGAAGTCATTTGCGAGGCCGCACGGCGGTTGCCCGACGAGATGAAGAAAGATGCGTCGAGCATAGATTGGCAAGCAATGGTGAATTTCGGCAATCGTTTGCGTCACGCCTATCATGCAACGGATGTTGGGATTGTATGGGCGATCGTTCAAGATCATCTCTCTCCATTGAAATCTTTCGTCGAAGGGCGCGTGCGACCGTCGAGTTGACGTGGACTCGCGCGCCCATAAGCAATGATGACTGTTCCCAAATCCACCGACATCAGATCCCTCGCCCGTGACCTTCGCTCCGGCAGCCGCGCGGCGCTGGCGCGGGCCATCACGCTGGTGGAGAGCCGGCGCGGCGACCATCAGGCACTGGCCCGGGAGCTGGTGCAGATGCTGCTGCCGGACACCGGCAAGGCATATCGCGTCGGCATCACCGGCTCGCCCGGCGTCGGCAAATCCACCACGATCGATGCGTTGGGTACGTATCTCATCGAGCAGGGCCACAAGGTCGCGGTGCTCGCGGTCGATCCGTCCTCGGCGCGCAGCGGCGGCTCGATTCTCGGTGACAAAACGCGGATGGCGCGGCTGTCAGCTTCCGATGCAGCCTTCATCCGTCCCTCGCCGTCCTCGGGCACGCTCGGCGGTGTCGCGGCGAAGACGCGCGAGGCGATGCTGCTGTGCGAGGCCGCCGGCTTCGGCGTCGTGCTGGTGGAAACGGTCGGCATCGGTCAGTCCGAGACCGCCGTCTGCGACATGACCGACTTCTTCCTTGCCCTGATGCTGCCGGGCGGCGGCGACGAGCTGCAGGGCATCAAAAAGGGCTTGGTCGAGCTCGCCGACATGATCGCGATCAACAAGGCCGACGGCGACAATTTGAAGCGCGCCAAGATCACCGCGGCCGATTATCGCGGCGCGCTGCATATTCTGGCGCCGCGGTCCGAGCATTGGCATCCGCCGGTAGAGACCTATTCGGCGCTGACCGGCGATGGCATCGCAAAGATCTGGCAAAAGATCCTGGATCACCGTAAGGCGATGAACGCCTCCGGCGATTTCGCCGCGCGGCGGCGCGAGCAGCAGGTGAAGTGGATGTGGTCGATGCTGGAGCAGCGCATGCTGGCGCGGCTGCGCAGCGAGGCCTCGGTGCGGAGCAAGGTTCGAAAGATCGAGGCCGAGGTCGCCGATGGCCATCTCACGCCGGCGCTCGCCGCCGAGCAGATGCTGGAGTTGCTGCAATGAGCGACAAGCTCCGCATTCTCCTCACCGGCTTCGGTCCGTTTCCCGGCGCGCCCCATAATCCGACCCAGCCGCTGGTGGCGCGGCTGGCGCAGTTGCGCCGGCCCGCGCTCGACGATGTCGTGCTCTCGAGCCACATTTTTCCGGTCACCTATGCCGCGGTTGACCGCCAACTGCCCGACGTGCTCGCCGCGCAAAAGCCCGACGCGCTGCTGATGTTCGGCCTCGCCGCCCGCACGCCTTATCTGCGCATCGAGACGCGGGCGCGCAACGCCGTCACCATGCTCTGGCCCGACGCCGCCAACACCCGCTCGACCAAGCGCGGCATCGCCGGCCATGCCGACGCGATGATGTTCGGCCCGCACACCGCAAGGCTGCTGCGCGCCGCGCGCCTCACCGGCATCGACGCGCGTCCCTCGCGCGACGCCGGCGCCTATCTCTGCAACTACTTAAGCTGGCGCGCGATCGAGCGCGTGAAGGCGGGCGGACCCAGGCTTGCGGCGTTCATCCACATTCCCCTGCTCGCGCGCAGCGGCGGTGCGCGCCGCAAGGGCGCAGCCCGCATCACGCTGGAGGAGCTGGTCGATGCGGGGGAAGCGATGCTGATGGAGATGGTGCAGTTGGCACGGAGGGCGCGCGCTTCGTAGGGTGGATTAGCAAAGCGTAATCCACCTCATCTCCATCAACGGTTCCGTACTCGCGGTGACATGGTGGGTTAGGCCTAAGGCTAACCCACCCTACGGCACCGTCTTTTGCGTAAACATTTAACCCTACCGCGAACAATCCTCACGGTCCTCGCCCTGCTGCGCTACGAAACCGCTGCGGACACCTCCCGCGTCCGCCGGAGGACGCGTCATGAACCTCAATCGCCGTCATCTCATCGGGGCTTCGACCGCGGGCATTGCCGGTGCGCTGGCCATGCCGGCCGATGCCGCGCGCGCCGCGCCGCTGACGTCGCTGCTCGGCCGCGATGCCACGCAATATGGTGTGCGGCCCGGCAGCAGCGAGGACCAGACCCGCGCGCTGCAGCGTGCCATCGACGAGGCCGCTCGGGCGCAACTGCCGCTCGCCTTGCCACCCGGCGTGTACCGGACCGGTCTGTTGCGGCTGCCGAACGGCGCGCAGCTGATCGGCGTGCGCGGCGCGACCAAGCTCGTCTTCACCGGCGGCGCCTCGGCGATCCAAAGCGACGGCTCCGATGCGATCGGCCTCACCGGCATCACCTTCGACGGCGGCGGCATCCCGCTGCCGACACGGCGCGGCCTGATCCACGTCCTCGGCGGGCGCGACGTGCGCATCAGCGAATGCGCTATCACGAGCTCGGGCGGCAGCGGCATCTGGCTCGAGCAGGTCGCGGGCGACATCTCCGGCAATATCTTCACCGACATCGCGGTGACAGCGGTCGTGTCGTTCGACGCCAGGGGCCTCAGCGTCTGCCGCAACACGATTCTCGGCACCAACGACAACGGGATCGAGATCCTGCGCACCGCGATCGGCGATGACGGCACGCTGGTCGCCGACAACCGCATCGAGAACATCAAGGCCGGCCCCGGCGGCTCGGGCCAGTTCGGCAATGCCATCAACGCCTTTCGCGCCAGCAACGTGATCGTGCGCGGCAACCGTATCAGGAATTGCGACTATTCGGCGGTGCGCGGCAACTCGGCTTCGAACATCCACATCAGTGGCAACAGCGTCAGCGACGTGCGCGAGGTCGCGCTCTATTCCGAGTTCGCATTCGAGGCCGCGGTGATCGCCAACAACATCGTGGACGGCGCGGCCGTCGGCGTCTCGGTCTGCAATTTCAACGAGGGCGGCCGCATCGCGGTGGTCCAGGGCAACATCATCCGCAACCTGATCCCGAAGCGGCCGATCGGCACCGCGCCCGACGATGATGCCGGCGTCGGCATCTACATCGAGGCGGATTCTTCGGTGACCGGCAACGTGATCGAGAACGCGCCGTCCTACGGCATCGTCGCCGGCTGGGGCAGATATCTGCGCGACGTCGCGATCACGGGCAACGTGATCCGCAAGGCGCTGGCCGGCGTCGGCGTCTCCGTGCTGCCGGGCGCCGGCACCGCGCTCGTCAACAACAACATGATCTCCGAGACGCCGCGCGGCGCCGTGGTCGGCCTCGATCACGCCCGCGCGGTGACGTCGGATCTATCCGCCGACGGCGCACAACGTTTTGCGCAGCTGGTGGTCGGCGGCAATGCGGTGCGGCGCTAGAAGGCGTTCCGCAGCAGCGGGTACTTCGCTTCCAGGCCGTCGAGGCTGAAAGTGAATTCGACGACGCGCTCGGGGGCGGCGACGATTTCCTCGGCGGGCGGGGCGAACTGCGGCAGGAGCGCCGCCATCGCTGCGGGCGCGGTCTTCGGCGGCTTCGCGGCAGGCACCGGCGGCCTCACTTCCGGCGCGGCGAATGGCCGTGTTGCGGCCGGCTCCGCGAGCGGCGATCTCACGGCAGGCGCAGTGAACGGTGCCTTCGCAGCGGGTGCCCTCAGCGGCGGCATCTCGGCAGGCGCGGTGAACGACGGCCAAGCTACGGGCATAGCAAGCGGCGCGATCGGGGCTTCGGTGATCTCCGCGAGCACGTCGGGCTTCGGATCGAGCCTCACCGGCATGACGGTCTCGGGAGCGATGTGAACGGCCTTGGGCTGCATCGTTTGCGCCTGCTGCTCGCGCGGCGCCATGCGAGGCATCGTCGCCGGCGACCAACCGAATGCCGGCGTCACGCTCGCAGCCGCCTCGGCGACGTCCGCCCCCGTCGCAAGGGCGCGCCAAGTCTGGACGGCGCGCTTGGCTTCCTGGATGTTTTCGAGGAAGGCGATCTCGGAATGATAGCGGCGCCAGCGGCCGGTCTCAAACATCTCGGAGAGATGTTGCAGGCGCTGCTCGGCGAGAGCGCACCAGCGTGCCGCGATTTGGCGGCTGCCGGCCGCGTCGCGAACGAACTCTTCGCGAGCAAATTCTTGGCGATGTGTCATGAACCAGCCCGTCAGGAGAAAACACGGACGCGGGGGACGCAACGCACACGAATCAATTTAGACGCGACATGAATATTTTGTGGAAAAGTTTTGACTTGTCCAGCAACGACGCGGCATTCGTCGTCAAACACCGTAGTCGTGCGGTGATTTTCCGTGTTTTCGAGTCAAGCTTCGCACAAGCATGACGGAGTTGCGGCGGGACTCGCTCGCGACGGCGACCGAGGCCACGGCGACCTTCAACTGCAAGCTGAACGGATGCGAAGCTTCGAAAAATCGGACGCCAGAATCTTGTCTTGACGCGTTTTCTTCACGCGAACCGGCACCCGCTTCGCTCGAAAACGCTCTGAAAAGAAGAGACCCGTCCGGGGGGACAACCGGACGGGTCGAGCCATATGGGCGCTTGGGGTGGATGGGCGCTCGCGCCTGATATGACTGATGGGGAGGGATGACCGCTCCCACATCAGTTGGTCGGGGCAGCGGGCTGAACGTTCAATCCGGGGGTTCGCTTTTTTGACGCCGTCCCGTCGCGCAGCTTTGTCGCGGCCGCTATCGCGCCGCCGGCCTATCTGCCTGAGAAACCGCGGATTTATCCTCCGCGCTCGACAACGAAGGCTGCTCGATCGCGCGTATGCCCGGCTCGTCGCGACGCTTCGGAGCATCTTCACGTTTTGTTGTACCGGGGGCAGCAGCGACCGGCGTCGCGCTGTCGGCAGGAACAGCCATGACGGCGGCAAACGCGTCGGCCTGGCCGTCACCGAAGAGGTCGTCACGCCCGGGCGAGCCGAGGTCGCGTGCGGTCTTGACCAGCGTCATGCGCAGCGCTTCCGGCTTGAGTGTGTGGTTGCGCTCGAGCAGCAGCGCCGCGACGCCTGAGACATAGGCGGCCGAGAACGAGGTTCCCGACGTCACCTGGTATTTGCCGTCGGGTGCCGGCAGGAAGATGTCGACGCCGGGGGCCGCGACGGCGATGTAGTTGCCGCGGTTGGAGGCGGAGAACAGCCTGTCCTGCCGATCCGTCGCGCTGACCGCAATCACGTTGGGGTTGGCCGCCGGATAGAGCGGCGGCGATTTCGCCCCGGCATTGCCGGCGGCCGCGATCAGAATGAGACCACGCGCGGCCGTCGCCGCGATCGCGCGCTCGATCACCGCGTCCTTCGGACCGGCAAAGCTCATATTGATGATCTGCGCGCCGTGCTCGGCGGCGTAATTCAGGGAACGCAGGATGATATAGGACGAGCTCTCCGCACCGCCATTGGCACCGCCGAAGGCGCGGATGGCGATGATACGGGCCTCGGGGGCGCTTCCCATCAGACGGGCATGGGCCGCGATCGCCCCGGCGATGCCGGTGCCATGGACGTGCGGCCCTTCGGCACTGCCGAGCGCGTCGAAATTGTCGGCGACGGAATTGGCGAGCTCGGGATGCCGGGCGTCGATGCCGGAATCGATTACGGCGATCGTGACGTTGGCCCCGTGCGCCAACGTATGCGCCTGGGGCAGGCGCAGCTTTGTCAGCGCGTATTGCGCAGGGTCGCCCTCGGTGGCGGCCGACGATTTCTGGTCCTGGAGCACGTAGCGGAAGTTCGGCTGCAGCGAGCGCACGCTGCCGTCGGCCGCGAATTCGCGCCGCACGGTCTCATAGGGCCGGCCGTCGGCGATGCGGAACAGGCCGAACGTGGCTCCGATCAGCGGGAAATTCTCGGAAGCGAGGCGGGTCAGGCCGTGGCGACGCGCCAGCTCGTCGGCCTCGGCCGTCGACAGCGCGCCGTCGATCTCGGCGACGAATTCGCCTGCGAAGCTGCGCGAGGTGAGCACCACCGGCGTGTTGTTCCCACGCCCTTTGCCGGCGCTCTTCTTGCCGGATTTTCCGGTGCCCTCGCCGCCCGCGTTCGGCTGCGCCAGACATTCGCCGTCGGCACCGCGATAGGCTGCGGTGCAGGCCGGATAGAGATTCGGCGAGTAACGCGCATGGGGCAGCACCGGCGTCGTCGGCCGGATGCGCGCCGTCGTGGGAATGTTCGCCATCGTCCGCGGGCCGCGGCCAACGCTCACCGCGCGCGCAGCGATGTTCGGGCTGACCCGCGGGGTGATGTTTGGAGAGACGGTCGGCGTGCGCGAGGGAACGCTGATCGTCGGCGTGCGCATGATCGCCTGCGCCTGCGCAAGCTCCACGCCGAAACAGAAGGCGACCAGAAGCGCAACGCCGACGGATGAAGCGCGGGCCCCAGTGCGCACCCTGCTCTCGGATTTGCCCGTCATTGGCTCGGCGGCGCGCCTAGGGCGCCGCGACGGCGAGGTTGACGAACTTCTCGCGCTGCATCCTGCCGAGCAGCGAAGCGAGCTCGTCCTGGCTCATCGCCTTGTCGAACTGGAGGCGGAACATGCCGCCCTTGGCATCGCCGATGATCGAAGCCTGGTAGCTGTCGAGCAGCGCGGTGATGTCGGCGACGCGCGCCTCGGGGGTGAAGCGCACCAGCGCGCGCGCCGGCGCGGCGGCGCTACCAAGCTCGCGCGTGATCGGTGCGCTGGTCGAGAGCGAAGCGGTCTGGAAGGTCGCCGGCTGGTTCTTCATCAGCACGGCGCCGATGATGCCGGCCTGCAGCACGAGCGCGACGGCACCGAGGCTCGCCGACCACGCCAGCGTGCGCGGCGACAAGCTCGCGAAGAAGGTCGAGATACGCGCCGACAGCGGCAGCGAGCCGCTCGCCCTCGCCGGCTCGGCATCGATCGCGGCGAACAGCTTCTGCATCGCGCGCGCCGACGGAGCGCCCAGGCTCTCGTTCAGATGAATGGTCTCTTCGTACTCGCCGCGGATCGCCGCATATTGCTTCGCCAGGTCCGGATCGCGCGCCAGCGCTTCCTCGACACGGCGCGCATCGCGCGCGTTCAGCGTGCCGGCAGCGTGCCAGGGCAGCAGCAGTTCAATTTCACTGGGCTCTTGCTCCAGCATCTTCTTGCTCAAAGCCATCATGGCCAGCCTCGCTCGACGCCGGCTGCCTTCAGCAGTTCGGCCAGTTTCTTGCGCGCATAGAACAAGCGCGTCTTCACAGTGTTCTCCGGTATCCCGACGATTTCGGCCACCTCTTCCACGGATTTCTCGTGGTAGTAGACGAGATCGACGATTTCCCGATGATCCGGCGAGAGGCCCGTCAGACACTCCCGCAACGCCTCACTGGTATCCTTCTTCTGCACCACCGTTTCCGGATCGTCGGACGTATCCTCGATCGCGTTGGCGGCGTCTTCGTCCAGCTCGAAATCCTTCCTGCGCCGGAGCGCAGACAGGGCCTTGAATCGGGTGATTGCCAGCAGCCAGGTGGAAACGGCAGATCGGCCCTCGAATTTGCCCGCTTGACGCCAGACGTCGAGAAACACCTCGCTGATGAGGTCTTCCGCCGCCTGCTCGTCCCGCACGAGCCTCAGCCCGAACCGGTAAACCCTGACATGGTGCCGCCCGTACAGCACCTGCATGGCGAGCCGGTCACCTTGAGCGATCCTGGCGATCAGGATCTCGTCTGAAGCCGCCTGTGTCGCGCTCAATGGCCGTCTCGCAAGGTTGGTCGGGTCGATGCGGTGGCCGGTTCGATGTGGGGGGCAAAATTGTTGAACCTACCGCAGTCATACGGGGGCTTGTGTGAGCTACCCCACATCCGGGCATTTTTCTTGTCCCACCCGTGGTGGTCAGCGTCGCTCATCCGAATCGGTACCATAATACTGCGATATTCCCTGCGGAATGCCTGCCCGACATAGGCAGCCCGGCCTCATCCGGTTCCATAGCAGCCCCGCACCACCTTTGTCGCGCCAAGCCTCGCTTCGGCTCGACCGCAGCGCACACGATGCGTGATCATCGGTAAAATTCTCACGCTAGATGATCGCCTTGTTCCCTGCTGCACGGTTCGGATTCGATTTCAAAGGATACCAAACCTAAAGGCTTGCCACGTAGGTTTTTACGCTGACATCCACCATTGGCGGGACCATGGGTACGGCCGCGACGTCCTTTCCAGAGAGGAATGCCGCAGAGGTCGCGGATCTCGTCCTTGCGCCCGAGACGACGGCGCCCGAGGTCAGGGCGCGCCGCGTCTGGCAGCGTCGCCAGATGTATATCGGCCAGGTCGCGAGCTACTCGCTGGGCGGCGCGGTCCTGCTGCTCTACGCCTATGACGGCGCGGTCTCCATGGCCGTTCCGACGCTGTTCTGGCTCGGCGGCCTTCTGATCATCGGGACTTTCACGGTGCTGTCGGAGGCAGGTTTCGGCGACCGTTTCGACGATCATTACCTCACCGTCTATGAGATCTCGCTGCATATGGCGCTGCAACTGGTGTTCCTGCTCGCGGTGCCCACCATCGGGGTCGCGTTCCTTGCCGTATTGTTTCTGATCTTCGCGTTCGGCACGCTGCGGATGACGTCGAGCCAGGCCATGCTCACCTGGGGCCTCGCCACCTGCGGGCTCACCGTGGTTTTCCTGGGATCGGACCTGCCGATCGGACTGCCGGTCGCGACCCGGCTGCAGCGGACCGCCTCGATGCTCTGCTTCGTGCTGGTGATGGGGCAGTGCGCCTTCCTCGGCCTGTTCGGCGCCACGTTACGCAAGATCCTGTACAAGCGCAGCATCGAATTGAAGGCCGCCTATCGGCGCATCGAGGAACTGGCCGAGCTCGACGAGCTCACCGGCTCCTACAACCGCCGCTGCATCATGCGGCTTCTCGACACCGAGATCGAAAAGTCGCGGCGGGCATCCACGCCCTTCGCGATCGCGCTGATCGATCTCGACTGGTTCAAGCGCATCAACGACGCTTACGGCCATCCCATTGGCGATGAGGTGTTGCGCACCTTCGCGATCACCATTTTCGCCAACATCCGCCCGGCCGACAGTTTCGGCCGCTACGGCGGCGAGGAATTCCTGCTGCTGCTGCCGGATACGTCGGGTGACGTCGCGCTCCGCACGCTCGAGCGCTTGCGCGGCATCGTCGCCGATCTCAACTGGGGCGCGTTCTCCCCCAGCATGCGGGTGACCATTTCCGCGGGCGTCGTGACGCTGCGCGACGTCGATACTGCCGACACGTTTCTCGCGCGCGCCGACAGCGCGCTCTATTCCGCCAAGGCGCAAGGGCGCAACTGCATTGCAGCGAGCTGACCGATCCTTTTTGCTCCGGCGCGACAGAAGCCGCTGCCGGACCGACCGCTCCAGGACAGAGCAATGAGATCCAATTCCGCACGACCATCCGAAAGCCTGCTCGAGGAATTGCAGGCTGCCCTCTCGCACGGCACCGTCGCGCGCCGGGTGGAGACGCTCCGCCGCGTCACCGATCTCTTCGTGGGCAACGCGGTCGACTATTCCGACGACCATATCCGCGTGTTCGACGACGTGTTCCAGTGCCTGATCGAGCAGATCGAGACGTCGGCCAAGGCGCTGCTCGCCGAGCGGCTCGCGCCGATCGCGGCTGCGCCGCCGCAGATCATCCGCACGCTCGCGCTCGACGAGGTGATCGAAGTCTCCGGCCCCGTGCTGTCGAAGTCGGAGCGGCTGGATGAGGCAACATTGGTCGAGATTGCGCGCACCAGGGACCAGGCGCATCTCAAGGCGATCTCGCTGCGGCGGACGCTGTCGGAAGCGCTGACCGACGTGCTGGTGGCGCGGGGCAATGAGGACGTGGTGCAGTCGACGGCCGGCAATCCGGGCGCGCGGTTCTCGGAGGAGTGTCTCGCCGACCTCGTCATCCGCGCCGAGCGCGACGACGACCTCGCCGGCTGCATCGGCCTGCGGCCCGACCTGCCGCGCCATCACTATCTGAGGCTGGTCGCCAAGGCATCCTCGAGCGTGCGCAGGAAGCTCGCGGCTGCGCATCCCAAGCTCGCGGACGAGGTGTCGAGGGCCGTCGAGGAAGCGGCCCAACGGGTTCGCGCCGTCGCCAGGACGAAACAGACGGAGATGGCTCGCGCGCTGGTGAAGTCGCTGCACGAGGACGGCCGCCTCAACGAGCTCCAGGTCGCCACCTTCGCCGAGCAGGGCAAGTTCGACGAGACGAACGCGGCGCTGGCCGCGCTCGCGGGGATCGCGGTCGAGACGGCGGAGACCATGATGATCGAGAGCCGCACCGAAGGCGTGATGATCCTCGCCAAGGCCGCGGGCATGCAATGGTCGAGCGTGCGCGCCATCATCGCCTTGCGCGAGAAGCTCTCCGGCGGGTCGCAGACCGACATGCTGAAGCTGCGCGACACCTATGAGGCGCTGCGCTCATCGACCGCGCAACAGGTGCTGCGCTTCCACCGCATGCAGTTGCACGCGACGCCGGCGGCATGAAGCCGTGCGCGCTAAAGCGCGATGAGATTTTGAATCGTCATCGCGCTTTAGGTTGTTGGTTGCGCATGATCTTTCCGGAAAACCGCTTCGCACTTTTCCGGATCATGCTTTAATACCGCAACACCCTCGATCCGACCGCCGCGCCGATCGCCGTCACCAGCGCGGTCGCGAGCGTGTACCAGGTCGCGACGAACAGCGGGGAATCGTCGGTGCAGTGCGAGGCATAGAGGGTCGCCGCAAGTCCCGCCGACACCAGCCCTGCGAGCGCTCCGGCGAGCGCGGGACGAGACGGCGCGCCGTGGCGCAGGCCGAACAGCGCCCCCGCAAGCAGCGGCAGCGCCATTGCGGGGATCGCGACCATGCAGACCCTGGAGTTCTTACCCACCAGGCGCATCGTCATCGGCATCGCCGGCGCCATCATCGCCTCGCTGCCAATCGCCACGGCGAGCAGGGCGACGGGAAGCAGCAGCAGCCAGCCCCAGCCGCGCAGCAGGGCTTCGGGACGCGACAAATGAAGGCTGACGATGATGGCGGGGATCGCGAGCGACAACGTCACCGCGAACTTCATGTCGAAGAACGGGTTGCGCATGGCGCTCATGACGTCGGCGCGCACGCCGAAGAACGTCACAAAGATCAGGATCGACAGCGGCGCAGCCACCAGCAGCGCCATGCTCAGCACGGCGCCGACGCGGGGCGCGCGGTGCGGATTGTCGGCGGCGAGCGAGCGAATGAGTTGATCGGTGTCCATGATCAATGGTCCCGCAATTTGGCGGTCAGCGCCGCAAGTCCGCGATGCAGCGCGACCCGGACCGCACCCTCGCTCATCGACAACCTTGCCGCCGTATCCTTGATCGAGGCGGCCTCGACCGCGATCGATTGCAGCACGTCACGCTGACGCTGCGGCAGGGTTCCGAGCTGGGCGGCGACCTCGCCGGCTGAAGCGGTGTCCTGCGGCGCCTCGCCCGGCAGCGTCTCGGCGAAATGGTCGATGTTGACGAACACGCGCCTGCCGCGCCGCCGGAGCGCATCGATCAGCTTGTTGCGGCCGATCGCAAACAGCCAGGGCGCGAAGGGGGCTTCGCTGTCCCAGGTATGCCGCTTCAGATGTACCGCCAACAGAATCTCCTGCACGATATCCTCGGCCTGGTCGGGCGGCTGACCCGCCCGCGCCAAGCCACGCCTCGCGGCGGCCCGCAGCACCGGCGTGACTGCCTTCAACAGACGATGATACGCCGCATCATCGCCAGCCATGGCCGACCGCATCAGGCCGGTCCATTCGTCCTCACGTCCGCGCACGCGCGCCCCTCACCATGCAATTCGGCCGCTCTTTCAATTTGTTACGCGGGCGCCAAACATATCACGAATTCGTGATCAAGATCCGGGCCGCGCGACCGATGCGGCCGCAAACATCTGCGACGGCTCTTAACACCGATCGGTGCGTCCTGCATCGGGCGGGCGGCTGCGGGAGGGGTCTGCCGCGTTTTTGCCCGGTGTAGCCCGAAGATTCCCATTTTCTGCCCCGCTGTCGTCACGCCCCGGGGTCTCTGTTCGCTGCCGGGACGGGCGGAATTGGGGAGATCGTCGACATGATGAAAACCAGCGCGCGCGCGGCCCTGATCGTTTTGGCCGGGCTTGTCTTGCTATCCGGGGGCCTCGCACAGGCGGCGCCGAACTCGGCCGCAGGCAACAAATCGGAGAGCGCCGACAAAGGGGCCGATACGGCCAAGCACCGGCGCCAAGACTCTCGCCGCACCGACAGCAGGAAGACGGGGCAGAAATCCGAGGACAAGGCCGACAAGAAGGACACGGCGGCCAAGCCAGACGAAGCCAAGAACGACAAGGCCGACAGTCAGGTCCCGGCCTCGAGCCAGCTGGCTCCGGAGGTCGCCAACGCCAATGCGCAGCTCGCCGCCGACACGCCGACTGCCGCGGCAGCCTCCGCGATGACGAACCGCGCCAACGACAACGTCCAGGCAGCCGCCGATAATACCAGCGCCGAGAGCCCCGAAAGCCAGGTCGTCGCGCCCGATCAACTCAACGACATCGATCGGGCCTTGCAGGAGACCCCGCCGCCCCAGAAGGCGGTGATCGCCGCAACCGAGGCGCAGCCGCGGCCGGCGCCGGTGATGGCCAGCAGCCAGCAGAGCTCGGCCTGGGACCAGAGCTCCCTGATCGGCAAGATCTTCATCGGCGTCGGCACATTGCTGACCCTGGCCTCCGCCGCGCGCATGTTAATGGCCTGATGGCCGGTTCCGCCGGGACGCGCCCCCGCGCGCGTCCCGCGTCGGTCCCCCTTGAAGGCATCCGCGCCAGCGGGCACATTGCCCGCTCAATCGAAAGCGTGGGTGGAGCATGAGCACGTTCGAACACATCATCGTCGAGAGCGTCGGCGCGGTCGGCATCGTCAAGCTGAACCGGCCGAAGATGCTCAACGCGCTCTCGTTCGGCGTCTTCCGCGAGATCGCAGCTGCGGTCGACGATCTCGAGGCCGATGACGCCATCGGCTGCATCGTCGTGACCGGCAACGAGAAGGCCTTTGCCGCCGGCGCCGACATCAAGGAGATGCAGCCCAAGGGCTTCATCGACATGTTCTCCGAGGATTTCGCCGCGATCGGGGGCGACCGCATCGCGCGCTGTCGCAAGCCAACCATCGCCGCGGTGGCCGGCTACGCGCTCGGCGGCGGCTGCGAGCTCGCCATGATGTGCGATTTCATCATCGCCGCCGACACCGCGAAGTTCGGCCAGCCCGAGATCACGCTCGGCACCATTCCCGGCATCGGCGGCACCCAGCGGCTGACGCGCGCGATCGGCAAGTCCAAGGCCATGGACCTCTGCCTCACCGGCCGGATGATGGACGCCGCCGAAGCCGAGCGCTCCGGCCTGGTCAGCCGTATCGTACCCGCCGACAAGCTGATGGACGAGGTCATGGCGGCCGCCGAGAAGATCGCCGCGATGTCGCGCCCTGCGGCCGCGATGGCCAAGGAAGCGGTGAACCGCGCCTTCGAGACCACGCTCTCCGAAGGCATGAGCGTCGAACGCAACCTGTTCCATTCGACCTTCGCGCTCGAGGACCGCTCGGAGGGCATGGCGGCGTTCATCGAGAAGCGCAAGCCTGTGAACAAGAACCGGTAGCGCACGAGCCGGTCAGGCCGGTGTAAGGCTCTGGCGCTTTCCCGCGCACAGCCTGTGACGCGCCTGCAACAAGCACGGAATACATGGGAGTTTTGCCCGCGGCAGTTTGCCTGCGGGACCTCGGCTGGCTAAACAGCTAAGAGGCCATCGTCGGCGGGGGCGGACAGCCGGGGTTAAGCGAGATTACATGATTGGGCGTACCGCCAGAGCTGGTCGCGGGGTGACGCGACGTCGATCGAGCGCGGGTCATGCGCTTGCGACATGGACCACGCTGGCGTTCTCGTGCGCCCTTCCCTCCGCGGCATGGGCCGAAGCCCTGCCGGACGCATTGGCAAAAGCCTATCAGACCAATCCGCAACTCAATGCCGAGCGTGCGCGCCAGCGCGCCACCGATGAGAACGTGCCGCAGGCGCTGGCCGGCTACCGGCCGCAGATCGTGGCGAGCCTCAGCGCCGGCCTGCAATCGGTGCGCAATCTGTTGCCGGACAACACCATCCAGACCGGCAATCTGAAGCCCTGGATCATCGGCGTCACCGTGACGCAGAGCCTGTTCAACGGCTTCCGCACCGCCAACGGCGTGCGGGCCGCCGAGCTCCAGGTGCAGTCGGGCCGCGAAGCGCTCCGCAACGTCGGCCAGGGCGTGCTGCTCGATGCGGTCACCGCCTACACCAATGTTCTCGCCAACCAGTCGCTGGTCGAGGCGCAGCGCTCCAATGTCGCCTTCCTGCGCGAGACGCTCTCCGTCACCCAGCGTCGGCTCAACGCCGGCGACGTCACGCCGACCGACACCGCGCAGGCCGAGGCCCGCCTCAATCGTGGCCTTGCCGATCTCAACGCGGCCGAGGTCGCGCTTGCGGTCAGCCAGGCCACTTATGCGCAAGTGATCGGCAATGCGCCCTCGCAGCTCAGGCCTGCCGAGGCCGTCGACCGCTATCTGCCGAAGAGCCGCGAGGACGCCATGACGATGGCGATCCGCCAGCATCCGGCGGTGATGGCCGCCAGCTTCGACGTCGATGTCGCCTCCACCAACATCCGCATCGCCGAAGGCACGCTGCTGCCGAGCGCGACCATCCAGGGCAGCGCCAGCAAAAGCCGCAACAACGACCCGACGCTCGGCACCTTCGCCGAGGACCAGGCTTCGATCGTCGCCAACGTCACCGCGCCGATCTACGACGGCGGCCAGGCCGCGGCGCAGACCCGGCAGGCCAAGGAGATCACGGCGCAGAGCCGCCTCGTGCTCGACCAGGTGCGCAATCAAGCGCGTACGGCGGCGGTCAGCGCCTGGGTTGCCAACGAAGGCGCCAAGATCACGGTCTCGGCCTCGGAGTCCGAGGTGAAGGCGGCCACCGTCGCGCTGCAGGGCGTGCAGCGCGAGGCCGCCGGCGGCCAGCGCACGACGGTGGACGTCTTGAACTCGCAGGCCGACCTGATCCAGGCCAAGGCCCGCCTGATCGGCGCGCAACGCGACCGCGTGATCGCCTCCTACACGCTGCTCAGCGCCATCGGCCATCTCGACGTCAAGACGCTGAACCTGAACACGCCGGATTATCTGCCCGAGGTGCACTACCACCAGGTCCGCGACGCTTGGCACGGCCTGCGCACGCCGTCGGGGCAGTAGCCTCAAATCTCTCTGGTGGATGCCGATGAAAAGCCGCCGCATCCATCTGATGGGAGCCTCGGGCTGCGGCGTGACCACGATCGGTCGTGCGCTCGCGGGGCAGCTTGCGCTGCCGCATCACGACAGCGACGACTATTTCTGGCTGCCCACCGTGCCGCCCTATCGGACGACCCGCCCGGCCGCCGACCGCCTGCGCCTGATGCACGAGATGTTCTTGCCGCGTCTCGACTGGGTGCTGAGCGGGTCCGTCACCGGCTGGGGCGAAGAGCTCGTTTCGTACTTCGACCTGGTCGTCTTCGTGACCGCGCCGCGCGAGATTCGTATGAAGCGATTGCGCGCCCGCGAAGCCGCCCATTTCGGCGCTGATGCCGTCGCGCCGGGCGGCTGGCGCCATGGCGAGACCGAAGACTTCGTCGAATGGGCCTCCCATTACGAAGCCGGCGATCGCGAAGGCCGCAGTCTCGCCAAGCACGAAGCCTGGCTCGCCGGCCTGCCCTGCCCGGTCGTACGCGTGGACGGCGCACGTCCGCTTGCGGAGCTTGTCGAGCAGCTATGCAGCGAAGCGGAGCGGTTACCCGGCTGATGTGATATTCTCCTCCCACTCGCCGATAAAAAAACAGACCCGGAGAGAAATCGTGCTCAGCCGACGCAGCGTCCTGCTTGCCTCCCTTGCGGCCGGAGTAGCCATGACCAGCAAAGCCCATGCCCGCGCGGCGCAGCCTGCGACGCCGATCAATTTCGATGTGCCGGCGCATGCCTGTGACTGCCACACCCACATTCACGGCGATGTCGAAAAATTTCCGTTCTTCACTGGCCGCGTCTATACGCCGGAGCCGGCTTCGCCGGAAGAAATGGCGGCGCTGCACAAGGCGCTGCATATCGAGCGCGTGGTGATCGTGACGCCGAGCGTCTACGGCACCGACAATTCCTCCACGCTGTTCGGCATGAAGGCGCGCGGCGCGACCGCGCGCGGCGTCGCCGTGATCGACGACAAGACGCCGGAGAGCGCGCTCGATACGATGCACCAGGACGGCTTCCGCGGCATCCGCCTCAATCTGGCGACCGGCGGCGTCAACGACCCCAATGTCGGCCGGCCGCGCTTCACCGCCGCCGTCGAGCGCATGAAGGCGCGCGGCTGGCACGTACAGCTCTACACCACGCTGGCCATGATCTCCGCGATCAAGGACCTCGTCGAGACGGCGCCGGTGCCGGTCGTGTTCGACCATTTCGGCGGCCTTCACGCTTCGCTCGGGCTGGAGCAGCCGGGCTTCTCCGACCTCGTCGCGCTGGTGAAGTCCGGCAAGGCCTATGTGAAGATCTCGGGCGCCTATCGCTCGTCGAAGCTGGCGCCCGACTATCAGGACATGGTGCCCTATGCCCGCGCGCTGATCGCGGCCAATGTTGACCGCATCGTCTGGGGCACCGACTGGCCGCATCCGGATTCGAGCCGCGTCGAGGGCCGCAAGCCCACCGACATCGCGCCGCTCTATCAGATCGACGACGGCCGCCTGCTCAACCAGCTTCCGGTGTGGGCGCCGGATGCCGAGGTGCGCAAGAAGATCCTGGTCGACAATCCGGCGCGGCTCTACGGGTTCTGAGGGTCAGCGCGCGCGGCGGGAGAAGAAGGAGATCAGCACCGGCAAGGTCACCAGAATCACGACCGGCGCCAGCATCATGCCGGTGACGACGACAACCGCGAGCGGCTTCTGCACCTGCGAGCCGATGCCTTCGGACAGCGCTGCCGGCAGGAGGCCGACGCCTGCGACGACACAGGTCATCAGCACCGGCCGGAGCTGCAGCTCGCCGGTGCGTACCACCGCGCTCCTGCGGTCCATGCCCTCTTCGATCAGCTGGTTGAACTGCGACAGGATGATGATGCCGTCCATCACCGCGATGCCGAACAGCGCGATGAAGCCGATCGCCGCGGAGACGCTGAACGCGGTGCCCGAGATCAGGAGGCCGAGCACGCCGCCGAAGATCGCCATTGGGATCACGCTCATCGCGAGCAGTGTGTCGGTCATCGAGCCGAAATTAAACCAGAGCAGCACGCCGATCAGCGCCAGCGAGATCGGCACCACGATCGAGAGCCGCCGGATCGCGTCCTGGAGGTTGCCGAACTCGCCGACCCATTCCATGTGCGAGCCCGGCGGCAGCTGCACCTGCGCGGCGATTTTGTCCTGCGCCTCGCGGATCGCGCTGCCGAGATCGCGTTCGCGCACCGAGAACTTGATCGGCAGATAACGCTCCTGCTGCTCGCGATAGATGTAGGCCGCACCGGAGACGAGGCTGATGGTCGCGACCTCGCTTAAGGGGATCTGCGTGACGGTGCCGTTCGGCCCGGGCGCGCCGATCCGCAAATTCTGGATCGCCTCGGCGCTGCGGCGGTATTCCGGCGCGAGGCGCACGATAATCGGGAAGTGGCGGTCGCTGCCGGGCTCGTAAAGATCTCCGGCGCTGTCGCCGCCGATCGCGACCTTGATGGTCGCGTTGATGTCGCCAGGGGCTAGGCCGTAGCGCGCAGCCTTGGCACGGTCGATGTCGATCTGGACGGTCGGTTGGCCCAGCGAGGTGAACACCGCAAGGTCGGTGACGCCCTGCACGGTCGACAGCACCTGCTTGATCTTGTTGGCGGTGTCGGTGAGCGCCTGAAGGTCGCTGCCGAACAGCTTGATCGAGTTCTCGCCCTTCACGCCGGAGACGGCTTCGGAGACGTTGTCCTGGAGATATTGCGAGAAGTTGAACTCGACGCCGGGGAAGCGATCGTCGAGCTGCTTGAGCAGCTGCGCGGTCAGCTCTTCCTTGTCGCGGGTACCGGGCCACTGGCTCACGGGCTTCAGCGGCGCGAAGAACTCGGCGTTGAAGAAGCCGGCGGCGTCGGTACCGTCGTCGGGACGGCCGTGTTGCGACACGACGGATTCGACCTCGGGCCGGGCGCGGATCACCTTGCGCATCTCGTTGACGTAGCTGTTGCCTTCCTGCAGCGAGATGGTCGGCGGCAGCGTGGCGCGGATCCAGAGGTTGCCCTCCTCCAGCTTCGGCAGGAATTCGAGGCCGAGCAGCCGGGCGAGCGCGACCGTCATCAACACCAGACCGACCGCGGCGCCGAGGACGATGTTGCGGTTGGCGACCGCCCAGTTCAGCACGGGCATGTAGAGCCGGTGCAGGATCAGCATCACCTTCGTCTCGGTCTCCTCGACATGCGCCGGCAGGATGATCGCGGACAGCGCGGGAGTCACGGTGAAGGTGGCAAGCAGGCCGCCGGCCAGTGCGTAGGCATAGGTCCGCGCCATCGGTCCGAAGATGTTGCCCTCGACGCCAGAGAGCGTGAACAGCGGCAGGAACGCCGCGATGATGATCGCCGCGGCAAAGAAGATCGATCGCGAGACGTCGGCCGCCGCGCTGAGGATGGCATGGCTCTTCATACCAAACAGCGTCTCGGGCGACATATGCTCGGATTCCGACATCGGTGTCGTTTGCGTCAGGCGGCGGAAGATCGCCTCCACCATGATCACGGTGGCATCGACGATGAGACCGAAATCGATCGCACCGACCGACAGGAGGTTGGCCGATTCCCCGCGCAGCACCAGGATGATGACGGCGAAGAACAGCGCGAACGGAATGGTGGCGCCGACGATCAGCGCGCTGCGGAGGTCGCCAAGGAAGATCCACTGCAATAGCACGATCAGGAGAATGCCCACCACCATGTTGTGCAGCACGGTGTGAGTGGTGAGCTCGATCAGGTCGCCGCGGTCGTAGATGCGCTCGATGCGCACGCCAGGCGGCAGGATGCTGGAATTGTTGATGGCTTGAACGAGCTCATGGACGCGCTTGATGGTCGGCGAGCTCTGCTCGCCGCGCCGCATCAGGACGATGCCCTGCACGATGTCGTCGGAATCGTCGAGGCCGGCGATGCCGAGGCGCGGCTTCTGGCCGACGGTAACGGTGGCGACGTCCTTGACCAGCACCGGATTGCCGCCCGCCTGCGCCACCATGGTGTTGGCGAGGTCGTCGATCGAGCGGATCAGGCCGACGCCGCGCACCACGGCGGATTGCTGGCCGATATCGACAGTGTTGCCGCCGACATTGACGTTGGAATTGCCGACCGCCTGGAGCAGTTGCGGCAGCGTCAGGCCGTTGGCGACCAGCTTGTTGAAATCGACCTGGATCTCGTAGGTCTTGCTCCTACCGCCCCAGCCGGTGACGTCGATCACGCCGGGCACCGCGCGGAAGCGGCGCTGCAGGATCCAGTCCTGAATGGTCTTGAGGTCGAGCACGCTGTAGTTCGGCGGCCCGACGAGACGGTAGCGGAATATCTCGCCGATCGGGCTGAGCGGCGAGATCTGCGGCTGCACGTTGCCGGGCAGCGGCGCAAGCTGAGCCAGGCGGTTCAAGACCTGCTGCAACGCCTCGTCATAGGTGTAGGCGAAGGAGAACTGGATCTTGACGTCGGAGAGGCCGTAGAGCGAGATGGTACGGATGGTCGTGACGTTCTTCAGACCGGCAACCTGGGTCTCGATCGAGATCGTGATGTAGCGCTCGATCTCTTCCGCCGACAGGCCCGGGCTCTGCGTCACGATGTCGACCATCGGCGGAGTCGGATCGGGATAGGCTTCGATGTTGAGCCGGTTGAACGCGATCAAGCCGCCGATCAGCACGGCGACGAACATGCCGACCATCAGGAAACGCCGGTTGACGGCAAGGGCAACGAGACGATCCATTCAGGTCTTCAATTTTCTTGGGTCGTCGATCAGCTGCCGGACGCCGCGCGGTCGATGAACAAACTGCCTTTGGTGACGATCTGCTCGCCGGGTTTCAGATTGCTGGTGACCTCGACGAGGTTGCCGTTGATGAGACCGATCTTGATCTGGCGCAGCTCGACCGACTTGTCCTCGCGCGCGACCCAGAGGCGGACCTTGTCGGCCTCGTAGATCAGCGCATGCTTCGGCACCGCCGGCGCGGCGCGGTCGCCGGCCGAATAGATCGTGACGTTCGCGAACATTTCCGGCTTGAGCAGCCCGTCCTTGTTGTCGATCGTGGCGCGGACCTGCAGGCGGCGGGTGGCGGGGTCGATCGCGGCAGCAACGTAGTTGATCTTGGCGCTGAACGGACGGCCCGGCAGCGCCATCACATTGACGGTGATGTCCTGCCCGATGCACACCGCGGCCGCATCGCTCTCGCGCACGAAGGCGGTGAGCCAGACCGTGGAGAGGTCGCCGACCACGAAGACCGGATCGCTGG
Source organism: Bradyrhizobium sp. NBAIM08 (assembly GCF_020193935.1). Classification (NCBI taxonomy): domain Bacteria; kingdom Pseudomonadati; phylum Pseudomonadota; class Alphaproteobacteria; order Hyphomicrobiales; family Nitrobacteraceae; genus Bradyrhizobium; species Bradyrhizobium sp. NBAIM08. Next base: position 396,445 of record NZ_JADYVR010000006.1, on the reverse strand, counting down.
CGCCGGAATTGACGTATTGGCCCGGGCCGATCTTGCGTTGCACGACCGTGCCGGAGATCGGCGAGTAGATCGTGATCTCCCGATCGATGACGCCCTTTTCCTGGAACGTCTTGGTGGCTTCGTCGGTGAAGCCGAGGATGCGCAGCTTGTTGCGCGCGGCTTCCAGCGCCGCCACCGAGGAGCGCATGTCGTTTTGCGCCTGCACCTGGGCCGCTTCCGCCTGCTGGTAATCCTTGAGCGGAATGGCATGGCCCTCGTAGAGGTCCTTGGCGCGCTTGAACTGGATGTCGGAAAGCTCGAGCGCCGACTTCGCCTTGTTCTGCGAGGTCATCGCCGCGATGAAATCGTTCTGGGCCTGCACGGTGTCGGCGGCCTCGATCGTAAACAGCGGTTGACCTTGCTTCAGCGTCTCGCCGGGCTTGGCGAGCAGCTTGGTGACACGGCCTGCATAGGGCGAGAACACCGGCGTCGAACGATCCTCGTCGACCGCGACCTTACCCTCGGTGACATACTCGGCCCGGAAGCTCCTGGCGGCGACCGGCTCGATCGTCAACGTCGCCCATTCGGACGGTGTCGGCGTGAAGGTCTGCGCGTTTCTGCGCGACTGGCTGGAGATGTCGGAGTGCTTCTTTGCCTTCGGGCCCGAAGAGAACAAGCCGTACGCTCCGACACCGGCGCCGGCGACAGCTAGTAAGACTACGAATGCGATCACCCGTTGTTTTGCAATCACGTGCAATCGCTTGGTATTCTCAACTGCCATGGGGCCCGGTCGTGTCTGCGACGATCTCGGCAAATGATTGCCTCATCGGTCGCGCTAATAGTGCCGAATTGGGAGTTCAAACAACCTAAAAAACGCGTCGGCCCTTTCCGTTTGCGTTAAAATTCTGGGACTTGTCAGCTTCATGTCAGCTTCGGCCTGGCCATTGTGCCGAATGACTGCCGAGCGGCATCGCCGGACGGCTCCAATGCGCCGGCGTCTTCGACAGCCGAGCGGAATGCTGCACCGCCTTCAACGTGCCGAAGCCAGATTGCATGTGCTCTATGAACGCAGCATGTACGGCCTGTCCCGGGACATCGGGGTATTCAATCCGCCCTCGAGCCGACCGAGATTCGAGCCAGAATGTCGGCGGTGCTCTGCATCGCTGCTTCTCTCCCCGCTCATTTGCTGTACTTTTCGCGACCGTGTCATGATCGCAGAAAGGATTGCAATGGCCGCCATCGATCCCCTCATCGCAGGTGCCGTGTTCATCGCGACGGCGGCCACCGACGCCGTCTATGTCATGTTCACCTCGGCCGTGATCGCGCGCAAGCGCATCCCGGCGGCGAACTGGAGCGCGGTCTGGTACCTGCTCTCCTCTTACGCCGTGATCAGCTACACCGAGAACGTCTTCTACGTTGCCTTTGCCGCAATCGGCTCCTGGGCCGGCGCCTATGCCTCGTTGACCTTTCTGCACCGCCCGCCCGGCGGCCCGCCGGTGGGAGCGGCGCCGGAGTGAAGTCTCTCCGCGTCATTGCGAGGAGCCCTTGCGACGAAGCAATCCAGGATCCTTCCGCGGATGCATTTCTGGATTGCTTCGCGGAGCCTGTCATCGGGCCGCGCTTTGCGCGGACCCGGTGGCTCGCAACGACGACGTGGAGGCTTCTGGGCGCCTCGCGAAACAGCTACACTCGCAGCACCAACAAAAAGGAGCAACAATGGATCTCGGTCTCAAAGGCAAGAACGCCGTCGTGCTCGGCGGCACGCGCGGCATCGGGCGGGCGATTGCGGCGACGCTGGCCGGCGAAGGTGCCAATGTCGCGGTGTGCGCGCGCAACGCCGATCAGGTTGCGGCCACGGTCGGGGAGTTGAAGGCGAGCGGCATCCGCGCCACCGGCGGCGCGGTCGACGTCACCGACGGCGCGGCGCTCAAAAGCTGGATCGAGGCTGCAGCAAAAGAGCTCGGCGGCATCGACCTGCTATTCTCCAATGCCGGCGCAATGGCGCAAGGGCACGATCCGGCGTCCTGGGAGCAGAATTTCCGCCTCGACCTGCTCGGCGCCGTGCATGCCTTCGACGCCGCCCGGCCATTCCTCGAGACAAGCGGCGCCGGCAGCGGCGATGCGGCTTTCGTGATCATCTCGTCGATCTCCGCGGCGCAGGCGGACACGGCCAGCTCCTACGGCCCGATCAAGGCCGCACTGATCCACATGGCCAAGGGACTGGCGCGGCAATACGCGAAGAAGAAGATCCGGATCAACGTGGTCTCGCCCGGCACCGTCTATTTCAAGGGCGGCGTCTGGGAGATGATCGAGAAGAACATGCCGGAGCGGTACCAGGACGCGATGAAGCGCAACCCGACCGGCCGCATGGCGACGCCGCAGGAGATCGCGAGCGCGGCGGTGTTTCTGGCGAGCCCGGTGTCGGGGTTCACCACGGGATCGAATCTGGTCGTGGATGGCGCCATCTCGAACCGGGTGAATTTTTGAGGGCAGCTTGCCGAGCTCTCTCCTCCGTCATGGCCAGGCTTGACCCGGCCATCCACGCACTGCTGCGCACTCCGAAAGACGTGGATGCCCGGGTCAAGCCCGGGCATGACGACTGAGAATGAGGCGCAATCATCGCAACAAACGTCGGCAGTAGCCCGCGCTCGCTCAATGAAAATCCCGCGACGGCGGCAGGATACGGACGTTGCGGGGGTGACGGATTTTTTGCGCGGGCATGTCCGTAAGCGCGCGAGGGTCTTCGTTCAGCGGTTCGACCACGGTGGCGCCTGCGGGCAGCGGATGCTTGCGGCCGAGCGCATCGTTGGCCAATCCGACCAGATCGTGCGAGCGATCGATCATGCGCTGGGCGATGAGATGCGTCACCTTCTCCGGGCTGCTCTGGATGTAGCCTTCGACCAGGATGAGGCGCGCGCCCATCACTTCTTTCCGGTACTGCTCCATGATCTTGGGCCAGACCACGACATTGGCGATGCCGGTTTCGTCCTCCAGCGTCATGAACACGACGCCGCTGGCGCTGCCCGGCCGCTGCCGCACCAGGACCACACCGGCGCAACGGACGCGGCGCCGCTCGTTCTCATGGCTGATCTCCTTGCAGGCCACGATGCGCTCGCGCGTAAACATCTCGCGCAGGAATTCCATCGGATGGCCCTTCAGCGACAGGCGGATGGTCTGGTAGTCCGCGACCACCTGCTCGGCGCGCGGCATCGCCGGCAGCGGTTTTGCGCCTTCGTCCGGCTGCTCGCGCGCGGTCGCCGCCTCGAACAGCGGTAGCGGCACGTCGTCGGGCAGCCGCCGCACCTGCCACAGCGCTTCGCGGCGGTCGAGCCCGAGCGAGCGGAACGCATCGGCATCCGCCAAGAGGATCAGCGCGCGCTTGGGCAGACCGGTGTCGCGGGCGAAATCCTCCAGCGAGGTGAAGGGACGGCGGTTGCGCGCGGCAATGATGCGGTCGGCCCAGTCCTGGGCTTTCTCGACACCGTCATTCCGGGGCGACGCGTCAGCGTCGAGCCCGGAATCCATTCCTCCGCCAGGCGTATGCGGCGCGATGGATTCCGGGTTCGCGCTACGCGCGCCCCGGAATGACGACTGAGAGCGCTTCAGGCGCTCCTCATCCTCGTCCAGCCAGTGGAATCCATCGATCTGGCGAAAGCCGAGGCGCACGGCGCAATACTGACCGCTCCCCTCCTCCAGCGTGTTCTGTGCAAAGCTGTAGGACACGTCGATGTCGCGCACCTCGACGCCGTTCTTGCGGGCGTCGCTGACGATCTGCGCCGGCGCATAAAAGCCCATCGGCTGCGAATTCAACAGACCGCAGCAGAAGGCGTCGGGATGATAGTGCTTCAGCCACGACGAAATGTAGACCAGCTGTGCAAAGCTCGCGGCATGGCTCTCCGGAAAGCCGTAGGATCCAAATCCCTTGATCTGGTCAAAGCAGCTTTTGGCGAAGTTGGGATCGTAGCCGCGCGCCACCATGTTGCCGATCAGCTTCTCCTCATATTGGCCGATGGTGCCGACATTGCGGAAGGTCGCCATCGAGCGGCGCAGGCCGTTGGCTTCCTCGGAGGTGAAATGCGCGGCCTGGATCGCAATGCGCATCGCCTGCTCCTGGAACAGCGGGACACCGAGCGTCTTGTGCAGCACCTTGTAGAGTTCGTCCTTGTCGCCATGCTCCGGCGACGGAGACGGATAGCTCACCTTTTCCAGCCCGTTCCGCCGCCGCAAATAAGGATGCACCATGTCGCCCTGGATCGGCCCGGGGCGCACGATCGCGACCTCGATGACGAGATCGTAGAAGGTGCGCGGCTTCAGCCGCGGCAGCATGTTCATCTGGGCGCGGCTCTCGACCTGGAACACGCCGAGCGATTCCCCGCGGCACAGCATGTCGTAAACCCTGGGGTCGTCCTGCGGGACGCTCGCCAGCATAAAACGCTCGCCCTTGTGCTGGTCGATCAGATCGAAACATTTCCTGATGCAGGTCAGCATGCCCAGCGCCAGCACGTCGACCTTCATCATGCTCAGTGCATCGACGTCATCTTTGTCCCATTCGATGAAGGTGCGGTCGTCCATCGCGGCATTGCCGATCGGCACATAGGTGTCGAGCCGGTCCTGGGTCAGCACATAGCCGCCGACATGCTGGGACAGATGGCGCGGGAATTCGATCAACTCGGTCGCAAGCTCGACCGCGAGGTTGATCATGGGATTGTTCGGATCGAGCCCGGCCTGCCGGACCTGCATGTCGTTGAGGCCCTTGCCCCAGCTGCCCCAAACGGTGTCGGCGAGCGCGGCAGTGACGTCCTCGGTCAGGCCGAGCGCCTTGCCGACGTCGCGGATGGCGCTGCGCGGGCGGTAGTGGATGACGGTGGCGATGATCGCGGCGCGGTGGCGGCCGTAGCGGCGATAGACATATTGCATCACCTCCTCACGGCGCGAATGCTCGAAATCGACGTCGATATCGGGCGGCTCCAGCCGCTCCTTGGAGATGAAGCGCTCGAACAAGAGGTCCACCTTGGTCGGATCGACCGAGGTGATGCCGAGCACGTAGCACACGGCCGAGTTCGCCGCCGAGCCGCGGCCCTGGCACAAAATGTTCTGGCTGCGCGCGTAGTGGACGATATCGTGCACGGTGAGAAAGTAATGCGCGTATTTCAGCTCGGCGATCAGCGCGAGCTCCTTCTTCAGGGTCGCGCGCAGCTTGTCGTCGATCTTGCCGCCGAAATATTTGTCGACGCCCGCCCAGGTCAGGTCCTCCAGATGCCCCTGCGCGGTCTTGCCCGGCGGTACCGGCTCGTCGGGATATTGATACTTCAGCTGATCGAGCGAGAACTCGATTGCGTCCGCAAAGCGCATGGTCTGCGCAATCGCCTCGGGAAAATCGCGGAACAGCCGCGCCATTTCGCGCGGCGTCTTCAGGAAGCGCTCGGCATTGGCCTCTAATTTCCGCCCAATCGCCTCGATCGTGGTCTTTTCCCGGATGCAGGTCAGCACGTCCTGGAGCGGACGGCGGCGGGGATCGTGATACAGCACCTCATTGGTTGCGAGCAGCGGCACCTTGGCCTTTGCGGCGAGATCATCGAGCCGCAAGAGGCGACGCTTGTCGTCGCCGCGATAGAGCAGGCTCGCCGCCAGCCACACGCCCTCGGCACGGCTCGCCTTCAGCTTTGCGAGGACATCCAGCGCCCGCGCCAGCTCGAAACGATGCGGCAGCGTCAACACCAGGAGCTGGCCTTCCGAGAATTCCAGGAGATCGTCAAGCCTGAGATGACACTCGCCCTTTTCGATCCGCGTGATGTCGTCGCCGCGCTTGCCCCTCGTGAGGAGCTGGCACAGCCGGCCATAGGCGGCGCGATCGCGTGGATAGACCAGGATGTCGGGCGTGCCGTCGATGAAGACGATGCGGGCGCCGATCAACAGTTTCGGCTTGTGCAGCACCTCGTCATTGTCGAGCTCGTTCCAGGCGCGCACCACGCCGGCGAGCGTGTTGTGATCGGCAATGCCGATCACCGGAATTCCTAAAGCGCTCGCCTGATGCACATAGGCGCGCGGATCCGAGCCGCCGCGCAGGAAGGAGAAATTGGTGGTGATGCCGATCTCGGCATAGCTAAGCGTATTCATGCGAAGAGACCGTGCACATACCAGCCGGGAGACGCAGGCTTGCCGTCACCGTCGAACACCTCGCCTTCATAGAGACCGTCGCGAAAGATCCAGAAGCGCAGGCCTTCGGCATCCTCGATGCGGAAATAATCCCGCGTCAGCTGCTTGCCGTCCTGCCGCCACCATTCCATCGCGATGCGCTCGGGCCCCTCTACCCGCACCACCGCATGCAGCGCGCGCCGCCAGGTGAATTGATGCGGCGGGCCATCGGGCACGGTCGCGAACGGCACCTTGATCGGCTCCGGCTTGTCGAACAGCCGCAAGGGACGCAGCGGCGGCTCGCTCGCGACGCGCGTCGGCCATTCGGCCTGCATGGCAGCAGCGAGATGATGCTGCGCCGATGCGGCCCGCACCGCGCTTTCGGGGATGTGGGTATCCTGCGGCAGGTGCACGACGACACGCCTGCCGCCGATCCGCGCGGCGATGCGGTCGATCAGCGCCGCGAGCTCGTCATTGTCGTGGACATGGGCATCGAGATCGCGCTGCTCCTGCACCACGATTTCGGTGCGGCTCGCCGACAACCGCACCATGTCGAAGCCGAAGCCGGGATCGAGGGGATCAGCGAGTGCATCGAGCCGCTCGCGGAACAAGCGGTCGACCACGGCGCTTCTGGTCACGGGACGTCCGGTCTCGACCGTGATCGTGCGCACCACGCCGTCGGTGCGGAAGAACGCGGCTTCAAGCCGCCGCGCGCCTTTGCCCTGCTTCTCCATGGACGCGATCAACGTGTCGGCGAGCCGCGACAGCGTCATCGCGATCATGGTGTCGGTCGCGATCGGCTCGGCAAAGCGTTTTTCCACGATGTAGTCGGGCGGCGGTTTGCGCGGGCTGATCGGCGCATCGCCCTGCCCCAGCGCATGGGCGAGCAGCGTGGAGAACCGCGCACCGAACCGCGCCGTGATCTCATGGGAGCTGCGGGAAGCGACATCGCCGATGGTCTTCAGCCCGGCGCGGCGCAGGCCGGTGGTGATGGCTTCACCCGCACCGAGCGCGGAGACTGGAAACGACCTGATCGCCTCCGCCTCGCCGCCATCGGCCACGATGGTGCCGGATACCTGCCGCGTCAGCGTGCGGGCGCAGATCGAGGTGCCCGCGATCGCCGCGCTGACGGCAAAGCCTTGCCGGCCGAGCGCACGGACCAGCGTCTTGAGCAGCGCGGCCTCGCCGCCGAACAGATGCGCGCAACCGGTGATGTCCAGGAACAGCCCGTGCGGTGGATCGAGCGCCACCAGCGGCGTGAAGCGGTCACACCAATCGGCGATATCGCTGAGCGTCTTCGCATCGGCCACGGTATCGGCGTCGAACACACGCAAATCCGGGCACATCGCCCGCGCATTGGCCAGCGGTTGGCCGATATACAGGCCGAGGCGCTCGGCGGCCTCGTCCAGCGCATGGATCACCAGCGCATTGTTGTCCTTGATGACGACAATGCTCGGCTCATGGTTGGTTTTACCCAGCCCGGCGCTGCCAAGGAACCGCTGGATCCTGTCGATGGGCAGGCGCGGCAGCCACAGGCTGAGGATACGTCGACGGTTCACTGAACTGGCACTCATCACAATTCCATTCCATGATCCACCGGCCGCAGGGGCCATGACGATTGCGCAAGAGCTCGGCATCGAACACCGGCGCGCCCCAGGCACTCCACACCGAGCCCGGCGGCGAAGGCGCCGCACGCAGCATCCATCGTGTCTCCGCGGTCGAGGGCAGCGGCTGCGCGGCCATCCGCAGCAAGAGGCCGGTCACGCCCGAGCCTTGCGCGGCCAGCGTCAGCTTGCGGCTCGCCACCAGATCGAACTGCCTGGTCTCGCCCCAGAGCTCGAGCACGACGGCGCCGAGCGCATCGCAGGCAAGCGCATCGGCCGAGGTGCGTAGCGCGCTCTCGACATCGGCGGCGCGCACCATCACCACACAGCGCGGATCGAGGCCGAGCTCGGATAGCCCGCTCATCGACAGCGCGCCGGTTTCGAGCTCCGAAAAATCCTGCCGCACCCACAATAGCGGCCGGCGCGCGCTCACGCGTCCCGCAAGGCCCATGACGAACCCCGTCGCGGCCGCGCCCTGTCGCCCCTCGCAAAACACCTCGTGGATCGCCGCGCGCGCGAGCCCGCCCTTCAGCGCGGCGTCGGCCGCGCCATGGCCGAGCGCGATGCGATCGCGCGGATGCACGACTTCCGCCGTCTCGATGCGCTCGATCTGGCCGCGCAGGATCGCAAGCGCGCTCATACGTGCGCCGCTCATGCTCGCCGCTCCTCAGAGGTGATTGCCGATGGCTCTCAAAAAAAGAACCAGCGGCTGGCTCATTTGTTCATGATATGTTCTAATATAAAGCTAACGGCGCCGGCAGAGTCAATCGAATTGGCGCATCCAAAGATTCATGAGCGGAATCAAAGAGATTCAAACATGGACGTACAACGCAAGCTGGAGATTCTGGCGGATGCCGCCAAATACGACGCATCCTGCGCCTCCAGCGGTACCGAGAAGCGGGATTCCAGCGACGGCAAGGGCATGGGCTCGACCGCGCCGGGCATGGGCATCTGCCATTCCTACGCGCCGGACGGACGCTGCATCTCCCTGCTCAAGGTGCTGCTGACCAACGCCTGCAATTACGATTGCCTTTATTGCGTCAACCGCGCCTCCTCGAATGTCCCACGCGCCCGCTTCACCATCGACGAATTGGTCAGGCTCACGCTCGACTTCTACCGGCGCAATTACATCGAGGGCCTGTTTCTCTCCTCCGGCATCATCCGCAGCCCTGATTACACGATGGAGCAAGTGGTGAGCGTCGCGCGAAAACTGCGCGAGGAGCATCATTTCCGCGGCTACATCCATCTGAAGACCATTCCCGAGGCCGACGACGCGCTGATCGCCGAGGCCGGCAAATATGCCGACCGCCTTTCGATCAACATCGAGATGCCTGAGGAGACGAGCCTGCAGCAATTCGCGCCGGAGAAGGACGTGCGCGCGATCCGCCGCACCATGGGCCGGCTGCGGCTGAAGCTGGACGAGGCCGAGGAGAGCCGCAGCGCCAAGACGAAGGCCAAACCGCAGCGCTTCGCGCCCGCCGGACAAAGCACGCAGATGATCGTCGGCGCAGATAGCGCCTCCGATCACACCATTCTCCACACCAGCGCCAATCTCTACGGCGCCTACCGGCTGCGGCGCGTCTATTACTCCGCCTTCAGCCCGATCCCCGATGCCAGCCGCGCGCTGCCCCTGCGCGCGCCGCCGCTGCTGCGCGAGCACCGGCTCTACCAGGCCGACTGGCTGATGCGGTTCTACGGCTTCGACGTTGGCGAAATCGTCGACGACAGCGCGATGCTGCCGCTCGACATCGATCCCAAGCTGGCCTGGGCGCTGCGCCACCGCGACCGCTTCCCGCTCGACGTCAACCGCGCCAGCCGCGAGGAGCTGCTGCGCGTTCCGGGCTTCGGCACCAGGACGGTCGAACGCATCATCGCGACGCGGCGCACCACCACGATCCGCCTCGCCGATCTCGCGCGGCTGCATGTGCCCCGCAACAAGGCGCTGCCGTTCATCGTCCTCAGCGATCACCGCCCCTCACCGCATCGTCTCGATGCCGCCGGGTTGATCGAACGGTTCAAGCCGAAAGCAACGCAACTGGGATTTGGCTTCTGATGCAGTACATCATGCTCGACACCGAAACCGATTACGACGGCTGGCGCAAAGCCGCGCGCAGCCTCGTGCTCCATCACGTGCCGCCCGGCGCGGTCACCTGGACCGTGCAGGGCCACGAAGCCGAGCTGTTCGCACCGTCCTCGCCGTCTCCGATCCTCGAGGTGAACGACGGCACGTTCACCGTCTCGGCAAAATTCGTCGAGCTTGCCAAGGCGGCGATCCTGCATCGCGACGGCGAGCGGTTTGCGATCCTATATCGCCTGCTGTTCCGGCTGAAGGACAATCACGATCTCATTGAGGTCGCGACCGACCCCGATGTCGCGCTTGTCACGGCCATGGCGAAAGCGGTCTATCGCGACGAGCACAAGATGCATGCCTTCGTGCGCTTCCGCGAGATCGGCCGGGAACGCCAGGCGCACTACGTCGCCTGGTTCGAGCCGGAGCATCACGTCGTCGAGCTCGCCGCGCCGTTCTTCGCCAAGCGCTTTGCCGACATGCCCTGGTCGATCCTGACGCCGGACCTCTGCGCGCATTGGGACGGCCATGCGCTCTCGTTCACGCCGGGCGTCAGCAAGAGCGAGGCGCCGGGCGAAGACCGGCTGGAGGAAACCTGGCGGCGCTACTATGCCAGCATCTTCAATCCGGCCCGGCTCAAGGTGAAGGCGATGCAGGCCGAGATGCCGAAGAAATATTGGAGGAACCTGCCCGAGGCTTCGATCATTAAGCCCTTGATCGAGGACGCCGAGCGCATGACCGGCGCCATGATCGCCAATGCCGCAACCGATCCGCACAAGCCTCAGAAGCGGCCGGAGGCTCCGATGAAACGCAAGTCAGCTGCCGACGATCTCGAAACGCTCCGCGAGGAGGCCGCGCATTGCCGCGCCTGCCATCTCTACAAGGACGCGACACAGACCGTGTTCGGCGAAGGGCCGAAGAATGCCAACATCATGCTGGTCGGCGAGCAGCCCGGCGACAAGGAAGACCTCGCCGGCCATCCCTTCGTCGGCCCGGCCGGGCAAATGCTCGATCGCGCACTGGAGGAGGCCGGCGTCGACCGCAAGAAGGTCTATGTCACCAACGCGGTGAAGCACTTCAAATTCGTGCCGCGCGGAAAGATCCGCCTGCACCAGAAGCCGAACACACCTGAGATCCGGGCGTGCCGGCTATGGTATGAGCGGGAAGTTTCGACAATCCAGCCCGATCTCATCGTGGCAATGGGCGCCACTGCCGCGCAGAGCGTGTTCGGCAAGATCACCCCCATCGGCAAGAACCGCGGCCGGTTGATCGAGCTTCCCGACGGGCGCAAGGCGCTGGTGACGGTGCACCCGTCCTATCTGCTGCGACTACCTGATCCCGAAGCCAAGGTTCTGGAATATCGGCGCTTCGTCGAAGATCTGAAGATCGCCGCCGGCCTGCAGAAGAAGGCCGCACGGGCTGCGTGAATACAGCGGGAATGGCCTCACGCCGTTGTTGACGATCCGATTTCTCAAATAGACAAGGGCCCGCGGAATGCACGGGCCCTTTCACCTGTGCTTCGGACCCGGTCCTACGACGCCGCGAGCTGCTCCTCGACCAGCTTCACCCAATAGGACGTGCCGTAGACGATCGCCTCGTCGTTGAAATTGTAGGCGGGGTGATGCAGGCCGGCGCTGTCGCCGTTGCCGCAGAAGATGAAGGCCCCGGGCCGCGCTTCCAGCATGTAGGCGAAATCCTCGCCGCCCATCAGCGGCGCCATCTCGTGGACATGGGCCTCGCCCGCGACTTGCGTGGCGACGCGCCGTGCCACTTCGGTCTCCGCCGCATGATTGTTCACGACCGGGTAATTGCGCTTGTAGTGCAGGTCGATCTTGGCGCCCGTGATCTGCGCCATGCCCGCCACGACCTCATGCACGCGCTTCTCGACCAGCTTGCGCACCTCAGGCGACAGCGTGCGGATAGTGCCTCTCAGGGTCGCGGTCTGCGGAATGACGTTGCGGGCGTTGCCGGCGTGGAATTCGCAAATCGATACGACCGCCGATTCCAGGGGATCGACGCTGCGCGAGACGATCGACTGCAGGGCCGTGATCACCTGCGCGCCGACCAGCACGGAATCGATGCATTTGTGTGGACGCGCGGCGTGGCCGCCGACGCCCTCGATCATGATGTCGACCTCGTCGGTCGCCGCCATGATGGGGCCTGGCCTGATCGCGAACGAGCCGACCGGGATGCCCGGGCCGTTGTGCATGCCATAGACCTGTTCGATGCCGAACCGCTCCATCAGGCCGTCCTTGACCATGGCCGCGCCGCCGGCGCCACCCTCCTCGGCGGGCTGGAAGATCACCACGGCATCGCCGGCGAAATTGCGCGTCTCGGCGAGATAGCGGGCCGCGCCGAGCAGCATCGCGGTGTGGCCGTCATGGCCGCAGGCGTGCATCTTGCCGGGGATCTTGGAGGCGTAAGGCAGATTGGTCTGCTCCTCGACCGGCAGCGCGTCCATGTCGGCACGCATGCCGATCACCTTGAGCCCCTCGCCGGTTGGCTTGTTGCCCTTGATTACGCCGACGACGCCGGTCTGGCCGAGACCGGTCACGACTTCGTCGCAGCCGAACTCCCGCAACCGGTCAGCAACGAATGCTGCGGTGCGGTGGACATCGTACAACAGCTCGGGGTGCTGATGGATGTCCCGCCGCCAGGCCTGGATATCGGGTTGAAGGTCGGCGACGCGGTTCACGATGGGCATGGAAGGTCTCGAACTGTTGGAAATGCAGGTCTGTCTACCATGCAAGCGTCGGTCCACCCAACCGCCGGCAATCGGGGTCTAGCCCTGTTCACCCGGCATGGCCGGGCTTGTCCCGGTCGGCTGCGTCTGCCTATTAACGGAAAGCAAAGAGACCATCCGGGTGGAAGCAGAATGCCGAGGCGACTTGAAGGTGAGTTTGACTACATTGTCGTCGGAGCCGGCACCGCGGGCTGCATCGTCGCCAACCGGCTGTCGGCTGTCCCAGGCAACCGCGTTCTCATCCTTGAAGCTGGTGGCGACGACAACTGGATCTGGTTCCATATCCCGGTCGGCTATCTCTTCGCCATCGGCAATCCGCGTTCGGACTGGATGTTCAAGACCGAGGCCGAGCCCGGCCTGAACGGCCGCTCGCTGGCCTATCCGCGCGGCAAGGTGATCGGCGGCTGCTCGGCGATCAACGCCATGATCTCGATGCGCGGACAGGCTGCCGACTACGATCATTGGCGCCAGCTTGGCCTGACCGGCTGGGGCTATGACGACGTGCTGCCGTTGTTCAAGCGCCTCGAGGACCACTTCCTCGGCGCCAGCGAGCATCACGGCGCCGGCGGTGGCTGGCGTATCGAAGCGCCGCGGCTGTCATGGGCCATTCTCGACGCGGTCGGTGACGCCGCCGAGGAGATGGGCATCAAGCGCATCCCGGATTTCAACACCGGCGACAACGAAGGCACCAGCTATTTCCACGTCAACCAGAAGCGCGGCCGGCGCTGGTCCTCGGCGCGCGGCTTCCTCAAGCCGGCCTTGAGGCGCCCCAATCTGCGGCTCGAGAAGCACGTGCTGGTCGACCGCCTCATCATCGAGCAGGGCCGCGCCGTCGGCGTGCGCTTCATCCAGAACGGCGAGATCATCGAGGCGCGCGCAAAGCGCGAGGTGGTGCTCTCGGCAGGCTCGATCGGCTCGGTGCAGGTGCTGCATCGCTCCGGCATTGGACCGGCCGACTGGCTGTCGCCGCTCGGCATCGACATCGTCATGGACAAGCCCGGCGTCGGGCGCAATCTGCAGGATCACCTGCAGCAGCGCGCGATCTACAAGGTCGAGGGCGTGCGCACGCTGAACGAGACCTATTACAATCTGTTGCGCCGCGGCCTGATGGGGCTCGACTACGCTGTCCGCCGCCGCGGCCCGCTCACCATGGCGCCGTCGCAGCTCGGCATCTTCACGCGCTCCGATGCGACGCGCGCCCGCGCCAACATCCAATTCCACGTGCAGCCGCTCTCGCTCGACAAGTTCGGCGATCCCCTGCACCGTTTCCCTGCGATCACGGTGAGCGCGTGCAATCTGCAACCGACCTCGCGCGGCACTGTGCGGTTGCGCGCGACAACGCCTGACGAGAAGCCGATCATCGCGCCAAATTACCTGTCGACCGACGACGACCGCCAGGTCGCCGCCGACGCCATTCGCACCACGCGGCGCCTGATGCAGCAGAAAGCGCTGGCCAAATATCGCCCCAGCGAATATCTGCCCGGCCCCTCCGTCGGCGACGACGATGCCTCCCTCGCAAAAGCCGCCGGCGACATCGGCACCACCATCTTCCATCCCGTCGGCACCGCGAAGATGGGCACGGCGAACGATCCAATGGCGGTGGTGGACGAGCGGTTGCGATTCTACGGCCTCGACGGCCTGCGCATCGTCGATGCCTCGATCATGCCGACGATCACCTCGGGCAACACCAACACGCCGACCGCGATGATCGCTGAGAAGGGCGCCACGATGATTCTGGAGGATGCGAAGTAGCATCCCATCGCTCATGATCGATCCGCACCGTTTCTCAATCGGTCCCGCCGACGCAGAGATCGCCATGCTGCAATGGGGCGACAGCGGCAAGCCGCCTGCCCTGCTCGTACACGGCACCGGCTTCGTCGCCGACGTCTGGCACGAGGTCGCGCGCGAGCTCGCATCGACCTACACCGTCTATGCCCTCGACCGACGCGGTCATGGCGCAAGCCACAAACCCGGCGCCTATCACTTCCTTGATTACGCCGACGACATCTGCCGGGTGGTCGATACGCTCGATCTCCGCGACATCTACGGGATCGGCCACAGCGCGGGTGCGACCGATCTCCTTCTCGCGGCGAAACTCCTGCCCGGTCGCTTCGCACGCCTGTTCGTGATGGAGCCGACCGTCATGGACCCGCGCGCGGCGCGCTCCGGAGGATTGAGCGAAGAATCGCTCGCCCGCGTGCAGGGCACGCTACGCCGACGCGCCGAGTTCGACAGTCCCGACGCAGTGTTCGAACGTTACCGCGCAGCACCGGCGTTTGCGGATTGGACCGAAACCTCGCTACGGACGTATGTGCGCCACGGCTTCGCGCCCCTGGATGACGGCCGCGTCCGGCTCTGCTGCACGCCCAAAATCGAAGCCGCGATCTTGCTTCCCATCTACGAGGCGATGGAGCAGGTCTACATTGGGGATGCCCGCGGCAATCCGTTCGCGATGCTCAGCGAAATCGACTGCCCGGTGCGCGTCACGACAGCGGCGAAGTCGGGTCCAATCTACAAGGAGATGGCGCGACGCGCTGTGTCGCTGATCCCGGGTGTGACCACACGGATTTTCGAGAATGCCGGCCACTGCGTCGCGCAGGAAGTGCCGGAGCACGTGGTGGAAGCCGTGCGCGAGTTTGCCAAATAAGGTTCGGCCGCGGACCGAGGCGGCCTGAGCGAACGTCTCTAAGCCGACCTGCGCACCGCGTTGTCCACCAGCGTCTTGCCGAGCGACCAGATCGCACCGGGGACCTTGTGGCTGCCGGCGATGACGTCGTCGAAGGCGCGCTCGATCCAGGCGCAGTCTTCCTCGGTGATCGTGAGCGGCGGCAAGAGCTTGATGGTGTGGCTGCCGTGGCCGGCGACTTGCGTGAGGATCTTGTGATCCTTGAACAGCGGCACGGTGATGAGCTGGCAGAACAAGCCCTTGTTGGCGGTCTCCAGCACGTTCCAGGAGGCCCGCAGGCGCAGCGACTTCGGGGGGCCGAATTCGATACCGATCATCAAGCCCTTGCCGCGGACTTCCTTGAGCAGCTCGTAGCCTGGCACCATGCGCGTCAGCGCGAGGCGCAGCTCGGCGCCGCGCTTGGCGGCCGCATCGATCAGCTTCTCCGATTCCATGACGTCGAGCGTGGCTATGCCCGCGGCCATCGCGAGGTCGTTCTTGGAGAAGGTGGAGCCGTGCACCACCGCGCGGTCCATCTGGTTGAAGATCTTGTCGAAGATGCTCTTGCGCGTCAGCACGGCGCCGACCGGCACGTGGCCGCCCGACAGCGACTTCGACAGCAGCACCATGTCGGGCTCGACGTTCCAGTGCTCGACCGCGAGGAAGCGGCCGGTGCGGCCCATGCCGGTCTGGATCTCGTCGGCGACGAACAGCGTGCCGTATTTCTTGCAGAGCGCGGCCGCGCCGGGCAGGAACTCGTCAGTGGGCATGTTGACGCCCTTGCCCTGGATCGGCTCGACCACGAAGGCTGCGACCTCGCGCGAGGCCAGCGCCTTTTCCAGCGCCGCCAGGTCGTTGAACGGGATCGCGGTGCAGCCCGGCAGCAGCGGCTCGAAGCCGGTGCGGAAATTGGCATCGCCGGTCAGCGACAGCGCGCCGTAGGTCAGTCCGTGATAGCCGTGCGCGCAATAGACGATGCCGGGACGCCCCGTCGCGCCGCGCGCGAACTTGATCGCGGCCTCGACGCATTCGGCGCCGGAATTGGCGAAGAACGCCTTGTCGAGATAGGGAACGTATTTCAGGAGGCGCTCAGCCAGCACACCTGCGAGCGTCGAGACGTCGAATTGGACGAGGTTGGGCAGGTCGGCATCGAGCACGCTCTTGAGCGCCTCGCGCATGACCGGATGATTGCGCCCGATCGCAAACACGCCGAAGCCGGACAACAGGTCGAGATAGCGCGCGCCCTCACGGTCGTAGAGATACTGCCCATGCCCCTTCTGAAAGCCGACATCGTAGCCGATGGTCTTGAGAACCCGGACGAACTGCTCGTTCAGATACCGGTTATGCAGGGTGCTGCGCTGGGCCTGACGGTCCGCGAATAGCTGAGACATGTCTGGATTTGGGCTGTGCATCCGCTACATACTTCGGTTGAGGGCCGTCTCGTCAACTGAAAACGGACCGTTACTGAAAACGGTCTGTGCGGCCTTTTGCCCTTTTTCGGACCATCTTCGCAAGCACAGCTTTAGACCATGTTGCACTGCCAAGGAACACACATGCGTTTGGCCCTTTACACCGGACTAATACTGGCTGGCGGTTACGCCGGCCTGACGCCCGCGCTCGCCGCGGATCCGACCGGCGACTGGCGGGTCGCCGACGGCGTTGCCAACATTCGCGTCGCCCAATGCTATGGCAGCATGTGGGGCGCGGTTTCCTGGGAAAAACAGCCCGGCGGACGCGACGAGAACAATCCGGACGCCTCGAAAAAGAACAGGCCGACGCTCGGCATGGCAACCCTGATCGACATGAAGAAGAAGCCCGGCGTCGATCAGTGGGAAGGACAGGTCTACAACGCCAAGGACGGCCAGCTCTACAGCGCGACCATCACGCCGGCCGGTCCCGACCAGCTCGAGATCAAGGGCTGCGTCATGGGCTTCCTCTGCGGCGGCGAAACCTGGACCCGGGTCGGCCCGCCGATCCCTTCGAGCCCTGCCAACGCCATGGCCAAGGGCGCAGCGAAATCCAGCGGCACTGCGCCGAAGCCCCAAGGGGGGCAAGCGGGGCAAGGGGCCCAAGCAGCCCAAGCCGGGAGCGGCACCACCACGCCTGCGCCCGCAGCTCCCAAGGCCGCCGGCGCAGCCAAGCCCGGTCAGAAGGGCGCCGCCGACCCGGTCGGCGACATCTGCCTACTCGCTGAGATTGCGGGGTTTGCCCATTAGGGCCGGCTGGAACAGCAGCACGGCGGCGAGCGTCGTCACCAGCGACAGTGCCAGCAGCTTGCCCATGCTGGACGTGCCGGGATGGCTCGACAGCCACAGGCTGCCGAACGCGGTCGCGGTCGTCAGCGCGCTGAAAAAGATCGCGCGCGTCAGGCTGGTCTGGAGCAGGTTCGTCCTGCCCGAGCGCCAGGCCACGACATAATAGATCTTGAAGGCGACGCCGACGCCGAGCAGCAGCGGAAGCGCGACGATGTTGGCGAAGTTGAGCGGCAGGCCGATCAACACGCAGATCTCGAGCGTCACCGCGCCGGCAACCAGCAGCGGCACCAGCGTCATCAGCACGTCGACGAAGCGGCGCAGCGTGATCCACAGCAGCAGCCCGATCACCAGCAGCGCATAGATGCCGGCGTGGATGAACGCCTTCACAACGGTGTCACCGGATTTCAGGATCGAGACCGGACCGCCGATCGCAGTCGGCTCGGCCTGGAGAACCGCCGCCGCGAATTTGCGCAGCGTATCGTTGTCGTTGGGATCGCCCTTGGGCAGCGCCTCGACGCGGATGATGCCGTCCTTGCTCTTCCAGGCGCTGACGAGATCGGGCGGCAGCGAGCTCAGGGTGACGGGACCTGCCTGCATCGCGTTCCTGAGCTGGTCGAACACGATCTTCAATGGCGCGACGAACACGTCCTGCGCCTTGTTGCGCGTGGCCTCGTCGCCGTTGGCGAGCTTCTCGAGCGCGTCGGCAAGACGGCGCGAGGCAACAGCGCCCGGGCCCTTCGCGTCGCCCGCGGTCCGGCGCAGATTGTCGACCGACGATTTCAGCGATTCGACATTCTCCTGGTCCGTCGGCGCCGCGTCGATCTGATCGGGGTTGAGCGCCGGATTCAACACCTTGGCGCCCTGCGCGATGAGCTTCAGCTTCGGCGGCTGGTCCTGCGGCACAAAGCTGTCGAGCGACATCACCCTGAGCACCTCGGGCACCTTCTCCAGCTTCGCCTCGACCTGCCTTGCCTGCTCCTCGGAAGTGGTCATCACGTTGATGGCATTGGCACCAGTATTGGGGTCCTTGCGCAGATCGAGGAAGGTGGCGATCGACTCGGCGTGCGGATTGCGCAGGTTCATCGGGTTGAAGTCGAACTTCATGAAGTAGAGCAGCGGCAGGCCGCCGAGCGCGAGCAGCAGCGTGCCGCCGACGATCAGCACCCGATGCTTTTCCAGGAAGTGATCGAGCGGCGCCAGGAAGGCGTACCCGACAGGCTCCGGCTCGCCGGGCGGGTTCAGAAGCTTGAGCAGTGCCGGCAGAACGGTGATCGACGAGATGAACGCCACCAGCATGCCGACGCCGGCGATCTGGCCGAGCTCTGCGATGCCCTTGTAGTCGGTCGGCATGAAGCAAAGGAAGCCCGCGGCCGTCGCCATCGCCGCCAGCGACAGCGGCACCGCCGAGCGCTTGGCTGCCAGCACCAGCGCGCCCGCGAGATCATCGTGCTTGTAGCGCTCCGAGCGGTAGCGGACGCTGTACTGGATGCCGAAGTCGACCCCTAAGCCGACGAACAGCACCGCGAACGCAATCGACAGCAGGTTGAACGATCCGACCATCATCAGGCCGGCCGCTGTCGTGATCGCCAGGCCGACGAACAGATTGACGAACACCGCGAAGATGATCTTCGACGAATGCAGTGCGAGCCAAAGGATGACCAGCACGACGAGAATCGTGCCGACGGCGTTGACGACCGCGCCCTCCTGAACGGTGGCGTATTCCTCATTGGCGATCGGCACCGGACCGGTCAGCCGCACCCGCGCCTGGTATTTGCCGGTAAAATCCAGATCCGCCGCCGCTTTCCGGATCGCGTCGGTCGCATCCTTGCCGGGCTCCAGCGCGTTGTAGTCGAGAATCGGCTTGAACTCGATGAAGGTGCGCTTGTCGGAATCCTTGAGCGGCTCGTCGCTGACGAGTTCGCGCCAGGAGAAGCTGGCGTTGCCCTTGTTGAGCACGGTCTCGACTGTCTGCGCGATCAGGTTGAAGGGCCGCTCGGTGCTGTCGAGCTTGACCTGGCCCCGCTTGACGCCGGCAAGGCCGGTCTCCAGCGCCCCGGTCAGGCCGCGGATCGAGGGATCGCCGGCCATGATCTCGATCAGCGGCGCGGCGGCTTCGAACTGGCCGGTGATCTTGCCGACCTCCTCGGTCGGCAGGAACAACAGGCCGTTCCGCTCGAAGAACGCGCCGCTGCCGAGCTGCTGCATCGAGTGGAAGTTGGTCCTGTCGTCCTTCAGCCTGGCATAGAGCGCGTCTGCCGCGGCGCTCGCCATTTCCGGCGTCCTGGCCTCGACCACAGCGAGGATCATTTCGTTCTGATCGAACGCCTTGTCGAATTGCTGGTCACGCTGCCGCCAGTCCAGATTCTGGGCAATCAGCGAGTTGATATCGGTGTTGATGGCAAAGTGGCGCGCAGCGTAATAGCCCGCCCCTACCGACAGCAGGAGCCCGAGAACGACGACGAGGGAGGCAAACCGGGTGCAGGCCCTGACGATGGCAACGACGACGCTTTGCAGCACTTCTTTTCTTTCTGCGGTTAACAGCTTGCCGGAAACGCCCGCTGTTTATCGGAGTTCCCGGCCGAAACCTATTGCTGTTTTGGGTGGTTCTCGCCGCCAGAAGGTTCGAGGTAAACGGCGGGAGACCGTGGCAAAATCATGCGGGGCGGCCGGTATAGGCAGGGAGTTGAGGCGGGAACGTGACGAAGGACTATGCAGGAATGTCGCGCACGCAGGCACACCGCAATCCCTACTAAAATACCTCACAGACGCCTCCCTCAGCGGTTCCACCTTCCCCTACCGCCGATTTTTTGACACAAAGTATTGCGCCTCCATGCGCCGGAGCCGTCCACACGGGTGGGTGGCTACCGCAGGCGCGAACCAATGGTGCGGATATTGCAACTCATTGGTCAGTATCGGAGTGCCGCTTGGGGACTGCAAAGAGCGGATTGGTGCAACTTGCGTGATGGGCGTCCAATGGAAGTTTATCTGGCGCAACCGCGCGGCTTCTGCGCGGGGGTGGTACGAGCAATCGAAATCGTGGAGCGGGCGCTGGAGAAGTACGGCCCGCCCGTCTACGTGCGCCATGAGATCGTGCACAACAAATACGTCGTCGAGAGCCTGAAGGCCAAAGGAGCCATCTTCGTCGAGGAACTCTCCGAGGTACCGCCGAAGGCGGTGACGGTGTTCAGCGCGCATGGCGTCGCCCGCAGCGTCGAGGAAGAGGCCGTCGCGCGCGACCTTCCGGTGCTCAATGCCACCTGCCCGCTGGTCACGAAAGTTCACAATCAGGGGAAGCGCTACATCGGCAAGGGCCGCACCCTGATCCTGATCGGCCACGCCGGCCATCCCGAGGTCGAGGGCACGATGGGCCAGGTCCCGGGGCCGGTGCAGCTTGTCCAGAGCGTTGAAGAGGTTAAGGCGCTGACCCTGCCGGCGGATACGCCAGTGGCCTACATCACCCAGACCACCCTGTCGGTCGACGACACCAAGGACATCATCGCGGCCCTTCAGGCCCGCTTTACAGACATTCAAGGTCCGGATATCCGGGATATCTGCTATGCGACACAGAACCGCCAATCTGCGGTAAGGGACTTGAGCAAGCTGGTCGACGTGATCTTGGTGGTGGGCGCTGCCAACAGCTCGAACTCGAACCGGCTCCGCGAAATCGGCACTGAGGCCGGCGTCGCGAGTTATTTGATTGCCGACGGCAGCGAGCTCAATCCGGAGTGGTTGAAGGATGCCAGGACCGTCGGCGTCACGGCCGGCGCTTCGGCGCCCGAGGTACTCGTGGATGACGTGATCGAAGCGATGCGGCGGATCGGACCGGTAAAGGTCTCGGTGTTGCCGGGCCGCGAGGAAAACATCGAATTCCGGCTTCCGGCCCAACTGGCCGCGAGCTGACCCACCCGAATTGAAAAGCCCAGAAAGAAACCTGTAATGGCTATCCCGTTCTTCAAGGAAATGCGTATCGGCGGCTATTTGCTCAAGCAGAAACTGCTTGGCCGCAAGCGCTATCCGCTCGTGCTGATGCTGGAGCCGCTGTTCCGCTGCAACCTCGCCTGCGTCGGCTGCGGCAAGATCGATTATCCCGATGCGATCCTCAACCGCCGCATGACGGCGCAGGAGTGCTGGGACGCCGCCGACGAGTGCGGCGCGCCGATGGTCGCCATTCCCGGCGGCGAGCCGCTGATCCACAAGGAGATCGGCGAGATCGTGCGCGGCCTCGTCGCGCGCAAGAAGTTCGTCTCGCTCTGCACCAACGCGCTGCTGCTGGAGAAGAAGCTCGATCTGTTCGAGCCCTCGCCCTATCTGTTCTTCTCGGTGCATCTCGACGGCCTGCGCGACCACCACGACAAGGCCGTGTCGCAGAAGGGCGTGTTCGACCGCGCGGTGTCGGCGATCAAGGCGGCCAAGGCGCGCGGCTTCACCGTCAACGTCAACGCCACCATCTTCGACGGCCACCCGGCCGAGGAGATCGCCAAATTCCTCGACCTCACCACCGAGCTCGGCGTCGGCGTCTCGATGTCCCCGGGCTACGCCTATGAGCGCGCGCCGGACCAGGAGCACTTCCTCAACCGCACCAAGACCAAGAAGCTATTCCGCGACGTCTTTGCGATGGGCAAGGGCAAGAAGTGGAATTTCATGCATTCCGGACTGTTCCTGGACTTCCTCGCCGGCAACCAGGAATACGAATGCACCCCGTGGGGCATGCCCGCGCGCAACATCTTCGGCTGGCAGAAGCCCTGCTACCTGCTCGGTGAAGGCTACGCGAAGACCTTCAAGGAGCTGATGGAGACCACCGACTGGGATTCCTACGGCACCGGCAAGTACGAGAAGTGTGCCGACTGCATGGCCCATTGCGGCTACGAGCCCACGGCTGCGACCGCAGCGCTCAACAACCCGCTGAAGGCGATGTGGGTGGCGCTGCGCGGCGTGCGGACGAGCGGCCCGATGGCGCCGGAGATCGACCTCTCCAAGCAGCGCCCGGCGCAGTACATCTTCTCCGAGCAGGTCCAGAAGAAGCTCTCGGAGATCCGCAAGGACGAAGCTGCGGCTGCGCAGGCGAAAGCAGCGCAGAAGGCGTCGACGGCGGCGTAAAGCGCAGAGCCCGTAGCCCGGATGGAGCGCAAGCGAAATCCGGGATGGTCTCTCCAAGGCCCCGGATTACGCTTCGCTCCGTCCGGGCTACGAACGTCGAAACAAAAAGGCCCGGACGCCAATGGCGACCGGGCCCTTTCTTTATTCTCAGATCGAAGCCCCCGCTCACGCCGCCTTCGACACCAAGGCCTCGCTCTCGACGAACTCCGTCCCGATCAGATAATCGCGGCAGCCGCGCAACGACCGCAGGGCGCGGTTGAAGTCGATGCCGGTCGAGACCAGGGCATGCAGCGTTGCCGGATTGCGCACGATGCCGCGCAGCACGGCTCCGAGGTCGATCTGGCCGTTCGGCTTGATCGCGGCGCGGGCCAGCGCCGGCAGCGCGCGGTGGGCGGGGTCGCTGATGACGCGGACGGCGGCGAAGGGCAGCCCGGCGTCGGCGGCGTAGGCCGCGGCGATGTGGCTTTCCATGTCGACCGCGGCGGCCCCCGTCTCGGAGTGCAGGGCCGCCTTGCAGGAGCGCTTCGTGACCACTTCCTCGGCACCGGCGAGACTACCGCGCACGACGCGGCGGCGGCCGGACGTCAGGCGATCGATCAGATCGTCGCCGAGCGACAGGCCGGCGGCCCAGCGGGTGTCGCCGGAGAGCACCTCGGTCGCCAGCACGACGTCGCCGGA
This sequence comes from Bradyrhizobium sp. NBAIM08, assembly GCF_020193935.1. Lineage (NCBI taxonomy): Bacteria > Pseudomonadati > Pseudomonadota > Alphaproteobacteria > Hyphomicrobiales > Nitrobacteraceae > Bradyrhizobium > Bradyrhizobium sp. NBAIM08. The sequence continues at coordinate 373,221 of NZ_JADYVR010000006.1, read as the reverse complement.
GCGCAAGCTCGGGTCGAGCCCGCCGGCCACGCCGAACGAGATCACACCGCGAATCGTCTCAGGATCCACCACCGTCAGAAGCGCCCGCAACTGGGTCGGGCTGCTGGATGAACAGATGACCGCCATTCCGGGCCCAGCCGCGATGCGGGCCTCCTGAACCAATCCGGTCACGATCAGTATCGGCCGCGGGTCGATGGCCTGACCCGCGGTAACATAGTCCCCCGTCCCCAAAGTCACATTCCGACCCCTACCACCCTGCTGTTGGTGTTCCGTAAGTTCCGATACCGCGCCAACGCCCACAGCGGAAAGAACTTTGGGTAACCGTGATAACGTAGATAGAACACGCGGGGGAAGCCTGTGGCGGTGTACCGCTGCTCGTCCCACAGTCCTTTTTTGTCTTGTGTTGCAATCAGGTACTCCACCCCGCGGGCAACGGCCGGGTGATCAACCTCGCCTGCCGCCATCAGGGCAAGCAAGGCCCATGCCGTTTGCGAGGCGGTCGAGGGAGCGGCCTCCCAGCCCTTGTAGTCGAGGCGGTAGCTGACGGCGTCCTCGCCCCAGCCGCCGTCGTCGTTCTGGATCGAGGTCAGCCAGGCCGCCGCCTTGCGGATCATGGGGTCCTTGTGGTCGACCCCGGCCATGTTGAGGGCGCACAGCACCGACCAGGTTCCATAGATGAAGTTCATACCCCAGCGGCCGTACCAGGACCCCTCCGGGTGCTGGGTCTTCCGCAGATAGGCGACCCCGGCGGCCACCTGCTTGCTGGTCTTGGCGGTCTCACCGAGCTGGGCCAGCATCGAGATGCATCGCGCCGTGACGTCCTCAGTCGGCGGATCGAGCAGCGCGCCATGGTCCGAGAACGGGATGTTGTTGAGGTAATATTCGAGGTTGTTGACGTCGAAGGCGGCCCAGCCACCGTCGTCGCTCTGCATGCCCTCGATCCACTCCCGGCCGCGGGCGATCGCGTCGTCATAGCCGGCCGCACCGTGCTCCCGGCGCATGCGGTCCATCGACATCACCACGACGGCGGTGTCGTCGAGATCGGGGTAATGGGCATTGTTGTATTGGAAGGCCCAGCCGCCCGGGCGCACGTCGGGCCGCTTCACCGCCCAGTCGCCCTTCACCTCGAGCTCCTGCCTCGGGATCAGCCAGTCGAGGCCCTGCTTGGCGGCCGGCACCGCCTTGTCACCGCCGGCCTCCAGCAGCGCATGCGCGGTGAGCGTCGTGTCCCACACCGGAGAGACGCAGGGCTGGCAATAAGCTTCGTCGTCCTTGATGACGAGCAACTTGTCGATGCCCCGGCGCGTGATCGCGCGTGGCGGGAAGTTCTCGTCCTTGCCGAGGGCGTCGTACATCATGACGATGTTGGCCATGGGCGGGTAGATCGCGCCCATGCCGTCCTCGCCGTTGAGCCGTTCCTCGGTGAAGGCGAGCGCGGCGTCGATCGCGCGCTTGCGCAGACTCTTCGGAAACAGCGGCTCGATCACGCGCAGGATCGCATCGAGCAAACGAAACAACAGAAACCAGGCCATGCTCTGGTGCGGCGCCTTGGCGGTCATGCCGATCGAGCGCGGATCCTGCAGGAACAATTCGTCGATGCCGACGCCCTTCGGATTCCTCGCGCGCGGCTTCAGCGCGGCGATCACCATCAGCGGCACCATCGTGGTGCGCGCCCAGTAGGAGATCTTGTTGAGGTGGAACGGCGACCAGAACGGCAGCAATACGATCTCGATCGGCAGCACCGGCACCGCGCGCCAGGTCACGACACCGAAGGTCGCGAGAAGGAAGCGGGTGAAGACGTTGCTGTTGATCGCGCCGCCGCGGGCATGGATTGCCTCGCGCGCCCGCACCATATGCGGCGCGTCGATGGAGTCGCCGATCATCTTCAGCGCGAAGTACGCCTTCACGCTGGCGCTCATGTCGAACTCGCCGTCATGCACCAGCGGCCAGCCGCCATGGGTACCCTGGATGCGGCGCAGATAGTTGCCGATCTTGGCCTCGAGCACGGTGTCGACGGGCTCGGCGAGATAATGGCGCAGCAGAACGTATTCGGCCGGAATCGTGCAGTCGGCCTCGAGCTCGAACACCCAATGGCCGTCGGCTTGCTGGAAGCCGAGGAGGCCCTGGGTGGCCGACGCAATGCTCGATTCCAAAGCTTCGCGGCTGGTCGCGGTCACGGAATCCATGTCGCTCGATTGCTCCGATAGTCGATTGAAAGTTGACCGGGAGAATTGCCCGTCGGGCCGCCTTTCAGGATCCTTTGGCGGCCAGAACCAGATCGGCGGCGCGGTCACCCGACCGGACCGATCCCTCGATGGTTGCTGGCAATCCCGTAGCAGTCCAGTCGCCGGCGAGGAACAGGTTTTTCAGCGCAGTGACCGGCCCGGGACGCAGGGCGTTCTGGGCCGGCGTCGCCGCAAATGTGGCGCGGCGCTCGCGCACGATCTGCCAAGGAGGCAGCTCACCGGAGACACCGCCCGCCTCGCAGACCTCGTTCCAGATCGTCTGCGCCAGTTCCTCGCGCGGCATGTCGACCAGGCGGTCGCCATTGCTGATGGTCACCGAGAGCCGGTTCGGGAACGCGAACAGCCATTCCACCACGCCGCCGATCACGCCGAGGATGGGCGCCGAGCCCGGCGGCGGCTCAAAGCGGAAATGCGCGTTCACAATGGCGCGGAATTCGGTCGGCGTCTTCAGCCCCGGGAGCAGGCTAGCGGCCGCGCGCGGCGGCACCGCCATCACGACGACATCGCCCGCACCGAGCTGGATCAAATCCTCGCCGCCGAAATTCAGCGCGGTCACCTTGCCGTCCGTGCTGACGAACGAGCGCAGCTCGTGGCCGAGCTGAACGCTGTGACCACGCTCCTGCAGAAACTTCACGGCGGGTTCGATCAGAACCGCGCTGAGACCGTCGCGCGCGATCAGCGGACGACAGGCCTGCCCGCCCGCAAGCAGCGTCTCCCGCACGATCGCGCCGGCGAGCCCGGCCGAGCCCTCGGGCGGATCGACGTTGAGAGCTGCCAGCAGCAGCGGCTGCACCAGGCGCTGATAGAGGATGCCCTCGGTCGGAATCGACTTGCCGACCAGCGTCTCCTCCGACGCCCAGATCAGTGGCGCCAGCTTGAGATAATCGGAAAGGCCGGTGTCGGGCACGCGGCGGCTTTCGTCGAGCACCCAGGTCGGCCACCGGCCATCGCCGAGATCGATCTGCCAGCGCTGCCCGGTTTTGACATCGACGAACGGAAATTGCGCCCGCTCGGGGCCGACCAGGCCCGCCTCGGTGCCGATCGCGCGCGCATAGGCGCGCGCATGGCTGTTGCCCGACAGCAGCAGATGATTGCCGTTGTCGATGGTGAGATTGGTGGCGCCGTCGAAATAGGACCGGCAGCGGCCGCCGGCCTGGTGCGTCGCCTCGTGCACGGCGACCTTGAAGCCGGCATTGGCGAGCCGCACGGCGGCGGAGAGGCCGGAAATTCCAGCGCCGATGATGTGAGCTGTGTTTTGCATCAGATGAAAGCGTAACGGAGCAGGATCAGGATGCGCGTGATCTTCGACACACGGACCGGCTCGCGCGGCGCGGTGAAGCCGCGCGCGATCAGGAGGTCCAGAATGGAATGGTAGTATTTCGACATGATCCGCGGCGCGCGCACGGCGCGGCGCCTGTTGCGGTTCATGATCTCGTCCGACTTCTCGAAGTGCACCTTGGCGCGCTGCGCCAGCGGCATGCAGACCTTCGGCAGCGCGCGCTCGGCGATCACGCGGTTCGGATCATCAGAGGTGATGCCGGCATGCAGCAGCGCCTCGCGCGGCAGATAGAGCCGGCCAAGGCCGGCGTCCTCGTCGATGTCGCGCAGGATGTTGGTGAGCTGCAGCGCGCGGCCGAGGTGGTGCGCGAGCAGGATGCCGTCTTCCTCGGGCATGCCGAACACGCGCACCGACAGCCGCCCCACGGCGCTGGCGACGCGGTCGCAATACAGATCCAGCGTCGCCATGTCGGGCGCACGGATGTCCTGCGGCACGTCCATCTCCATGCCGTCGACGATGGCGAGGAAATCCTCGCGCTTGAGCCCGAAGGTCTTCACCGAGGCGACGTAGTCCTTCAGCCGCGGCGGCGGATGGCCCTGATAGAGCGCGTCAATATCGTTGCGCCATTCCTGAAGTGCGGCGAGCCGCTCGTCGCGCGGGCCGTCGGAATCGGCGATGTCGTCGACCTGGCGGCAGAAGCTGTAGATCTGAAACATCGCTTCGCGCTGATCACGCGGCAGGATGCGCATCGCGGCATAGAACGAGCTGCCGGATGCGGTCGAGCCGTAATTGGCGCCGGGCGTGGTCGCCTCAAGCGTCATGGGCAGTCCCCGGTCTGGAAATGGCCTTGCGACGGATCGCACGGCGGCCAACTTCGCCGATGATCCCGGCGAGGCTGAAGGCGAGCAGCTCGAATTTGTTCAGATGCACGCGCTCCCGCAAGGGATCGCGTACCTTGAGCAAGCGCACGATGCGGTCGGCATAGGCCTGGATGACGGAGACGTCGACGCCGAGACGGAAATCCCGGATCTCGGCTGCGAGCGACCTGCCCTCTCCGAGCAGCACCTCGTTGCGTGCGGCGAGCGACTGCAGGCAGGCCAGCATCGCCGGCGGCGACTGCGCGAGACCGAGTTGCTCGACGGAGGCGCCGTGCGCTGCCAGCGCATCGCGCGGCAGATAGACGCGGTTGAGCTCGCGATAATCCTTGCCGCAATCCTGCAAGTGATTGTTGATCTGAAGGCCCGCGCAGAGCGCGTCCGAGGCGGCCCATGTCGAGGTGCTCTCGCCGTGAACGTCGAGCATGAAGCGGCCGACCGGCATCGCCGAGTAGCGGCAATAATGGATGACCTCGTCCCAGGTCTCATAGCGCAGCTTGGTCACGTCCATGCGGAAGGCGATCAGCACGTCGAGCGCATGACGTGGCGCCATGCCGCGCTCGGCCAGCGCGCGGCGCAAGCTGACGGCCTCAGGCTGGGTGTCACCCTTGCCGAGCAGTTCCGCCTCGAGCAGATCGAGATAAGCGAGCTTCTGGTCGGGGGGGAGCGTGGCGTGATCGGCGATGTCGTCCGCGGTGCGGACGAAATTGTAATAGGCCAGGATCAGGGCGCGATGACGCGGATGAATGATCCAGGACGCGACGGGAAAATTCTCGTCGCGGTCACCCTTGCCGGATCGCAATTCGCTCGCAGAGGTCATCGAGGGCTGGTTTACAATCGTTTGGACAGGAAGGGCTTTTTCGCTCGGGCGGGCTCACGCCGGCGACGCCGCCGCGGCCCCCATATAGGGGAATACGGCCGCAAAACCAATCCTGTCCGTCGATGGCTGCCCCTTCGAATTGGGCCCGGAAAAGCGGCCGAGGGCCGCCTTTCTAGGCCAATGGCCGAGTTTATTGATTGTGGTTCTTCAGCACCTGGTCGCAGGCCTGCGAGATCTTGGCCCGGTTCTCCTTGAGGCAGGCCAGGATGGTGAAATCGCCCTGGTCGATGACCGGGCGGCAGAACTTCTGCACATCGCGGGTGCAGGCCTTCTGCTCGGCGTCCGTGCCACGCCCTTGTTGGGCGAACGCTGCCGTCGAAAGGGAGGCCGACAGCAGGGTGAGAGCGACGAGAAGATTGCGCATTGTATTCCTTCATTCTGACGGCAGAATCGCACCGATCCCGGACTGCGCAGGGCGGATGGCCGGAACGGATTGGTTCTGATGGCAAGTCGCCGCTTGTAGCGGCCTCAGGGAAGGCACAAGCACTGGCAAATGCGGCCAAATTGGCGCCGCCCCCGCCGAATCAGGTCTTCCCCGCGCCTTCATTGACAGATGTAAGGGATTGATACTACATCATAATTCGGGAGCATTGCGTTTTAATGCAGACCTGTTGCCGCGCTGCATCTCTTCGCCCGTCCTCGGCTGCCGGAAACATGACGAAGCGCGGCAAATCGCGGCCCCTGGAAGCACGGCGCGGCCGCGTGAACCGCCGTCTCTGGCCGCCGGGCTTTGAACCTGCGACTTGCTCGGAGCACTAAACTTTCGATGTGGCGAGACGTTCTCGATCGAAGCGAACGTCGTTCCAAAGCGGGATATTCGAGATGACATTCTTTTGGCGATCTGGACTGGCAATCAGGGCGGCCGGCATCGGGGTGGCGCTGCTCTTCTCGGCATCGGCAAGCCACGCACAGTCGTCCGGACCGTTTGCCGGCTTCGACGGCGCGTGGACCGGAACCGGCACGGTGTCGCTGTCCGACGGCTCCACCGAGCGCATTCGCTGCAAAGCGGACTATAAGGTCGCCGGCAGCGGCCTCAACTTGAAGCAGGCGCTGAGCTGCGCCTCCGACAGCTACAAGTTCAACCTCACCAGCGACGTGACGAGCCAGGGCGACCGCATCTCCGGCAACTGGAGCGAGTCCAGCCGCAACATCTTCGGCAATCTCCAGGGCACCGCCGGCGGCGGCCAGATCGAGGTCTTCGTCGAGGCCAACGGCTTTGCCGCCAACCTGTCGCTGCGCACCAACGGCACCAAGCAGACGGTGCAGATCTCGTCCAAGGGCGAGATCCGTGGCGTCAACATCACGATGACGAAGGGCTGAAGGCCTTTCGCACGCAATGAGGAACATGCCCCCGGTTCTCGCGAGCCGGGGGCTTTTTGCTGACACGAACTGACCGGCTGGATTTGCTGAGATGGACCCGATCCGCAGACATCTGCTGAAGGCCGCCGGGCTCTTCGTGGCCAGCCGCGCCTTCGCCAGCGATCAGCAGGGAGCGAACATGCAGCCTTCGTCCGTGAAGCCGCGTCACGTACTCTGCTTCCTCGGCAAGAATGAAAGCCTGCTGCATCCGCCCAAGGCGGTGGCGAAGACGATCGCCGATTTCGGCTTCGAGATCGACCGCACCTATTCGCAAGCCAAACCCGATCCGCACATGGAGCGCTCTTTCGGTGTGTGCTGGGACCGCGTCTTTCCGAAAGCGTGGTCCGAGGCGGACGAAATGGCCGTACTCAATCACAAAGCGGTCCTCTACGTGCTGAGCCCGCCGATGGAGCAGCACAAGACGGTCGCCTATTCAGCTGCCGCCTTGCGAATTGTCGAGGAGATGATCGAGGCCGGCGCCACGGCCGTGAAAGGAGAAAGCGCGGGCGTTGCCCACGGACTCACGCGATGGCGGCAACTGGCCCGCGAGTGCAAGGCCGCCGCAAACACGAACCAGGGCCTTACCGTCACGCCAGCGATGGGCCGATCCTGTCGCCTCGCCTTCGCCAAGCGTCCGCTTGCCGGCGACACCTACAACGAAAGCGTCGGCTTCCACCTCGTCGGACTGCCGGAAATCTATGTCGCGCGATCGCGCGGCAGCGACCGTAACGCAGCGAATCTGATGGACGAAATCGCGGACGCAATGGCCGAGCGCGGCATCGAGGCAACGCTGCGCGACCGCAAGCTCGCGCTGTCGCGGGAGCAGGACTACGCCGAGGGCGACTTCAAGTTCAATCCTTACGGAATCGTTCGTATCGGCGCGTGAGGGCGGTCCGGCGCCGGCCCCTCAGATCGCCTGCTTGTCCGCGCCATGCAGCTTGGCGTGCAGATTGATTAGCCACATCGCCGTCGGCCGGAGGATGAAGAGATCAGCGACCAATGCCATCACCATCGAGAAGGCGCTGAGCCAGCCGAACAGACGCAGCGATGGCAGGTCGGAGAACACGGTGACGACAAGGCCGCAGGCGAGCACCACCGTGGTCAGGATCAGCGCAGGTCCCACCAGCACGGTGGCCCGCTCCACCGCGAGCGCCGAGCCGACACCCGGCTTGTTCTCCAGCCGCAGGCGGTTGAGGAAGTGGATGGTGGCGGAGAGGCCAAGTCCGAACGAGACGGTCAGCGCGACGACGCTGGCGAATTGCAGTCCCTCGCCCATGGCCCACAGCACCGTGCCCGACATCACCACCGGGAAGATGCCCGGCAGGATGCAGGCGAGTGTCACCACCCAGGAGCGGAAGGCGAGGCCGATGAAGATCGCGACCAGCGCGAATTCGATCGTGAGGCCGTGGTTCAGCTTCTCGATCATGTTGGCCGAGTTACGCGCGGCGATGGCGGCGAGACCCGTCACGGCGATCTCATAGCCCGGATGCTTCTTGCGAACGGCGTCGAGCTCCGAATCGAGCTTGTCGACGATCGGCAGGAGCTGGCTGGAATCCTTGTCCGGCACGCGGCCGGCTACCACGACAGCGTCCTGCTCGGCGTCGATGAAGCGGCGCACCAGGTGCTCGGGGATGACGCTGACATATTCCTTCAGCGTCGCGACGTCGGCACTGCCGGCCTTCTCCGCCAGCCAGCGGCGCAGCGTCTCCAGCGACCACACGTTACCGACCCCTGCGGACTTCTCGACTGTCGCGTGCACCTCGGCGATCGTCTGGAGCGTCTGCGGCGAATAAAGCGATTCACCCTTCGGGAACACGATCAGCACGTTGACGGGATTGGCGCCGGTCAGCTTGGCGTCTAACCGGTCGCTGGCGGCAACCGCCTGGCGCTTGTCCGGCACCTGGTCGGCGAGCCGGTAGCGCGGCTCCAGATTGGCATAGATGACGCCGAGGCCGCCGACGAACAGCACCGCCAGCAGGCTGAACAGGCCGGGCCGGCCGACCATGCGCACCGCAATCCAGTAGCAGAAATTGCGCAGCGCCTGTACGCCGGCATCAGCGCCCTGGAACTTGACTGCAAAGATCTTCTCGTTGCGCACGAACAGCACGCCGAAGACAGGCACCAGCGACAGCACCGCGACCAGCGCGATGATGGTGGCGGCAAGGCCCGCCTCGCCGAACTTGCGGATCAGGTCGGAATCGGAGAATTGCAGCGCGATGAAGGAGATGCCGGCGGTGCCATGCGTCAGCACGCAGGCCGGGCCCACCACCAGCACCGCGTTCTTGAACGCGGTGAACTTGTCCTGGCCCGCGATCAGCCTGTCGCGCGCGGCGAAGGTCAGCTGCATCGAGTCGGAGAAGCTGATCACCATGATGAGCGGCGTCATCACGTTCAGGAACATGTTGAGGTTGAAATTGGCCCAGCCGAGCGCGCCTAGCGCCAGCAGGATAGCGATCATCGGCGGGAATGCCGCCGCGATCATGAACGAGATCTTGCGGAAGAAGATGATGGCGATGATGCAGCCGGCGAGGATGCCGAGGATGTTGTAGGTCAGCCCGTCGCGCTCAACCGCGTTGCGGATCTCGAGCTGCATCACCGGGACGCCGGAGAGCTGCACGTTGAGGCCGGTGTCCCCGAGCGTCTCCTTCATCAGCGCACGGATGTCGGCGACGGTCTTGGTCAACTTGTTGGAAGCGACCACCTCCGGATCGAGCGACAGCACGACCAGCGCCAATGTGCCGTCCTCCGACAGCAGCTTGCCGCGGATGATCTCGTTGTTCTTGACGGTCTCGATGAACTTGTCATAGGCCGCGCCCTCCGGTAGCTCGGGCGGGAACAGGGCCGCCGGCAGCTTGCCGGGGGCCGGCGCCTGGCGCGCCGAGAACAGCGAGACCAGCCCGCGCGTGCCTTCGACCAGCTGCAGGTCGGTGACGAAGTCGCGCAGCTTCTCGAGGTTGCTGCGTTCCAGGAGGGTCTTGCCCTCGACCACGACGAGGACGTCGAACTCCTCCGCCGGGAATTTCTTGGTGACCTCTTCGTACTGGCGAAACTCGCGGGTGTCGGAGCGGAACAGCTGCGACAGCGAATCGTCGATCTTGATCCGGTAGATGCCGAACACCGCGCCGACGATCAGCGCGAGCAGGACGATGCAGGAGACGATCGGGGCCCGAACGGCGATCAGCCCGAGACGCTCCAGCCCGAAGGCGATGGAGGACGTAGATCCCTGCTCGACCTTGTCGACATGAACCTCACTCTCGCTGTGCTTTTCGAGCATGCCTTATCCAGTTCCTAAATCGGCTCGGCCTGTGAGCTTATCGCGCGCCGCGAACGGCTTGAAAACGCCATACCAATGGGAGGCTTGCCCTTTGAAAATGCGCGGAAAATCGCCGGCAGGGGTTTAGCAGGTCGACAGGTCTTTTCGCAAGCAGGCCCGGCGCGGCCGAATCGATCAGAAAAGTGGCGATCCGAGCCTGGAATGACCGTCATCCCGGCGAGGATGTGCCAATCTGGCGCGGCGCGCGGTCCGCACTCTCGTCCTTCAGCGCCACGCCGGTGATCTCCCGGGCCAGCCCCTCGCGGACCAGCCAGGCGATCTTGAACGCCGCCTCCTCGTGGCTCAACCCGGCGTGGTGGATGTTGGAGACGCAATTGCGCTCGGCATCGGTGCGGCCGGGCCTCGGCGCAAAGGTCAAATAGGCGCCGAGGCTGTCGGGCGCGGACAGGCCGGGCCGCTCGCCGATCAGCATCGCGACCATGCGCGCACCGAGAATGGCGCCGATCTCGTCGCCGAGCGCGACGCGCGCGCCCGAGGCGACGACGACATGGCGAACCGCGACAGCATCCCCCTGTGCAAGCGAATGCAACAGGCGCCTTGCCACGATCGCCGCATGGCTATGGACCGCCGCCGCGGACAGGCCGTCTCCGATCACGACCGCGAGCTGGCACGGCGCCGAGATGCTTCGTGCCAGACGCTGAGCCGAGCCGGGGTCGAGCTGTCGTCCCAGATCCGGCCGCCGCAGATAGTCGCCGCGATCGACCGCCCGGCTCCTGACCTCGGTCACCGCAACACCGAGTGCGTCGAGATCGGCGATGAGACGCGGCGTGTCGAAGGCCGCATGCACAGCATCGCGCGCGCGGGCATGGTCCAGCGTGAAATCGAGCAACGCTCTCGTCGGCAGGCTCGCGCCGCTGCGCCCCAGCGCGACGCGCGCAGGCGTAAACGAGCGCAAATCGAGGGTCGGACGGCGCGGCAGGGCCGGGTCAGACATGTGGCATCATTCGGCGGGCACGGAGGCCTCGCGCAGCCGGATCGAATAGTTCGAGGCGTTCTGCTTGCCGCTGGAGGCCGCGCGCGCAAAGGTGATGAGATGGTGCGCGACCAGCGTGCAGCCGATCAGGCCTTCGATGTCGCCGCGCTTGATGCGGCCCAGCGCGAACTTCCAGAACACGCGCCTATAGTCGCCGAGCACGCCGACCTTCCAGAAGATGTTGCGCAGTATGACGAGGCCGCGCCGGATGCTGCGCCAGGTCTTCATCTCGTCCGGCACCGGTACCTTGAGCCGGTTCACATAGACGTGGTCGCATTGGTGCTGATAGCGCGCGTAGACCTTGTCGGGCGCGTAAGCGACTGCCATGGCGTGCTTCCAGGACGCGACGACCTCGTCATAGGGCAGCAGGAAGTCGACGTTGGAATCGCGGCCATCGTCCTCGACCAGCCGCCCCTCGCGCTCAAGCCGGTCCCATAGCGGCGTCTTCGGCAGCGCCTGCAGCAGATTGATGGTGAGCAGCGGAATCCGGGACTCCTCGACGAAGGCGAGCAGCGCCTCCGAGGTGTTCGGCTTGTCGGTGTCGAGCCCCATGATGATGCCCGAGACCACCTCCATGCCATAGGAGTTAATGGTGCGCACGCCCTCCAGGATCGGGACCATCATGTTGTGGTCCTTCTGCATCGCCTTCAACGCGTCGGGATCCGGCGTCTCGATGCCGCAGAAGATGGTGATGAAATAGGCCTCGCGCATCTTCTCGAGGATCTCGGGGCGCTTGGCGATGTTGAGCGTCGCCTCGCAAGCGAGCCGCACCACGTAGCCGGTCCGCTTCTGCCACTCGATCAGGTGCGGCAGCAGGTCCATGGCCGCCTTGCGGTTGCCGATGAAATTGTCGTCGACGAAATAGACCGTGTCGGTCATGCCGCATTCGCGCAGGCGGTCGAGCTCGGCGATGATCTGCTGCGGCGTCTTGATGCGCGGATTGCGGCCGTAAAGGCCGGGGATGTCGCAGAACTCGCACTGGTAGGGACAGCCGCTGGAATATTGGATGCTGCCGAGGAAGTACTTCTTCACGTCGGCGAGCTCGTAGGCCGGGATCGGAAACTCCGTCATCGGCACGCGGTCCTTGGTCGTGAGCACGACCTGCTGTTCGGGCCGCGAGGTGCCGCGCGACAGGATCTCGATCAGCTGGTTGGTGGCATCGCCGAGCTCGCCGACATGCAGATAATCGAAGGACGGGTAATAGTCGGGACAGGCGCTGACAGAAGGCCCGCCGAGCGCGACCGGCAGATCGAACTCATGGGCGCGGCGGCAGATGTCGTTCATCTGCTGGCGCTGGATGTGCATGCCGCTGACGAAGACGGCTTCCGCCCATTCGAACTCCTCCCTCGTCGTGCGGCGCAGGTTCTCGTCGACGAATTTGACCTGCCATTCCTTCGGAAGATAGGCGGAGATCAGCAGCAGCCCTTGCGGCGGCATGAAGGCGCGGACGCCATCGGTCAGGGGATAGGAATGCTCGAACGTGCCGAAGGACGAGGTGTAGCGCGGAAACACGCAGAGAATCCGCCGGGACGTTCCGTTACTTTCAGCTCGCATCAAAGCTCCCCCGCCACACTCAACCGATGGTGCGGAAATTGCCAGCCCGACACATAGCGTAATGCTGTCGCCGGAATTTCTCAATATTGTGGCGTAAGCATAATTCCGAGAGGCGCCGATGGTTTCCCAACCGAGTTGACCTTCCGCCTCATGCGATCAGCCGCGCGGCAAAATCGGGCAGCAGGCCTGCATCGCCGGCAATCCGGAAATCGGCACCTGCAATGCCCGAGCGCGCCAGCCAGTCGTCGAATTCCGGCGCGCGGCGCAGCGCGAAGACGTCCCTGACATAGAGCGCGTCGTGAAAAGACGTCGACTGGTAGTTCAGCATGACGTCGTCGGCACCGGGAACACCCATGATGAAGGTGACGCCGGCGGCGGCGAGCAGCGTCAGGAGATTGTCCATGTCGTCCTGATCTGCCTCGGCGTGGTTGGTGTAGCAGATGTCGACCCCGAGCGGCAGGCCGAGCAGCTTGCCACAGAAATGATCCTCCAGCCCGGCGCGGATGATTTCCTTGCCGTCGTAGAGATATTCCGGGCCGATGAAGCCGACCACGCTGTTGACCAGCAGCGGAGCGAAGGCGCGGGCGACCGCATAGGCGCGCGCCTCGCAGGTCTGCTGGTCGACGCCGTGATGGGCGCCCGCTGACAGCGCCGAGCCCTGGCCGGTCTCGAAATACATCAGGTTCCGCCCGACCGTGCCGCGCGACTGCGACAGCCCGGCCTCTTGCGCCTCCTTCAACAGTGCGAGGTCGATGCCGAAGCTGCGGTTGGCGGCCTCGGTGCCCGCGACCGACTGGAAGACGAGGTCGACCGGCACGCCCTGCCCGATCAGCGACAGCGTCGTCGTGACATGGGTCAGGACGCAGCCTTGCGTCGGGATCTGCAGCCGCGCGATGATCTCGTCGAGCAGCCGCAGCAATTGCGCGATGACGGCGGGGTCATCGCTGGCGGGATTGATGCCGATGCAGGCATCGCCCGCCCCCAGCAGGATGCCGTCGAGGATCGAGGCGGTGATGCCCCTTGCATCGTCGAAGGGATGGTTCGGCTGCAGGCGTGTGCTCATCCGCCCCCTCAGGCCGATAGTGTTGCGAAAGGCGGTGGTGACCTCGCATTTCCGCGCCGCCAGGATCAGATCCTGGTTGCGCATCAGCTTCGACACCGCGGCCGCCATCTCCGGCGTGATGCCGGGCGCCAGCTTGGGCAGGATCTCGGGCGTTGCGGCGTCCGACAGCAGCCAGTCGCGGAAGGCGCCGACCGTCAGCGATGCCACCGGCGCGAACGCCTTGGCGTCATGGCTGTCGATGACGAGGCGGGTGACCTCGTCGGCCTCGTAGGGAACGACGGCTTCCTGCAGGAACTGGCCGAGCGGCACATCGGCGAGCGCCATCCGCGCGGCGATCATCTGCTCGGAGCTGGCAGCGGCAATGCCGGCCAGCCGGTCGCCGGAGCGCGGGGGTGTCGCCTTGGCGAGCAGGTCGCGCAGGTCAGGGAAGCTGTAGGTCGTGGCGTCGATGCTGTGGCGGTAGACCAAGGGTCTCTCCGGGGTTGCTCGGCCAACGGCCGACTCCAAGACTATCCCAAAAGACTATCCTGAAACTAAACCTTCGGATCAAGACGCTGAAATGACTTGCCTTTCCTTCGACCAAGGACGGAGGCGGCCAGGCCGCGCGTTAACGAGGCGTCCATCTTCGTTCTGCATAGTTTTGCAACAATTTGCCTGACCCCGTTCACCGGCCGGTCAGGCCAATCCGGGCTCCTTGAACATCATGACATCCGACCGATCTGGGAATGCCGCCAAGCCGGCAGGCCGCTTCACGCTTGCCAGCAAGCTCTATGCGATCTTCGCGCTGTTCGCGCTGCTCACGGCAGCGATCGCGATCTTGTCCGACTACAACAGCCGCCGCAGCGCGGACCTCGCAGTCGCGATTGAGACGGCCAATGCCGCCGCGCTGAACGTCGAGCGGGTCAACTCCCTCGTCTATGCGGTGGTGATGGAATCGCGCGGCATCTACATGTCGACCGAGCCGGCCGTGGTGAGGAAATACGGCGACGGTCTGCTCAAGTTCAACGCCCAGATCCTCGACGTCGTGAAGCGCTGGGAGACCATCGTCAAGGCCGACGATGCCGAGCAGTTCGCGACCTTCAAGAAGCGCATTGAGCAGTTCGTCGAGTTCCGCAAGGAGCTGGTGCGGCGCGGCGTCGAGATCAACGCGGCAGCGGGCCGCGAATGGGGCGACAACGACGCCAACCGCAGCGTCCGCTCGGCGCTGAACAAGGACCTCGAGGCGCTGTCCAAGGTCTATGCCGAGCGCGGCAGGCAGATCGCGCAGCAGACCGAGACCGCCCGCACATTGTCGTTCATCCTCACCTGCCTCGGCGGCGTGGCGCTGGCCCTCGTCGTCGCTGGCATCGTCATCATTGCCCGCTCGATCGCCCGGCCGCTCGCCGCGATCACCGCCACCATCAAGCAGGTCGCCGACGGCGCCGACGACGTCGTGGTGCCGCACTCCGACCGCGCCGACGAGATAGGCGCGCTGGCCCGCGCCATCCAGGTGTTCCAGGACTCGATGGGGCGCAACCGCAACCTCGCCTCGCAAGTGTCGCAAGACGCCGCCGCGCGCGAGGAGCGCGCCCGTCACGTCGAGCGGTCCGTCGAGCAATTTCGCGAGGCGATCGGCGCGATCATGCGCGGCCTCAGCGACAACGCCTCCGTCATGCGCGAGACCGCGCAGACCATCACGCGTGTCACTGCGGATGCGAGCAGCCGCGCCGGCACCGCGGCGAACGCCACCGAGCAGGCCTCGCACAACGTCACCGCGGTGGCGGGCGCGGCCGAGGAGCTTTCGGCCTCGGTGGTGGAGATCGGCCGCCAGGTGCGGCAGAGCGCCGGCGCGGTCGAGCAGACCGGCCAGCGCACCGAGAAGTCGATCTCCGAGATCGAGAGCCTCGCTGCAGCCACGCAACGCATCGACGGCGTGCTCAACCTGATCCAGGCGATCGCCGAGCAGACCAACCTGCTCGCGCTGAACGCCACCATCGAGGCGGCGCGCGCCGGCGATGCCGGCCGCGGCTTTGCCGTCGTCGCCCACGAGGTGAAGGCGCTCGCGGGCCAGACCGCCAAGGCCACGGCCGAGATCAGCGAGAACGTCGCGATGATCCAGGCCTCGACGCGGAACGCCGTCGACGCCGTGCGCGAGATCGGCGGGGCGGTGCGCGAGATCAACGAGGTCACGTCCGCGATTGCCGGCGCCGTCAGTCAGCAGGACCAGGCCACGCGCGAGATCTCCTCCAACGCGCAAAGCGCTGCCCAAGGCAACGAGACGCTGGTGGCGAACATCACCTCGCTGCGCGATGCCATCGGCGAGACCGATACTGCGGCGGCTTCGGTGTTCACCGCCGCCAGCAGCCTGACCGAGACGGCGCAGACGCTGTCGCGGGAGGTGGAGACGTTCTTCCAGAATCTGCGCGCGGGGTCGGCGGACAGTCGCATCGCCAAGGCGGGGTAGCGGCCCGCCTGGCGCCGCGAAAACGGTCGCTCCAGCAAAAACGGAAAAACAACCCCATGCACAGTAGACGGGGGTCAGCTTTTTCAATGGCTTGGCGGCCCGGCGCGAAGCCCTGCTGTTTTTACGGACCGATTTTGACTCGTCGGGCAAAACAGGGGCATGATGTCAGCATGCCGAGCGTGGCGCCTGTGCCGCGGCTGGCAACCGAACGGGGTTACCGCTCCGAACCCGATCGAGCGACCAAGATCCGGACGCGGCCGCCGGCATCCTCGAGCTCGCGGTAACGACTTAGTTCGGCCTGGAGCTCCGGATCGGACCTTGCCCAGGCCAGCCAGTCGAACGGGACCGCGCTGAGCAGCCGGGTATCCACGAGGATCACATCCGGACGACCGGCGCGCAGGTCCGCGAGCAAGTGCCGCCGCTCGGCATCGATGATGCTGTCCAGTCTTGCGCGCTCGCCTTCGGCATCGGACGTTTTCTCGCGCGAAAGCGATCTGTGCTCTTTCACCCGGGTGAACCCGCCATGGCGTGCAGGGTCACTCTCGGTCAGCAGTAGTTACTATGTACTACAGTGATCTGAGGCCATACTGGATCGCGGCCAAAGGACTTGCCCGTCGCGGCGCTTCGAAGCGCCGCCGATGCGCAATCCGGCCACGGACCACGGCGCTACCCCATCACCCCGCCGCGCCTGATCAGCTCCTTCCCGACGGCCGCGAGATGCACCTGGTCCGGCCCGTCGCCAATGCGGATGAAGCGGGCGTAGACGTAAGCGCGCGCGAGAAACGTGTCCTGCGAGACGCCGGCGGCGCCGTGGATCTGGATGGCGCGGTCGATGACGCGGGCGGCCATGCTGGGGACCACGATCTTGGCCGCGGCGATCAGGTCGCGCGCGGCCTTGTTGCCCTCGCGGTCCATCTTGTCGGCGGCTTGCAAGGTGAGCAGGCGCGCCTGCGCGATCTCGCAGAAGGAGTGCGCGATGTCCTCGCGTACCGAGCCCTGCTCTGCGAGCGGCTTGCCGAAGGCGACGCGCGAGACCGCGCGCTGGCACATCAATTCCAGCGCCCGCTGGGCGCAGCCGATCAGGCGCATGCAGTGGTGGATGCGGCCGGGGCCGAGCCGGCCTTGCGCGATCTCGAAGCCGCGACCCTCGCCGAGCAAAATGTTCTCCGCGGGGACGCGGACGTTGTCGTAGACGATCTCGGGATGGCCGACCGGCGCATCGTCATAGCCGTAGGTGAGCATGTCGCGGACGATGCGCACCCCACGCGTATTCTTCGGCACCAGGATCATGGATTGCTGGCGATGGCGGTCGAGATGGTCGGGCGCGGTCTTGCCCATCACGATCAGGATCTCGCAATCCTCGTTCATCGCGCCCGAGGTGAACCATTTGCGGCCGTTGATCACGTAGTCGTCGCCGTCACGCCGGATCTCGCACTGGATGTTGGTGGCGTCGCTGGAGGCGACCTGCGGCTCCGTCATCGAGAAGCCGGAGCGGATGCGCCCCTCGAGGAGCGGCTTCAGCCAGCGCTCCTGCTGCGGCTTGGTGCCGTAGTTTGCGAGCACCTCCATGTTGCCGACATCGGGCGCGGAGCAGTTGAAGACCTCGGGCGCCCAGAGGATGCGGCCCATGATCTCCTTCACCGGCGCGTATTCGAGGTTGGTCAGACCCGGCCCGTGCTCGCCGGACAGGAACAGGTTCCAGAGCCCCTGCTCGCGCGCCAGCCGCTTCAGGTCCTGAAGGATTTGCGGAGTCTTGTAGCGTGAAGCTTCCGGCTTGACCTGCTCGTAGTAGAGCTCCTCGACCGGCTCGACATGGGCCTGCATGAACTGGCGAACGCGGTCCTGGAGCTCCAGCGAACGGGCGGAGTGGTGAAAGTCCATGGTGGTCTCCTGTTCGCTACATTTGAGGTCGTCATGCCGGGCTTATCCCGCCTGCGCGGCCGAAGCCGCTTCGGCGAGGCGAAGGCCCGGGCATCCACGTTCTTCGTGCCGCGGGGAAATGCGTGGATGGCCGGGACAAGCCCGGCCATGACGTGATGGAGACATCAGTCTCGTAGGGTGGGCAAAGCGAAGCGTGCCCACGCTCTTTCTCGGTCATCATTGATAGATCGTGGGCACGGCGCAAGTGCGCCTTTGCCCACCCTACGATTTCGCATCCGCCGCGAGAACCCGCCTCTCACGTCCCGCGCAACAGCTCGCTTGCCACCACCCAGTCGTTGCCGTCGAACTGGAGCATGTAGCCGTCCTTGATCGGGCGGAAATCCTGCGGCGTGGTGTTGAGGGTGATGCCGGGCATCAGGAGCGACAGCGGCACGTTCTTCAGATTCGCGGCCTGCGCCATGATGTTCTCGCGCGTCAGGTTGTCCTTGCACTGCTTCAGCAGCGCCACCAGCGCCTCGGCGACGGTGTAGCCGTAGAGGCCGGCGACGTTGTTGATGTCGGCATTGGGCAGGCGCTTCTTCATGAAGTCGATATAGGCCGTCATCGCCGGATCGTCCTTCGGCGCCTCGACGAACGGCTTGAGCGCGCCGAGCGACAGCACGCCCTTGCCGGCCTCCAGGCCAGCGGGCGCCATCACGGTGGCCTTGTTGGCGCAGCCGGAGGCCAGAAAGCGCGTCGGCTGCCAGCCGACCTCGTGCGCCTTGCGGATCGCCTGCGCGCAGGCGCGCGGCGTCACCGAATAGATCATGAAGACGTCGGCCTTGGTATTGGCGAGCGTCAGGACCTGGGAATCGACGGTGGGATCGGCGACCTCGAAGCTCGAGGCCATCGCGATCGCCTTGTCGGCGTCGGCACCGAGCGCCTCCTTGACGCCGCGAAGATATTCCTTGCCGGCGTCGTCGTTCTGGTAGAGCACCGCAAAGCGCGCATTCGGGTTCCTGGCGCGGGCATAGGCGACGTCGATCGCAGCCTCGCTGGTGTAGTTCGGCGCCCAGGGCAGCGCGATCGACCAAGGCATGTTGGCGGGATCGTTCCACTTCGAGGCCGAGCTGATCAGGAAGATCTGCGGCACCTTGTTGCTGTTGAGATATTTTGCGATCGCCGAGCTCGGCGCCGTGCCCATGGTGGCGAAGATGAAGGCGACGCCGTCGCCTTCGACGAGGCGCCGCGCGGCTTCCATGGTCTTGGGCGGCGAGAAGGCATCGTCGAGCGAGATCAGGTTGAGCTTGCGGCCGCCAACGCCGCCCTTCTCGTTGATCTCGTCGAAATAGGCGGAGATCACCCGTCCCGTGATGCTGAGCGGCGATGCCGGGCCGCTATAGGGCATAGTGTTGCCGATCTTGATCTCGGTGTCGCTAACTCCAGGACCGTAGGATTTTTGCGCGGAGACAGGAGCGGACAAGCAGGCGGCAGCCAGCGCTGCGGCCAGGGCCAAAGCGGCTTTCATGGTTTCTCCCCAATGATTGTCGCCGCGGCGAAACGACCGCGCGGCGCGCTGCTTCTTGTCAGCGCGTCAGATCAGCGGAGTTCATCAAGATGGTCTTGCGTCGAGTTGCTGATGGCATCGCCTGAAGCGCGACGAGATTTTGATGAATCGTCATCGTGCGTCAGGTTGTTCTTGACGCATGAGCTTTCCGGAAAACCGCTTCGGCACTTTTCCGGATCATGCTTTAGCCGCGCCGCTTCAAGGCGAAGCCCAAGCTGACCCATCCGGCACCGGCCATGATCAGGTCGATGCCGAGGAACAGGCCGAGGATGTAGACGCTGTTCACCGGCCAGCGCACCAGGATCAGCAGCCCGAGCAGCAGCGTGACGACGGCCGACACCGCCACCCAGCCCCACGGGCTTTCGCGCTTCATGCTGAAGGCGAGAAACAGCCTGACCGCGCCGGAGGCCAGCAGCGAGGCGCCGAGGAACAGCGTGAGCAGAACCGCGGCGAAGAGCGGGTTCGCGAAGGTGAGGAAGCCGGCAACGATGTAGAGCACACCGAGCAAGGCCCAGATCAGGAACTTTCCCCAGCTCTTCATCTGGAATGCGCCGATCACCTCGGTGACGCCGGCGACGATCATCATTGCGCCGACCACGATCACGCTCGCCACCGTTGCCATCACCATGCTGCCGAGCGCGACGAAGCCGGCAATCAGGTAGACGACGCCGAGCGCGACGATCCAGCCCCATTTGGCGTGTAGCGCAGCCATTCCCGAGCCGAGACCGGACGGATGAGACGTATCTGACGCAGTTGTCATGGGCCACTCCTGCATGCGAAGCCCCCGGGCACACGCCATGATAGCACGCACCCGACCGAGACAACACCCAGCAGAGCAGACCTCGCCTGCCGCAACCTTGACGCAAATCAAGATCGAATGCGGCGGGTCAGCGCCGAGCGCAGGTCAATCGTCCGAACTGGCGAGCCCCAGCAGTTCCTGGCGCGTCAGCGCATTGTCGCGGAACACACCCAGCATACGGCTGGTGACGAGATCGGTCCCGGGCTTGTGCGCGCCGCGCGTGGTCATGCAGTGATGCGTCGCCTTGATGATGACGCCGACGCCTTCGGGCTTGAGCACGTCGTTGATGGTGTTGGCGATCTGTGCGGTCATCTTCTCCTGGATCTGGAGCCGTTTTGCGTAGACGTCCACCACGCGTGCGAGCTTGGAGATGCCGACGACGCGCCCCTGCGGAATATAGGCGACCCAGGCGCGACCGACGATCGGCGCCATGTGGTGCTCGCAATGACTCTCGAAGCGAACGCCGCGCAGGACGATCATCTCGTCATAGCCCTCGATCTCCTCGAAGGTCTTTTGCAGGATCTCGGTTGGATCCTGCGCGTATCCGGAAAAATACTCTGCGAACGCGCGTGCAACGCGAGCAGGTGTCTCGCGCAAACCGTCGCGCGCGGGATCATCGCCGGCCCAGCGGATCATGGTCCGGATCGCCTGTTCGACCTCCGCCCTGTCAGGCCGATCGGACGGCGTCTGCGCCACGGCGACACGTTCCAGCTTGCGCACTTGTGACTTCATCAAGCTTCTCCCCTGCAACGAGCCCGCATATGGAAGCGGGCCCACAGCTTGGACCGCCGCAATCGGAAAAGGTTCCTGAAAGTCGGGGAAATTTGGGGAACGGATGGATGGCCTAGTGCCGACCCGCCAATCCCCTCACGATGAGGTGCGCCGAGGGCGCCTCGAGGCCGCCTATGACGCAGCCGCTTTCCGCACGTCGATCACGGCCTGCGCCCATTCGGCGGGCCGCTCCTGCGGCAAATTGTGACCGGCATCGGTGAAGACGCGCCGCTCGAAAAATCCCTCGAACTTGCGCGCGTGGTGGGCGGTGCCGGAATTGACGCCGTCGCTGTCGCCGTCGATCGCGATCGTCGGGACGCGGATCGTCGGCTGCGCGGCGAGCTTTGCCTCGATCCCCGCATAGGCGGGATCGCCGGCCACGAGCGCGTAGCGATGGCGGTAGGAATGGATCACGACATCGACGAAATCGGGATTGTCGAAGGACACGGCGCTTGTCTCGAACGTCGCGTCGTCGAAGGCCCATTTCGGCGACCACATCGTCCAGAGCTGACGGGCAAAGCCGCGGCGGTTGCGCTGCAGCGCGCGGCGGCCGCGCTCGTTGTGGAATAAATATTGATACCAGAACGCCGCCTCCTCCGGCGGCGAAGCCGGCTCCATGGCGAGGGCGATGTTCTGGATATTGTAGGAATTGCCGGAGACGAGACCGACCACGCGCTCCGGATAGAGCGCCGAGACCACACAGGCGGCACGCCCGCCCCAATCGTAGCCGCCGACGACGGCGCGCCTGATACCGAGCGCATCCATGAAGGCCAGGAGATCGGCACCTAACGCCGCCTGCTCGCCGGAGCGCAGCGTCTCAGCGAAGCGAAACCGCGTCGGCCCGTACCCGCGCAGCCAGGGCACCAGCACGCGTGCGCCGGCCTCGGCGAGGATCGGCGCGGTCTCGGCATAGGCGTTCGCGTCATAGGGAAAGCCATGCCCCATGACGCAGGGCCAGCCGTCCGGCGCACCGTATTCGCGATAAGCGATGTCGAGGATATCAGTGGTGATGGTTTTTTGTTGCATGATTTGCTCACGGATGATCTCGTTGCGCAGAGCTCTTGTAACCCGCATGGAGCGAAGCGCAATGCGGGGACGCCTGTATCCGCGAATCCCGGATTTCGCTTACGCTCCGTCCGGGCTACGAGGCTACAAGGCGCCTATTTCTGCGGACCGGACAGCGAGATGTCACGTTCGGCGCGGAACACGTTGCTGTAGAGGTTGGCGATCCATTGCCGGCCGATCTCGGTCTTGTTGAGATAGCCGATCTCGGTCTGGATGTGCGGAGCAACGCTGTTCCAATAGAATTGCGGGTAGCGGTTCACGATGTCGGCGGGCGAGTCGTAGCCGAGCTGGCGGTTGATGCCGACCTCCTCGAACTCGTAATAGAGCGCGTTGGCCTTGCGCAGATAGTTGGGATCGCCGAGCTGGCCGATGAAGTCGGCCGCACGCAGGATCGAGGCTTCGTCGTCGTATTCCTGGCCTTCACGGGCGGGAAAGCGCGTCCCCTCGATGGCGCGGGCAACGCGCTCCGGATCGACTCCCGGGATATGGCGGAGCCGCCGCGTCACATACAGCTTCGAACGGTCGACGTGGTACATCATCAGGCTCGCGTCCGACGCGCCGCGCGGCAACGAGATCTTGGTTTCGGCCGCATCGATGACGAAACCGTCGGCGTCGTCCTCCTCGAACAGCCCGCGGACATAGCCGATGTCGTGGGCGAGGCAGGCGATCAAGACATGAACGTAATCTTCCGCCGAAAGATGGGTATGAAGGCTTCGGCCGCGGAGGATCGCCTGGGCGGCCAGGGTCACCAGCATCGTATGCTCGATATTGTGGTAGAGCGCATCGCTGTTGCCGATGCATTCCATCGCGGTACGGGTTGCGCTGGCAACGATGCTTGCGGAAGTCTCATCGTACCGGCGGCGCATGAAGTTGCCGAGGAACTGCTCCAGCGATTCAGCTGCCAATCTGGGTAAGGTTATCATGGACGCAGCCCCGTCCGCCGCTGGTATCCCATGCCATCTCCCGACGTCTCATTCTTGTCGTCGACGCAGCGGGGAGCATAGCCCATCTTGGGCCGGGTAACCAAACTTCGGGGACGGAAAATACGCAAATACCTTACCGTCCCGCTGCGCAACATCACGGTTGCCGTCACAGTTCAGCACAACCCAAAGCGGCGGGAAGGCGGCCGCCGCTCAGGGCGCGGCCAGGATATCGGCGCCGTCGGCCGGGCGCGAAAGGCTTCGGGCCAGGTAGAACAGCTCGACCAGCTTGCCGCGCTTGCCCGCCAGCGAGAAGATGTATTCGGGCGTCTCCGCCTCGATTTCCGCGATCGCCACCTTCGCGATCCGGTCGATGCGGCTCGAGCCGTGCTCCCAGACGAAGCCGACGCCAAGCCGGTTGGCCACCGCCTCCAGCATCCCCTCGCGCGTATTGACGATGATCGCCGGACTGGCGCGCAGGTTGAGGGCGCGAAACGCCCGGTCGACGGCGCGCTGGGTCGCGGAATCCCGGGTCCGGAACACCAGCGGATATTGCATGAGGCCGGCGATGGACACGCGCGACTGGCGGCTGAGGTCGTGAACGGGATGGCAGATCGCAACGACGCGTTGCTGCACGCAGGGCTCGCGCCGGAAGCGGTTGTCCTGCGGCACCTCCGGCAGTACGGCGACGTCGACGCGCTGGTCGACCACCGCGGCCATGATCGCCGACCAGCTGCCGATCTCGATGTTGATCTGGATCTTCGGATAGAGATTGCGGAACGCCGCGATCAACGCCATGCCGGGCATGGCGTTGCCGAGCCCGATGCGAAGCTCACCCCCCGTGAGCTCGTCGCGCTGCTGCAGGATGGCGAGCGCATCCGCCTCGACCGCCTGCATGCGGCTCGTTGCGGCATAGAGCCGCCGGCACAGCGACGTCGCGATCAGGGTCTGGCCGTGTCGGTCGAACAGCGCCACCCCGAACTCGGCCTCCAGATCCCGCACCAGCTGCGCAACGGCCGGCTGCGACACCCCGAGCCGCCTTGCCGCAGCGGCAAAGCTGCCGGTCTCGAACACCGCATTGACCGCCCGGACACGCGACGACGTCAACGCCACAACAAGCAACCCAAGATCGTTCTTCCCCGTCTTCCGGACCTGAAAGCAAAACTTGGGACGACCATAAGCCGGGCCATTGACCGTTATGTGAATGTCAGACGCGCTTCCTACTCCTCGTGCGCCGCAAACGGACCAGCAGGGGATCAGCGCGCATGGCGCAAATCGAACTATCCGCAATCCGCAAGTCCTTTGACGGCACCGACGTCCTGAAAGGCATCGATTTCCGCATCGCCGACGGCGAGTTCATCTCGCTGGTCGGCCCGTCCGGCTGCGGCAAGTCGACCCTGCTTCGCATCATTGCCGGGCTCGAGCCGCAAAATTCCGGCGAGGTCCACATCGACGGCCGCGCCGTGGACGGCATTCGCCCGAGCGCGCGCAACCTCGCGATGGTGTTCCAATCCTATGCGCTTTATCCGCATTTGAGCGCCTTCGACAACATCGCGGTGCCGCTGCGGATGCGGCGCCTCTCCGCGATCGAGCGACTGCCGCTACTGGGTGCGCTGCTGCCGGGCCGGCGCGCCAAGGAACGGCACATTCGCGCCGACATCGAAGGCATCGCCGAGCAGCTCGACATCACCCCATTGCTGCGGCGCAAGCCCGGACAATTGTCCGGCGGACAGCGGCAACGCGTCGCGGTCGGACGCGCCATGGTGCGAGAGCCGGTCGCCTTCCTGTTCGACGAACCGCTCTCCAATCTCGACGCCAAGCTGCGCGTCCACATGCGCGCAGAGCTCGCCGAGCTGCATCGCCGCCTCAAGGCAACGTTCGTCTACGTCACGCACGACCAGGCCGAGGCGATGACGATGTCGAGCCGGATCGCCGTCATGATGGGCGGTGAGCTGATCCAGGCCGGCACGCCGGCCGAGATCTACAACGAGCCCGGCGACATCCGCGTTGCCGAATTCATCGGCAGCCCCAAGATCAACGTTCTCCCCGGCCGGATCCGCAAGGACGGCGGCGTCGATGTGCTGGGGACCGCCTTGAAACTTACGTGCAATGCGGCGGCCGGCGATTGCCGCATTGGGGTCCGTCCGGAGCGGATCGAGCTCGGCACCGGGCCGTTCTCCGGAACCGTCGTCCATCTGGAGAATCTCGGCGCCGAGGCCTTCGTGCATCTCGCGGTCGAAGGCACCGGGTCGCGCCAGATCGCGCGGCTCGCGGACGTCAAGCATTTACCGGCGATGGCAAGCTCCGTCGCCTTCGGCTTCGCACCTGACGCGGTGCGGATGTTCGATCCGGCCGGGAAACGGATCGAGCTCAGAATGGAGCAGGCCGAGCGCATCCGTGAGCCCGCCCATGTCTGACGGCTCCATCACCATCGGGGCGACTGTTGCTCCCGCGGGCACGACGAGGCGCACGCTGCCGGCCCATGGCAGCAGGCGGAGCCATGCCGCCTACGCGCTGGTGACGCCGGCCGCCGCGCTCATGCTGGTCATGCTGCTCGGTCCGCTCGCCGGCGTGATCGCCCTCTCCTTCACCGACTATCAGCTCGGCGCGCCGCATTTCTCCTGGATCGGGCTCGCCAACTACCAGGACCTGTTCGCCGACAAGGTGTTCTGGACCGCGCTGCGCAACACGCTGACTTACGTCGTGATCGTGGTGCCCGGCGCCGTGATCGCCGGCCTTGCGATCGCGCTTTTGATCCAGAGCGGCACCAGCCTGCGCAGCCTCTACCGGACGATCTATTTCCTCCCCGTGATGGCGACCCTGATCGCGATGGCGGTGGTGTGGGAATTCATGCTGCATCCGCAATTCGGCCTGGTGAACGGGCTTCTCCGCGGCGCGGGCCTGCCGGCCTTCGCATGGCTCCAGGACCGCAGCACCGCCCTCTATGCGCTGTGCGCGATCGGCATCTGGCAGGCCGTCGGCTTCAACATGGTGCTGTTCCTCGCCGGCCTCGTCTCCATTCCCAAGCAGCTCTACGAGGCGGCCGAGATCGACGGCGCCTCGAGCGGCTGGGCGCGCTTCCGCCTCGTGACCTGGCCGATGCTGGGGCCGGTCACGACCTTTGTCGTCGTGATCTCCGGCATCCGCTCGTTCCAGGTGTTCGACACCGTGCACGTCTTGACCAAGGGCGGCCCGTCGAAATCCACCGAGGTTCTGATCCACACGATGTACACGGAAGGCTTCGAGTTCTTCCGCTCGGGCTATGCCGCGGCCATCACCGTCGTCTTCCTCGTCTTCGTCCTCCTGCTCACGCTGATCAAATCGAGGCTCGCCGATCGCGGCGTGCACTACACATGAGCAACGCGCATCCCAGCCCATTCCGGGCGATCCTCCGCCACGTGCTCCTGATCGCGGGCGCCGCGGTGATGCTGGCGCCGTTCATCTGGATGATCTCGACCGCGTCCAAGCCGCAGACCGAGATCTTCTCCAGCGAGTTGCACCTGATCCCCTACCGGTTCGCGCTGATGGAGAACCTGCGCGAGGCCTTCGCCAAGGCCAATCTGCTGCGCTTCCTCCTCAACGGAATCATCGTCACGGTCTCGATCTTCGTGCTGCAGGTGATGGTGGCGCTGCCCGCGGCGTACGCGCTCGCAAAGCTTCGCTTCCTCGGCCGTGAGACGATGTTCGAGCTCGTGCTGTTCGGGATCCTGATCCCGCCACAGGCGACCGCGGTCCCGGTCTTCCTGCTGCTGCACAAGGCCGGGCTGCTGGACAGCTATGCCGCGCTGGTCCTGCCCTTCACCATCTCGGTGTTCGGCATCTTCCTGATGCGCCAGTTCTTCAAGACGGTGCCCGACGATCTCGTCGACGCCGCGCGCATGGACGGCATCTCCGAATTCGGCATCGTCTGGCGGGTGATGCTGCCGGCCGCGATTCCCGCAGTGACCGCCTTCGGCATCTTCTCCGTGGTCGCGCATTGGAACGACTATTTCTGGCCACTGATCGTGCTCAACAGCGAGCACTTGCGCACGCCGCCGCTCGCGGTCGCCCATTTCCGCAACAGCGAGGCCGGCACCAGCTACGGCCCGCTGATGGCGGCGGCGATCGTGATCATCGCGCCGCTCGTCATCGCTTTCCTCTTTGCCCAGCGCCGTTTCATCGAGGGCATCACCCTCACCGGGATCAAGTAGCCACGTCACCTCAAACAAGGAGTCTATCATGCTGAAGACCATCATCGCCGCGGCGGCTCTGTCGCTTGCGGCCGGATCTGCGCTCGCGCAGACAAAGACCGAGATCGTGATGCAATATCCCTATCCGGAGCTGTTCACCGAGACGCACAAGCGCATCGCCGAGGAATTCGCCAAGGTGCGCCCGGAGATCAAGGTCACGATGCGGGCGCCTTACGAATCCTACGAGGACGGCACCCAGAAGGTGCTGCGCGAGGCCGTGACCAATCAGATGCCTGACGTCTCGTTCCAGGGCTTGAACCGCATCCGCGTCCTAGTCGAGAAGAACATCCCGGCCGAGCTCGACGGCTACATCGCCGCGGAGAAGGATTTCGACAAGCAGGGCTTCCACCAGGCGATGTTCGACATCGGCACCGCCAGCGGCAAGGTCTACGCCCTGCCCTTCGCGATCTCGCTGCCGATCGTCTACGTCAACCTCGACCTGGTCAAGCAGGCCGGCGGCGACGTGAACAATCTGCCGAAGAGCTGGGACGAGCTGATCGCGCTGGCCAAGAAGATCAAGGCGCTCGGCAACGACACCAACGGCGTCACCTATGCCTGGGACATCACCGGCAACTGGCTGTGGCAGGCGCCGGTGTTCGCGCGCGGCGGCACCATGCTCAATGCCGACGAGACCAAGGTCGCGTTCGACGGAGCGGAAGGCAAGTTCGCCATCAATACGATCGCGCGGCTCGTCAACGAGGCCGGCATGCCCAATCTCGACCAGCCGTCGATGCGCGCGGCGTTCGCGGCCGGCAAGACCGGCTTCCACGTCACCTCGACCTCGGACCTCAACAAGGTCACGCAGATGACCGGCGGCAAGTTCGCGCTGAAGACGATTCCGTTCCCGGACGTCGCCTCCACCAAGGGCAGGCTGCCGGCCGGCGGCAACGTCGTGCTGATCCTCGCCAAGGACAAGGCCAAGCGCGATGCCGCCTGGGAAGCGGTGAAATTCTGGACCGGCCCCAAGGGCGCCGCGATCATGGCGGAGACCACCGGTTACATGCCGCCGAACAAGGTTGCCAACGAGGTCTATCTGAAGGACTTCTACGTCAAGAACCCCAACAACTACACCGCGGTCAGCCAGCTCGCGCTGCTCACCAAATGGTACGCCTTCCCCGGCGACAACGGCCTGAAGATCACCGACGTGATCAAGGATCATCTCAATTCGATCATCTCGGGCGCCCGCGCAAAGGAGCCGGAGGCCGTCCTCGCCGACATGACGGCTGACGTGCAGAAGCTGCTGCCGAAGACCACAGGCGCGGCGCGCTGACCATCCTCACATCCCCCGGCACGGGACGCCCTCGGCGCCCCGTGCCGCCTCGATGACCGGAGCTGGCGATGAAACTGCTGCATCTGAGCGACATTCACCTGACGGCGCCCGGTGCGACCATCGGCGGCCGCGATCCGCGCGTCAATTTCGAGCGGGCGCTGGCGCATGCGCTGCACGATCATCACGACGCCGAATTGATGGTGATCACCGGCGACCTCTCGGATTGGGGCGATCTCGCCGATTATCAATGGCTCAAGCAGCGCCTCGACGCATATCCGCTGCCGGTGCGGCTGTGCATCGGCAACCACGACCGGCGCGCCGCCTTCCTGAGCGTGTTCCCCGACCTCGCCGACGAGAACGGCTTCGTCCAGGGCATCCACGATACGGCTGCCGGCCGCTGCCTGTTCCTCGACACCGCCCATCCGGAAACGCACGCCGGCCGCTATTGCGACGATCGTCTCGGCTGGCTCGAGGCCCGGCTTACCGAGCATGACGGGCCGTTCCTGCTTTTCATGCACCATAACCCGATGCCTGTGCATCTCGTCCCGTTCGACCAGATCGGCCTGCTCGACGAAGCTCCTTTCCGCCATCTCGTCAGCCGTCATCGTGCGAAGATCCGCCACGTCTTCTTCGGGCATTGCCACTTGCCTCTCGCAGGCTCGATTGCAGGCGTCCCCGTCTCGTCGCTGCGCGGCACCAACCATGCGAGCTTTCCGCTGTTCTCCGAGACGCAGCTGCTGAGCGCCTGCGACCTGCCGCAATCCTACGGCGTCGCATTTTTCGGGGAGGACTATGTGACCGTGCACATGGTGGAATACGGCTACGACGGTCCGATCCGCATCCAAGGTTCGCCCGACTACAAGGCCTGGGATCGCGAGACCATGGTGCGGTGACGGCGAGCGCCGACCCTTTCCAGGGGCGCGTATTCATAAGCCCGCGCTGCACTCCTTGGAGAGTCCGCTCCACCTCGATAGCAGCGCGCTGGCGTCCTCGCCCGGGTCGGAGATGGGCCAGAAGCTGACATCCGATGTGAGGCTACAAGGATCGGCGGAAATTTCGCGGCGTCGTGCCGACAATTCTGCGGAAAGTCTGGGCGAAAGCCGACGGCGTTGAATATCCGACTGCGAGCGCAACTTCACTGATCGATAGATTTGGATCATTCAGCAGGCGTTGTGCAAGCAACATGCGTTGCCGAGTTAGCCAGACATGCGGCGTCAATCCTGTCGAGAGACGGAACGCCGAGCAAAAATGATAGCGGCTGCGGCCGACCAGGGACGCTAGTTCGTCAAGGCCGATCGGCTTGTCGAGATGCGCCAGCATGTATTCGGTCACACGCCTGAGCTGCCAGCGCGCGAGCCCGCCGCGAGTATAAGCGAGGCTCTGCGGCAGCTGCACTATGCTGTGCGAACGCAATAGCTGGATGCAGAGTAGGTCAACCGCGCGATCGACCAGCAACTTTGCCGAAGGATCGACAATGACGTCGGGGTCGCTGAGGATTGCAAGAAGCTGTGAGGTCACAGCGTCTTCGCTGCCGACGCGTGGCGCCAGCTCTACCTTGCCTCGCCCACCGATGAGTGTTCGGCAATGCTCCAGTCGTTCGTTGGTGAGATAGACATGGGACACGTGGAGCGGTCCTTCAACTTCCCAATCTCCATCATGCCGGTCGGGAATCACAGTGATAGAATTCGGCCGCAGCGGGGCAGAGAGCCGCCGTCGCTCAACCGTCCACGCACTGTGCTGAGGCTCTCCATAGTAGGTGCCGACAAGGTGTCCGGGCATGCCTGGGGCATAGCCATAACGCGTGCCGCGAACAAAACGATGAGTAAGTTGTGTGCCGCAGTTTAACTGGATGGGTGCCAAAGGCGGCGGGGCTTCCGATAGCAGCCGGACCATCGTCTGAAAAGGATTTCGATCAGGCATCGCTTTGGTTATGTCATATTTGGCCGCACCCGCGACAGGCGCTTCATCGACATACCATGTTTCACGACATGGCGGGAATGGAAGCTGCGGTCGAAATGTCGCAATGTCTGGCTGATTGCACAAATAGTGCGCATGATTGACTTCGCGGTATCGAGACAACTCCGATGGCAAGTGGCACGTGGGTTGGGCTTGATCTCATTGCGCCCGGTCTACCACTCACAGCTGGGCTGCCTTGGCCGCGATGGGCGAGAAGCAGAGTCCACAGGCGCGGGCGCCACTTCGTCGCAAGATTGCGATAGTCGCCGCAATATCGGAACGGTGCGTCCGTCGGGATCATGGCCTACTGGGCCGGATCATCCGAGGGGATCCCGACCACCATGACAAACCAAGAACCGTTCGCCGCCGGCGCTGCTGAGACCGAAAGCACGCGGGGCGGAGTATCGCGCCGTTCGCTCCTGCTGACTGTCGGCGGAGCGGCCATGGCGGTGGTGCCCCAGGTTACCGCGCAACCCGCATCCGAAAGCAAGCCCGCTGCATCGACGGCACGGGTTCGTCTGAACGTGAACGGAACGAGACAGGAGCTCGACTTGGATACGCGGCAATCCCTGCTCGACCTTCTGCGCGAAGATCTCGGTCTCACCGGTACGAAGAAGGGCTGCAATCAGGGCGCCTGCGGCGCTTGCACCATCCTTCTCAACGGCAGGCGGGTCGTGTCGTGTCTGACGCTGGCTGCGATGCATGACGGGGCCATTGTCGAGACGATCGAGGGTCTCGAGAAGAATGGTGAGCTTCATCCGCTCCAGAGCGCATTCGTCGAGCACGACGGCTTGCAGTGCGGCTTCTGTACCCCCGGGCAGATCATGTCGGCCGTCGGCTGCATCGCCGAAGGCCATGCGGGCTCGCCGGAGGACATTCGGTTCTGGATGAGCGGCAATATCTGTCGCTGCGGGGCGTATCCCGGGATCGTCGCCGCCGTTGCCGACGCCGCCAAGAGGATCTGACCATGCTCCCGTTCACGATCGAGAAGGTGACCTCCATCGAGGCCGCCGTCGCCGCCGCATCCTCCGGAGGCCGCCTCATCGCCGGCGGCACGACATTGGTCGATCTCATGCGCGACGAGGTGGAGCAGCCACAGCAGCTCGTCGACATCAACGCGCTTCCGCTGTCCGGTATTCGCGTCGACCGGTCCGACCTCGTCATCGGCGCGCTCGCGCGGATGGCCGACATCGCCGCCCATTCCGATGTTCAGCGTCTTTACCCGCTGATCTCCGAGAGCCTGATCGAGGGCGCCTCGCCGCAACTGCGCAACATGGCCTCGATCGGCGGCAACCTGCTCCAGCGCGTGCGCTGCCCCTACTTTCGGATGCTCGACGCATCCTGCAACAAGCGCAGCCCTGGCTCGGGTTGCGCCGCACGCGACGGCCTGAATGCCGGTCACGCCATTCTCGGCACCAGCGATCACTGCGTGGCGACGCACCCCTCGGACGTTGCGGTCGCGCTGGTCGCGCTCGATGCCACTATGCGGGTCAGGGGGCCGAAGGGCGAGCGCACTTTCCCGGTCGAGGAGCTGTTTCGCTTGCCCGGCGACACTCCCCATCTCGAACACACGCTGCTGCCGGGCGAGCTCATCGTTGAAGTGCGGGTCCCCGGGGGGCCTGATAGCCGCCGGGCGCGCTATCTCAAGGTGCGCGACCGCGCGTCCTACGAATTTGCGCTGGTCTCCGCGGCAGCGGCGCTCGACGTCGTGGACGGCGTGATCCGCGGCGCGCGGCTCGCGGTTGGCGGGGTTGGCACCCGACCTTGGCGCATGCGCGCGGTGGAAGCGGCGCTGATCGGCAAGGTACCGGGCCGGCAGGTGTTTGAGGCGGCCGCCCGATCGGCGTTGGAAGGGGCCCGCCCGCTGTCCGGCAATCATTACAAACTCGAACTCCTGCCGCGGACGATCGTCCGCGCCTTCGAAATGACGGGAGGAATTGCATGACCATCAGCGTCATCGGACAGCCGCTGCCCCGCGTGGATGGCCGTGCCAAGGTCACGGGCTCCGCGCGGTACGCGGCCGATTTTAATCAGCCCGGCCAGGCCTATGCCGTGATCGTCAGCGCCACAATAGGGCTTGGACGAGTGACCGGCGTGGACAGCGCGGCGGTCGAGAAGATGCCGGGCGTTCTCGCCGTCCTCTCGCATCTCAACGCGCCACGCCTGGCGTACCGCCCGCACAAGAGCTACATCGATCCGGCGACGGGCGAGCGGCTGCATGTGCTGCAGGACGACCATGTGCGTTTCCACGGACAGCCGGTGGCGCTCGTCGTTGCCGCAACCATTGCGCAGGCGGAGCGCGCCGCCGCGGCGCTGCGCCTCACCTACAAGGCCGAGCGGCCAATCATCGATTCCGCAGGTCCCGAAGCCCGTCCCATCGTGCCCGAGGCTGGCAAACAGCCGGACGCCCGGCTGCCCGCCGACAAGGCGCGCGGAAGTGCGGATAAGGCCCTGGCCGACGCGCCGGTGAAGGTCGATGAGACCTATGACATCGCGCGCGAGAACCACAATCCGATGGAGCCGCATGCGACGATCGCCAGCTGGAACGGCGACCGCCTGACGCTTTGGAGCAAGAGCCAGTTCGTCGTCAACGAGCAGGCCGAGATCGCGGCGATCTTCGGTCTGTCGCCCGAAAAAGTGACGGTCATCTGCCCGTTCATCGGCGGGGCCTTCGGGACCTCGCTCAGAACCTGGCCCCATGTGACGCTCGCGGCCATGGCCGCCCGGCACGTGGGGCGCCCGGTGAAGCTCGTCCTGACGCGTAAGCAGATGTTCTTCACCACCGGACATCGGCCGCGCACGGTGCAGAGGATCGCTCTCGGCGCCACGGCGGACGGAACGCTCATCAGCGTGGTGCACGAAGGCACGGGCGAGACCAGTCGCTACGAAGAATTCATGGAAGCTCTGACCTCGGTCACGACGTTCCTCTACTCCTCGCCCAACGTGCGGACGCGCTACCGTCTGGTCCCGCTCGATACCGGAACGCCAAACCACATGCGTGGCCCTGGCGAGGCCAGCGGCGTTTTCGCGCTCGAATGCGCCATGGACGAGTTGGCTTATAAGCTCCGCCTGGATCCGATCGATCTGCGGCGCCGGAACGAGCCGGAGATCGACGAGGGAGAAAACAAGCCCTTCTCCAGCCGATCGCTGATGAAATGCTACGATCTCGGGGCCGAACGGTTCGGCTGGTCGCGCCGTACGCCCGAACCGCGCTCGATGCGCGACGGCCGCCTGCTGATCGGGATGGGAGTAGCCTCGGCAAGCTATCCGGCCTTTCACGCGCCGGCCACCGCGCGGGCGCGGCTGCTTCGGGACGGGACAGCCGAGGTCGAGATCGCGGCCAGCGACATGGGTCCGGGCACCTATACGTCGATGACGCAGGTCGCCGCCGAGACTCTCGGGCTCCCTGTCGAAAAGGTGCGCTTCAGCCTTGGTCGCTCCGATTATCCGCCTGCCCCATCCCACGGCGGCTCTTGGACCATGGCCTCGGTGGGCTCCGCGATCCGCGCTGCCTGCATCGCCGTGCGAGAACAGGCCGCGAAGAGCCGGAACGATCGGCCGATCGAAGCCACGGCGTCGTCTCAACGGGATCCCGAGGCTGCCGCCAGGTTCTCGATGCACTCGTTCGGCGCCGTCTTCGTCGAGGTCGCCGTCGATCCCGACGTCGGCACGATCCGCGTTCGCCGCGCGGTCGGCGCCTATGGCATCGGCCGCGTCGTCAACCCGCGTCTCGCCCACAGCCAATGCACCGGCGGCATGGTCGGCGGCATCGGTATGGCGCTGATGGAGCGCACCGTTCTCGACGCGCGCGACGGCCGGCCGGTCAACGCTCACATGGCCGACTACCTGATGCCCGTCAACCTGGACATTCCCCAGATCGAAGCGCACTTCGTCGAGGAGGCTGATCCGCACGTCAATGAACTCGGGGTCAAGGGTCTCGGCGAAATCGCCCTGGTCGGTATCGCCCCCGCGATCGCAAACGCCGTCTTTCATGCGACCGGCAAGCGCGTCCGCACCCTGCCGATCCGGATCGAAGACGTGCTGACCGCTTAGCGCTGTAAAGAGGGTGGCATACGCCACTCCTGGGCATGTGGTTGTGCTGCATCGAAGAGGCTGACGTACCCACCCTACTCCACCAGCTGCACGTCGACGGCGACGCCGAGCTTCTGCTTGGGCGAGCCGACGATGATGCCGTCGACCGGCGAGACGTCGGAAAAATCGCGTCCCATTGCGAGCACGATGTGATCGTTGCCGATGAGGAGATCGTTGGTCGGATCGAGATCGATCCAGCCAAGCTCGGCCCCGCACCAGAGCGACACCCAGGCATGGGTGGCGTCGGCACCTTGCAGCCGCGGCTGGCCCGGCGGCGGAATGGTGCGCAGATAGCCGCTGACATAGGCCGCCGGCAGGCCGAGCCCGCGCAGCCCGGCAATCATGACATGGGCAAAGTCCTGGCAGACGCCGTGACGCTTGTCGAAGACCTCGTCGAGCGGCGTCGAGATCACGGTCGCCTTCGGATCGTAGCGGAATTCGCCGCGGATGCGTCGCATCAGGTCGACGGCGCCGGCGAGGATGCCCGCGCCGGGCGGAAAGCTCATCCCCGCATAGGCGCTGACCGGGCGCAGCACCGGCACCAGGGGGCTGGCAAAGACATAACCGACCGGCGAGGACGGCCCGAGGCTGGTGGCTTCGAACGCGGTGTCGCGGACGCTCTCCCAGGGCGGGCTGACCGCATCTCGCGCCGGCGGTTTGCGCGACACCGAGACACGCGAGCGCGAGTCGATGCGCAGATTGCGATGCGCGGCTTCGATCGTCACGCTCTCGGTCAACGTGCCGAAGAAGTCGCGCCGCACATTGCGCTCGGCCGGGCGCGGATGGATCTCGACCTCGTGCGAGATCAGTTCCTGGCCGCCGCCGCTTCTGGGCTCCAGCCGCAGCGTGCAGCGGGCGAAGCTGACGGGATTCTCGTACTCGTAGGTGGTGACGTGACGGATGTCGTAGATCACGCCAGCCCCGTCAGCTTTTCCGGCCGGCTGGCATTGGGACCGTGCGGGAAGTAGTGCTGCCCGATCGCCTCGCCGAGGCTGAGCAGATCCTGCTCCAGGGCGAACAGCGTCTTGACCTCGAGCTTCTCGGCCTCGGCGGTCGCGAGCATCGCCTGCATCGCCACGGCGAGACGCTGCGGTTTCTCGATCAGGCCATGCTCCTTCAGGCTCGGCAGCGCCGCAATGTGCTCGTTCAGCGTCGTCACCTGAAACGCCACCGAACGCGGATTGTAGCCGTCGAGCACCGCGAGGTCGCGCACCGGGGCCAGAATGGGCGCCAGCAGATAACGCGAGCGGTAGGTGATCTGGCAATCCACCAGCGTCAGCAGGATGTCGAGATCCTCGTCGCCGGCCTCGTCATAGGCGAACTGGCGGGTGAAGCGCGTGGTGTTGATGGCGCGCTCGATGCGGCGGCCGATATCGAGAAAGCGCCAGCCGGCGGCGCGGTTCATGTTCTCCTGCGCGAGGCCTGCGAAGCTCGCCAGCTCCTGCAGGGTCAGCTCGGCGGCGCTCAGCACGCTGTCGTCGTCCTCCACCTCGATGGCGAGGCGCTCGGCCATCTCGGTGATCACCTGCCAGGCATCGGGCGACAGCCGCTCGCGCAAGGAGGTCGCCGTGCGCTGCGCCGCCCTCACCAGCGACAGGGCCGAGCCGAAACGCTCCGCGCCCTGCAGCGCTTCGGCGACGATACGCCCCGCGGCCGTGCGCGAGGATTGCGAGACCGCGCCCCAGGCGACAAGGAGGCGCTGGATGCGTTCGGCCGATTGCACCGAGGCCGCCGTGCCCTTGTTCGGCCCGCTCGGCGAGCCCAAAGCGCGCACCAGCCGCAGCGTCGCCTCGGCGCGCTCGAGATAGCGGCCGAGCCAGAACAGATTGTCGGCGGCGCGGCTCGGCAGCACGCCAGCGATGCGGCGGATGCGCACCTTGTCGGTCGCCGGCAGCAGCGTCGCGGTCGCGACCTGCTTGTCGGAGACGACCCAGACGTCGGCGGCGCGCGCGCCGTCGCCCATCGACACCGCGCGCGCGTCCGGCTGCTCGGCGATCCGGCAGAAGCCGCCGGGCATGATGGCCCAGCCGTCCGGCGTGGCGGCCGCGAACACGCGCAGCACGAAGGGACGCGGCGTGAGCTGCCCGTGCTCCCACACCGGCATGGTCGAGAGCCGCACCACCTCCTGGCCGACATAGTCCATGCCGCGCGCGCTGATCGCATCGATCAGGCGCTGCCGTCCGCTGGCGTCGAGCTCGCTCGCGAGCACCGGACCATTGCTGTCGAAACCGGGAACGCCGCGCCGATAGGCGCCTTCGATCGCGACCTCGTCGAGCCGCGCCAGCACCTCGTCGCGCGCCACGCGCTGGCCGCACCACCAGGTCGCGATGTGCGGCATCTTCAGGTCTTCGCCGAGCAGGCGGCGGCTCAGCGCCGGCAGGAAGCCGAGCAGCGCCCGCGCCTCCAAAACGCCCGAGCCCGGCATGTTGGCGACGACGACGCCGTCCTTGCGCAGCACGTCGATCAGGCCGGGCACACCGAGCCGGGAGGAGGCATCGAGCTCGAGCGGGTCGAGCGAGTTGGAATCGACCCGGCGCAACAGCACATCCAGCCGCTTCAGGCCGGCGACGGTGCGGATGTGGACGCGGTCGTCGCTGACCGCGAGATCGTCGCCCTCGACCAGCAGGAAGCCGAGATAGCGCGCCAGCGTCGCGTGCTCGAAATAGGTCTCGCTGAAGCTGCCGGGGGTGAGCACGCCGATCCTGGGCTCGTCGCGATCGGCGCGCGCGCGCAAGCTGTCGCGGAACGCCTCGAAGAACGGCGCGACGCGCGGCACGTTCATCGACTTGTAGAGATCGGAGAAGGCGCGCGACAGCACCAGGCGGTTCTCCAGCGCGTAGCCCGCACCTGATGGCGCCTGGGTGCGGTCGCCGAGCACCCACCAGCGGCCGTCGGGCCCGCGGCCGACATCGGCGGCATAGATCGAGAGATAACGTCCGCCGGGCGGCGGCACGCCGCAGACCGGACGGAGATATTCGGGACTGCCGGCGATCGCCGCGGCCGGGAGCGCGCCTTCGGCCACGAGGCGCCCCTCGCCATAAATGTCGCGCAGCACGCGCTCGAGCAGCTCGGCGCGCTGGGTGATGCCGGCGCAAAGCTGCTGCCAGTCGGCCTCGTCGATCAAAAGCGGCAGATGGCTGATCGACCAGGGCCGGTCGGCGCTATCGCCGGGCGCGCGGTAGGTGACGCCGGCCTCGCGGAGATGGCGATCGGCCATGCCGAAGCGGCGCTCGATCTCGTCGGGCGCCAGCGCGCCGAAGGCGTCGAAGAAGCGGCTCCAGACCGCGCGCGGCGCACCGTCGGGCCCCAGGAACTCGTCGGGGATGCCGGGCAGGCGGCTATAGTCGCGGACCCACTGCGCAATCCGCTGCTGGGCATTTGCCCTGCCCGCCTGGTCGTTGTCTTCGGCTGCGCCCTCGCCCATGGGCCTTTCCCTCCCCCACCATCATACTCATTGCAGGAGCGGGGTCCGCAAGTCGAGGGTCAGCGGAAATTCATTTGTGCGTTCCTCAGGCGGCGGCTGCATCGGACCCGGGGTGTGGCCGTGGTCCTGGAAGCGCGCCAGCCGCCGGGCCTCGGCCTCGTAGGTATTGACCGGCTTGGTGTCGTAGTTGCGCCCGCCAGGATGGGCGACGTGGTAGACGCAGCCGCCGAGCGAGCGGCCGTTCCAGGTATCGATCAGGTCAAAGGTCAGCGGCGCGTGCACGGGGATGGTCGGGTGCAGGCCGGAGGCCGGCTGCCAGGCCTTGAAGCGGACGGCAGCCACAGCCTCGCCGGAGCGGCCGGTCGGGGTCATCGGCAGGCGGCGGCCGTTGCAGGTGACGACGTGGCGGCCCTCGACGAAGCCTTCGGCCTTGACCTGGAGCCGCTCGACCGAGCTATCGACATAGCGCACGGTGCCGCCGGCCGAGCCCTCCTCACCGAGCACGTGCCAGGGCTCCAGCGCCTGCCGCAGCTCCAGCGTCACGCCGCCATGGTGGATGCGGCCGAAAGCGGGAAAGCGGAATTCGAGCTGGGCCAGATACCATTCCGGCTCGAACGGATAGCCCGATTGCTTGAGCTCGCCGAGCACATCGAGAAAATCTTCCCAGATGAAATGCGGCAGCATGAAGCGGTCGTGCAGCGCGGTGCCCCAGCGCACGAACTTGCCGCTCAGCGGCTCACGCCAGAACTTTGCGATCAGCGCGCGGATCAGGAGCTGCTGCGCCAGCGACATGCGTGGATCCGGCGGCATTTCGAGCGCGCGGAATTCGACGAGGCCGAGCCGGCCCGTCGTTCCTTCCGGCGAATAGAGCTTGTCGATGCAGATCTCGGCGCGGTGGGTGTTGCCGGTGATGTCGACCAATAGATGCCGGAACAGCCGGTCCACCAGCCAGAGCGGCGTCTGGTAGCTGGGCGGCGGCACGTGCGAGAGCGCGATCTCGAGCTCGTAGATGCTGTCGTGGCGCGCCTCGTCGATGCGCGGCGCCTGGCTGGTCGGGCCGATAAAAAGACCGGAGAAGAAATAGGACAGCGCCGGATGGCGCTGCCAATACAGCACCAGGCTCTTCAGAAGATCGGGCCGGCGCAGGAACGGCGAGTCCTGCGGTGAGGAGCCGCCGACCACGACGTGATTGCCGCCCCCGGTGCCGGTGTGACGGCCGTCGACCAAGAAACGGTTGGCGCCGAGGCGGACCTTGGCCGCATCCTCGTAGAGGCCGGTGGTGATCTCGACCGCATCGCGCCAGCTCTTGGCCGGCTGGATGTTGATCTCGATGACACCGGGGTCGGGCGTCACCTTGATCACCTCGATCCGCGGATCGAACGGCGGCGGATAACCCTCGACATGAACCGGAAGCTGCATCTCCTCCGCGGTGGCTTCGAGCGCGGCAACCAGTTCGAGATAATCCTCGATGCGCTCGACCGGCGGCATGAAGGCGCAGATCACGCCGTCGCGGACTTCGACCGACATCGCGGTGCGCACCGGAACGGAGGTGTTGAGCTGCTCGGGCGCCGCCCGCGGCGGGGATTCCGGACGCGCGGCGAGCGTGAACACCGGCAGCTTGTCCCGCGCCTCCATCGGGTCCTGCTCGACGATGTAGGGATATTGGTTGGGCGGGACGTAGCCGAGCGAGCCGATCGGCAGGCGCAAACCGAGAGGCGAATCGCCCGGCGTCAGGAACAGATGATTGCGCCGGAGTTGCCATCGCTCGCTACGCCAGCGCGGCGGCGCGTTCCAGCGCTGCACCGGCAGCACGAAGCCGCGGGGCGTATTCAGGCCCTGGTCGAACACCCGCGCCATGCGTGCGCGCGCTTCGGGATCGGACAGCTTGGAATCGGCGGGATCGACGTTGACCGGAAGCTCCGCTTCCTTCTGCAGCCAATAGGCGGGATCCTCATAGGCCGGCATGATGTAGCCGAGGTCGACGCCGAGCCGCGCCGCCGTGCCTTCCATGAAGGCCTCGGCATCCTTGACCTCCGGTCTCCTGGGCTTCTCGATTCTGGCAATGAGGTTGGCGTTCTTCCAGATCGGCACGCCGTCCTTGCGCCAGTACAGGCCGAAGGCCCAGCGCGGCAGGCTCTCGCCCGGATACCATTTGCCCTGGCCGTAATGCAGCAGCCCGCCCGGCGCGAAGCGCGTGCGCAGGCGGCGGATCAGATCGTCGCCGAGCGCGCGCTTGGTCGGGCCGACGGCCTCCGTATTCCACTCGCCCGCCTCGAGATCGTCGACCGAGACGAAGGTCGGCTCGCCGCCCATGGTGAGGCGCACGTCGGCGCTGGCGAGATCGCCATCGACCTGCTCGCCGAGATCGTCGAGGCGCGCCCAGGATTCGTCGGAGAACGGCTTTGTGATGCGCGGCGCCTCGCGGATGCGCCTCACGCTCATGTCGAAGGAAAACTCGACCTCGGCAAAGCCGGCCCCGCCGGAGATCGGCGCCGCCGAACGGTAGTGCGGCGTGGCTGCGACCGGGATGTGCCCCTCGCCTGCGAGCATGCCCGAGGTCGCGTCGAACCCGATCCAGCCTGCACCCGGCAGATAGACCTCGGCCCAGGCGTGCAGATCGGTAAAATCGTTCTCGACTTCCGGTGGCCCCTCGATCGGATCGATGTCGGGACGGATCTGGACCAGATAGCCCGAGACGAAGCGGGCGGCGAGCCCGAGATGGCGCAAGGTCTGGATCAAGAGCCAGGCGGAGTCGCGGCATGAGCCCGCGCCGGAGACAAGCGTCTCCTCCGGCGTCTGCACGCCCGGCTCCATGCGGATGATGTAGCGGACCTTCTTTTGGATCTCGCGATTGAGGTCGACCAGGAAATTGACCGTGTTCGGGGCCTCGTGCGGGATCGAATCGAGGAACTTGGCGAACAAGCGGTCGGGCTTGATGGTCTCGAGATAAGGCGCGAGCTCCGTCTTCAGATCCTTGGGATAGTCGAACGGGAAGCTGTCGGCATAGGGCTCGACGAAGAAGTCGAACGGGTTGACCACCGTCATCTGCGCCGTGAAGTCGACCTCGAATTTCAGCTCGGTGGTCTTCTCCGGAAAGACGTAGCGCGCCAGCCAGTTGCCCTGCGGGTCCTGCTGCCAGTTCACGAAATGATTGGAAGGCGTGACCTTGAGCGAATAGCTCAGGATCGGCGTGCGTGTATGTGGGGCCGGCCGCAGCCGGATGGTCTGCGGGCCAAGGTCGATCGGACGGTCGTATTTGTAGTGCGTGACGTGGTGTAGCGCGACGTAGATCGACACGGGTTGCGGTGCTCCAGCAGCTTTTTTGAGCAGAACACCTGAGGTGAACGCGATCAAGCACTAACAACGGGCACGGGGTGCCTAGGTAAGGTGCGGGGCGGGTGATGGTGGTTGTTATTGGGCCGCGCCGGCGAGGCTCTTCCCTTCTCCCCTTGTGGGAGAAGGTGGCGCGAAGCGCCGGATGAGGGGTCTCTCTCAACCCGCAAAACCGCTCGTGAGGATAGAGACCCCTCACCCGGCTTCGCTTTCAGCGAAGCCACCCTCTCCCACAAGGGGAGAGGGTTTGAAAGCCCTACGCCGCCGAGGTCAGCCTTTGCAGGAATTGGGTCACTTCGCGGCGGAGCGTCTCGACTTCGCCGTGGACGCGTTCGGAGGCGCTGTTGACGCGGGCAGCCACACGGCCGGTGTCGGCGGCGGCTTCGCTGATGCCCGTCACGTTGGAGGAGACCTGCGAGGTGCCGGCGGAGGCTTCTTGAACGTTGCGGGCGATCTCGCGCGTCGCGGCACCCTGCTGCTCGATCGAGGCGGCAATGCTCGCCGTAATGCCGTCGATCTCGGCGATGGTCTGCGCGATCGCCTCGACGGCCGCGACCGAAGTGGTGGTCGATTGCTGCATCTCGCCGACCTTGGCGCTGATCTCCTCGGTCGCTTTCGCGGTCTGGTTGGCGAGGCTCTTGACCTCGGAAGCCACCACGGCGAAGCCGCGGCCGGCGTCGCCCGCACGGGCCGCCTCGATCGTGGCGTTGAGCGCGAGCAGGTTGGTCTGCGAGGCGATCTCGCTGATCAGCTTGACGACGTCGCCGATCTGCATCGCGGCGTCCGCAAGGTTACGGATCTCGCTGCCGGCGCGATTGGCTTCGTTCACCGCCCGTCCCGTGCTCGCGGTCGAGCCGGCCACCTGGCGGGTGATCTCGGCGATCGACGATGCGAGCTGCTCCGCGGCGCTGGCGACGGTGGAGACGTTGCGCGAGGCCTGGTCGGAGGCACTGAGCACACCCGAGGTCTGCCGGCTGGTCTTCTCGGCCGCGGCCGCCATCTGGCCGGCATCGGATTCGAGATCGGTCGCGGCACCCATGAGGCCGCCTGCAACTGCATCGAGATGCGTGCCGAACTGTCGCGCGAGGCCGGCGATCTCCTCGACGCGGCGGCCGAGGCTGTCGGTGCCGGCATTGATCACGACCGCCGAGCGGCGGAACGAGCCGGGCAGACCGCGCGCGAGGATCTTGCGGAAATACTTGCCGCGGCTGGCGTAGTCCATCGAGGCCGAGGCCTCGCGTACGAAGGCGTCGGCGATGTCGAGCATGTCGTTGACGGATTTCTGGATCGCACCGATGCGTCCCGCCTGCCGGGCGCTCATGATCCGAGCCTCGAGATCGCCGCGCGCCGCCTTGCGGCACACATCGGCGACCTCGTCGACGGCAATCGCGGTGCGGTGCTGGCACCAGACGGCATAGCCGGAGAGCGCGATCGTCGCGCCGAGAGAAGCGGCACTCGCGATCCCGGTCATGCCGAGCAGCGAGAGAACGAACGCAAGGACGGCAAGACCACACGCGAGCGCGGTTGCTCCCTGCGCCTTAGAGAGAGAGCACAAATTCATCGTAACCGACACCCTGTTGCTTGAGCAGCCCGACCATCGCCTCGAAGCTCGCCTGCATGCCCTCCTTGGCATTGGCATGCCGCGCCTCCTCAGTGCACAGCGTCTTGTAGATCGGCTTGATCCGCTCGATCTGCGCGGGATCCGGCTTGCGACGGTTGGAGTGATAGCCGACGATGTTGCCGCGCTCGTCGAATGTCGGCGTGACGTGGGCGAATACCCAATAGTGACTGCCGTCCTTCGCCAGGTTGACGACGTAGGCGAAGATCTCCTGCTTCGACTGCAGCGTATCCCAGAGCAGCTTGAAGACGGCGCGCGGCATGTCGGGATGGCGGATCAGGCTGTGGGGCGCGCCCATCAGCTCCTTCCGCGAGTACTTCGCCATGCGGATGAAGACGTCGTTGGCGTAGGTGATGCGGCCTTTGAGATCGGTCTTCGATACGATCAGCTCCTCCTCACCGAGGAGATTTTCCACCCCAGTGGGACGTATCGCTTGCATCGGCTCGATCCTCAAGTCACGCCGGCCCCACCACGCTGTGAAGCCGCATCACACTCCTGTCTAGGGCAACTATGTTAACCAGGTGTAAGCCGGGAACTTTTTACGGCAGGCGCTCACCTACGTATCATTACGTAGCGAACGGCCGTTGCATTTCGGATCGCCACACGCGCTCCGATTCCGGTTGCCATCATCGGATACCGGCGGCTCTTGATCGCGCCGCGTGGCGATTCTCGCGCGACGCGAGACTACATCGTCGCGCCGAGCACCCAGGGCGCGAACTCGGCGCCGCCGAAATCGAAGCTCTCGCTCTTGGTCGGCTGGCCCGAGGCGGTCTTGAGGATGAGATCGAAGATGCGCTGGCCGCATTGTTCGACGCTCTCCTCGCCTTCGAGGATGGTGCCGCAATTGACGTCCATGTCCTCTTCCATGCGCCTGTACATGGGCGTGTTGGTGGCGAGCTTGATCGACGGCGCCGGCTTGCAGCCGAACACACTGCCGCGGCCCGTGGTGAAGCAGACGAGGTTGGCACCTCCTGCGACCTGCCCGGTCGCGGCCACGGGGTCGTAGCCGGGCGTGTCCATGAACACGAACCCCTTCTTGGTGACGGGCTCGGCGTAGCGCAGCACCTCGACGAGGTTGGTGGTGCCGGCCTTCGCCATCGCACCGAGCGACTTCTCCAGAATGGTGGTGAGGCCGCCGGCCTTGTTGCCGGGGCTCGGATTGGCGTTCATCTCGGCGCCTTCGCGCGCGGTGTACTCGTCCCACCAGCGCATCAGGTCGACCAGCTTCTCGCCGACCTCGCGGCTGACGGCGCGGCGCGTCAACAGATGCTCGGCACCGTAGGTCTCCGGCGTCTCCGACAGGATCACGGTGCCGCCGTGACGCACGATGAGGTCGCTGGCCGCGCCGAGCGCAGGATTGGCCGACACCCCGGAATAGCCGTCCGAGCCGCCGCATTGCAGCGCCACGGTGAGCTCGCTCGCCGGCACCGTCTCGCGCTTGACCTTGTTGGCATCGGCGAGCGCCTCGCGCACGAAGGCGATGCCGGCTTCGACCGTCTTGCGGGTG
The DNA here is from genome assembly GCF_020193935.1 of Bradyrhizobium sp. NBAIM08. Taxonomy (NCBI): domain Bacteria; kingdom Pseudomonadati; phylum Pseudomonadota; class Alphaproteobacteria; order Hyphomicrobiales; family Nitrobacteraceae; genus Bradyrhizobium; species Bradyrhizobium sp. NBAIM08. The sequence goes on along the minus strand of NZ_JADYVR010000006.1, from coordinate 328,804 downwards.
CCGCCGACCTCTTGGATATCCATCGCGCGCAGGCGGCCGGCGAGCTTCTGCTCTTCCATCAGGCCGCCGATCTGGTTCACCTCGCAGCCGAGGCCGAGCACGATGACATGGGAGAAATTGACGTGCCTCGCATAGCCGCCGAGCGTGCGGCGGAGCAATGCAAGCGGCTCGTTCTGCGTCATGCCGCAGCCGGTCTTGTGGGTCAGCGCGACCACGCCGTCGACGTTGGGGAAATCGGCGAGCGGATTGTCGCCGGTGAAGGGATTCTTCTTGAAGACGTCGGCGACGAGGCTCGCGACATGCGCACTGCAATTCACCGAGGTGAGGATGCCGATATAATTGCGCGTGGCGACGCGGCCGTCCGAACGGCGGATGCCTTCGAACGTCGCCGGCAGGTCGAAGTTCGGCGTCGGCTTGACGTCGGCGCAATAGGCATAGTCCTTGGCGAAATCACCCATGCCGCAATTCTGCACGTGCACGTGCTGGCCCGGCGCGATCGCTTGCGTGGCAAAGCCGATGATCTGACCGTAGCGCCTGATCGGCTCACCTTCGGCGATCGGCTTGATCGCGACCTTGTGGCCGGAGGGAATGCGATCGACCGCGGTCACGCCGTCGGCCACCAATGTGCCCGGCGGCAAGCTCGCGCGCGCGATCACCACGCCATCATCGGGATGCAGGCGGATGACGGGGCTGATGGTCATGGGAGTCTCCTTCGGAGGCGAATAGCGAATAGCGAATGGCGAGTGGCGAATGGAAAAGGGAGTAGCCCTATTCGCTACTCCCCATTCGCCATTCGCGAGTTTCTCAGGCCTTGCCGCCCGATTCCTTGCGGGTGGCGTTCACCTGCATCTTGGCGTAGGTCGTCATCAGGCCGACTTCATTGGACAGCGTCACCAGCTTGAAGCCCATGTTGATGGCGCGCGCTGCGCCTTCGGCGCCGCTGCAATGGATGCCCGGGTTGAGGCCGCGCTTGCCGCATTCCTTGATGATCTTCTCGTAGATCGCGAGGATCTCGGGCTCGCTGCGGTCGAGCTTGGGCTCGAGGCCGTAGGAGAAGCCGAGATCGGACGGGCCGATATAGACGCCGTCGATGCCTTCGACGTCGAGGATCGCTTCCATGTTCTCGACCGCGGTCCGCGTCTCCATCATCGGCAGCAGCACGATCTCGTCGTTGGCCGTCTTCTGATAGGAGCCGGCGGTGCCGTACATGCCGGCGCGGATCGGACCGTTGGAGCGCACGCCCTTGGGCGGATATTTCGAATAGGAGACCAGGTTCCTGGCTTCCTGCGGCGTGTTGACCATCGGGCAGATCACGCCATAGGCGCCGCCGTCGAGCACCTTGCCGATGATGCCGGGCTCGTTCCAGGGCACGCGGACCATCGGGGTGACCGGATGCTTGTCCATGGCCTGGAAGCACTGCACCATCGAGAGATAGTCCTGCACGCCATGCTGCATGTCGACCGTGACGCTGTCGAAGCCGCATTGCGCGATCATCTCGGCCGAGAAGCCGGAGGGAATGGCAAGCCACGCGTTGACGACCGCCTTGCCCGACTTCCAGATCTCTTTGACTTTATTGGCCACGTTGCCTTTCCTTCCCTGTTGCTCTCACTTCGCCGCGGATCGGTTGGGCCGCACTTTGAGCGAAAAAAAGCGTGAATGTCCATGGCTCTCGCCGCGCACGCACGCATATCAGGGTTCATCCCTCCGCGAGGGTATCATCTGTGCCTCCGAGCCCCGCAAGGCTCCGTTCGAGCTCGCCGAGCATCTCCTGCAATTCGGCGAGCTTGCGTGCGCCGAAGCGCCGCGTGATTTCGGCATAGATCGCTTCCGACGTCGGCGCGACCGACGCCATCAGCTTGAGCCCCTCCTTCGAGATCGAGACCATGCTGCGGCGCTGGTCGGCTTTCGCCGTCTTGCGCTCGATCAGGTTGCGCGCCTCGAGGTCTCGCAGGATGCGCGACAGGCTCGGCCCGAGCAGGAACGCGGTGCGCGCGAGTTCCGTGACCTCGACCGCCTCGATCGCCGCCAGCGCCCGCAGGATGCGCCATTGCTGCTCGGTCAGGCCGTGCTCGCGCAGCGAGGGACGAAACTGCCGCATCACCGCTTCCCGGGCCCGCAGCAGCGACATCGGCAGCGAGCGAGAGAAATCGCGCATCGGCACCTGGCGCGCAGCCGGCGGGTGACCATTGGCGGGATCGGCGGATTTCTTGGTCATGACGCCCTTTCAAGCCGCAAAACGTTTGCAGTGCAGCAAGCCGAATTTGTGTTTGACGCATTCACTTAACATGTTAAGTATCTCGCGGCACCACGATTTGTAAGATCACAAATGGCGCTTTCCAACGACGATATCCAAGCTTGTGCGAGGCGTCTGCACCAGGCGGAGAAGACCCGCACGCAGATCCGGCAGCTCTCGCAGGACTTCCCGGACATCAGCATCGCGGAGGCCTACGCGATTCAGAAGGCCTGGGTCGACGTCAAGATCGCCGAGGGGCGCGTGGTCAAAGGCCACAAGATCGGCCTGACCTCGAAGGCGATGCAGAGCGCGCTTGGCATCGACGAGCCGGATTCCGGCGTGCTGCTCGACGACATGTTCTTCGCCGATGGAGGTTTGGTGCCGACCGAGCGCTTCATCGCGACGCGCGTCGAGGCCGAGCTCGCCTTCGTCATGAGCAAGCGCCTTTCTGGGCCCGACTGCACGCTATTCGACGTGCTCAACGCCACCGACTTCGTGGTGCCGGCGCTGGAGATTTTGGATACACGGATCGAGCGCGTCGATCCCAAGACCAAGGCGACGCGAAAGATCTTCGACACCATCGCCGACAATGCGGCGAACGCCGGCATCGTGCTCGGGGGGCGGCCGATCCGCCCGCTGGATGCTGACCTGCGCTGGATCGGAGCGCTGTGCTTCAAGAACGGCCAGCTGGAAGAGACCGGCCTTGCCGCCGGCGTGCTCAACCATCCCGCGACTGCCGTCGCCTGGCTCGCCAACAAGATCGCCCCGCTTGGGCTGGCGCTCGAGCCGGGCCAGGTCGTGCTCGCCGGCTCGTTCATCCGTCCGATCGAGACCCGCAAGGGCGACACAATCCAGGCCGATTATGGCGCCTATGGCTCGGTGAGCTGCTACTTCGCGTAGAACGAACGAAGACAGGGAGTGAAACCGCGATGCCGCATTTCACCATCGAATATTCGGCCAATCTCGACGGCCGCCTCGACATCGCCGCGGTGTGCGAGGTCGTGCGCAAGGCAGCTAGCGAGACCGGTATCTTCCCGCTCGGCGGCATCCGCGTTCGTGCTGTCAGGTGCGAGCACTATGCGATTGCGGACGCGCGGCAGGACTACGGATTCCTGGACATGGTGCTGCGCATCGGCGCGGGCCGCGACCTGCCCACCCGCCAGAAGGCCGGCGAGCACGTCTTCCAGGCGCTCTCGAGACATCTCGATCCCGTCTTCGCCGCCAGCAAGTTCGCCCTGTCGTTCGACATGCAGATCAACGACAAGGACACCAGCTGGAAGCGCAACAACATTCACGACGCCCTGAAAGCGGAGGCCGCTCATGGATAAGCCCACGCCGAAAGCCGATCTGTTCCAGGCCAACCGTGACCGCCTCGCGCCGCTTTTGAAGACTCTACGCGCGGACGGCATCGGTCACATGATCGACGGCAAGACCGTCGCCTCGATCTCCGGCGAGACGTTCCAGACCAGGTCGCCGGTCGATGGTGCCGTGCTCGCCAGTGTCGCGCGGGGCAAGGCCGAGGATATCGACGCGGCGGCGACTGCGGCTGCGCTCGCCTTCAAGTCCTGGCGCGACATGGGTCCGGCCATGCGGAAGAAGCTGCTGCATCGGGTGGCCGACGCCATCGAGGACAACGCCGACGACATCGCCGTGCTCGAATGCATCGACACCGGCCAGGCCTATCGCTTCATGGCCAAGGCCGCGATCCGCGCCGCCGAGAATTTCCGCTTCTTCGCCGACAAATGCGCTGAGGCGCGCGACGGCCTCAACACGCCGAGCGACGAGCATTGGAACGTCTCGACGCGGGTGCCGATCGGCCCGGTCGGCGTGATCACGCCATGGAATACGCCATTCATGCTCTCGACCTGGAAGATAGCGCCAGCGCTGGCGGCCGGCTGCACCGTGGTGCACAAGCCAGCCGAGTGGTCGCCGGTGACGGCCTCCATTCTCGCCAGGCTCGTCAAGGAAGCCGGCGTCCCCGACGGCGTGCTCAACACCGTGCACGGTTTCGGCGAGGAAGCGGGCAAGGCGCTGACCGAGCATCCCGCCATCAAGGCAATCGGCTTCGTCGGCGAGAGCGCGACCGGCTCGGCCATCATGATGCAGGGCGCGCCCACGCTGAAACGCGTGCATTTCGAACTCGGCGGCAAGAATCCGGTGATCGTGTTCGACGATGCCGATCTCGACCGCGCGCTCGATGCCGTCGTGTTCATGATCTACTCGCTCAACGGCGAGCGCTGCACCTCTTCCAGCCGCCTGCTGATCCAGCAGAGCATCGCGAAAGAATTCGTGGAGAAGCTGACGGCGCGGGTGAAGGCGCTCAAGGTCGGCCATCCCCTCGATCCCGCCACCGAGATCGGCCCGCTGATCCACGAGCGGCACTTGGCAAAGGTCTGCTCGTATTTCGACGTGGCGCGCCAGGACGGCGCGACGATCGCGGTCGGCGGCAAGGCCTATGACGGGCCCGGCGGCGGGCATTATGTCGAGCCGACACTGGTGACCGGAGCGCACGGCAAGATGCGGGTGGCGCAGGAGGAGGTGTTCGGGCCGTTCCTCACCGTGCTGCCGTTCCGCGACGAGGCGGACGCGGTCGAGATCGCCAACGACATCCGTTACGGTCTGACCGGCTATGTCTGGACCAATGACATGGGACGCGCGCTGCGCGTTGCCGATGCGCTGGAGGCCGGCATGATCTGGCTGAACTCGGAGAATGTCCGCCACCTGCCGACGCCGTTCGGCGGCATGAAGGCTTCAGGCATCGGGCGCGACGGCGGCGATTATTCGTTCGACTTCTACATGGAAACCAAGCACGTCTCGCTGGCGCGGGGCACGCACAAGATTCAGAAGCTGGGAATTTAGCGGCGGTGTCATTCCGGGGCGGCTCGAAGAGCCGAACCCGGAATCCATCGAGCAGCAGAGTTGGTGGATGAATGGATTCCGGGTTCGTGCTTCGCACGCCCCGGAATGACGAAGCCGAGAGAGGGGAAACGCACATGCCGGTACCGCAACACGTCTTCGAGCCGCCGTTCAACATCATCCGCTCGAGCCACGTCGTGCTCGACGTCACCGATTTGAAGCTGAGCCGCGAGTTCTACGAAAGCATGGTCGGCCTGCATGTCGAGGACGCGGACGACGAGGTCGTGTACCTGCGCGCGGCCGAGGAGCACCAGCATCACTCCCTGGTGCTGCGCAAGGCCGCGGTGCCGGCATGCGCCCGGCTCGGCTTCAAGGTCGGCAACGACGGGGATCTCGACAAGGCCGCCGCGTTCCTGTCCGAGAACGGCCTGTCCTACACCTTCATCGATCAGCCGTTCCAGGGCCGCACGCTGCAATTCACCGACCCCTTCGGCTTTAGAATCGAGCTTTACGCGGCGATGGAGCGGCGGCCGCATCTCTTGCGCCGCTACGACCTCTATCGGGGCTGCCACCCGCAGCGGCTAGACCACTTCAACGTGTTCGCGGCCGAAGTGCAGGACACGATGGAATTCTATGCCCGGCTCGGCTTTCGCCTCACCGAATATGCCGAGGAGGACGGGCCGAACGGGCGCATCGCCGCAGCCTGGATGCACCGCAAGGGCAACGTCCACGATTTTGCGATCACCAACGGTAAGGGCCCGCGGCTGCACCATTTCGCCTATTGGACGCCGACGGCAATGAACATCATCCATCTCTGCGACGTCATGGCCTCGCAAGGTTTTGTGAAGAACATCGAACGCGGGCCCGGACGCCACGGTATCTCGAACGCGTTCTTCCTCTATGTGCGCGATCCCGACGGACACCGCCTCGAGCTCTACACCAGCGACTATTTCACCGGGGATCACGACCACGAGCCGCTGCGCTGGTCGCTGCGCGATCCGCGCCGTCAGACGCTGTGGGGCGCCCCTGCCCCGCGTTCCTGGTTCGAGCAGGGCTCGCCGTTCACGGGGCAGGCCGTGCGCGAGCCGAAATTCGTGGCCGATGTGCTGGTGGCGGATTGATGAAGCTGCCTCGTCTCGCCACCTATTCCGTCAAGGGTGATGTCAGCTATGGCGCCGTCCTGGAGGGCGGCATCGTCAATCTCTCCGCGCGTCACGCCAGAGACTATCCCACGCTGCGCGAGGTGATCGCTGCGGGCAAGCTGATCAGCTTTGCCGAAGAGGCCGCCGGCCGCAAACCGGATCACGCGCTCACTGAGATCACCTGGCTGCCGCCGGTCCCGGCGCCGGAGAAGATCATCTGCATCGGCGTCAACTATCCCGACCGCAATGCCGAGTACAAGGACGGCCAGGAGGCGCCGAAATATCCGAGCATGTTCATGCGCTCGCCCCGCTCCTTCGTCGGCCACGACACGCCGCTGGTGCGCCCGCGCGCCTCCGCGCAGCTCGACTATGAGGGCGAGATCGTGCTGGTGATCGGCAAGCCAGGCCGGCATATCCCCGAAAGCACAGCGCTCGATCACATCGCGGCGCTGACACTGTGCAACGAGGGCTCGGTGCGCGACTGGCTGCGCCACGCCAAGTTCAACGTGACGCAAGGCAAGAACTTCGATTCCAGCGGCAGCCTCGGCCCGTGGCTCGTGCCCTACACGCGGGAATCGCAGGTCGCCGACATCAGGCTCACCACGCATGTCAACGGCGAGCTCAGACAGGATGATCGCACCAACCGGCTGATGTTTTCGTTCCGCTATCTCCTGAACTATATCTCGACCTTCGCAACCCTCGTCCCCGGCGATATCATCGTCACGGGCACGCCGACCGGCGCGGGTGCGCGGTTCGATCCGCCGCGATATCTGAAGCCCGGCGACATCGTCGAGGTCGAGGCCGAGGGGATCGGACGCTTGCGCAACGGCGTGGTCGACGAAGCCTGAACAACAAGCGAAATGGAATAGCCAAATGACCAGCCTCACCGGCGGCGAAGCGATCGTAAGCGGGCTTGTCGCCCACGGCGTCGACACCGTGTTCGGCCTGCCCGGCGCGCAGGTCTACGGCCTGTTCGACGCCTTCCACCAGGCCCAGCTCAAGGTGATCGGCGCGCGGCACGAGCAGGCCTGCGGCTACATGGCATTCGGCTATGCGCGCTCCAGCGGCCGGCCCGGCGTGTTCAGCGTGGTACCCGGCCCGGGCGTGCTCAATGCCAGCGCGGCGCTGCTCACCGCGTTCGGCTGCAACGAGCCGGTGCTGTGCGTCACCGGCCAGGTGCCGACTTCGTTCCTGGGCAAGGGTCGCGGCCATCTGCATGAGATGCCGGACCAGCTCGCGACGTTGCGCACCTACGTGAAATGGGCCGAGCGCATCGAATATCCCGGGAATTCGCCGACGATCGTCGCGCGCGCGTTCCAGGAGATGATGTCGGGACGGCGCGGCCCCGCCTCGGTCGAGATGCCCTGGGACGTCTTCACGCAGCGCGCGGCAACAGTGCCTGCGCAGGTGCTGGAGCCGCTGCCGGCGCCGCAGCCCGATCCTGATATGATCAAGCAGGCCGCCGCGCTCATCAGGACCAGCAAGGCGCCGATGATCTTCGTCGGCAGCGGCGCGATCGAAGCGGGTGAGGAGATCCTCGAACTCGCCGAGATGATCGATGCGCCCGTGGTCGCCTTCCGCAGCGGCCGCGGCATCGTCTCCAATGCACACGAGCTCGGGCTCACCATGGCCGCAGCCTACAGGCTGTGGCCGAACACCGATCTCATGATCGGCATCGGCACGCGGCTGGAGCTGCCGACCATGTCGCGCTGGCCGTACCGGCCCGCTGGCCTGAAGTGCATCCGCATCGACATCGATCCGGTCGAGATGCGGCGGTTCTCGTCCGACACTGCGATCGTCGCCGACGCCAGGGCCGCGACCCGCGATCTCGCTGCCGCCGTGGGCAAGGCCGGCTACAGCAAGACCTCCGGACGTCGCGGCACGATCCGCGAGGCCACCGCGGCCGCGCAAGCCGAGATCCAGCGGGTCCAGCCGCAGATGGCCTATCTCAACATCCTGCGCGAGGTACTGCCGGCGAACGCGATCGTCACCGACGAACTATCGCAGGTCGGCTTCGCCTCCTGGTACGGCTTTCCGGTGTACCAGCCGCGCACCTTCATCACCTCGGGCTACCAGGGCACGCTCGGCTCGGGTTTCCCGACCGCGCTCGGCGCCAAGGTCGCCAATCCCGACAAGCCGGTGGTGGCCATCACCGGGGACGGCGGCTTCATGTTCGGCGTGCAGGAGCTTGCCACCGCCGTGCAGTTCAACATCGGCGTGGTGACGCTGGTGTTCAACAACAACGCCTACGGCAATGTCCGCCGCGACCAACGCCAGCATTTCGATGGCCGCGTGGTGGCGTCCGACCTCGTCAATCCGGATTTCGTCAAGCTCGCGGAGTCCTTTGGCGTGACTGCGGCGCGCGTCACCGCGCCGGAGCAGTTCAAGGCGGCGATGGAGAAGGCGCTCGGCCACGGCGGGCCGGTGCTGATTTCAGTCGAGGTGCCCAGGGATTCCGAAGTCAGCCCGTGGGCTTTCATTCACCCGCCGAAGCCTTGAGGCCGGACGCTCCCTGTAGCCGCGCGGCTGCAATCACCAGCAGACCGGCGCCTGCGACCGACCAGCAGGCGACCGGCGCCCAGTGCAGCAGCGGCGCGTATTCCGGCATCTTCTGCAGGCCGCCGGCAACCGCCGCCATCCGCGCGAAGGTGCCGAGGGCGAGCGCGGAGAAGACGAGGCCCGTGACCTTGCCTTCAGCGCCGGTCGAGCCGATCGCGAGCGCAGCCGAGACCGCGCTCATCAGCATGCAACCCCACGCGGCTCCGGCGAGAAATTGCGCGGCGATCAGCATGTTGAGATTGCCGGCGAACTCGGCCGCCGCAATCGCCACCGCACCGAACAAGCCCGCGGCACCCATCACGACGAGGCCGCCACGATGCTTGACGACGAGGCTTGCCGGAAACATCGCGATGTTGAAGCCGATCCAGAATACCGGCATCAGCCATTGCAGGTCGCCGGGAGCTGCAAAGCGCAGATAGAACGGCGCGCTGTTCATGGCAAAGTGCAGCTGGTAGCCGAGGGCGAGCGCGATCATCGCGACGATGAAGGCGATTGGGACGAGACCGAGCGGCTTTGCCGCTTCGTCCGGTGTGGGCGGCACGGTGTCGCGCGCCACGTCATGCTCGATCCTGGACAGCCCGAGCGCGGTCAGGAGCAGCACTACGCTGGAGATCACGAACGGCAACCGCGCATCGTGCTCGCGCAGCACCACGCCGAGATAGGGCGAGACCGCGCCGGCGACACCGTAGCCGAGCATGGCGAGCGCTGCGAGGAACGGCACCTGCGGCTTGGCGCGGTATTTGCCGAGCAAGGTCAGCGGCGGTGCCCGCAGCGCGGAGGACGTGATCGACCAGATCACGATCAGCGCGATGAACCAGCCCTGCGCCGCCGCGCCGGCTCCGGCAACGAAGGGCAGCGCGACGAAGGCGCCGCAGGAGATTGCGGTCACGAGGGCGACGAACAGGCCGAGCCTGCCGACATGGGGCGCGAGCCTGTCGGCGGCTACTCCCATCGCGGTGTCGGCAATGGTGAAAATCGCCTGATCCAGCATCAGGATGAGGATCACGGCGGACGGCGCGATGCCGACCTCTGCGGCCAGCTTTGGCAGGTAGACGACATAGGTCGTCCAGCCCAGCGTGAACACCAATTGCAGGCCTGCGAGATAAAGCCCAGTGCGGTTCGCCGTGCCCATGCCGGCCGAGTTCTGTGTGGTGGTCATGTCGCCGCCTCCCCGCCCGAAGCTTAGACGAGCGAAGGCGGCGAGGAAACGCGTTAGCGCGTCCTGCGGAAGGTCAGATTGATCCGCTTTCGGCCGAGCAGCGGATGCTCGCCGTCGGCGAGCGGTGCGACGCCGTGATAGACGAGCCTGCTGGCCCCGCCCCAGACCACGACGTCGCCATGGACGAGGCGGAAGCGGCGCGGCTTGTCGGCGCGCGCAAGGCCGCCGAACAGGAAGGTCGCGGGCAGGCCGAGCGAGACCGAGACGATCGGCGCGGAATAGTCCAGCTCGTCCTTGTCCTGATGCAGCGACAGCCGCGTGCCCGGCTCGTAGCGGTTGACGAGGCAAGCATCGGGCGCAAAGCCTTCAAAGCCGCCCTGCTCCGCGGCGCGGCGGGCGAGATCGGCCAACAGCGGCGGCATCGCCGGCCATGGCGCACCGGTGCGCGGATCGATCGGGTCGTAGCGATAGCCGGTGTGATCGGTGATCCAGCCGCGCTCGCCGCAATTGGTCATCGCCACCGACATTAGATGGCCGCCCGGCGTCGTCATCCGCCGGAACGGCGATTGCGCGACGACGGCGCGCACGGCGTCGATCAGCCCGCTCTCGATCGGCTTGACGAAGCCGCGCAGCAGCACGGCCCCATCGGCGATGTTTTCGCGCGACGGTTGGGCTTCTGCGACGCTATCGAACAAATCAGCCGTCAACGGCTCCGCTCATTTGGCATCGTGAAAAATCACACCCAGCGTATGGCGCTGGCCGGACCTGATCCGGCTGACGCCGTGGCGGAGATTAACGCGGTAGGTGCCGCGTGTCCCCTGCACCGGACGATGATGCACAGCGAAGGCGACCGCATCGCCCTGTGCCAGCGGCACCACCTCGGCGCGGGACTGCATGCGCGGGCGCTGCTCGGTCAGCACGAACTCGCCACCGGTGAAATCGCGTCCGGGCTCGGAGAGCAGGATCGCGACCTGGAGCGGGAACACGTGCTCGCCATAGAGGTCCTGGTGCAGGCAATTGTAATCACCGGCCTCATATTGCAGCAGCAGGGGCGTCGGCCGCGCCTGCCCGGCATCGTGGCAGCGCTTCAGGAACGCCGCGTGTGCGGCGGGATAGCGGATGTCGATGCCCATCGCCTCGTTCCAGCGGTTGGCGACGGCTTGAAGATGCGCGTAGAGCGCCGGGCGGAGCTGCGCGATCAGATCGGGCAGCGGATAGGCGAAGTACTTGTACTCGCCGCGGCCAAAGCCGTGGCGGCCCATGACGACGCGGCTGCGGAAGTGCGCCTCGTCCGGGTAGAGCGCGGCGATGGCGCGGCACTGGTCGGGCGTCAGCAGGTTCTTCAGGATAGCGCAGCCCTGGGAGTCGAGCTCGGCGGTGATCTGAGGCCAGTCGAGGGCGTCGACATGGGCGGCGAGGTTGGGAACGGAGTCTGGTGCGGAAACGCGTTTCGCGATGGCCATAGCAATCATCCCATTCACATCCGTCATTCCGGGGCGCGACGAAGTCGCGAGCCCGGAATCCATAACCACGATCGGGAGTATGGATTCCGGGCTCGCGCCCAAGTGGGCGCGCCCCGGAATGACGGGAGCGGGTGTCGCAGATCCCGGGCGCCACAACCACCCGATTTCCGATGATCGTCTCCCCGTCATCGCGAGGAGCCCTTTGCGACGAAGCAATCCAGACTGGTTCCGCGGAGAGACCCTGGATTGCTTCGCTTCGCTCGCAATGACGCGGAGAGAGATCAGCCCCGCACCGGTAGCGTCGTCACGTCGTAGCCGTGCCTGATCGTCCGCTTCAGCACGGGGTCTTCCAGCTCGAAGTCGAACCGATCCGCCGGGCGGATGCCGCCCTTGGCGGCGAACGTGCCGCCGAACATGGCGCAGCCGTCGGGGAACTTGCCGCCGCCAAAGCCGCGCGCGATGAGGTCCGTAACCGGCAGCATCGCATCCAGCGTGCCCTCCTGGTAGAGTACGCGCTCGCCCTTGATGGTGGCGTAGGAGCGCAGGATCATCTTGTCCCAATGGCCAATGACGTCCTCGAGCTCCCAGAGCGTCGAGGCGATCGGCTTGTCGCACATCTGCTTGGACACCGTGACGTTGTAGGCCTCGACCTTGCGGTCGGTGTGATCGGACCCGCAGCCGACGAAGATGCGGCCCTGCCAGCCGATCAGCACGAACTCGACCTCGCCGGAGGAATCGCCACCGGTGCATTCGATGCTGTCCTCCTGGGTCAGCCGCCGCGCCGAGGCGCGATAGTAGATCGGAGTCGAGGCCGGGCGGGCGATGCCCATCTCCTCCAGCTCGGCGATGTGCTTGTCGCGCGCGACCGTGTCGCGGCCGGTCCAGCCGGCGATTACCAGCTGGTCGATCGCCAGCGTCAGCGGCGTGGTGGTGTCCTGGGCATCGACGGTGAAAGTGAGATCAAACACGGATGACGGCCTCCATGCCGGCAGCAAGCTCGAAGATACGGCGGTCCGAGCCTCCTGCGCCCGCCAGCATCAGGCCGACGGGAACGTCGCCCTCGCGATGACAGGGCAGCGAGATGGCGCACCCGTCGATCAGGTTGATCAGGCTGCAATTGCGCAAGGCGCGGATGTTCTCGCGGGTGAACGCCTGATCGTCGGCGAGGTCGGCGATCTTCGGCGGTGTGTTGGGCGTGGTCGGCAGCACCAGCGCATCATAGGGCGCGATGCGCGCATTGACGCGCGCGATCAGCGAGCGGCGTTCGTTGAGCAGGTCGATGTAGTCGGCCGCGCTCTGCGCCTCGCCGCGCATGATGCGCACCGCGACCCTGGGATCGTAGACGTCGCCCTTGGCCGTGATGAGATAGCGGTGCCAGGCATAGCTCTCGGAGGCCGCAAAACCGCCCTTGGCGTTCATCGGACCGACGTCATGGAACTCCGCCATCTCGACACGCTCGACGATGGCGCCGTGATCGGACAGCGTCTTCAGCGCGCGCTCGAAGGTCTTGGCCACCTCGGCGTCGAGGTCATCGAGCGCGATCGTGGTGGGCACCGCGAGGCGCATGCCCTGGATCGGCCGCGGCCTCAAGGCGACGATCGGCTCGCCCGCGAGCACGGCATCGAGTATGGCACAGCAGCTGACCGATCGCGCCAGCGGCCCGATGCTGTCGAGCGAGAACGACAGCGGCACCGAGCCGTCGAGCGGCACGCGGCGCTGCGTCGGCTTGTAGCCGACGATGCCGTTGAAGGCGGCCGGAATCCGGCAGGAGCCGCCGGTGTCGGTGCCGAGCGCGCCATGCGCCATGCCGTCGAGCACGGACACCGCCGCGCCGGCGGACGAGCCGCCGGGCACGTGGCCTACGGACCGGTTCCAGACGCCCTTCGGAGTGCCATAGTGCGGATTGATGCCGATGCCGGAATAGGCGAACTCGGTCATGTTGGTGCGGCCAATCACGACGAAGCCGGCCTTGCGCAGCCGCGCCACCGTCGCGGCATCGTGCTCGGCAGGGGCTGAGTCATCCAGCGCGCGCGAGCCGGCGCGCGTCACCTGGCCCTTGATGTCGAACAGATCCTTGATCGAGACCGGGATGCCCGCATAGCGCGACGGCGCCGCCTTGGCCTTGCGCAAGCCATCCATCGCATCCGCCGCCGCGAGCGCGGCGTCCTTGTCGACATGGATGAAGGCGCGCTGGCCCTCGCCCGCGGGGTCGGCGATCCTGGCGAGGCAGGCCTCGACCAATTTGCGGGAGGTGGTGCGGCCGCTTTCGAGGTCTTCGGCAAGCTGCGCCAGTGTCGGAAAATCAGGCATGTCTGTCTCACGGAATATTTCGCGCGCAATCTATAGCGCTGGCTCAGCTCGACACAAGCATTGTGCGCATGATGGCATGCATGCGCATTGCTGGACCGTTGACGCGCCATGGTCGATTGTCGCATCAAGTTCGAAACCGGCGGGCGCGAGGCCTGCTTTTGGGAGGAGCCGCCCACATGGCCGAACCGCAGCGCGCGCGACCGAAACCGACGCCGGAGACCCAGCATTTCTGGGACGGCACCAAGGCCGGCGAATTGCGCCTGCAGCGCTGCGATGCCTGCGCCCATGTCTACTTCCCGCCGCGCCCGTTCTGCCCCTCCTGCGCCTCGCGCAAGGTCAGCATCTTCAAGGCCAGCGGCAAGGGCTTTCTCTACAGCTACGTGATCAACCATCGTCCGGCCGCGCCGGGCTTCACGCCGCCTTACGCCATCGCGGTGGTCGAGCTCGACGAGGGCCCGCGGATGATGAGCAACATCATCGACTGCCCGCAGACACCCGAGGCGCTCGAACTCGACATGAAGCTCGAGGTCGCGTTCCAGGAGCTCGACGACAAGATCACCCTCCCCGTCTTCCGCCCGGCGAAGGGGTAAGGCTCATGCGCAAGAACCAGGTTGCCGTCGTCGGCGCGGCCGAGACCACTGAGCTCGGTGTCATTCCCAACGCCTCGCAGCTCCAGCTGCACGCGGATGCCGCGCTCAACGCCATTGCCGACGCCGGGCTGAAGCTGTCCGACATCGACGGCTTTGCCACCGCGGTCGAAACGCCGCAGCAGGTCTGCCACTATCTCGGCATCAAGCCGACCTGGGTGGACGGCACCTCGGTCGGCGGCTGCTCCTTCATGCTGCATGTCCGCCACGCCGCGGCGGCGATCGAGGCGGGTCTGTGCAAGACGGTGCTGATCACCCACGCCGAGAGCGGCAAGTCGATGATCGGCAAACTGCCGCGCTCGACGCCGGCCGACAGCCTCAACGGCCAGTTCGAGGCGCCCTACGGCGTCTACGGCCCGCCAAGCATGTTCCCGATTCCCGTGCTGCGCTTCATGAAGACCTACGGCATCACCCACGAGCAGCTTGCCTCAGTGGCGGTGGTGCAGCGGGAATGGGCGGCGAAGAATCCGCGCGCGATGATGAAGGAGCCGATCACGGTCAACGATGTCCTCAACTCGCGCATGATCGCCTATCCGTTCCGGCTTCTGCAGTGCTGCCTCGTCACCGACGGCGGCGGCGCGCTGATCCTGACCTCGGCCGACCGCGCCAGGGATTTTCCGCGCAAGCCGGTCTACATCATGGGCACCGGCGAGAGCGTCGAGACGCCGATGGTCAGCCAGATGGAGACGTTCAACTCCTCGCGTGCGTTCAAGACCGCCGGGCCGCTGGCGTTCAAGGAGGCCGGCATCGCGCACGGGGATGTCGATCATCTCATGATCTACGACGCGTTCGCACATCTGCCGCTGTTCGGCCTCGGCGATCTCGGCTTCATGCCCTATGAAGAGACCGGCCAGTTCATCGCCGACGGCAACACGCGGCCGGGCGGCAAGCTGCCGCTCAACACCAATGGCGGCGGCCTGTCCTACATGCATTCGGGCATGTACGGCATGTACGCGCTGCAGGAGAGCGTGCGCCAGATGCGCGGGATCGCGCCGGCCCAGGTGCCGAACGCGAAGATTTCGGTGTGCCACGGCGTCGGCGGCATGTTCGCGGCGAGTGGCACGATCGTGTTTACGAACGAGAGGTAATGCGCCGCTCGCCTCTCCTTCTCCCCGTTCTTACGGGGAGAGGGTTGGGGTGAGGGGCCTCTCTCCACGGATGAGATGGCCGCGAGACCTGTACCCCCTCACCCGGATCGCATCTTCGATGCGATCCGACCTCTCCCCGCAAGCGGGGCGAGGTAAGAAACGCCGGAACGCATAGCGGAGAACCCACATGAGCAAATCACTGCAAGACAAGGTCATCATCGTCACCGGCGCAGGCCGTGGCATCGGGCGCGAGATTGCGCTTCTGTGCGCCGCCGAGGGCGCCAAGGTCGTCGTCAACGATCCCGGCGGAGCCGCCGACGGCGCGGGTTCGAACGCGGCGCCTGCCGAGGAGGTGGTCGAGGAGATCAAGAAGCGCGGCGGCACGGCGGTCGCCAATTTCGAGAGCGTCGCGGAAGCCATTCCCGCCAGCAAGATCGTGAAGACCGCGACCGATCATTTCGGCCGGCTCGACGGCGTCGTCAACAATGCCGGCATCCTGCGCGACATGATCTTCCACAAGATGAGCGTGGAAGCGTTCGAAGCCGTCATCAAGGTACATCTGATGGGCTCGTTCTACGTCAGCCACGCCGCGGCGCGCATCTTCCGCGAGCAGGAGTCGGGCTCGTTCGTGCACTTCACCTCGACCTCCGGCCTGATCGGCAATTTCGGACAAGCCAATTACGCGGCGGCCAAGCTCGGCATCGTCGGGCTGTCGAAGTCGATCGCGCTCGACATGGGCCGCTTCAACGTCCGCTCCAACTGCGTCTCGCCGTTCGCCTGGACCCGCATGATCGGCACCATCCCGACCGAGACCGACGCCGAAAAGGCGCGTGTCGAGAAGATCAAGCAGATGGGCCCGGAGAAGATCGCCCCGCTCTGCGGCTACCTGCTCGGCGATTCCGCCAAGGACGTCACCGGCCAGATCTTTGGCGTGCGCATGAACGAGATCTTCCTGTTCAGCCAGAACCGTCCGATCCGCTCGGTGCAGCGGAACGAAGGCTGGACTCCGCAGTCGATCGCGGAACACGGCATGCCGGCGCTGAAGGGCTCGTTCTACAAGCTCGATCGTTCGGCCGACATCTTCACCTGGGATCCGGTGTGAGATTGCGCGAATAGGGGGTGGCGAATGGCGAATAGGGTTTCTATTCGCTACTCGCAATTCGCAATTCGCCCTACCCCGTATTCCTCAACCCCGCCGAGATGCCGTTGATGGTCAGCTGGATCCCGCGCAGCACCTGCTCGTCGGGGTTCTGCGCGCGGTGCTCTCTCAAGAGCTCGACCTGCACGTGGTTGAGCGGATCGAGATAGGGGAAGCGGTGGCGCACGGAGCGCTCCAGCAGCGGGTTGCCCTGGAGCAGACGGTCCTGACCCATGATGTCGAGCAGCGTCTCGATGCAGGAATGCCATTCGCGGCGGATGCGGCCAAAGATTTTTTCGCGCAAGGCCTCGTCCGGCACCAGCTCGGCATAGCGCGACGCGATCGCGATCGAGCTCTTGGCTAGCACCATGTCCATGTTCGACAGCAGCATGCGGAAGAACGGCCATTCCTGGTAGAGCTCTTTCAGGAACGGCATGCCCTGCTCTGGATGCTCCGCGATCCACTGCTCGACCGCGCTGCCGAAGCCGTACCAGCCCGGCAGCATCAGGCGACATTGCGCCCACGAGAACACCCAGGGAATCGCGCGCAGATCCTCGATCGCGCGGGTCTTTTTGCGCGAAGCCGGACGGCTGCCGATGTTGAGCGTGGCGATCTCGTTGATGACGGTGGACGACCAGAAGTACTCGACGAAGCCTTCGGTCTCGTAGACGAGGCCGCGATAGGCCTTGAAGGCGAGGTTCGAGAGTTCGTCCATCGCGGTCAGATATTCGCGGCGCGGCGCGCTCTGGCGCGGATGCAGCAGACTTGCCTCCAGCGTCGCCGCGGCGAGGATTTCCAGATTGTTGCGGCCGACCTCGGTGTTGGAATATTTCGACGAGATGATCTCGCCCTGCTCGGTGATGCGGATCTGGCCGTTCACCGCGCCGCCGGGCTGCGCGATGATGGCGTCATAGCTCGGCCCGCCGCCGCGCCCCACCGAGCCGCCGCGGCCGTGGAACAGGCGTAAGCGCACGTGGTGCCGCTCGAACACTTCGACGAGGCCGATCTCGGCCTTGTAGAGCTCCCAGCCCGAGGTGACGAAGCCGCCGTCCTTATTGCTGTCGGAGTACCCAAGCATGACCTCCTGCACGCTGCCGCGGCTGTCGACGAGCCGGCGGTAATCGTGCAACGACAGCATGCGGTCCATGATGCTGCTCGAAGCCTGCAAATCCTCGATGGTCTCGAACAGCGGCACGATGTTGATGGCGCTGCGGCCGGAGGGATGGACGAGGCCGACCTCCTTCAGGAGCACGGCGACCTCGAGCATGTCCGACATGCCCTTGCACATCGAGATGATGCATTGAGGAATGGCGTCCGAGCCGAATTTCGCATGCGCTTCCGCGGCGGCATGGAACACGTTGAGCTCGCCCATCGTCTCGTCGCTGTATTTGACGAAGGGCGAGACCAGCGCGCGCGTCGAGCGCAATTCGTTGGTCAGCAGCGAGATGCGAGCGTCCTCGCCAAGCGCGAGATAGGACATGCCGGGATTGGCGGCGTCGATCAACTCGGCGATGGTGCGCTCGTGGACGGCCGAGTTCTGGCGAATGTCGAGCCGGGCCAGGTGAAAGCCGAAGCAATCCACCGCGCGGCGCAAGAGCCGCAGCCGGCCGCGGGCGATGACGCGGGCGTTGTTGGAGATCAGCGAGCGATGCAGCACGTCGAGATCGGCCAGCAGCTCCCTGACGCTCTCGTAAGGCGCCGCTTTGCCGACAGGCCGGCGCGTGATCTCGACTTCGAGCTTTTCGGCCGTCGCGGTGAGGCGGGCATAGATGCCTGAGACGGCCAGGCGATAGGGCTCGCCGCTCCGATGCGGCGAGGTGTCCGGGGAGCGCTCCGCCAGGGTGCGCAGCTCCTCGGAGACGTCGGCGAGATGGGCTGCGATCGACAGCTCCGCGCCGAGCACGTGCAGCTCGTTCAGATAGAACTGCATCACCCGGCTCGACTGCAGCCGCAGCGTGCCGCGCATCACGTCGGCGGTGACGAAGGGATTGCCGTCGCGGTCGCCGCCGATCCAGCTGCCCATGCGCAGGAACGAGGCGAGGTCGCCGGCCGCCTGCTCGCCGCTCTCCTCCAGCCGATCCTCCAGCGCGTTGATGAGCCGCGGCACCTCGCGCAGGAAGGTGTAGTCGTAGAACGACAGGCCGTTGGCGACCTCATCCAGCACGGTGAGCTTGGTCCGGCGCAAGAGGTTGGTCTGCCACAGCGTCAGCACCTCGCGGCGGAGCTGCTCGTCGCTGGCAGCCGCCTCCTCCGCGGTCAGTGCAACCCGCTCGCGGCGATCGAGCAGGGCTGCGATCTCCATCTCGCGGTCCATGGTGCTCTTGCGGCGGACCTCGGTCGGATGCGCGGTCAACACCGGGCTGACCAGCGCGGTCTTGAAGAAGTTGCGGAGCTGGTCGGGACCAATGCCCGCCGCCTTGGCGTGCGCCAGTGTCTCCGCCAGCACGCCGGAGCCGCCATTCTTGGCCGCCGCGCGCGCGCGCATCTGACGGATGTTGTTCTGGTCCTCGGCGATGTTGGCAAGGTGCGAGAAATAGCTGAAGGCGCGGACGATCCGCACCGTCTCGGAGGTCGACATGCTGTCGAGGATCTGCTCGAGCTCGCGGCGGGCGAGCCGGTCCTCGTCGCGGTGGAACCTGATCGAGGTCTGCCTGATGCGCTCGACCAGGTCGAACACGTCGGCGCCCTCCTGGTCGCGCACGGTGTCGCCCAGAATGCGCCCGAGCAGGCGGATATCGTCCCGCAGCCGGGCATCGGCCTCCATCGCCTGGACATCCTCAGGGCGGTTGGGGCGCTGCTCAGTGCTGTCGGATGGTACGGTCTGGAGGGACATGGCTCGCTCCCCTGCTCGCGCCCTTGGCGGCCCGGTCCGGCGGAGTGTGCGATACTTTTCTACCGCAGTGCAAGATGAAGTTGGGGCGACGCACCGTGGATCGGAGTGCGACGACCTCGTGTCCCGGACAAGCAGCAACGCCTTCGAGCGTTGCTGCGCCGACCGGGGACCCAGGAGCCTCAGAGCACATCGCCGCAATGGGCCACGGCTCTGCAGCGCACCACGCCGCAAAGGCGCGGCGCACTGCGCTGCGTCCGGGGCACGAGAAAATACTAGTCGTATAATAAGCATGCCTTCGCGGTCTCGCGGCGCAGGCGCCCGAAGTTTTGCTTTCCGTTTCGCCCTCATCGAGAAGCAAGGGCGCAGGGAAGGCCGGGCGCCAGCCGGCACCCAAGGTCCGCACGCGACAAGACGCACGCGGGGTGACCACAGGTGATGCCGGAACATCCCGGCCTTCCCTGCGCAATGGTTTTACGGCTTATGGCGCGCTCTCCCCGGGGAGCGATGCACTATTGCCCCCGTCGCCTTGCGGATCACTGATGCGCGCACCCGGTCGGGCCGCTTCACCACCGCAAGCCTTGACGCACAGACCCCGGGCGTCAGGACCACACGCTTTTGCCGTCCGCGGACGTCTCTCCCGGACTGTCGGAAGCTCGCGCGTGCTCGCTCCCAATGCCGAAAAGCAACGTTGTGACCACACCGTGTCGTGCCGCGGATTGCGATGGCTCACGGGTTTGCCCGCCCTGCCCTCCCGTCACGCGCCGGCGCTGCCGCGTCCATCGTATCCTGGCCTACGTATCGTGACGATCGCGAAACGTCCCTTTGACGAGCCGGGATGTGCTGCGGTTTACCCGAAACAGCGAATTCGGTCAATCAGAATATTTGCACTCCCGCCACTTGACCTGCATTGGCGTGTTTTGCCCGTCGGGCAACGCGAGGCATGGTGTGCGCCGCATCGCCTGGCCGCGTCCCGCCGCAGCCAAAGGCGCCCCCGGCGTCTGGTTTGCCACCGACAGCCAGCGCAACAAACGAATGGAGGTTCGTCGCCGAAGGGTCAAAGAGCTGACGTCTCGACCATGTCCAATTCCAGCGCTTGCTACCGCCAGAAAGCAAGATGACAACTTGCGGCGATGGTGGCAGAATGATGACAGACGTGGTTTGAAGACTTGGCGACCAAGAACAACGAAGAGAATAGTTCGCCGCGGTCACGTTGTCCAAGGGAGGAGATGGCTCATGAAACGCATGTTTCTGGGACTGGTCGCCGTTGCCCTGATCGCTTCGGCGTTTGTCGTATCCACCACAACAGTCATGGCGCAGACGAAGGTGTTGAAGATGCAGGCCACATGGCCGGCGTCGCTCACGCTCTATGACAACTTCACCTATTTCGTCGATCGAGTGAACAAGCTGTCAGCCGGCGCGCTGAAGATCGAGGCGATGCCCGCCGGCCAGGTCGTGCCGGCGTTCGAGGTGCTGGACGCAACCAACAAGAAGGTGCTCGACGGAGCGCATGCGTGGGCCGGCTACTGGACCGGCAAGAACAAGACCGCGATCCTGTTCACCGGCGGTCCCGGCGGCACCTTCGGCATGGACTTCATGGACGTGATGGGTTGGCTCTATCACGGCGGCGGCCTCGAGCTTTACAACGAGTTTTATCAGAAGGAGCTCAAGCTCAACCTCGTCGTGTTTCCAATCCTGCCTGCAGGGCCGCAGGCGTTCGGCTGGTTCAAGAAGCCGATCCAGACGGTCGAGGACATGAAGGGCATGAAATGCCGCCAGACCGGCATGGCCGGCGAAGTGTGGCAGGCGCTCGGCTTCACGGTGGTCAACATGCCGGGCGGAGAAATCATTCCCTCCGCGCAACGCGGCGTGATCGATTGCGCCGAATGGGTCGGCGGCATCGAGGACATGCAACTCGGCTTCCACAACGTCTGGAAGTATCACTATTCACCCGGCTTGCATGAGAACGTGACGGTCGGCGAGCTCGTCATCAACGGCGATGTGTGGAAGGAGCTCAGCCCGCAACATCAGGAGATCATCAAGTCGGCGGCCAACGAGACATTCCTCGTCTGGTGGACCAAGTGGCAGCGCCAGAACGCCGATGCGCTGATTGAGATGCAGCAGAAGCACGGCGTACAGATTCTCCGCACGCCGACGGAGATCCTGCTGGCCTTCATCAAGAAGTGGGACGAGATCGCGGCCGCCGAGGGCGCCAGGAACCCGTTCTTCAAGAAGGTGCACGACTCGCAGAAGGCGTATGCCAGCGCTGTGGTCCCGTACAAGAGGTCTTACTTCCCGCCATACTCCTTCATGGCGAACTACTACTTCCCAACCGAGAAATAGGACTTCCTCCGAGGGCGGCCGATTTGACCGCCCTCAATTCGCACGCAGGCGGCCTGCTTTGCGCCGCACGAATGATCGGCGAAAGGGGCGAGGCATGGCTGAGATAACAGGCGGGCAGCCACCGGCGCTTCTGGCTATCATCAGGATGATCGACGGCTTCACCGACCGGACCGGCACGATCATCTCGTGGCTCTCGGTGCCGCTGGTTCTCGCCGTCGCCTATGAGGTTGGGGCGCGTTACCTGTTCAACGCGCCGACCATATGGGCCTACGACGCAACCTACATGCTCTACGGCTCGCTCTTCATGCTTGGCGCCGCTTACGCGCTGCACAAGGGTGCTCATATCCGTACCGACTTCTTCTGGGAGAAGTTCTCGATCCGTAGGAAGGGCTGGATCGATACGATCTCCTATGTCGTCTTCTTCTTCCCGAGCCTGATCATGCTGTTCCTGATCAGCTGGAACGAATTTCACTACGCCTGGCTGATCAACGAGACTTCGGACCAGACTCCCTGGCGGCCCGTGCTGTGGCCGTTCAAATTCGTCGTGCCGCTCGCCTGCCTCCTGCTGCTGGTCCAGGGCGTGTCCGAGTTGATCAAGAGCATCTACATGGCGCGCACCGGCGTCGAGCTGGAGCATAAGGAGAAAGTCGAGATATGACCGCAGAAGCGCTCATCGGCCTCATCATGCTGCTGGTGCTGCTGGGCGCGATCTTCATCGGTGTGCCGATCTCGTTCACGTTGCTGTTTCTCGCCTTCTCGTTCGGCTACTGGGGCATGGGCGGGACGGTCTTCGAGCTTGGTTACTTCCAGACCATCGGCATGATGAAGGAAGAACTTCTCGCCGCCGTACCGCTGTTCATCTTCATGGGCTTCATCACCGAGCAGGCGGGACTCATGGAGCGCCTTTTTACGGCGTTCCGCATGCTGCTTGCGCCGGTGCGCGGCGCACTCTTCCTCGTCGTCATCCTGACCTCGACCGTGTTCGCGATGGCGACAGGCATCGTCGGCGCAGCCGTCACCGTTCTTGGCATCATGGCATCGCCGATCATGACGAAGGCGGGCTATGATGCCAAGCTTTCAGCGGGCACCATCACGGCGGGCGGCACGCTCGGTATTCTCATTCCCCCGTCGGTCATGCTGATCGTGATGGGGCCGGTGCTCGGGGTTTCGGTCGCCGATCTCTATGCTGCAGCCTTCGGACCGGGCTTTCTGCTGGCCGGCGTCTACATCATCTATCTGATGGGCCGCTCCTTCATCAATCCCAAGCTCGGGCCGCCAGTGCCAAAGGATGAGCGGATCTACTCCGCTGGATACATTGCACGCGAGGTGGCCGTCGGAACGCTGCCGCTGCTCGGGCTCATCACGGCGACGCTTGGCTCGATCATCGGGGGGCTTGCGACGCCGACGGAGGCCGCCGGCATCGGCAGCGTCGGCGCGCTGATCCTGGCCATCGCATATCGCAGGTTCTCGCTCAGCGGACTGCAACGGGCGCTGATCTCGACGATGGCGACGTCGAGCATGGTCCTCCTGCTGGCGGTCACGTCGAACATTTTCGGTGCGGTGTTCGCCCGCCTTGGCTCAGCGAACTGGATCACCGAGACGATGCTCGGCCTGCAGTTGCCGCCGAGCCTCATGCTGATTGTCGTGCTCCTTCTCATTTTCCTGCTGGGGTGGCCGTTTGAGTGGCCGGCCATCATCCTGGTGTTTCTGCCGATCTTCTATCCTGTCGTGAAAGGCATGGGCATCGACCTCATATGGTTCGGAGCGTTGGTTGCGGTGGTGCTGCAGACCGCCTTCCTGTCGCCGCCCGTCGCCATGTCAGCGTACTATCTCAAGCAGGTGGTCAAGGGCTGGAGTCTCGGAACGATCTACGCTGGCATGTTCCAGTTCATGGTGCTGCAGGTGATCTGCGTTGGCCTGATGATTGCCTTCCCCGGCATTGCGACCTGGTTCCCGCACACGCTGCATGAAGCATCTCGCAGCCAGGTGATCCCGGAGGA
Source organism: Bradyrhizobium sp. NBAIM08 (assembly GCF_020193935.1). Lineage (NCBI taxonomy): Bacteria > Pseudomonadati > Pseudomonadota > Alphaproteobacteria > Hyphomicrobiales > Nitrobacteraceae > Bradyrhizobium > Bradyrhizobium sp. NBAIM08. Next base: position 305,036 of record NZ_JADYVR010000006.1, on the reverse strand, counting down.
GTACAGAAAAATCCTGGAACAGCAGAAACAAGCACCGTCCCTGGAAGACGAGGACTGGTTGACACCAAAAAAGAAGTAGCCCGCGCGATTGAGTCCGCGACGGCGCCACACGGCTCCGCTCTGCCGCCGAGCGCCGATGTTGAGGCAACGTCCTAAGCCGGCACGATCACCTTGCCGATCGGCCAGAGCGCGATGCCGGCGAGCTTCAGATGGGCCCAGGCGAACGGGATACCGATGATGGTGACGGCGAGGACGAGCGCGGTCAGGAGGTGACCGAGTGCGAGCCACCAGCCGGCGAGCACGAACCAGATGATATTGCCGATCACCCCGAGCGGGCCGGTGCCGATATCCTCGACGCCGGTGACATCGTAGCGGTTGACCGCCCGGGAGCCGAACGGCAGCAGCGTGTAGACGGCGATGTTGAACGCCGCCCGCGCCCAGGGCAGGCCGATGATGGTGATCGCCATGACAACGGCCGCGATCAGCCAGCCGAACGCCATCCAGGCGCCGCCGATGAGGATCCAGAGGATGTTGAGCAGGATGGAAACGGGGGCCATGGGATGATCCGGAGGTGGATGATCCCATCCATATAGGCTCGGAATTTGTCCGTGCTAGGACGCTTCCAGCGCGCAGGGCGTAGCCCGGATGGAGCGAAGCGTAATCCGGGATGATCTTTCCACGGCGAGAGATCCCGGATTACGCTTCGCTCCATCCGGGCTACGAAGTAGCTAGATCTTCCGCCCCGCCTGCTCCCAATAGGGATCGCGCAGGCGGCGCTTGAAGATTTTTCCGGAATCTTCGCGCGGCAGGCCGGTGCGGATCTCGATGTGCTTGGGCACCTTGTAGTCGGCCAGATGCGCCTTCAGCGCGGCGCGGACATCGGAAGCAGCGAGCGTGACCCCGGGTTGCGGCTCCACCACCGCCATCAGCGCCTCGCCGAACTCGGCGTCGGGGATGCCGAACACGGCGCAATCATGCACGCCGGGCACCGCATGCAGCACGGATTCGATCTCAGCCGGGTAGATGTTGACGCCGCCTGATATCACCATGTCGCGCTTGCGGTCGCAGATGAAGACGTAGCCGTCTTCATCGATATAGCCGACGTCGCCGGAGGTGATGAAGCCGTCGCGGTCGATCTCGGCGCGCTTCTCCGGCTTGTTGTGATAGGTGAAATCGGCCATCTCGGCCATGCGCGAATAGATCTCGCCGATCTCGCCGACGCCGAGCACGCGTCCGTCGTCGCCGACGAAGCGCAGCTCGGCGCCCGGCGAGATCTTGCCGACGGTGCCGGGCTTCTTCAGCGCATCCTCGGAGGTCGCGAAGGTCACGGCGCTGGATTCGGTCGAGCCGTAGAACTCGTAGATCACCGGCCCCCACCATTCGATCATGGCGCGCTTGACGTCGGCCGGGCACGGCGCGGCGGCGTGGATGACGTGGCGGAGCGAGGAGACGTCGTACGTCCTGCGCACCTCCTCGGGCAGCTTCATCAGGCGGATGAACATGGTCGGCACCATGAAGATGGTGTCGATCTTGTAGCGCTCGATCGCTTGCAGGAATTCCTCCGCCTCGAAGCGCGGCATCAGCACCAGCACCCCGCCGAGCTTGCCGGCGCGGATGCCGAACGAGTTCGGCGCGGAATGATAGAGCGGCCCCGGCAGCAATGCGCGGGCGCCGGGCTTGAGCCCATAGATCATCGCACGCATGCGCTCACCGGCAGCCTGCTGTTCCGGCGTCGGCGCGTTGCGGCGGACGCCCTTGGGATGGCCTGTCGTGCCCGACGTGTAGATCATGTTCATGGGCTGCGGCACGATCGGGCCGTCATAGGGCGGGTGTTGCGCGAGCCAGGCTTCGAAGTCGATCGCGAAGTCCGGCGTCTTCAGATGATCCGGATCGATCTTGTAGTTGGAGCGGATTTCCGGCGGCGTCGGCACACTGAGCACGGTGACTCCCTCAGGAATCGCATCGCGCAAACCGTGCAGCATGTCGGCATGAGCGATCAGGACGGCGGTGCCGGAATCCTTCAGGATGTAGGTGATCTCCTCCGGTTTGAAGTGCCAGTTGATCGGCACGCCATAGGCGCCCAGCCGCATCGCGGCGTAGGCGGCTTCCAGGAAGGCGATGTCGTTGCGCATCAGCATGCAGACGCAATCGCCTTGGCGGACGCCGATCTTGGCGAGGCCGGAGGCGATGCGGTCGGCGCGCTCAGTGACCTCGGCGTGAGAGCGGCGGCGCTCGCCGGAGACGATGCCGAGGAAGGGGGGCGTTTGGCTCATTGTTGTTTTTCTTTGTTGTTGTTTGTGCCGTCATTCCGGGTCGATGCGCAGCATCGAACCCGGAATCCATTTCACAGCGAACGATGCGGCTCGATGGATTCCGGGCCTGCGCCTACGGCGCATCCCGGAATGACCCAAAGCTAATCCGCAAAATTCGGCGCGCGCTTCTCCAGGTTGGCGCGCACGGCCTCGGTCTGGTTGGGGCTGCCAATCAGCTTCTGCTGCTCGACGGATTCGGCGAGCAGCGCCGGGCCCGGATCGACCGAGAGATTGTTCAGCATCCGCTTGGCCGCGCGGATCGCATCGGGGCTTTTTCCTGCGATCTCGCGCGCGACATCAAGCGCCGCAGCGCGCGGATCGTCGCAGATGCGCGTGGCGAGGCCGTAAGCCAGCGCCTCCTGCGCGGAGAAGATGCGCCCGGTGTAGGTGAGATCGCGCAGGATGTCATCGCGTACCAGCGAGGCCAGGATCGGCGTGCCCGCCATGTCGGGGACGAGGCCCCATTTGATCTCCATGATCGACATGCGCGCATCCGAGCTGAGAAAGCGCATGTCGGCGCCGAGCGAGAGCTGGAAGCCGCCACCGAAGGCGACGCCGTGCACGGCCGCGATCACAGGCATCGGTAGCTGGCGCCAGCCCCACACCGCCTGTTGCGCGAAGTTGGCCTTGCCATAGGTGCGCACCGTGAGATCGCGATTTTCGCCACCCGGAATTCCGTTGCCACCCTTCTCCTTCATGGCGGCAAAACGCCCCATGTCCAGCCCGGCGCAGAAGGCGCGGCCTTCGCCCGAGAGCACGACGGCGCGCACGCCCTTCTCCTTCGACAGCCGGTCGGTTGCGGCGACGAGGGCCTCGAACATGGGCTGATCCAGCGCGTTCATCTTGTCGGCGCGCACCAGGCGCACATCGGCGACGCCTTCCGAGATCGAGATCGAGACGCGATCTTCCATGGACGAATTCTCCCCTAGTTCCTGCCTGTTCTTGTCAGTGCCGCTTTACAGGACGCCGGCGGCCGGATTTAGTCAATCGACCAATTAACTGACAATCCCTACGGGGGAAACAGCCATGTTCAAGGAAAATCTTCTGGCCGGCCGGCGCATTCTCGTGACCGGCGGCGGCACCGGTCTCGGCAAATCGATGGCGGCGCGTTTTCTCCAGCTCGGCGCCGAGGTGCACATTTGCGGTCGGCGCAAGATCGTGTGCGACGAGACCGCAACCGAGCTGATGGATCTCTACGGCGGCCGCGTCACCAGCCACGGCGTCGACATCCGCAACGCGCTCGCAGTCGAGGAGATGATCGAGAGCATCTTCCGCGATGGCCCCCTCACCGATCTCATCAACAATGCCGCCGGCAATTTCATCTCGCGGACCGAGGAGCTCTCGCCGCGCGGCTTCGATGCGGTCGCCAACATCGTCATGCATGGCACGTTCTACGTGACACATGCGGTCGGCAAGCGCTGGATCGCCTTGAAGCAGCCCGGCAACGTCGTCTCGATCACCACAACCTGGGTGCGCAACGGCTCGCCTTACGTGGTGCCCTCGGCGATGAGCAAGTCGGCGATCCACGCCATGACGATGTCGCTTGCCACCGAATGGGGACGACACGGCATCCGCCTCAACACCATCGCCCCGGGCGAGATCCCGACCGAGGGCATGAGCAAGCGCATAAAGCCCGGTGACGAAGCCGGCGCGCGCACCAAGGCGATGAACCCGATGGGCCGCGTCGGCACCATGGAGGAACTGCAGAACGTGGCCGTGTTCCTGATCTCCGGCGGCTGCGACTGGATCAACGGCGAGACCATCGCCATGGACGGCGCCCAGGCGCTCGCCATGGGCGGCAACTTCTACCAGCTCCGCGACTGGAGCGACGACGACTGGAAGACCGCGCGCGAGAGCATCATGGCGCAGAACGAGAAGGACCGCGCGAAGCGGGGATGACGGCGCATTGCAAATGCGCGGACATGTAAGGGGCTGACGTTTTCACCACGCCCCCAGTTGTCGTCCCCGCCTAGTGCGCAAAGCGCACGAGGGCGGGGACCCATAACCACAGGGAGCAGTCGTGGCGCGAGACAGGTAACTGCGTGTCTTCGCCAAACAACTTCCTGTGGCTATGGGTCCGGATCTGCGCGCGCTTGAGGCGCGCGGTTGTCCGGGACGACAGCGGAGCCCATCTTGTCTTCACCGGCGGATGACGCCACACTCCCGGGCATAAAAACAAACGCCTGCGGGAGAAACATGTCCACACAGAAACTGGCGAACCTCGCCGACATGGTGCGCGAGCGTGCAAAGAGCCGCGGCAGCGCCATCGCCTATGAATTCGAGGGCCGCACCACCAGCTTCGCCGAGTTCGACGCCAAGTCCAACAAGGTCGCGAACGCGCTCCTCGCGATGGGCGTGAAGAAGGGCGACCGCATCGCCTATCTCGGCAAGAACAGCGACATCTATTTCGAGCTCCTGATGGGTGCGATGAAGGCTGGCGTCGTGATGGCGCCGGTGAACTGGCGGCTGGCAGGGCCCGAGGTCGCCTTCATCGTCTCGGATTGCAGGGCGCCGGTGCTGTTCGTCGGGCCGGAGTTCATCACTCAAGTGCGCCAGATCCGGGAGCAGATACCAAGCGTGCGCACCGTCATCACCACCGAGGGCGGCGCGCCGGAATGGCCGGATTTTACGGCATGGCGCGATGCGCAGAGCGGCGATGATCCGAAGGTGCCGATCGACACCACGGACATCGCGATCCAGCTCTACACGTCGGGCACGACGGGCAAGCCGAAGGGCGCGATGTTGTCGCATGCCAACTTCCTCAACCTGGTGCAATCCGGCAATGCCGAGGACAAGCCGGAGTGGAACCGGTGGTCGACCGACGATGTCTCGCTGGTGGCGATGCCGATCTTTCACATCGGCGGTTCGGGGTGGGGCGTCATGGGGCTCTATCACGGCGCCCGCGGCGTGATCGCGCGCGAGTTCGACCCGACCAAGGTTTTGGATTTCTTCGAGCAGTCGGGCATCACAAAACTGTTCATGGTGCCGGCGGCGATGCAGTTCGTGGTGCGGCAGCCACGCGCCAGGACGGTCGACTTCTCGCGGCTGAAATACATGCTGTACGGCGCCTCGCCGATTCCCGCAGCGCTGCTGAAGGAATGCATCGAGGTCTTCAAATGCGGCTTCGTGCAGCTCTACGGCATGACCGAGACCACCGGCACCATCGTCGCGCTGCCGCCGGAGGATCACGTCGAGGGGCTGGAGCGGATGCGCTCGGCCGGCAAGGCGCTGCCGGGCGTCGAGATCGCGATCCTGGATCCGGACGGCAAGCCGCTGCCGCCGCGGCAGGTCGGCGAAATCGCAACGCGCTCGGGCTCCAACATGGCCGGCTACTGGAACCTGCCGGAGGCGACCGCATCCACGCTGCGCAGCGACGGCTGGCTGCGCACCGGCGATGCCGGCTACATGGACGAGGACGGCTATCTCTACATCCATGACCGCATCAAGGACATGATCATCTCCGGCGGCGAGAACATCTATCCGGCCGAGGTCGAGAGCGCTCTGTGCGACCACCCCGATGTCGCGGAAGCCGCCGTGATCGGCGTGCCTGACGACAAATGGGGCGAAGCCGTGAAGGCGATCGTGGTGATGAAGCCGGGCAAGCAGGCGACTGCCACCGAGATCATCAACTTCACCCGGACGCGCATCGCCGGCTACAAGACGCCGAAGAGCGTGGAATTCCTGCCTGCGCTGCCGCGGAATCCGTCTGGCAAGATCCTGCGGCGGCAGCTGCGCGAGCCGTATTGGGCGGGGAAGGATCGGCGGGTGAATTGATTCCGTAGGGTGGGCAAAGGCGCGCCCTTCGCGCGCCGTGCCCACCGTTCTTACGATGCGACGGAGTGGTGGGCACGCTCCGCTTTGCCCACCCTACGATAGCAGTGCGAGCGTCTAATGCTTCCCCGGCCCCATATACCCGAACAGGAACCCCGCCACTTTCCGCATCTGGATCTCCTCACTGCCTTCGGTGATGCGGTAGCGGCGGTGGTGGCGATAGATGTGCTCGAACGGCTTGTGGCGTGAATAGCCCATGCCGCCATGGACCTGCATAGCGCGGTCGGCGGCCTCGCAGCAGAGGCGGTTTGCCCAATAATTGCACATCGAGACCCGGTCGGACAGGGTGCGCTCGATTTGCTCCTCATTGAGCTGGTCCATCTCCCAGGCGGTCTTGCGGATCAAGAGGCGCAGCATCTCGGCTTGGGTCGCAAGCTCGACCAGCGGGAACTGGATCGCCTGGTTCTCGGCCAGCGCCTTGCCGAACGGTTTGCGCTCACGCGCGTATTTCACACTCTCGTTGATGCAGTAGACCGCGGCGCCGAGCGAGCTTGCCGCCTGGCGAATGCGGTTCTGGTGCACGAAGCATTGCGCCAGCGACAGGCCGCGGCCGACCTCGCCAAACAGCGCATCCTCCGGCACGAACACGTCGGTGAAGCTGACGCGCGGATGATCGGTCGGCATGTTGAAGGTCCACATGTACTCCTCGACCTTCACACCATTGGTCTTCGCCGGCACCAGGAAGCAGGTGATGCCGCGGGCGTCGCCATCGTTGCCGCTGGTGCGCGCGAACAGCGCGCAGTGCGTGGCGACGTGCATGCCGGTCGTCCACATCTTCTCGCCGTTGATGATCCAGCCCTTGACGTTGTCGCGGGTGGCTGCCACCGCGCGCGTCTCCATGTGGGTGGCATCCGATCCGTGATGCGGCTCGGTCAGGCCAAAGGTGATGCGGTACTTGCCCCTGATCGAGCCGTCGATCATCGCCTTCTGGTCGTCGCGGCCGTAGCGGTCGAGCATGGTGACGACGGGGAAGTTGCCGACGATCGAATGCTCGTTCTGGAGGTCGTTGTGCAGGCCGAGACCCTTTGCGGCAAAATGCTCGCGGATCACGGCCATCCAGAGGTTGGAGCCGTCCTTGCCGCCATATTGCTTCGGCACAGGAAAGCGCAAATGCCCGGCGGCATCCGCGAGGTCCTTGGCCTTGCGCAACAGCGCCTCCCATTCGTGGCGCGGCAGGCCGCCATTCTCGAAATCGGTCCGCGCCCATTCGCGGCGATGGTCGAAGAAGCGGATGTTGTCGTCGGCCCGTTCCAGCGGCTTGATCTCGCGTTCGATGAAACGGTCGAGCTCTCCGAGATAGGCGACGAGATCGGCAGGCAATGAGAAATCCACAGGTTCTCTCCCGGATTGATTTTATCGTTTTGCGTTAAGGCGCTGGGCGCATTCTTGCTTGGTGCGATTAAGGTGAGAAGAGCGCGTGCAAGTCAAGCAAGCCGAGATGTGAGGAGCGCAAGGCGCGCCCGCGCAATTCGATGGTGCTCTGGCGCACCCGCACGGTAGTATGGGGCCACTATTCCTTCGAAAGAAAATCCGGGAGCGCGCGATGGAGCTGAAATTCTCAAAGGTGGAACGCAAGGGGCCGATCACGATCGTGACGCTGTCGCGGCCCGAGGTCTACAACGCGCTGCACACCGATGCGCATTTCGAGCTTCAGAAGGTGTTTGACGATTTCTCCGCCGATCCCGAGCAGTGGATCGCGATCGTCACGGGCAGCGGCGATAAGGCGTTCTGCGCCGGCAACGATCTGAAGTGGCAGGCAGCGGGGGGAAAACGCGGCTGGGACAAGGGCGGCTTCGCCGGCCTCACCTCACGCTTCGACTGCGACAAGCCGATCATCGCCGCGGTGAACGGCGTCGCGATGGGCGGCGGCTTCGAGATCGCGCTCGCCTGCGACCTCATCATCGCCGCGGAGAACGCGACCTTCGCCCTGCCCGAGCCGCGCGTCGGCCTTGCCGCGCTCGCCGGCGGCTTGCACCGGCTGCCGCGCCAGATCGGGCTGAAGCGCGCCATGGGCATGATCCTCACCGCGCGCCATGTCAGCGCCAAGGAAGGGCTCGAGCTCGGTTTCGTCAACGAGGTGGTGCCGCAGGGCGAGGCGCTCGCGGCCGCGCTGCGCTGGGCCGAGATGATCGCCAAGAATTCGCCGATGTCGATCCGGGCCTCGAAGCAGGCGATTCAGAAGGGGCTTGGCGTGTCGCTGGAGCAGGCGATCGCGGAGCAACGGGACTATCCGGCCGTGCAGGCGATGGTCGCCTCGCAGGATTATATCGAGGGCCCGAAGGCGTTTTCCGAGAAGCGGCCGCCGAAATGGGTGGGAAAGTAGGAAACGGGTCTCCCCACTCGTCATTCCGGAGCGCGCCGACAGGCGCGAGCCCGGAATCCATTGAGCGACAGAACGTGCGGATGAATGGATTCCGGGTTCGTCGCTTCGCGACGCCCCGGAATGAGCGGAGAGAGGAGCGCCCCCTCTCTCAACACTGTCATTGCGAGCGTAGCGAAGCAATCCAGGCTGCCCAGCAGAGACAGTCTGGATTGCTTCGTCGCAAGGGCTCCTCGCAATGACGGGGAGAGACCTACCCGCTTCGCCCTAGTTCGCGCTTGTACGAGGCATAATTCGGCTGATCGACCGCCAGCTTGTCCATCGTGGTTGCCCACAGGTGCTCGGCGAGGCCTGGGGTCGCGAGATCCATCTCCCCGCTCGCGATGCGATGTGCGAGAACACGGTTGAGCTCCATGACCGAGCCGTCGATGCCGAGCAGCGCGCGCAGGCGCTCCACCTCCTTCGCATCGCTTCCCTCCTCCCGCGTCAGCTGCCGCGTGACGAGGTCGAGGATGTTGATGGCGACGCGCAGCTTGAAGGCTTGGTGGCCGGAGATCAGCGGCGTGATGTCGCTGCGGAGGAAATCGGCGACTGCCTTGGTCAGCTCGATCGGGGTCGGCTCGTCCTGCATGTGTCAGCTCCCGCGCGGCGCCAGAAGCCGCAACAGATCGATCTCGGTCTCGCTGGCGCGGCGGCCGATCATGGCGCGCTCCATGGAATGGTCGGGCCCCTCGCGAAAGCGCTGCATCATGCCGCCGCACATGATGCCCCAGCGCAGCGTGCCCATCACTTCCCAGAACTTGACGCGCTCAGGGTCGACCTTGCGGCCCGAAGCCTCGTAACCGGCGAACAATTCCTCGCGCGAGCCAAAGCCGCCGACGGGCTTGTCGATCTCGCCGAAGCGCCAGGAGTTCACGCAGACCCAGCCGAGGTCCTCCATGGGATCGCCGAGATGGGCGAGCTCCCAGTCGAGCACGGCGCGAACGCCGTCGGCGCCGATGATAAGATTGCCGTTGCGGAAGTCGCCGTGCACGAGCGTGGTCTCGGCCGAAGGGCCGGGATCGTGGTCGCGGAGCCAGCGCAGCGCCAGCTCGAACACGGGCTTGGGCCAGTTCAGGCTGCGATAGTCGCGCTCGAACTCGGCGATCTCCTGGGTCGCGCCCCTGCTGCGCAACGCAGGCAATTTGTCCTGCGGCAGCCGATGCAGACCTGCGAGAATGCCGCCGATCTGCCGCGCCAGACGCGGCCGCGCCGCCGCATACTCTTGATCGCGAAGAATCTTGCGCGCGATGGTCTCGCCCTCGACGCGCTGCATGATGAAGCCGGTGCCGAGATCGTCCTCCGGCACCAGCACATGCAGGACGCGGGGCGACGGCACGCCGGCCTCATAGGCGAGCTGCATCAACTGCGCTTCCGCGGCAAGACCGGCCGCGCGGGTCGGCGCGGCGCCATAGCCCTTTGGTGAGCGCCGCAGGATCGCGCCGATCGGCCCGTCGGGATGGGAGATGTCGAAGCGCCAGGTTTCCTGGCTGGCGCCGCCGGAGAGCTTTGCCGCACAGGTCGCGCCGGTCGCCCCTTTGCACCAGCGCTGGACGCTGCGTGAAAGCGCCGCCTCGATCATTTGCCCTTGAACTGCGCGGGCCGCTTCTCGAGGAAGGCGCCGACGCCCTCGCGGAAATCCTCGGTGTCGCCGGCGCGGAGCTGGCACTGGAATTCCAGATTGAGCTGATCCTCGAAGGAATTTTCCGGGCTGTCCCAATAGAGCTTGCGGATCAGCGACAGCGCCACGGTCGGCCCGCTGGCGAGATCGCGCGCCAGCTTCATCGCTTCCTCCATCAAGACGCCGTCATCATAGACGCGGTTGACAAGGCCCCATTCCAGCGCCTTCTCGGCCGGCAGGCGCTCGCCCATCAACGACAATTCGATCGAGCGCGCGCGGCCGACGAGGCGCGGCAACAGCCAGGTCGAGCCGCAATCCGGCACGAGGCCGATGCGGCGGAAGGCCTGCAGGAAATAGGACGAGCGCGCGCATAGGATCATGTCGCCGAGCAGCGCGAAGCTCATGCCGGCGCCGGCGGCCGGGCCATTGACCGCGGTGACGATCGGGCAGTGCAGGTTGCGGATGCGGCGCAGGAAGGGATGAAAGCCGGTCTCCAGCGTAAGGCCGGCCTTGGTCTTCTTCGCCTGGTTGTTGCGGCCTTGCAGATTGGCGCCCGTGCAGAACGCCCGCCCCGCACCGGTCAGCACCACGCAGCGCACCTCGTCCTTCTTCTCCTCGATCGCATCGAGCGCCTCGGAAAGACCGCCCAGCATGTCGACGGAGACCGCGTTCATCACCTCCTGATGGTCGAGCTTGAGGATCGCGACCGAGCCATCGAAGTCGAGCGTGACGTGTTTGAACTGCATGGTTTCCTCATCAGTTGCGGCCCGCACCAGTTTCGCAGGCCGGAATTCGTTTTGCCGGGGCGCATATTTGATTTTTGGCGCGGTCTTGTCCATGGTGATCGGAGCATAGCAAGCAATCTTGTGCGCAGCGGCTGATGCGCCGCAGTCAAAAAACAGGAAACGCGCCATGAACCTCTTCGACCTTTCCGGCCGCGTGGCCGTGATCACCGGTGGCAATGGCGGCATCGGGCTCGGTATCGCGCAGGCGCTCGCGGGCCAGGGCTGCAACGTCTCGATCTGGGGCCGCAATGCTGACAAGAACAAGGCCGCTGCCGCGAGCATGGAGGGCCTGTCCGGCAAGGTCGACAGCCGGGTCTGCGACGTCACCGATCCGGCCTCGGTCGCTTCAGCGATGAAGGCGACGCTCGACACCTTCGGCCGGGTCGATGGCTGCTTCGCCAATGCGGGCATCGGCGGCGGTGGCCGGCGCGCCTTCATCGAGCGCACCGAGGAGGAATGGCGCACGATGTTCGCGACCAATCTCGACGGCGTGTTCCACGCGTTCCAGGCCGCCGCCAAGCACATGACGGATCGCGCCAATGCCGGCGATCCCTTTGGCCGGCTGGTCGCGACCTCGAGCCTCGCCTCGATCTTCGGCACGGCGCGCAACGAGCATTATGCCGCGACCAAGGCCGCCATCAACGCGCTGGTGCGCGCGCTCGGCGTCGAGCTGGCACGTCACGGCGTCACCGCCAATGCAATCCTGCCGGGCTGGATCAAGAGCGACATGACCGCAGGGCTCATGGCGAACGACAAGTTCGTAGCCAACGTGATGCCGCGGATTCCGATGCGGCGCTTCGGCGAAGCCTCCGATTTCGGCGGCATCGCGGTTTATCTGATGAGCAAGGCGTCGTCGTATCACACCGCGGATACGTTCGTGATCGACGGCGGCTATACCGCGTTTTGATTCTCGTAGCCCGGATGGAGCGCAGCGAATCCGGGACGGCCAAAAGCAAGCAGACCCGGATTTCGCTCTGCTCCATCCGGGCTACAACACTGAGGGAACGGGCAAATGTTTTCACACGTCATGATCGGCACCAACGACCTGGACAAGGCCAAGGCGTTCTACGACCAACTGCTCGGCACGCTCGAGGTGCGGCCGGCCAGGGTCGACGGCCACCGCATCTTCTACATCACCAAGACCGGAGTGTTCTCGGTATCGAAGCCGATCAACGGCGAGCCGGCGACCTGCGCCAACGGCGGCACGATCGGCTTTGCCGCCAATTCGCCGGAACAGGTCGATGCGTGGCACGCGGCGGGCGTTGCAGCCGGCGCAAAATCGATCGAGGATCCGCCCGGCATTCGCCAGGGCCCGGGCGGCAAGCTCTATCTGGCCTACCTGCGCGATCTCGATGGCAACAAGATCTGCGCGATGCATCGGATGGCGAACTAGCCACATCCACTGCTGTCATTCCCCGCGACCCGGCTACGCCAAGGCTTCGCCAGGGTTGAGGTCCAGGGGCGCCGAAGCTTTAGCGTAGGCGGCAGGCGGGGAATCCAGTACGCCGCAGCTACTCTGTTCAATCACTGCCGTCTCGGAGTACTGGATCGCCCGCCCCAGTGCGCAAGTGCGCACAAGGCGGGCGATGACGGCGGAGAGCGTGGCGCGGGCGTGCCCAGTGCGCCGCGCCCATTCAAACAACATTTCAAACGGCCTTGCGATATTCCATCGCATGGCATGGCCTCACGCGTGAAAATGCGCCCTCGCACTTTGCCGACGCTGCGACTATTCTTGCGCACAACACATTCTAGCGATCCCGGGAGGACCAATGACAAAACACACCTACATTCCCCGCACCACCAACTACACGCTCAATCCCGGCGACGAGCTCAACGACTTGCGGATGTCGGACCAGGTCCGGCCGCTTTACGATCACGTCAAGAAGTTCATCCGCGATACCGTCGAGCCGATGTCGATCGAGTTCGCCAAGGCCGGCGAGGGCAAGGAAGATCGCTGGAGCTTTACGCCGAAGCAGCTCGAGGTGCTGGAGAAGGCCAAGAACAAGGCCAAGCAGGAAGGCCTTTGGAATTTCTTCCTGCCCGATGACGAGACCGGCCAGGGCCTGAAGAATCTCGACTACGCCTATATCGCGGCCGAGCTCGGCAAGAGTCCGCTGGCCTCGGAGACCATGAACTGCTCGGCGCCCGACACCGGCAACATGGAGGTGCTGGAACGCGTCGGCACCAAGGAGCAGAAGGAGAAATGGCTGAAGCCGCTGCTCAACGGCGAAATCCGCTCGGCCTATGTCATGACCGAGCCGAACGTCGCCTCCTCCGACGCCAAGAACATCTCGACCACCGCGAAACTGGTCGGCGACGAATGGGTGATAAACGGCGAGAAGTACTACATCTCGGGTCTCGGCGATCCCCGCTGCAAGATCCTCATCGTGATGGTGAAGACCAATCCGGACGCGGCGCCGAGCAAGCAGCAGTCGCAGATCCTGGTGCCGCGCGACACGCCCGGCGTCGAGGTGCTCGGTCCCATGTACGTGTTCGGCCAGGACCACGCCCCGCGCGGCCACATGCACATGCGCTTCAACAATGTGCGCGTGCCGAAGGAGAACATCCTGCTCGGCGAAGGCCGTGGCTTCGAGATCTCGCAGCTCCGCCTCGGCCCCGGCCGCATCCATCACTGCATGCGCACCATCGGCAAGGCCGAGAAGGCGCTCGACCTGATGGTGCAGCGTGGCCTCACCCGTGAGGCCTTTGGCAAGAAGATCGCCCATCTCGGCGGCAACATGCAGATCATCGCGCAGGCGCGCTGCGAGATCGAGGCGATGCGGCTGATGGTGCTGAAAGCGGCGAAGGCAATGGACGTGCTCGGCAACAAGGAGGCCCGCGTCTGGGTCTCCATGGTCAAGGCCATGGTGCCCGAGCGCGCCTGCAGGATCATCGATCAGGCCATCCAGATGCACGGCGCCACCGGCATCTCGCACTGGACCCCGCTCGCCGAGATGTACCAGGACGTGCGGCACCTGCGCTTCGCCGACGGTCCGGACGAGGTGCACTGGATGGTGGTGGGCCGCCACGAGCTGAGCATGGCGTAAGGCGCCTTATCTCTTTCCCCTCTCCCCGCTTGCGGGGAGAGGGTGAGGGGGATTCTCCGCGAGGACGGTGACAGTCGGACTCGCGGAGAGCCCCCTCACCCGCCGCGCATTCCGCGCATCGGCCTCTTCCCGCAGGCGGGGAGAGGCGAAGAAAGCCGAGGAGCCCCAATGGACTACGCCGCCAGCGAGCTGACGCCACGCGAGCGCTACAAGGTGCTGACGTCGTTCATTCTGCCGCGGCCGATCGCGTGGGTGACCACGCTCGGGCCGACCGGCGTGGTCAACGCCGCCCCGTTCAGCTTCTTCAACGCCTTCTGCGAGGATCCGCCGCTCTGCATGTTCGCGGCCAACCGCAAGCCGAACGGCGAGGACAAGGACACGTTTCTCAACATCCAGCGCACCGGTGAATTCGTGGTCAACCTCACGGACGAGCCGCTGGCGCGGGCGATGCACGAGAGCAGCGGCGATTTTCCGCCTGAGATCAGCGAGCCCGATTATCTCGGGCTGAAGCTTGCGCCCTCGACGAAGATCGGGGTGCCACGGCTAGCTGACACGCCCTGGGCGATGGAGTGCAAGCTCTGGAAGCTGATCGACGTCAACGACGATCGCCGGCTGATCATGGGCGAAGGCCTCCACTTCCACATCCGCGACGAGCTCTGGGACGACAAGGCGATGCGGGTGCACATGGACCGCTATCACCCGATCGGCCGCATGTTCGCCGACCGTTACTGCCGCACCGATGACCGCGTGGTGTTTCCGGCGGCGGAGGGCATGAAGAAATAGGCCGCAGCAACGGTGCGCTCCCTCGCCCCATTCCTACGGGGCCGCGACGAGCTCGGCTCGCGCTGAGAGGGTTGGGGTGAGGGGCCTTTCTCCACGCGCGAGACTGTCGAGGGACCTGTACCCCCTCACCCGAATTCGATCTGCAATCGAATTCGACTTCTCCCCACTTGCGGGGAGAGGTGATGAACCCGTCAGCTACGTTGCGGGCACGAGCTTGTCCTGGGTCTTGGTCTCGAAGTCGCTCGCGTCGTGGCGCTCGTGGAGCTGGCTGGCGGGATCGCCGGAGACCCGGTTGACCATGCGGCCGCGCTTCACGGCGGGGCGCTGCGCAATCTGGTCGGTCCAGCGCTGCACGTTCTTGTAGTCCTGCACCGACAGAAATTCGCCGGCGCCATAGACGAGCCCCTTGGCGAGCGCGCCATACCAGGGCCACACCGCGATGTCGGCGATGGTGTAGTCCTTGCCCGCGAGATATTCGTTGTCGGCGAGACGCCGGTCGAGCACGTCGAGCTGGCGCTTGGTCTCCATTGCGAAACGGTCGATGGCGTATTCGATCTTGGTCGGCGCATAGGCATAGAAATGGCCGAAGCCGCCGCCGAGATAGGGCGCGCTGCCCATTTGCCAGAACAGCCAGGACATCGCCTCGGTGCGGGCCTTGACGTCCTTCGGCAGGAAGGCGCCGAACTTCTCGGCGAGGTAGAACAGGATCGAGCCTGACTCGAACACCCGGACAGGCTCGGGGCCGGAACGGTCCATCAGCGCCGGGATCTTGGAATTGGGATTGATGTCGACGAAGCCGCTGCCGAACTGGTCGCCATTGCCGATCCTGATCAGCCAGGCGTCATATTCGGCGCCCTTGTGGCCGAGCGCCAGGAGCTCCTCCAGCATCACAGTGACCTTGACCCCGTTCGGCGTCGCCAGCGAGTAGAGCTGAAGCGGGTGCTTGCCGACCGGCAGCTCCTTGTCGTGGGTGGGGCCGGCAATGGGTCGGTTGATGTTGGCGAATTGCCCGCCGTTCTCCTTGTTCCAGGTCCAGACTTTGGGCGGCACGTAAGGGGCATCGGTCATGCGGGGCTCCGGGCAAAAAGATGCGTCTGCATTAATTAGCCCGCAAACGGCCGATGACAAGGGCGCCGCAATGCATTGCCGGATGGGACAACTCTGCGTTTTGTCATGGCAGCCCCTCCCCTCCGTCATTCCGGGGTGCCCGCAGGGCCTGCGGCGCGCGGATAGAGCGACGTCTATACACAAGATGCCTCGCCAGATCCGGCATGTCATCGATCCGCTAGCGTCACTTTGCTTTGCCCGCGAAAGCAACGAGAATGCGAAGCCTGCCGCCGGGAGAGAGCCATGAAATCGCCGATCTGCGACATGCTGGGGATCGAATTCCCGCTGCTCGCCTTCAGCCATTGTCGCGACGTCGTTGCCGCCGTCAGCCGCGCCGGCGGCTTCGGCGTGCTGGGCGCGACCGTGCATACGCCGGATACGCTCGAGCGTGAGCTGAAATGGATCGACGATCACGTCGACGGCAAGCCCTACGGCATCGACGTGCTGATCCCGGAAAACATCTCGACGGCCGGCGAGAAGGACGTCACCTGGAAGAGCCTGGAAGCGCGCGTGCCGCAGGAGCACCGCAACTACACGCGCGATCTCCTGAAGAAGTACGACATCGAGCTGACCACCACCGAGGTCGCGGACAACCAGCCGCAGCCGTTCGACGGCAAGACCGCGCTTCAGCTGCTCGAGGTCTCCTTCAATCATCCGATCCGCCTGATCGCCAATGCGCTGGGCGTGCCGCCGAAGGCGATGATCGAGATGGGCAAGAAGCACGGGGTGCCGGTTGCAGCGCTGGTCGGCGCCAAGGAGCACGCGCTGCGCCAGGTCGCCGCCGGCGTCGACATCCTCGTGGTGCAGGGCACCGAGGCCGGCGGCCATTGCGGCGAGGTTTCGACCATGGTGCTGGTGCCGGAGGTGATCAAGGCGATCAAGCCGATCCGCGACGTGCCGGTGCTGGCGGCCGGCGGCATCATGACGGGGCAGCAGATGGCGGCCTGCATGGCGATGGGCGCGGCCGGCGCCTGGACCGGCTCGGTGTGGCTGGCCACGGTCGAGTCCGAGACAAGCGAGATCTTTCGCGAGAAGATGATCGCGGCATCCTCGCGCGATGCGGTGCGTTCGAAGGGCCGCACCGGCAAGCCGGCCCGGCAGCTCCGCTCAGTCTGGACCGACGCCTGGGACCGCGCGCCGGATAGCCCGGGCGCGCTTCCGATGCCGTTGCAAAGCATCATTAGCCGCGACGCCTTCCATTCGATCGACCGAGCCGCCGCAAGCGGCAACGCCAAGGCGCGCGATCTCGTCAGCTATTTCGTCGGCCAGGGCGTCGGCCTGATCGACAGCGTGAAATCGGCGGGTGCGGTGGTACAGGAGTTCAAGCAGGATTTCGCCGAAGCCGTCGAGCACATGAATGCGCTGGTGGCGGAGTGACGATCCCACTTGTCATTGCGAGCGCAGCGAAGCAATCCAGACTGCCTCCGCGGAAAGATCCTGGATTTCTTCGCTGCGCTCGCAATGACGAACAACTGACATCGTGAACTGAAGCAAGAAGAAATGACCAATATCCCCGAAGACCGCATCCCCGTCATCGTCGGCATCGGCGAGATCGTCGATCGCCCGAAGGAGATCGCCGAGGGTCTCGAACCGCTCGACCTGCTCGAACAGGCGCTGCGGCGGGCTGAACAAGACGCCGGCGCAAAGCTGCTCGGCGAGGTGCAATCGCTCGACGTCGTCAATTTCCTGAGCTGGCGCTATCGCGATCCGGAGCAGCTCCTGGCGCAGCGCCTCGGCATCTCGCCCGCGCATTGCTATTACGGCCCAGTCGGCGGCGAGAGCCCGATCCGCTACATCCACGAGGCGGCCAAGCGCATCGCGCGCGGCGAGTGCAGCGTGGCGGCGGTGTGCGGCGCGGAAGCGCAATCGAGCGCGACCAAGGCGGAGCGCGCCGGCGTCAAGCTGCCGTGGACGCCGTTCGCCCATGACGTCGAGGAACCCAAGCGCGGCGCGGCGTTCCAGAAGCCCTTAGCAGTGAAGCTCGGCGTATTTCGGCCTGTGACCGTCTATCCGTTCTATGAGGCGGCCTCCTCGGCGCATTGGGGGCAGACGCCGCGCGAAGCCATGGCGGAATCAGGCACGCTGTGGTCGCGCTATTCGGAAGCCGCCGCGGAGAATCCATACGCCTGGCTGAAGCGGCGTTATGCGCCGGAGGAGATCACGACGCCGACCGCAGACAACCGGCTGATCGCCTGGCCCTACAACAAGCTGATGGTGGCCAATCCCAGCGTCAACATGGGCGGTGCGCTGCTGCTCACCAGTCTCGCCAAGGCACGCGCGGCCGGGATCGCCGAAGACAAACTGGTCTACCCGCTCGGCGGTGCCTCGGCGGAAGAGCCGCGCGACTATCTGATGCGCGACCAGTTTTACGAGAGCCACCCGCAGAATGCCGTGCTCAAGAGCGTGATGGACCTCGCCGGCGGCGACCGCAAGACCTTCGACGCGATCGAGCTCTACAGCTGCTTCCCCTGCGTGCCCAAGATGGCGCGGCGGACGCTGGGCTTGGGCCCCGACGTGCAGCCGACCGTGACCGGTGGCCTCACCTTCTTCGGCGCGCCGCTCAACACCTACATGACGCATGCGGCCTGCGCGATGGTGCGGCGACTGCGCGACGGCGCCAAGCTCGGCCTGCTCTATGGCCAGGGCGGCTTCGTCACCAAGCACCACGCGCTGGTGGTGTCGAAGACGGCGCCGCGCGAGGTGCTGGTGCAGGAAACGAGCGTGCAGGCCGATGCGGACCGCAACAATCGCGCAGTGCCGGAGTTCGTCGCGGAGGCCACTGGCAAGGGCACGGTCGAGAGCTTCACCGTGCTTTACGGCCGCGGCGGCAATATCGAGCATGGCGTCGTGATGCTGCGGACAGAGGACGATCGCCGCACGCTGGCGCGGGTCCCGGCGAGCGACGGCGCGACGCTGGCGCATCTGCTCGCCATGGATCGCACCCCGGTCGGCTCGCTCGGCGAAATCGCTATGGCAGAAGATAACGTGCCCGAGTGGCGGGTGGCGTGATCTCGTAGGGTGGGCAAAGCGAAGCGTTCCCACGGCCTTCGTGTGATCCGGAAAGAATGGTGGGCACGGCGCAAGAGCGCCTTTGCCCACCCTACGAGATCTCAGCCCTTCGGCGCCTGTTTTTCCGACGCGGTCGAGAGTCAGGCGGCGCGAACCGAGTTCAGGAACTTGCCGACCTCGAGCTTGAGGCGGTTGGAATCGCGGGACAGCATCTGGGCCGCCGACAGCACCTGCGTGGACGCTGATCCCGTCTCCGAGGCGCCGCGCTGCACGTCGCCGACGTTGGACGAGACCTGCTGGGTGCCCAGGGCGGCCTGCTGCACGTTGCGGGCGATCTCCTGGGTCGCTGCGCCCTGCTGCTGCACGGCCGTCGCGATGGCCGAAGCGATCTCCGACAGACGCGCGATGGTGCCGCTGATCTCCCCGATGGCGCTGACCGAATCCTGCGTCGCCGCCTGGATGCCGCCGACCTGCTGGCCGATCTCGCCGGTGGCCTTGGCCGTCTGCTCGGCGAGCGCCTTGACCTCGGAGGCCACCACCGCGAAGCCGCGGCCGGCTTCGCCAGCCCGCGCCGCCTCGATGGTAGCGTTGAGTGCCAGCAGGTTGGTCTGGCCGGCAATCGCATTGATGAGCTCGACGACATCGCCGATCCGCGCCGCAGCCCGCGACAGCTCGCTAACACGCTCGGTGGTGGCATGCGCCTGGCTGACCGCCTCGCTCGCGATCCGGGAGGAATCCTGCACCTGCCGCCCGATCTCGCGCACCGAGGACGACATCTCCTCGGCAGCCGAAGCCACCGAATGGACATTGCTGGAGGCGGCCTCCGAGCCGGACGCAACTACCGTGGCCAGCTCCTGCGCCCGGCCCGCGGTCGAGGACAGGGTCGAGGCCGATGCCTCAAGCTCAGTCGCGGCGGCCGATACGGTCTCGACGATTTCCCCGATCGCCGCCTCGAAACCGTCGGCAAGCTTGGTCATGTCGGCCTTGCGCTGCGCCTCGGCGCGGCGCTGCACCGCCTGCACCTCGTCGCGGCTGAAACGGACGATGGTCTGCACGGTCTGAAGGTTGCGCAGCGCCTCGCCGATCTCGTTGTCGCGCTCGATCACGATGCGATTGTCAAGCTTGTCCTGCACGAGGTTGACCAGCGTGTCGTTGAGCTGCCGCATCGGTCCCTGAATAGCACGCATGGTCGCAAGGCCTGCGAAGCCGACGATAGCCGCACCGGCGACAGCCAGCAGCGACAGGATCAGGCTGGTCGAACCGCCGGTGGCGACCGCGCCACCGATGCCGAGCGCGAGCATGAACAGCGACTGCAGCACCATCATCGTGATCAGGCGCGCCTTCAGCGTCCCGGTAAAGATGCTGAAGTGGTCGAGCCAGGAGCGGCGGCGGATGATGCCGGCGTCGATGCGATAGCCATGCGGCTTCTTCTCGCGGATGGCGGCATAGACCTCTTCGGCGAGCTTGCGCTGGTCGGCCGGCAGCTTGGTGCGGATCGACGTATAGCCCTTGACCTCGCCGTTCTCGCGGATCGGAGAAGCCGTCGCCAGCACCCAATAGAAGTCGCCGTTCTTGCGGCGGTTCTTGACTGCGCCGAGCCAGGGCTTGCCGGCCTTCAGCGTGTCCCAGAGATTGTCGAATGCCTCCGGCGGCATGTCCGGGTGACGAACGATATTGTGCGGCTGGCCCATCAGTTCCGCGGACGTGAAGCCGGCGGCCGCGAGGAAGTCCTCGTTGAAGTACGTGAGCTTGCCCTTCAGATCGGTCCGCGAAACGATCAACGTCTCATCACTGACCGGATATTCAACGGTGGTGACGGGAAGATTCTTGCGCATCAGAGCCCCCAAACAATGCGATATGCGTTCATTCCAGACAGGACGGCCGCTGTTCGAGGCGTCTTCCCTCAATTCTCGTAAGGCGAATTTAACTATCCATGAAATGGGCGCCCCGTATGTTTACGGTCGGCTCCCCATGATCCTACCGCCAGACGACATCACGCTACCGCAGAAAAAAAGAGCGGCGCATTTGGCACCGCTCCTGGTTTGATCAATCCACGGCCGCGCCTTACGCGGCGCGGACGTTGGTCAGGAACTTGCTGACCTCACTCTTCAGCCGGCCGGAATCGTTCGACAGCATTTGCGCCGCCGACAGCACCTGCGAGGAGGCCGTGCCGGTCTCGGTCGCGCCGCGCTGCACGTCGGTGATGTTGGACGACACCTGCTGGGTGCCCTGCGCCGCCTGCTGCACGTTGCGGGCAATCTCCTGCGTCGCGGCGCCCTGCTCTTCCACCGCAGCCGCGATGGCCGACGAGATCTCCGACAGGCGCTCGATGGTCGAGGAGATCTCCTTGATGGCGCCGACGGAATCGTTGGTCGCCGCCTGGATGCCGGAAATCTGCTGGCCGATCTCGCCGGTCGCCTTCGCGGTCTGCTCGGCGAGCGCCTTCACCTCGGAGGCGACGACGGCAAAGCCGCGGCCGGCTTCGCCGGCGCGCGCCGCCTCGATGGTGGCGTTGAGCGCCAGCAGGTTGGTCTGGCCGGCGATGGTGTTGATCAACTCGACCACGTCGCCGATGCGCGCGGCGGCCTTGGACAATTCGCTGACGCGCTCGGTGGTGGCACGGGCCTGACCGACTGCATCGCCCGCCATCCGCGCTGATTCCTGCACCTGGCGGCTGATCTCGCCGACCGACGAGGCCATCTCCTCGGTCGCCGAGGCCACCGACTGCACGTTGGTGGAGGCTTCCTCCGAAGCGCCGGCCACCGTGGTCGCGAGCTTCTGGGACCGCTCGGCCGTACCTGTGAGGGTGGTGGCCGATGCTTCCAGCTGGGTCGATGCCGACGACACTGTTCCGATGATCTGGCCGACGGCGCTCTCGAAGTCGTCGGCGAGCCTGACCATGTCGCGTTTGCGCTGCTCGGCATTGCGACGCTCGGTTTCAGCCTGTTCCGTCTTCAGCCGCTCGACCTCGATGGCATTGGTCTTGAACACCTGGACCGCCTGAGCCATCTCACCGATCTCGTCCTTGCGTTCGATACCCGATACGATCACCGAGGTGTCCCCATTCGCGAGAACACCCATCTCGGTCGTGATGCGCTGGATCGGGCGGGTGACCGCGAAGGCGACGCCGAAGGCGCCCACGAGCGAGAGCAGCAGGGTGACGAGGCCTCCGATCAGCATGGCCATGGTGGCGCTGGACGAGGCGGCGTCGGAGGCAGCCGCCCGCACTGACAACAGCGACCGCTCTTCCCTGTCCATTTCCTGGACGACAGCGCGGAGGCCATCCATCGACTTCTTGCCGGCTCCGGAAGCCTCGAGCTCACGCGCCTTCGCCTGGGTTGCCGGATCCTTCATCAGCGCGATTTCGCGCTGCGCGACGTTGGTTGCCCAGTCGTTGGCAAGCGCCTTGACCTGCTCGAGTCGCTTCTGCTGCGTGGCGTTGTCCGAGGTCAGGCTGCCGACTTTGGCCGCCGCAGTCTGAAATTGTTTCAGCCCGGCTTCGTAAGGAGCGAGAAAGCCGGCATCGCCAGACACGAGATAGCCGCGAACGCCGGTTTCCTGATTGACCATCGCACCGACAAGCTCGGAAAGCTGCTCCAGCACCTGATAGGTATGCACTGTCATCTTCGCCGTGGAATTCATTACGCTCAGCGAGTTGTAGATGGCTGCGGTGCTGCCGGCGACGACGAGACAGATCGCCGCGAATACGGCGGAAACCTTAATGGAAATACGAAGGTTGTTGATCCAAGACATTAAATCCTCCCCAATGCTGACGGTCGGGAGTTGCTGGTCCGGACCGGCTCCGATCGTGCTACGACTTCCGCCACGATCTTACCGTCGCTCAGGATTGTTAGGTTTAACGACGCTACGCAGTAGTACGGAGCTTTCGCTGAAGAGTACGTCGCAATTCTACGGGGATATCGACAGCGCAACGCGCGCAGGAAAAACTATGAGCGGCGCCGATGGCGCCGCCCTTGCTTGTGGAACCCACGTCTGTCTACGCGGCGCGGACGTTGGTCAGGAACTTGCTGACCTCGTTCTTCAGCCGGCCCGAATCATTCGACAGCATCTGCGCCGCGGACAGCACCTGCGAGGAGGCCGTGCCGGTCTCGGTCGCGCCGCGCTGCACGTCCGTGATGTTGGACGACACCTGCTGGGTGCCCTGCGCCGCCTGCTGCACGTTGCGGGCAATCTCCTGCGTCGCGGCGCCCTGCTCTTCCACCGCAGCCGCGATGGCCGACGAGATCTCCGACAAGCGCTCGATGGTCGAGGAGATCTCCTTGATGGCGCCGACGGAATCGTTGGTCGCCGTCTGGATGCCGGAGATCTGCTGGCCGATCTCGCCGGTCGCCTTCGCGGTCTGCTCGGCGAGCGCCTTCACCTCGGAGGCGACGACGGCAAAGCCGCGGCCGGCTTCGCCGGCGCGCGCCGCCTCGATGGTGGCGTTGAGCGCCAGCAGGTTGGTCTGGCCGGCGATGGTGTTGATCAACTCGACCACGTCGCCGATGCGCGCGGCGGCCTTGGACAATTCGCTGACGCGCTCGGTGGTGGCACGGGCCTGACCGACTGCATCGCCCGCCATCCGCGCTGATTCCTGCACCTGGCGGCTGATCTCGCCGACCGACGAGGCCATCTCCTCGGTCGCCGAGGCCACCGACTGCACGTTGGTGGAGGCTTCCTCCGAAGCGTCGGCCACCGTGGTCGCCAGCCGCTGCGAGCGGTCGGCGGTCGCGGTCAAGGTCGAGGCGGAGGCCTCTAACTGGGTCGAGGCCGATGACACGGTCTGGACGATCTCGCCGATCATCGTTTCGAATTCGCGGGTGATGTCGTCGACGCGGCGGCCGCGCTCGATCTTGGCTTCGGCGTCGGCCGCGGCGGCTTCGTCGGCGGCCTTCTTGGCGATCAACGCCTCCTTGAAGATCTGGAGCACGTCGGCCATGGCGCCGATCTCGGTCTTCTCGCCGCGATGCGGGACTTCGGCGGAGAGGTCGCCTCGGCCCAGGGCCTGCATCGGCAGGGTGATCGAGTTGATGCCGCTAGAGACGTCGCGGACGAGATAGAAGCTGACGGCGATGCCGATGACGATAGCAGCGCCGAGAATGGCCGAGACCAGCATGAAGGCGTAGGCGTAACTGTCGGCGGCGTCCTGGGCGGCCTGTTCTCCGCCTTTGGTGTTGAGCTCGATGTCCTTGGTCAGGACCTCGTCTGCCTGAAGACCGAGCTTGTTGACGGTCTTCGTATTCAGCTCCCGGGCCTCGTGTGGGATCTTGCCGGCTTCCTTGCGCGAGAGCGCCATCACCTCTTCGGTGCCCCTCTTGTAATCGTCCCAGAGCTTTGCCCATTGGGTGTAGAGCGCCCTCTCCTCCGGCGAGGTGATCATCGGCTCGTAGCGGCTGCGGTATTTGGCAAGCGCCTCGAGCACCGTCACGGCCGTCTTTTCGTTGGCGAGCTTCTCGTCCAGCGTGTCGGAAAGCATGTGCTGGCGGACCACGTTGCGATAGGTGATGACGCTCGCCCGAAGCTCGCCCAGCACCCGCACGCTGGGCATCCAATTCATCGTGATGTCGACCGTGTTGGCGTTCATCGACCGCATTTTCATGATGGCGAGCAGGCCCATGCCGGCCATCGCGACGAGCAGGAATGCCACGACACTGATGATCTTGGCGCGGATGGAAATGTTGGCGAACATAATCGGATCTCGTTGTGCTGGCGCGGATGCGCGTCGAAGCTCTAAGAATCAACCAAAGAGGAGCTGCGGCGACATCTGAGCGCAGAGCACCTGCGCAAATGTTAACTGCGGCTCCGTACGAGTACCGAAGCCGAAAGAAATGAACGATGGACTAAGGAGGCTCTGCGCTCAGCGCATGAGCCTAAGCGCGTCGGAGAAGAAGTCCGGACCGCCAAAGTTTCCAGATTTCAAAGCGAGCAACATCTCGCCGGAGCTTGCACCGACCGCGCGCAGCACCGGGACTCCCGCCGCGATTTCTACTCCTACGAGAAATCCAGGAATTTTCAACCGATCGACCACGGCGCCGGATGTCTCGCCACCGGCGACGATCAAGCGACGGACGCCGGCCTGCACCAGACCCTCGGCGATGCCGGCCATGGCCTGCTCGATGGCGTGGCCTGCGGCATCGCGGCCATGGCGCGCCTGCACGGCCGCAACGGCGTCCGGCGTCGCGCTCGAAGCGATCAGCACCGGACCTTCCGCAAGCCGCGGCCTCGCCCAGTCCAGCGCACGCTGCGCTTCAGCGGCGCCCGCGACGATCCGCTCCGGATCGAGATGAAGCACCGGCATGATGCGTTCGGCGCTGGCGATCTGCTGAAGCGTCGCCTGCGAGCAGCTGCCGGCAAGGCATGCCGCCAGGCCGCCGACGGCCGCGCCGGTTTCGCCGCTCGGCGCCGGCTTCACCTTGCCCGTCGACACCAGCGCGCGCGCAAGCCCGAGGCCCATGCCGGACGCGCCGACCGACAGAAGATGTTCAGCGGCGACGAGACCGATGGTCTCGAGGTCGCGGTCGAACACGGCGTCGATGATCGCGGCACCGATGCCCCTGGCGGCGAGCTCGGCCAGCCGTGCCCGCACGGCCTCCGCGCCGCGCGCGACGGTGGCGAGATCGACGAGGCCGATCTGCGTGCTGCTCTGGCGCGCCAGCACGCGCACCAGGTTGGAATCATGCATCGGGTTGAGCGGATGGTCCTTTAGCGGGCTCTCGCTGAGCGGCACGGCGCCGACGAACAGATTGCCCTGATAGACGGTGCGCCCGGTCTCCGGAAAGGCAGGCGTCACCAGCACGGCTCCCTCGCCGCAATCGGCGCGCAGCGCATCCATAACCGGACCGATATTGCCGGCGTCGGTGGAATCGAAGGTCGAGCAGATCTTGAACAGCACGTGGCCCACGCCGCGGTCGCGCAGCCATGTTTCAGCGGCGCGCGAGCGCGACACCGCGAGGCCGGCTTCGATCGAGCGGCTCTTCAGCGACACCACGACGGCATCGACCTCGGGCAGCGCGAGATCGTCGGCGGGCACGCCGATGGTCTGCACGGTGCGCAGGCCCGCGCGCGTCAGCGTGTTGGCGAGATCGGAGGCGCCGGTGTAGTCGTCGGCGATGCAGCCCAACGCAAGTGTCACGACTTCACTCCCGCATAAGGCTTGAACCAGGCAAGCCCATCGGTGGTCTTGCCGCGGGGATTGTATTCGCAGCCGACGAAGCCGGCATAGCCGAGCCGGTCGAGCTCATCGAACAGGAAGGGATAGTTCAGCTCCTCGCCATCGGGCTCGTTGCGCGAGGGAATGCTCGCGATCTGGATGTGGCCGATGATCGGCATCATCTCGCGCAGCCGCATGGTGACGTCGCCATGGATGATCTGGCAGTGATAGATGTCGAACTGGAGCTTCAGGTTCGCAAGCCTCAGCTCCTGGATCAGATCCCGCGCAAAGCCGAAATCGTTGAGGAAGTAGCCGGGCACGTTGCGCGCATTGATCGGCTCGATCACGATGTCGATGCCGTGCGGCGCGAAGAACTCGGCGGCCCAGGCCACCGATTTGTAGAAGGCCTCGATCGCGACGCGCTCGCCGCGATTGGCGATGCCGGCCATCAGGTGCAGGCGCTTGACGCCCGTCGCCTTGGCATAAGGCAGCGCCGTCTCCAGGCTCGCCTTGAGATCGGAAAAGCGCGATGGCAGCGCCGCAAAGCCCTTCTCGCCGGCGTTCCAGTCGCCCGGCGGCAGGTTGAACAGCGCCTGGGTCAGGCCGTTGCGCTTGAGCCGTTCGCCGACGGCCTCGGCGGCATGCTCGTACGGAAACAGGAATTCCACCGCGGTGAAGCCCGCTTGCGCGGCGGCGTCGAAGCGGTCGAGGAACGGCACCTCGGTGAACATCATCGAGAGATTGGCGGCGAAACGGGGCATTGGAGATCCTCTGTTACTTGTCGCCGGGCAGCTTGACGCCGGTGACCTGCGCATACATGCGCGCGACCGATGCGTCGTCGTCGCGGCCCATGCCGGCGGCCGATGTCATCAGGAACATCTGGAGCGCGGCGGCGGAGACCGGCACGGGGAATCGGGCCGTGCGCGCCATGTCCTGGATGATGCCGAGGTCCTTGACGAAGATCTCCACCGCGCTTCGCGGCGTGTAGTCGCCGTCGAGCACATGCGGCATGCGGTTCTCGAACATCCAGGAATTACCGGCCGAGGCCGTGATCACCTCGTAGACCTTGCGGATGTCGAGGCCCTGCTTGGCTGCGAACGCCATGGCTTCGCTGGCGGCGGCGATGTGAACGCCGGCGAGCAGCTGATTGATCATCTTGAACGCAGCGCCCTGCCCGGCGGCATCGCCGAGCTCGTAGAGCTTTGCAGCCATGGCATCGAGCGCCGGCCGCGCCTTGGCAAAGGCGGCCGAGCTGCCGGAGGCAAGAATCGTCAATTCGCCTTGCGCGGCGCGCTGCGCCCCGCCGGAGATCGGCGCATCCAGATAGTGCCGGCCGGTCGCCTCCAGCTGCTTGGCAAGACGGCGCGCCACGTCGGGATCCATCGTCGCCGAGGAGATGAACACGCTGTCCTTGGGCATGGTCTCGGCGGCGCCATCCTTGCCGAACAGGATGGTTTCGGTCTGCGCGGCATTGACCACCACGCTGACGACGATGTCTGCGTCCTTGGCCGCTTCGGCCGGCGTCTTGGCCCCCGCGCCGCCGTCCTTCACGAAGCGCGCGACGGCATCCGCCGAGACGTCGCAGCCGGTCACGGCATGGCCGGCGCTCTTGAGCGAGGTCGCCATGCCAAATCCCATCGAGCCGAGCCCGACGACGGCAATACGCTGATTTTGTGAGGTGGAGGCGGACATATGCAACTGACCCTTGCGAGCGTTTCCCGGATGGCCGCCCTTTGCGGCAGCTTGGCAACCGAATAACACGGCTTGGCCGCGCTGCCAAAGCGTGAGACAAGCAGGCATGACGGCCATGAGCAATGAGACATTGCTGCGCGAGGACATCTGCCGCTTCGGACGGTCCCTGTTCGAGCGCGGGCTGACGCCGGGCTCCTCCGGCAATATCAGCGTCAAGCTGGACGATGGCGGCTGGCTGGTGACGCCGACCAACGCCTCGCTCGGCTTCCTCGATCCCGCGAAACTGTCACGGCTGGACCAGCAGGGCCGGTTAATGTCGGGCGATGCGCCGACCAAGGAAGTTCCGCTGCACAATGCGCTTTATGATACGCGCGGAAGCGCGCGGGCAATCGTGCATCTGCACTCCACCCATTCGGTCGCCCTCTCGATGCTGCCCGAGATCGATCCGCGCGCCGCGCTGCCGCCGATGACGGCCTATTACCTGATGAAATGCGGCGCCACCGCGCTCGTGCCCTATTACCGCCCCGGCGACCCCGCGGTTGCAGATGCGATCAAGGGGCTGGCCGGGAAATATTCATCCGTTCTGCTCGCCAATCACGGCCCGGTCGTCGCCAGCGACACGCTGGAAGCTGCGGTGTTCGCGACGGAGGAGCTGGAGGAGACGGCCAAGTTGTACCTGCTGCTGCGCGGGATGAACCCGCGGTATTTGTCGCCGGCGCAGGTGAAGGATCTGGTGAAGGTGTTCGGGGTGACGCTGCCGGAGCACGGGCACGAACATTAGCGACTTGCGGTAAAGGGTGGACGAGCGTCGCCTCACCACCGCTGTCATTCCCCGCGAAAGCGGGGAATCCAGTACGCCGCGGCTTCTCCGCATATCTCTGACGTCTCGGAGTACTGGATCGCCCGTTCAAGTCGGGCGATGACACCGGGTATGTTGCGCGGGCGTGCCCGATACTATTCGGCTACAGCCCCAGGTATGCCTTCCGCACGTCCGGATTGCCCTTGATCTCGCTCGCCGCACCCTGCATCAGCACGCGGCCGGTTTGCAGGATATAGGCGCGGTCGGCGATCTCCAGGCACTCGGCCATGCGCTGCTCGACGATGAGGACGGTCATGCCGGAGTCACGGATGAGCTTCACCGCCTGGAAAATTTCGTCGACCAGCTTCGGCATGATGCCCTGCGAGGGCTCGTCCAGCATCAACAGCCGCGGACGCGTCATCAGCGCGCGGCCGATCGCGAGCATCTGCTGCTCGCCGCCAGAGAGCGTCTCGGCGCGCTGCTCCAGACGTTCCTGGAGGCGCGGGAACAGCTTGAAGACGAGATCGAGCGGCTCTTCGCGGTTCGCTTCGCCCCGGTAGAGATAGCTGCCGAGGCGAAGGTTGTCGCGCACCGACAGGCGCGGAAACAACCGGCGGTTTTCCGGCACATAGGCGATGCCGGTGGCCGTGATGTGATGCTGCGCCATGCCGTCGAGGCGTTTGCCGTCGAACGTCACCGTGCCCGAACGCGGACGCTCGGCGCCGGCGATGGATTTCAGCAGCGTCGACTTGCCCGCGCCGTTGGCGCCGGCAACGCAGACGATCTCGCCCTTCTGGACCTCGATCGAGACCGCGGAGATGGCGACCAGCCCCTGATAGGCGGTGGTGACTTCACGCACCGACAGCATGACGATCTCCCAGATATGCCTTGATCACCTTGGGATCGCGCACGACGTCGGCGGGCTTGCCCTCGACCAGCACCTTGCCGAGGTCGAGCACGATGGCGCGGTCCACCAGCGGCATCACGATCTCCATGACGTGCTCCACCATCAGCACGGTGATACCGGCATCGCGCACCTTGCGCACCAGGGCAACGCCGGTCTGCGCCTCGGTCGGCGTCAGGCCGGTGAGGACTTCGTCGAGCAGCAGCAGCTTCGGCTCGGTCGCAAGCGCCCGCGCGACTTCGAGGCGGCGCTTCTCGGCCGGTACGAGGTCGCTGGCGAGCACGTCGGCGCGCGCGGCAAGGCCGGTGAACTCCAGCACCTCATGCGCCTTGCGGCGGGCCTCGCGCATCACGGTGTTGCGCACGAGTGCACCGACGATGACGTTGTCGATGACAGTCATGGTCTCGAAGCTCTTGACCACCTGGAAGGTGCGTCCTACCCCGCGCTGGCAGCGCATCGCCGCCGGCATGCGGGTGACGTCCTCGCCGTCGAACCAAATCGAGCCTTGCGTCGGCGGCAGCACGCCGGCGATCAGATTGAACAGCGTCGACTTGCCGGCGCCGTTCGGGCCGATCAGGCCGACGATCTCGCCGCGGTCGACCGATATCGAGACGTCGCTGTTGGCGACGAGGCCGCCGAAGCGCTGCCAGACGCCGCGGGTTTCGAGCAGCGCGCTCATCGGGCAGCTCCCGTCTTCTTCGGGCGTGAAAACAGGCTCAGCAGGCCGCGCGGCAGGGCCAGCGAGATCAGAACGATCAGCGTGCCGTAGACAATGAGGTCGACACCCCGCCCCGAGCCGCCGAACTTGAAGCGCGTCAGCTCAGTCAGCGGGATCAGGATGGCCGCCCCTAACACTGGCCCCCACAGGGTGCCGATGCCGCCGAGCACGGCCGGTAGCGCCATCAGCAGCGAGAACTGAAAGCCCATGACGCTTTCCGGATCGATGTAGGAGACGAACTGGGCGTAGAAGCTGCCGCCCACGGCGACAAGGAAGGCGGAGACCGCGGCCGCACCCATCTTGGAATTGAACACGTCGACACCGAGGCTCTCGGCCGCCTCCGGGTTGTCCTTGACGGCACGCCACCAAAATCCCCACTTGGAGTTTTCCAGCCACCATGTCACGAACCAGGCGAGGCAGCACAGCGCCAGCGCGAAATAGAAGTAGGGCAGCTTGGTGCGCAGAAACTGGAATTTCAGCCAGCTGTCGCCGCGGATCGGAATGGTGATACCCATCGCGGCACCGGCCCATTCCCAGTTGTGGAACAAAAGCAAGCCGATCTCGGCGATGACGATGGTGGCAATCACGAAGTAATGGCCGCGCAGGCGGAAGAAGGGATAGCCGAGCCCCATCGCGATCAGCGCCGACACCACCCCGCCCGCCAGCATGCCGAACCAGGGCAGCACGCCGAACTTCGTGAACAGCAGCTCGGTGGTATAGGCCCCGAGGCCGAAATACAGCGCGTGGCCGAGCGAGATCTGCCCGCAATAGCCGGACAGGATATTCCAGCTCTGCGACAATCCCGCATACATCAGTGTCAGGATCAGAATGTTCTGGACGACGACGTCCTTCACGAACAACGGCGTCAGCGCGGCAATGGTAGCGAGCGCTGCGGCGATGATGAGGTCGCGGCGGCGCCGCGCTGCAAAATCCTTGTCCATCACATCGATCCGAACAGGCCGCGCGGCCGGATGAAGACGACCAGCAGATAGACCGAGTAGATGCCGACCGATTTCAGCGACGGCGGCAGCACCAGCGCGGTGACCGCTTCGACGAGACCGACGATGATGCCACCGGCGAAGGCGCCGAACACGCTGCCGAAGCCGCCGAGCGCCACCGTGACATAGGCGATCAGCGCAAAGGAGGCGCCGACGTCGGGATAGATGTAGAAGAACACCGCCATGATCGCGCCTGCGAGACCGACCAGCGCGGCGCCGAGCCCCCAGCCGAACGCGAAGACGCGGTTCTTGTCGATGCCGACAAGCGCGACTGCACCGGGATCCTCGCGGGTCGCTTCGATCGCGCGGCCGAAATCGGTTCGGTGGATGAAGAAGTAGAGACCTGCAAAAGCGGCGATCGAGACCAGCGCGCCGACCAGTTGCGGCTCCGGCAGAAAGATTCCGCCGATCGAGATGGTTTTGCCGCCGAGCCAGGATTGTGGGATGCTGCGATAGTCCGGCGTGAAGAAATACTGCGCAAGGCCGCGCATGACGATGGCGAGGCCGAAGGTGGTGAAGATCTGCACCATGCCGGCGTTGGCCTTGGCCCGCATGGCGAAACGTACAAGGAGCAGGTAGACGACCGCTCCGAATATGAAGAGTGCCGCAGCGACCAGCGGCGCCGACAGCAAGGGATCAATCGCGAAGAACGCGAACAGGAAGAAGGACAGATACATCGCAATCATCAGGAACTCGCCATGGGCGAAGTTCGTGACGTCCATCAGGCCGAAGATCAGCGCGAGGCCGACCGCGATCAATCCGTAGAGCAGGCCCATCAGAAGGCCGCTCGCGAGACTCTGGATAATGGCTTGGGCTGTCAACTCTGGTCCCCCGTTCGAAACGTCACGACAGGCTTCGTCATTGCGAGCGAAGCGAAGCAATCCAGAAATGTTTCGAAGGAAGCAGTCTGGATTGCTTCGTCGCTTCGCTCCTCGCAATGACGGTGTGGGAGCAGCTTGCTTCCCACAGCGCCTGCTCCGCTGCCCCCGCAGCGCTTACTTCATCGGCCAGATCGCCTCGGCGATCGCGGCCTGCGGCGGGAAGATGGTGACGAACTTGCCGCCGACATATTGCAGCAGCACCGGATCGGCGTCGTTGTTCTGGCCCATGTCGTCGAACTTGACGCGCTTCCAGGGCATGATGGTCTTTTCGCCCGGGATGTCGGTCGCGGCAAGCGCGTCGCGGATCTTCTCGCCGTCGGTCGACTTAGCGCGGCTGATGGCGTCGGCGAGGATGATCAGGCCCATGAACTGCCGCGAGGTGAGGTCGTTGAAATCCTTGCCGGACCTGGCCTTGAACATCTCGTTGATCTTGCCGACCATCGGCCGCTTCTGCGCGAGGTCGAGCGAGAAGGTGCCGCGCGAGATCACGCCTTCGAGCTTGTCGCCGACGGCATCGTAGAGCGCCTTCTCGGAGAAGCCGGCGTCCTGCGCCACGATCGCATTCGGCTTGTAGCCGAGCTCGGCCATGGTCTTGACCAGGAGGATGCCGTCGGTGGTGTAGCTCGACGGCATCAGCACGTCGGCATTGGCGGTCTTGAGCTGCTGCACCTCGGCAGAGAGCGAGGGCGAGTTGGCGCGATACTTGATGTCGGTGACGATCTTGTAGGCGCGCTCGCCGGCGATCTTGGTCTGGGCATTGCCGGAATCGGTGCCGAAGATGGTGTCCTCGTGGAACAGCGACAGCGTCTCGATCTTGGTGCCCTTCTTCTTCATGGCGTCGAAGAAGTCGAACATCGCAGCCGAGTACATCTCGTCGTGCGGCGAGGCGCGGAAGTAATATTTCAGGCCGCGGCGGTGCAGGCTCGGCGAGGAATTGTCGGCGGACAGGAACGGGACCTGATAGCGCTCGCAGATCTGGCTGACGGTGACGGCCACCGCGCTCTGGTAAGTGCCGATGACGGCGCAGACCTTCTCCTGCGTGATCAGGCGCTCGGCCTCGGCGCGGCCCTTCTGCGGATCGGCCTGATGGTCGGCGAACACGAGTCGGATCTTGGCGCCACCGAGGCCCGGCAGGCCTTCGCCCTTCGCCAGCGGCAGGTCGAAATCGCTGTCCTTGTTGATGACTTCGAGCGCGGTCTCATAGGCCTTCTGCGCGTCGACGCCCTGCTGCGCGCTGCCGCCGGAGAAGGGATAGATCACGCCGATCACGACTTCCGAGCTCTGTGCGCGCGCTGCCAGCGGCACTAGGGCGGCAGTGGCGGTGGCCCCCAACAACACGTCGCGGCGAGTGATCGTCATGGCAAAGTCCCCTGTTACTGAATTTCGGCTGATCGAATGAAGCGATTGGTGGATGCGGTAAAGCCCGAAGAAGCAGCAGACGCTGCCCACTAAATCACGGCCATGTTTCTGTTCTTGAGATCGGTCACCAGCATCAGGCCGGGCGAATGCGTGATCGCGAACGGCAGTTTCGCGGCGTTGATGACCGATTGCGGCGTCACCCCGCAGGCCCAGAACACCGGGATCTCGTCGTCGGCGACCGGCACCGGATCGCCGTAGTCGGGCTTGGCGATATCCTTGATGCCGATCAGATGCGGATGGCCGAGATGCACGGGCGCGCCGTGCACGGCCGGATAGCGCGAGGTGATCTGCACCGCGCGGATCGCATCGGCCGGCTTGAACGGACGCATCGACACCACCATGGGACCGGCGAACGGACCTGATACACCGCAGGCGATGTTGGTGCGGTACATCGGCACGCGCACGTTCTTCTCGATGTGGCGGATCGGCATGCCCTCCTCGAGCAACGCCTCCTCGAACGAGAACGAGCAGCCGAGCACGAAGGTGACGAGATCGTCGCGCCAGTAGCTCTTCACGTCGGTGGGCTCGTCCACGACCTCGCCGTCGCGCCAGACGCGGTAGCGCGGAACGTCGGTGCGGATGTCGAGATCGGCGCCGAGCGAGGGGATGTAAGGGCTGCCGACGTCGGACATGCCGATGATCGGGCACGGCTTGGGATTGAGCTGGCAGAAGCGGTGGAAGGCACCGGCATATTCCGCCGGCAGGATCGCCAGATTGCCCTGGACGTATCCGGGGGCGACACCGGCGGTGGAGGCGACCAGCCCCTCGCGGTAGGCGAGCCGGGCCTTGCGGCTCGGGAGGGCGTCGGGTGTTTCAGTTTGCTGCGCTGCCACCAAAACAGTCATGTGATCGACCTGCCTATAAACTCGACAAAGACAAGCCAACACCAAGCGTGCTATAAAGTCTAATCTTCGTTTCTAATCAATCTCGATAAATCTGATTTATCGACTGGGGAAATCCTTCCAATGCTGGACTTCAGGTCGATCGAGACGTTCCTATGGGTTGTGAAGCTCGGTAGCTTCCGTGGCGCCGCGCAACGGCTCAACACCACCCAGCCGGCGATCTCCCAGCGCATCGCCCAGCTCGAGCGCGAGATGGGCGTGAAGCTCCTGAACCGCGACCATCGCATCGCCTCCCCGACCCCGAGCGGCCGGCAGATGATGGTCTACGCGGAGAAGCTGATCGGCCTGCGCGCTGCGATGATGGCGGAGATCGGCGATGCTTCGGCGATGCGCGGCGTGATGCGGCTCGGCGTCGCCGAGACCATCGTGCACACCTGGCTGCCGCGGCTCGTCAAGAGCGTCAACGAGGTCTATCCGAACCTGTCGCTGGAGATCGAGGTCGATATCACGCCGAACCTCACCGCGCGCCTTCTCGCACAGGAGATCGAGCTCGCCTTCGTGGTCGGACCGCTGTCCGCCTCCGGCGTGCACAACCGCGTGCTCGCCGATTATCCGATCGGCTTCCTCGCGAGTCCCTCGCTCGGGCTCGGCAAGGGCCCGGTGACGCCGGCGGACCTCGCGCGGTTTCCGATCATCACCTTCCCGCGCAAGACCAAGCCCTACGAGGTCGTGCGCGAGGTGTTCGACCGGCCGGAGCTGCCGCCGATCCGCCTGCATGCGTCCGCTTCGCTGGCGACCGTTATCCACATGGCGGTCGAGGGCCTTGGCATCGCCGTGATCCCCGACGCCATCGTCGAGAACGAACTCGCCGACGGACGGCTGCAGCTGCTCGACACCGATCTTTCCATCGCGCCGCTGACCTTCACCGCGAGCTGGCTGGCCTCGCCTGATGTCGTCGCCGTGGAGCGCGTCGCCGAGCTTGCACGGCAAATTGCGCAGAGCAGCCTCGCGGTTGACGCGCCCGCACAGGCGCGTCATTGAAAAAGGCGCCGGACAAAAGAGAGAACGACCGCATGAGCCGAGCCGCGACCAACCTGCAAATCGATTCCGCCCGCCTGTGGGGCTCCATCCACGAGACCGCGCAATTCGGCGCGACGGCCAAAGGCGGCGTGCGGCGGCTGACCTTGAGCCGTGAAGACAAGCAGGTGCGCGATTGGTTCCGCAAGGCCTGCGAGGATGCCGGACTGGAAGTCCACGTCGACGCGCTCGGATCACAGTTCGGCCTGCGCAAGGGCCGCGACATGTCGAAGCTGCCCGTCGGCATCGGCTCGCACCTCGACACCCAGCCGACCGGCGGCAAGTATGACGGCATCCTGGGAACGCTCGGCGCGCTGGAGGTGATCCGCACGCTGAACGATGCCGGCATCGAGACCGAGGCGCCGATCTGCATCGTGAACTGGACCAACGAGGAAGGCTCGCGCTTCGCACCTGCGATGATGGCTTCCGCCGCCTATGTCGGCGACTTCACCACCGACGACATTTTGTCGCGCAAGGACGCCGAGGGCACCACCGTCGGCCAGGCGCTCGACGGCATCGGCTATCGCGGCGACAAGCCGGTCGGCTTCCAGAAGCTCGGCTGCTTCGTCGAGCTGCACATCGAGCAGGGGCCGATCCTGGAAGCCGAAGGCAAGACCATCGGCGTGGTCGATTCCGGCCAGGGCGTGCTCTGGTACGACGGCAAGATCTCCGGCTTCGAGAGCCATGCGGGCTCCACGCCGATGCCGCTGCGGCGCGATGCGCTGGCGACCTTGTCGGAGATCGTGCTGGCGATGGAGTCGATTGCGAGGAAGCACGGGCCGAACGCCGTCGGCACGATCGGCGAGGCCGTCATCGCCAATCCCTCGCGCAACGTCATTCCCGGCGAGATCGCCTTCACCATGGACTGCCGCAGTGCCGACGGTGCCATCATGGACGCGCTCGACCGCGATTTGCGAGCGGCAATCGCCGAGATCGCCGCGCGCCGCAAGGTCGAGGTCAAGATCGACCTCGTCTGGCGCAAGCCGCCGACGCATTTCGATCCGAAGCTGATCGCTGCCGTCGAGAGCGCCGCCAAGACGCTCGGCTATTCCTCGCGCCGCATCACCTCCGGCGCCGGCCATGACGCCTGCAATCTCAACACGATCATGCCGGCGGCGATGGTGTTCGTGCCCTGCAAGGACGGCATCAGCCACAACGAGCTGGAGGATGCGACGCAGGGCGACTGCGCCGCGGGCACCAACGTCCTCATGCATACCGTGCTGGCAGTCGCCGGCGTCGCATCCTGAGCGGAGAGAACCATGCGCGGAGTTTTCGTCGACGCCAATGAATCGCTGGCCGTGATCATGGAGCGGCTGGGGAAGCCTGGTGATCCCAAGGTGCGGATCAACAGGAATCCCGACATCACGCCCGAGCAATATCCTGATATTCTCGACGGCGCCGAGATCGCGATCGTCGACCACACCGCACTGCCGACCGAAGTCGCGAAGAAATGCACCGGGCTGAAGCACGTCGTGTTCCTCGGTACCGGCGCGCGCAGCTACATGAATCCGGAAGAGCTCGCCGAGCTCGGCATCTCCGTGCATCTGATCAAGGGCTACGGCGACACGGCGGTTGCGGAATCCGCGATCGCGCTGATGTGGGCGTCGGCCCGCGTCATTGCGATGATGGACCGCGAGATGCGCGCCGGGAACTGGCTGCGGGAGGACGGCATGCAGCTCACCGGCAAGACGCTCGGCCTGATCGGCTTCGGCGGCATCGCCGCGGAGGTCGCGCGCATCGCGTCCGGCAGCGGCATGAAGGTGATCGCCTGGAACCGTTCGCCGAAGAGCTATCCGGGGGTCGAATTTACCGATCTCGACAGCGTGCTGGCGAGAAGCGACGTGGTGTCGCTGCACCTGCTGCTCAACGACGAGACGCGCGGCATGATCACGCGCGAGAAGATCCTTGCTATGAAACGCGGCGTCATTCTCATCAACACCGCCCGCGCCGCTGTTGTCGACGAGGCCGCCATGATCGAGGCGCTGAAGTCCGGCCATATCCGCCACGCCGGCCTTGATGTCTTCAACATCGAGCCGCTGCCCGGCGATCATCCGCTGACGAAGCTGCCGAACGTGACGTTGTCGGCGCATTCGGCCTTCCGCACACCGGAGGCGAGCGAGAACCTGATTGAAGCGGCGTTGGTCCATTGCCGCCGGATCGTGAAGGGATAAGAGCAACAACAATGGCCGACTATCGCATCATCAAGGCAGAGTCGCTCACCAAGGCCATCCATGCCATCGTCAGGGCCGGCGGCTCCTCGGACCGCGAGGCCGAGCTCGTGGCCACCAATCTCGTCGAAGCCAATCTGAAGGGACACGACTCGCACGGCGTCGGCATGATTCCGCGCTACGTCCAGAGCGTCACCAATGGCGGCCTCGCCGTGAATTCGCACGTCAAGATCGTGCTCGACACCGGCCCGCTTCTCACCCTCGACGGCCTCACCGGCTACGGCCAGGTGATCGGCCATGAAGCGATGGAGCTCGCGGCCGAGCGCGCAAAGAAGAACGGTGTTTGCCTTGTCGGCCTCTCAAATTCGCATCACATCGGCCGCATCGGCCACTGGGCCGAGCAGTGCATCGACCACGGGCTGGTCTCGATCCACTTCGTCAACGTGATCTCGCGCCCGATCGTGGCGCCCTGGGGCGGCAGCGACGCACGCCACGGCACCAATCCGTTCTGCGTCGGCATCCCGCGCGCCGGCAAGGATCCGATCGTGCTCGACTTCGCCACCAGCAGGATCGCGCAGGGCAAGACCCGTGTTGCCCATAACAAGGGCGTCGAGCTCGAGGTCGGCACCATCATTGATCACGAGGGCAAGCCCACGATCAATCCGCGCTACACCGTGATTCCGCCCTACGGTGCCATCCTCCCGTTCGGCGAGCACAAGGGCTCGGGCCTTGCGCTGGTGTGCGAGATCCTCGGCGGCGCGCTCTCCGGCGGCCAGGTGGTCAAGGGCTCGTCCGACGGCAAGTACAACGTCCTTAACGGCATGCTCTCGATCGTCATCGATCCGGGCAAGCTCGGCACCGGCGAGAACCTTGCACGCGAAGTTGAGAGCTTCGTGAGCTGGCACACCGGCTCGCCGCCTGCCCCCGGCGTCGACAAGGTCAGAATCGCGGGCGAGCCGGAGCGCGAGATCAAGAAGAAACGTCTCGCCGAGGGCATCCCGGTCGACCCAACCACCTGGCAGGAGATCCTGGATGCCGGGAAGAAGTTCGGGCTGGAACAGACGGCCATCGAGAAGATCGCGAGCTGATCGGAGCGAGGCGCGTTCCTCGGCGTCGCCTCGCCTCATGACCAATCGCGCAAGCGAGACTGGACGGTGGCGAAGATATCGACGTGCTCGCGGCACGGATTTGAACCGTCCCGCATGACCTTGCGACAATGCGGATATCCGATTGCATCCGCCCGAGGTTCGCATGCTCTCCCGTCTCGCAAAATTCGTGTCCGGCTCAAACCTTCCGTCGCCCGGATCCGATCTCTACCGGCAACGGCTCGCCATCTACGAGAGCGAGCTTGGCGAGCCCGAGCGCACATTCACTGATAACGCAGAGCGCCGCATCGACATCCACGCCTTCGGCCGCGATTTCGTCCCGGTCTGCCAGGAGGGCTCCGACGAAGGCTATGTCCTTCTCACCAACGGGATGAGCGAGCAACGGATGCACGGCGTCCCCGGCGACGCGAAGCCCCGGGCCGAGCTGATGTGGTACGTCCGCGAGCCGACGCAGGACGTTTGCGCCAATCTGCGCTGGCTGGCCAATCTGCCGTTCATCGACACGACCTGGTTCGGCTTCGGCCATCGCGTCGCGCTTCCGTGGCCGCCGGTTGCAGGAACGGACTTCCAGACGTTCCTGTTGCTCACACCGATCATCGGCCCCGACAAGGAGATCGCCGAGGCGCTGGAGATTGCGGGCGATCCGGTGGAGATCCTGACCGTGAACCTGATCTCGCATCAGGAGCTCGGGCTGATCAAGTCCAGGGGGCTCGATCCGTTTCTCGATCTGCTCGACGAGAACGACTATCCGCCGATATTCGATCCGTCGCGGAAGTCGTATGTGTAGTCGTAGGCCAAAGCACTGCTGCCGTTCCCTTCTCCCCTTGTGGGAGAAGGTGGCATAGGCGGCCTTGGGCCGCCGTTCCTAAGAACGCCGAAGCGAAGCTTCGGCTATGGCGCCGGATGAGGGGTTCTCTCGGCGAACAATTTTACGGCTGATAGGTCTGCATCTGCGGAAACAGACCCCTCACCCGTCTTCGATGCTTCGCATCGAAGCCACCCTCTCCCACAAGGGGAGAGGGTGAAGCGGCGAACTAATCCACCATATCCGCAACCGCCTTGCCGCACGCCGTCGTGTCGGCATTGCCGCCGAGATCCTTGGTGCGCAGCGTGCGTTCGGCGAGCGTGCGCTCGATCGCCTCGACGATCGACTTGCCGGCTTCCTTCTCGCCGAGATGCTCGAACATCATCGCGCCGGACCAGATCATGCCGATCGGGTTGGCGATGCCCTGGCCGGCGATGTCGGGCGCCGAGCCGTGCACCGGTTCGAACACGGATGGGAAATCGCCCTCCGGGTTGATGTTGCCGGACGGAGCGATGCCGATGGTGCCGGTGCAGGCCGGGCCGAGGTCGGAGAGGATGTCGCCGAACAGGTTGGAGCCGACCACGACGTCGAACCAGTCCGGATGCAGCACGAAGTTCGCGGTGAGAATGTCGATGTGGTACTTGTCCCACTTGACGCCTGGAAACTTCTTGGCCATCGCCTCCACGCGCTCGTCCCAATAGGGCATGGTGATCGAGATGCCGTTGGACTTGGTCGCCGAGGTCAGGTGCTTCTTGGGCCGCGACTGCGCGAGCTCGAAAGCGAATTTCAGGATGCGGTCGACGCCGGTGCGGGTCATCACCGTCTGCTGCGTCACGAACTCGCGGTCGGTGTCCGGGAACATGCGGCCGCCGACCGAGGAATATTCGCCTTCGGTGTTCTCGCGCACCACCCAGAAATCGATGTCGCCCGGCTTGCGCCCCGCCAGCGGCGAGGGCACGCCGGGCATCAGCCGCACCGGGCGCAGGTTGACGTACTGGTCGAACTCGCGGCGGAACTTGATCAGCGAGCCCCACAGCGAGACGTGGTCCGGGATCTTGGCCGGCCAGCCGACCGCACCGAAATAGATCGCATCGTGCTTGCCGATCTTCTCCTTCCAATCGTCGGGCATCATCTGGCCGTGCTTCTCGTAATAGTCGTAAGAGGAGAAGTCGAAATGGTCGAAATGCAGCGAGACGTTGTGCTTCTTCGCCGCCGCCTCCAAAACGCGCAGGCCCTCCGGCATCACCTCCTTGCCGATGCCGTCGCCGGGAATGACCGCGATCCGGTATTGTTTCTTGCTCATCGAGAACGTCCTTGGTTGGTCCGGCAGTCGCCGCCTTCTGACTGCACTGCAATGGACCAAACGCGGCGGCAGTGCAACGCTGCACTGCAATGTTGACCATGGCGCGGCCAAGCGCCTACTGATTTGATGCTGTTCCCACGAACGAGTATCCCCATGGATCTGCATCTGCGCGGCAAGCGCGTCCTGATCACCGGCGCGTCCAAGGGCATTGGCGCAGCCGCCGCCGAGGCCTTCGCCGAGGAAGGCGCGCATCTCCTCCTCGCGGCGCGTAGCGGCGATCAGCTCAAGGCGCTGGCCGACCGTTTGCGCGCCGCGCACCAGATCGACGCCACAACGAGCATCGTCGATCTGCGCAAGGAGGAGGACGTGGCCCGGCTGGCGAAGGAAGCCGCCGACATCGACGTGCTCGTCAACAATGCCGGCGACATCCCGGGCGGCTCGATCGACAAGATCGACGAGGCGACCTGGCGGCACGCCTGGGAACTGAAGGTGTTCGGCTATATCAACCTGACGCGCTACGTCTACGCTCAGATGAAAGCCAGGGGCGGCGGCGTCATCGTCAACGACATCGGCGCGGCCGGCGAGAAGTTCGACGCCAACTACATCTGCGGCAGCGCCGGCAATGCCGCGCTGATGGCGTTCACACGGGCGCTCGGCGGCAAGAGCCTGGGCGACAACATCCGCGTGGTCGGCATCAATCCCGGCCCCGTCGGCACCGACCGCCACGTCACCCTGCTCAAGACGCGGGCCAAGCACCAGTTCGGCGACGAGAGCCGCTACAAGGAATTCCAGAAGAGCCTGCCGCTCGGCCGTCCCGCGCATGCGCGCGAGATCGGCGACCTCATGGCGTTCCTGGCCTCGGATCGCGCCGGCTATACGTCGGGCGTGATCTACACCGTCGACGGCGGCATCAGCGCCGGGTGGGGTTAACTCTATTCTCGTCATTGCGAGCGCAGCGAAGCAATCCAGGAATCTTGCCGCAGTGACAGTCTGGATTGCTTCGCTGCGCTCGCAATGACGACACAACAAGCACGGGAGTAAGATAGTTGTCTCAAGACCTGATCCGCGAAACCGCCTGCACCGTCATCGACAAGCTGCGCTCCGGCGACGTCTCGCCGCTCGAGCTCTTGGACGTGCTGGAGAAGCGCATCAAGGAGGTCGACGGCAAGGTCAACGCGCTGCCGACGCTGTGCTTCGATCGCGCGCGGGAGAGTGCGAAGACACTGATGCAGAAGCCGGCGGGCGCGCGCGGGCTGCTCGCCGGGCTGCCGGTGCCAATCAAGGATCTGACCGACGTTGCAGGCGTGTTGAACACGCAGGGCTCGCCGATCTTCAAGGACAACATCCCCGCGAAGTCTGACCTCATGGTCGAGAACCTCGAGGCCAACGGCGCGGTCGTCTACGCCAAGTCGAACACGCCGGAGTTCGGGGCCGGTGCCAACACGTTCAACGAGGTGTTCGGCGCGACGCTCAATCCCTGGGACACGACGAAATCGGCCGCGGGCTCCTCCGGCGGCGCGGCGGTGGCGCTGGCGACCGGCATGGCCTGGCTCGCCCAAGGCTCCGACATGGGCGGATCCTTGCGCAGCCCCGCGGCCTTCTGCGGCGTCGTCGGCATGCGGCCTAGCATCGGCCGCGTCGCGCATACCCCAAAGTCCGGCATCGATCGCAATTTAGGCGTGGTCGGCCCGATGGCGCGCAACGTCGAGGATCTCGCGCTGCTGCTGGATGCCATGAGCGGCGACTATGCCGACGATCCGCTGTCGCTGCCGGCTCCCGCAACCTCGTTCCTGTCGGCGGCCCAGGCGGGCAAGCGGCCGAGGCGCATCGCCTATTCGCCCGATCTCGGCATCACCCCGGTCGATCCCGAAGTGAAGGCGATCACACGAAAGGCCGCCGAACGTTTCGCCGAAGCCGGCGCCATCGTCGAGGAGGCGCATCCGGACTGGCGCGAGGCGCATGAATGCTTCCACGTGCTGCGCGCCTTCGACTTTGCGATCACCAAGGCCAATCTGCTGCGCACCAAGCGCGACCTGCTCAAGCCCGAGGTGATCTGGAACATCGAGGAAGGCCTCAAGCTCACGGTCGAGCAGCTCGCGCGCGCCGAGGCGCAGCGCGTCGGCATGACGGCGCGGGCAGTCGAGTTCTTCAAGAGCTACGATCTGTTGCTGACGCCGACCACGATCGTTCCGCCCTTCCCGATCGAGCATCGCTATGTCGCCGAATGCGCCGGCAAGAGGTTCGAAAACTACGTCGAGTGGCTCGGCATCGTCTACGCCATCACGCTGGCCTGCTGCCCGTCTCTCTCCCTGCCCTGCGGCTTCACGGCCTCGGGCCTGCCGGTCGGCGTGCAGGTGGTCGGCGCGCCGCGCGCCGATGCGCAGGTGATTGCCGGAGCGAAGGTGCTGGAGGATATTCTGGGCCTGCGCGGTACGACGCCGATCGATCCGAAGGTGAAGGACTAGCCTCACTCTCGTGTCCCGGACAAGGGGCAGCGCGCCAGCGCTGCGTCGCAGAGCCGGGACACGAGACCTCACCTCCCGCTGGCCGCCTCCAGGCTGGGACGGTTGCTCGGTTCGCTATTTGGCGATCGGGCAGGAGCCGGGATTGGCGCAGCGAGGAGGCGTCGATCGCGTGGTGCCGGTCGCCTCCTCGGAGCTCGGGCCCACCGCCCCGTTCAGAATGACCGAGACACGCCATCGATATGTTGTTTTCGGCGTCAGACCGGAATCCCCAAAGCTCGCGCCTGTCACGTCGCCAACCGCTTGGAACGCACCATCGGGTCCCGCACGCGAAACCCGGTAGGTCGTTCCGTCGTCTCCTGGAGACCAGGCCAGGTCAGCGCCGCTATCCGACGTATCGATCACCGTGAGCGACTGCGGTGCCGATAGCGAGGGCGCGGTCGCGCCGGCAGGCGCCGCGGCAGCGGCCGTGAGCGCATCCAGCATCGCCTTGATCGCCTTGATTTGCGATCCGGACTTCGTCACGTAGCTATCCTGATGGTTGACGTAACTCCACCAATCCCAACAGGCCTGCGGATTGCTTGGCCAGTATGGGCTGGTCTTGGTCTGCGGATAGAGAATGATCAGGCGGTTCGTGTCCGCCCACTCATTGTAGCCGGCCTCATCCACGAATCTGCGTCCGATATCGGCGACGTCCTGCTTGCATCCGTGGAGCGCAACATGGACGCGACACGGACTGCCCTGCTCGCAATCCCTGGGTACGAACACATAGCCGGCATCGCCCATGCTCAACGCGTCGGGCAGATGCGGCGTGGTATAGATCGATTGATCAAAGCTCTTCACCGAACCTGCAAGCTGCGCGGCATTGGGCGGATTCAGGCGGCCGTAAATATGCTGCAGGATGACGCCGGCCTGGTCATAGCCGCATTGGTCGATATAGGGCGCCGTGTTGGCCTTGCACTCGTTGAGCCCGGGTGCACCCTGTTTCGCCACGACGAACGAGTGGCCCGCGCCGAGCGTGGCCTGATAGAACAAGTTGCCGCGATTGGCATCCCCCAGATAATGGCGATAGAAATCGGCGGCCGCATCGGTCGCGGCCTTGTCGACGATCGCGTCATTGTAGCCGTGAAAGAGATAGATCTTCTGCCTGCCGACATTGCTGAGAGGGTCGATCTCGCCCGTTGCGGCCTTCGCGTCGGCCTTTGCCGTAAAAT
This sequence comes from Bradyrhizobium sp. NBAIM08, assembly GCF_020193935.1. Taxonomy (NCBI): domain Bacteria; kingdom Pseudomonadati; phylum Pseudomonadota; class Alphaproteobacteria; order Hyphomicrobiales; family Nitrobacteraceae; genus Bradyrhizobium; species Bradyrhizobium sp. NBAIM08. The sequence continues at coordinate 260,644 of NZ_JADYVR010000006.1, read as the reverse complement.
CCTTCGGATTCAGATCCGACGCCGGCCCTTTCATGCATGCACCCGTGGCCCGCCGGATCGGCCCCCAGTACCAGGTGACGGCGTCGAACGCGTCCGCCTTTGCGCACCAATAAGGGCCGCCCGCGACCACACCGACGCCCTTGATCACCGACGACCATGCCGTGCCGAACTGAACGGCCATGAACGCGCCCGACGAAATTCCCGAAATCGAACTCTCACCGATCGGCGCGCGATAGCGCCGCAACCCCTCCGCGGCGCACGATGACACGCCGAGAGCGGTTGTGAAGATCAGGACGCAAATCTGGGCGGCGGTGAATTGCCGCAAAACGGCCACGCGCATGACAGCCTCGCCAAGTCGACCGCAGGAGCAACCTCTGGTATTAGAGATCAAGATCGGAAATCGGCGCAAGCGCAAACAAGCGGCACCAAACCAGAAACCGCCCGTCACTTCGGCGTTGTCGGCGCCTCCAGGCTCCGGCTGTAGCGCGACATCGCGAAACAGAAGACGAAGTAGATCGCGGCCACGAAGATGTAGACCTCGACCGAAAACTGCTGCCAGGCGGGATCGATGATCGCGGTCTTCGCCGTCGTCAGCAGGTCGAAGATGCCGATGATCAGCACCAGGCTGGTGTCCTTGAAGAAGGCGATGAAGGTGTTGACCAGCGGCGGGATGACGTGGCGGATAGCCTGCGGCAGGATGATCAGCCGGTGCTTGCGCCAGTAGGACAGGCCGAGCGCGTCGGCGGCTTCATATTGCCCGCGCGGCACGGCCTGAAGCCCGCCGCGGATCACTTCGGCGAGGTAAGCACCGGCGAACAGGATGATCGCGATCTGTGCGCGCAGCAGCTTGTCGATGTTGAATCCGGCCGGCATGAATAGCGGAAACATCACGCTCGCCATGAACAGCAGGCTCACCAGCGGCACGCCGCGGATCAGCTCGACATAGAGCACGCTGAGCGAGCGGATCGCCGGCAGCTTCGAGCGCCGCCCGAGCGCGACCAGGATACCGAGCGGAAAGCCGACAGCGAGGCCGAACGTCGCCAGGATCAGCGTCACGGGCAAGCCGCCCCAGCGGTCCTGCGAGACGAAGGACAGGCCGAGCACGCCGCCCCACATCAGCACGCTGATCACCGCCAGTGCACCGATCCAGAGATAGACCAGCTCGCGCCGCCACAGCGCGCGGCGGGTCGAGAGGTAGTACAGTGCGATGAACAGCACGACCGACAGTGCCGGCCGCCACTGCTCGTCGAACGGATAGGTGCCGAACAGGATGAAGCGATACTTCTCGGGGACGATGGCCCAGCAGGCGCCGAGGCCACGCGCGGCGCGACAGGCGCTGGAATCGTTGGTGGGCGTCAGCCAGACCGCATTGGCGATGCCCCATTGCACGAAGCTGAAAATGCCCTTGGCGAGCAGCACCATTAGCAGAACGGTGATGATCCCATTCGGGATCGAGGAGAACAGGTTCTTGCGCAGCCAGTGCAGCACCGGATTGCCCAGCTGCGGTCGGCGGGCGGTCCGGGGTGCATCGGGGATGTCCGTGATCCCGGTCATGATCAGCGCTCCACCAGCGCGATGCGCGCATTGTACCAGTTCATGAAGAAGCTGATCGAAAGGCTGATGGTCAGGAACACCGCCATGATCAGCGCGATAGCTTCGATGGCCTGTCCGGTCTGATTCAGCGTTGTGTTGGCGATCGAGACCACGTCCTGGTAGCCGATCGCGACCGCGAGCGAGGAGTTCTTGGTCAGGTTGAGATACTGGCTCGTCATCGGCGGCACGATGACGCGCAGCGCCTGCGGCAAGATGATCTGCCGCAGCATGAAGCTGCGACGCAGGCCGAGTGCGTTGGCGGCATCCCATTGCCCGCGTGGCACCGACTGGATGCCGCTGCGCACGATCTCGGCGATGAAGGCGGAGGTGTAGGTCACCAGTGCGATCAGCAGCGCGAAGTATTCCGGCGCGAGCGTCAGCCCGCCGACGAAATTGAAGCCGCGCAGCTGCGGCCACTCGACCGTCCAGGACGCGCCGAGCACCAGCGAGACCGCCGCCGGCACCACGACGATGAGGCCGAGCGCAGACGGCCAGGCCGGCCGCGGCTTGCCGTCGCGCATCTGCTGTGCGACCAACCAGCGACGGAAGAGGAAGAACACCGCACAGCCCAGCACCGCGGTGCCGAGCACCGTGAGTTGCGGCGGACCGAACGGGATCGCAGGCAGGATCAGGCCGCGATTGGACAGGAATATGCCCTCGACGGGCCGCCAGGCGGCACGTGCAGCCGGCAGCGCCTGCATCAGCACGTACCAGAACAGCAGCTGGAGCAGCAGCGGGATGTCGCGGAGCGTTTCAACATAGACCGCGGCAAGCCGCGACAGCAACCAATTGGCCGACAGCCGCGAGATCCCGATCAGGGTGCCGAGGATCGTCGCGAGCACGATACCGATCACGGCGACGCGCAAGGTGTTGGCGACGCCGACGACGAAGGCCCAGAGGTAGGTATCCCCAGGATTGTAGGCGAGCAGGTTGTCGGCAATCGGCATACCGGCCTCACGGCCGAGAAAAGCGAAGCCGGTCGTAATGCGGCGGGCCGACAGATTGGTGACGGTATTGGACCAGAGGAAGGCGATCACTGCGATCGCGATGCCGACCACCAGGACCTGCCAGAACAGGCCCTTCAATTGGTTGCGGCCGAGCACGAAGCGGCGGCGCGGCGGCGGCCTGGGATGATCGGCGGTCACAGCACAAAAATCCTTCGTCGAATGCAGCGGTTTCCGGCGACGCACGTCAACTGTTGCATCGAACTCAGATTCATGCAACAAATGTTTCATGGCCGAGCCCGCGAAATCCTCGCCCTTGAGCGAACTGCGCATCGCATTGCCGTCGCTCCCCCTGCGCTTACAGGAGGTCGGCCGTTTCGTCGCCGCCAACGACTACGATGCCACCACCCGCTCGATGCGCGATCTCGCAGCGGAAGCCGGTGCCGATCCCGCCGCGTTCACGCGGCTTGCGAAAGCGATCGGCTATTCCGGATGGGACGAGCTGCGTGCGGCGCTGACCGAGGCGCGGCGGCCGTCCCAGACCGCGCCCTTCTCCGGCCGCACAAGAGGCCGCCGTCACGGGCCGAACGCCGATGTTACGCTCATCCTCGACAAGCTCGAGGCCGAGGCCGCCGGCCTTCCGCGCATCCCGGCACAGCCGATCGCGGAAGCGGCGCGCGCGCTGCACGAGTCCAAGCGGATCTGGATCGCGGGCTATCGCAGCTGCCGCAGCGTCGCGGAACTCCTGAACTACGAGCTGCGCCTGTTCCGGCCCGAACAGGTGCAGCTCGTCGGCACGTCCGGGCCCGACGACCTCGATCTCGGCGCGTTCCGGCCCAGCGAAGCCGTCATCGTCATCGGCTTCCTGCCTTACACGCATGCGAGCGTCCGCGTCTCGCAGGCCGCGCATCGCAGCGGCGCGACGCTGATCGCGATTGCGGACAGCCTGTCGGCACCGATGGCCGAAGGCGCCGACCATGTGCTGCTGTTCGAGGCAGCCTCCTCGCCCGGCTTTTTCCCCAGTCTCACGGGCGCGATCGCGATCGCGCAGTCGCTCGCGGCGGTCACATTCTCGCTCGGCGGCGCCGCCGCGAAGAAGCGGCTGGAAAACACCGAGGCGCGGCTCACTGCTGCCTCCACCTACGTCCCGGAGAAAGGTTGACCCATGAGCACTCGCACCAGCCGCGTGCTGCATCGCTCGCTGCGCGAAACCCCGCCAAAGGCGATCGGCGGCGAGGGCGTTTATCTCTTCGCCGAGGACGGACGTCGCATCATCGATGCCTCCGGCGGGGCGGCGGTCTCCTGCCTCGGCCACCAGCATCCGCGCGTGATCGCGGCGATGGCCAAGCAGGCGTCCACCCTCGCCTATGCGCATACGGCTTTCTTCTCCTCCGAGCCGGCGGAAGCACTTGCTGAAACACTGGTCGGACACGAGCCCGGCGGGCTCGCCTACGCCTATTTCGTCAGCGGCGGATCGGAGGCGATCGAAGCCAGCATCAAGCTGGCGCGGCAATATTTCATCGAGCGCGGCGAACCGCAGCGGCAGCACTTCATCGCGCGGCGGCAGAGCTATCACGGCAACACCCTCGGCGCGCTCGCCGCCGGCGGCAATGCCTGGCGTCGCGCTCCCTATGCGCCGCTGCTCTCGACCGCTTTCAGCCACGTCACGCCGGCGTTCGCCTATCGCGAGAAGCGCGAGGGCGAGTCGGACGCGCGGTTCGTCGCGCGCCTCGCCGCCGAGCTCGAAGCCGAGTTCCAGCGGCTCGGCCCCGACACCGTCGCCGCCTTCCTCGCCGAGCCCGTCGTCGGCGCCACCGCCGGCGCCGTGACCGCCCCGGACGGCTACTTCAAAGCGATGCGCGAGATCTGCGACCGTCACGGTGCGCTGCTCATTCTCGACGAGGTCATGTGCGGCATGGGCCGCACCGGCACGATGCATGCGTGGGAGCAAGAAGGTGTCGCCCCCGACATCCAGGCGATCGCAAAGGGGCTCGGCGGCGGCTATCAGCCGATCGGTGCGATGCTGGCAAGCGGCAAGATCATCGACACCATCCGCGCAGGCTCGGGCGCGTTCCAGCACGGCCACACTTATCTGGCGCATCCCCTCGCCTGCGCTGCGGCGCTCGCGGTGCAGGATGTGATCCGCGAGGATGGCCTGCTCGACCGCGTGAAGGAGCGCGGCAAGCAGCTCGAGCAGCGCCTGACCGAACGCTTCGGCAATCATCGCCATGTCGGCGACATCAGGGGCCGCGGCCTGTTCTGGGCGATCGAGCTGGTCGCCGATCGCGCTACCCGCACCTCGTTCGATCCGGCCCTCAAGCTGCACCAGAAGATCAAGGCGGAGGCCTTTGCCGGTGGCCTCGGCTGCTATCCCACCGGTGGTACCGTCGATGGCGTGCGCGGCGACCACGTGCTGCTGGCACCGCCCTATATCGCCTCGGCGGACGAAATCGACCTGATCGTCGACAAGCTGGGCACGGCCGTCGACAGCGTGTTGCGTAGTGTCAATCAGTGAGGGGAGAGTAGTATGAGGAAAGTGGTTATCGCAGCGGGCCTGCTCGCGGCATCGACGGTGATCGCAGCGGCCGCGACGCTCGATACGGTGAAGAGCCGCGGCACGCTGGTGTGTGGCGTCAGTGCCGGTTTTGCCGGCTTCTCGGCGCCGGACTCGCAAGGCAATTACAGGGGTCTCGACGTCGATTATTGCCGCGCGCTGGCGGCCGGCGTGCTGGGCGATCCTACCAAGGTGCGCTACGTCTCGCTGACGGCTCAGAACCGCTTCACCGCCCTGCAATCGGGCGAGATCGACGTGCTCTATCGCAACTCGACGCAGACCTATTTGCGCGGCGCGACGCTGGGCCTGCGGCAGGGTCCGATCAACTTCTACGACGGCCAGGGTTTTGTCGTGAAGAAGGACCTCGGCGTCAAGGAGCTGAAGGACCTCAAGGGCGCCACCGTCTGCGTCGCGCAGGGCACCACGCACGAGGTCACGCTCGGCGATTACGGCCGCGCCAACGGCATCGACTGGAAGCCCCTGGTGTTCGACCGCGTCGACACCATGTACCAGACCTTCTTCGGCGGCCGCTGCGATGCGATGACCCAGGACGCTTCGGCCCTCGCCGGCGCGGTGACCACGGCCGCGCCGAACGCAGCCGACTACATTGTGCTGCCGCAGACCATCAGTAAGGAGCCGCTCGGATCCTTCACCCGCAACGGCGACGAGGTCTGGAGCGACATCATCACCTGGCTGCATTACGGCCTGATCGAGGCCGAGGAGCTCGGCGTCACGCAAGCCAATGTCGAGGAGATGACGAAGTCGCAAACGCCTGCGATCCAGCGGCTGCTGGGGGCCAGCGGCGACCTCGGCTCGCGGCTCGGGCTCGACAACAAATGGCTGGTCAAGGCGATCAAGGTCGGCGGCAATTACGGCGAGATTTTCGAGCGCAATATCGGCAAGGCGAGCCCGCTCAAGCTCGATCGCGGCCTCAACGGTCTCTGGAGCAAAGGCGGCTTGATGTACGCCATTCCGTTCAAGTAAGGGAGTTCACCTCTCCCCGCTTGCGGGGAGAGGTCGGATTGCGCAGCAACCCGGGTGAGGGGGAGTTTCCGCGCGTCCAACTCTCACCTTTTTATGCCGAGAGAGCCCCTCACCCCCGACCCTCTCCCCGTAAGAACGGGGAGAGGGAGAAGAAGCATCGAGCCCCCCATGCGCATCGCCCTTATCCACGCCCTCAAGCATTCCATCGCCCCGATCGAGGCAGCGTTTGCGCAGGCGTGGCCCGAGGCGCGGCTGATGAACCTGCTTGACGACAGTCTCTCGGCGGATCTCGCCCGCGACGGGCAACTCAACAATGCCATGACGGAACGGTTCCTCGCGCTCGGCGACTACGCAGCGGCCACGGGAGCGGATGGAATCCTGTTCACCTGCTCCGCCTTCGGCCCGTGCATCGAGGCCGTCGCGCGCGCGCATGCGCCGATGCCGGTGCTAAAGCCGAACGAGGCCATGATCGAGAGGGCGGTGACCATCGGCCGGCGCATCGGCCTGCTCTCGACCTTTCCGCCGACGCTGGCGTCGATGCCGCCCGAGTTTCCCGCCTCCGTCGAGGTGGTGCCGAAGCTCGCCGACGGCGCGCTGGCCGCGCTCGACCGCGGCGACCGCGCCACGCATGACCGGCTGATCGCGGAGGCCTCACGGAGCTTGCGCGATTGCGACGTCATCGCGCTGGCGCAATTCAGCATCGCCGCGACGGCGCCGCTGGTCGCGGAGGCCACCGGCCGCCCCGTCGTGACCACGCCGGACAGCGCGGTCGAAAAGCTGATGAAGCTGCTGAAGGCGAAGGCCTAAAGCGCGATGCGATTAGGATGGATCGTCATCGCGCTTTAGGTTATTGTTTGAGCATGATCTTTTCGGAAAACCGCCATGCACTTTTCCGGATCATGCTCTAAGCGCCGGCCTTGGTCCGACGTCGCGCATCCTTGATCGCGACCGCAAGCGCAGCCTTCGTCTCGTTGACGAAATCCTCGACCAGCTCCTCGCGCGTGGCATGCGCCGCCTCGCCCGTGAACAGGCCCTGCTCGGCCAGCATCACCACGCCGTGCAGCGCCGCCCAGATCTTGAGCGCCTGCCGTTCGCGCAAATAGCCCACGGCGGGCGCTTCCAGAGCTTCGATGACGAGCGCAAAGGTCTCCCGCGTTGCCTCGTGCAGCTCGCTGCCCTTGGCCGCGCAGGACACCGTGCGCGAGGCGAACATCAGGCGGTAGATGCCATTCCGGCGCAAGCCGAAATCGAGCGTCGCCTGTGCGAGCCGCGAGAGCTTCGATTGCTGCGACGGCTTTGCCATCGCATCACGCAAGAGCGCCGAGAGCTGCCGGAATGCTTGCGCGGTGACGGCGGCGAGCAGCGCCTCGCGGTCGGCAAAATGCCGGTATGGCGCCGGCTGCGAGACCCCGAGCTTCTTGGCAAGCGCCTTGATGCTGATCGCCTCCGCGCCGCCCCGCTCCGCCTCTTGCAGCGCGGCCTCGATCAACGCATCGCGAAGATCGCCATGGTGGTAGGTCTTCGCGGGCTTGCGGGCTGGTCGTGAACGCATGTCGGGGCGAAGCCTACAAGTTCCCGCTTGACAAGGGAAGCCCGCCGCGAATGTAATAGTATATAACTTAAATAGAACCGAGATGAGGAAACGCGCCGCCTTCGGGCCCTCGCGCGCACACGACCAAGGAAGCCGAGAATGGCAGAGCGACTGAAGGTTCACGTCGATCCCGACAAATGCCAGGGCCATGCCCGCTGCAAGGCGCTCGCGCCGGAGCTTTTCGAGCTCGACGAATACGGCAACGCGCACGAAGCTGGTGACGGCACCGTCCCTCCGGGACTCGAGGACAAGGCCTGGCTTGCGAAATCCAACTGCCCGGAAATCGCAATCGATGTGATCGAGGAATAGTGCGGCCGTTGCCGCCCCGCTGCGTTCAGCGAATACGAGCCAAGGGATTCCCTGCCATGTCCGACGTCGACCAGCCTGTCGCCCATCCGCCCGTCACCGACTGGGTTCATGATTTCGACCACACCGATCCGCAATGGACCGAGGACCCGTTCCCGATCTGGGACGAGCTGCGAGCCGTAAGCCCCGTGGTGCACACGAAACGCTTCCTCGGCTGCTATTTGCCGACGACCTATGAGGCCGTGCGCGAGATCGCCAACGACACCGAGCACTTCTCCTCCCGCCGCATCATCGTCCGCGACGTACGGCCGGAAATCACCAGCAGGAACGCAGCCCCGCCGATCACCTCCGATCCGCCCGAGCACAAGCCGGCCAAGCAATTGCTGCTGCCGCCGTTCACCCCGGACGCGATGAAGAAGCTCGAGCCGCGCGTCCGCGCCATCTGCAACGAGCTGATCGACGACTTCATCGCCGAGCAGAGGGTGGACGCTGCGGCGCGCTACACCAAGCACATCCCGGTTCGGGCGATCGCGCACATGCTCGGTATTCCCGAGAGCGACAGCGACCTTTTCATTAATTGGATCCACATGATCCTCGAGCTCGGCATCAAGGACGAGAGCAAGCTGCTCCAGGCCGTGCAGGAGATGACGGCCTATTTCGGCGGCCACATCGAAGCGCGCAAGAGCAAGCCCACCGACGACCTGATCTCCTACCTGATGAACGCCAGGGACAAGAACGGCAATCCGCTCGAGGACACCCATGTGATGGGCTCGCTGCGCCTGCTGCTGATCGCCGGCATCGACACCACCTGGAGCGCGATCGGCTCCTCGCTCTGGCATCTTGCGAAGACGCCGGCCGACCGCGAGCGGCTAATCGCCGAGCCCGGACTGATTCCAACCGCCGTGGAGGAGCTGCTGCGCGCCTATTCGCCGGTGACGATGGCGCGTGAAGTGGTCAAGGAGACTACGGTGTCCGGCTGTCCGGTCAAGCCGGGCAACATGGTGCTGCTGTCGTTCCCGGCAGCCAACCGCGACCCCACGATGTTTCCGGACGCTGACAAAGTCGTGATCGACCGGCGCGAGAACCGCCATGCGGCCTTCGGCCTCGGCATCCACCGCTGCGTCGGTTCCAACCTCGCGCGCATGGAAATGCAGGTGGCGCTGGAGGAATGGCTGAAGCGGATTCCCGACTTCCGGCTCGATCCGGCAGGCACGGTGACTTGGTCGCAAGGAACGGTGCGCGGCCCCCGCCAGTTGCCATTTTTGCTCGGAAAGGCGATGTAAAGCCTTCCCAAAGGAAGCGGACAGGCCTTTCATGGCGTGCGCGACACCAAGCACGCCTCAGCCATGCATCGCCACGAGCACAGGCCATGACCGACGAGACGCCATCCGACAGCAAGCTGACGCGCACCAAGGAGAAGTGGGCGCGCGAGGGCCGCTTTCTCACCGGCAAGATTACACGCCCGGAGGATCAAAGGCTTCCGCCCGGGCAGCACCTCACCAAGGACTGGCCGGTACTCGATCTCGGGGTCACGCCGCCGGTCTCGCGCGAGCGCTGGCGGCTCGACGTCTATGGCGCGGTCGAGACCCCCGTGTTCTGGACCTTTGCCGAATTCGCCGCGCAGAAGCAGTCCCGGTTCACCTCGGACATCCATTGCGTCACGACCTGGTCGCGCTATGACAACGAATGGGAAGGGCTCGCCACGCGTGAGCTGCTGGTGGCCTGCCAGCCGCGCGAGGATGCTCGCTTCGTCGTGCTGCATTCCTATGACGGTTACACCACCAATCTCGCGCTGGAGGATTTTGCCGCCGAGGACGCGCTGCTCGCCCACAGCTGGTCCGGCCAGCCGCTGACGGAGGAGCATGGCGGCCCGGTGCGGCTGGTCGTGCCGCACCTCTATTTCTGGAAGAGCACGAAATGGCTCCAGGCCATCGAATTCCTGACCGAGGACGCGCCGGGCTTCTGGGAAGTCCGCGGCTATCATAACCGCGGTGATCCCTGGGCCGAGCAGCGCTATTCGGGCGATTAGGTTCGAGCAAGACGGGGGGAAGCCCATGCCGACGGAACGCTTTCAATTCACCGGCGAAGGCGGCCATCAGCTCGCGGCCGCGCTGGAGCTGCCTGACGGCGAGCCCGCGGCTTTCGCGCTGTTCGCGCATTGCTTCACCTGCGGCAAGGACACGCTGGCGGCCAAGCGCATCTCGGTCGCGCTCGCCGCCAAGGGCATCGCGGTGCTGCGCTTCGACTTCACCGGGCTCGGCTCCAGCGGCGGTGATTTCGCCAACTCGACGTTCTCCTCCAACGTTGCCGATCTCGTGCGCGCGGCCGATCATCTGCGCGAGACCCGCAAGGCGCCCTCGATCCTGATCGGCCATAGCCTCGGTGGCGCCGCGATCCTCGCCGCTGCCGGACGGATTCCCGAGGCGAGAGCGGTGGCCACCATCGCGGCGCCCTCGGATCCCGCCCACGTCACCGGCCTGTTCAGGGAGCATCTCGACAACATCCGCGCGCAAGGCGAGGTCGAAGTCTCGCTCGCGGGACGCCCGTTCCGGATCAAGCGCGAATTCCTCGACGATATCGCCGAGCACGAGCTGATGAAGGACGTCACCGGCCTGCACAAGGCGCTGCTGGTGATGCATTCGCCCGTTGACGATACCGTCGGCATCGACAACGCAACGAAGCTCTTCGTTGCAGCAAGACACCCCAAGAGCTTCGTCTCGCTCGACCATGCCGATCATCTTCTGACCAAGCCTGCCGACGCGCTCTACGCCGCCGACGTGATCGTGGCTTGGGCCAGCCGTTACGTCGATGCAGCGACGCCCGCAAAGCCGATGGATCTGCCGGAGGAGCCGCGGAAGGTCGTGGTGCAGGAGACCCGCAAGAGCAAGTTCAACCAGACCATCACCGTCGGCCCGCATCATCTGGTGGCGGACGAGCCCATTGCAGCCGGCGGCGCGGATGCCGGGCCCGGCCCGTACGATTTCCTGCTCGCCGGCTTAGGTGCCTGCACCTCGATGACCATGCGTCTCTATGCCGACCGCAAGTCGCTGCCGCTCGACCGCGTCACGGTCACGCTGAAGCATTCCAAGATCTACGCCAAGGATTGTGCGGAGTGCGAGACCCGCGAGGGCATGCTCGACCAGATCGAGCGCGACATCGCGATCGACGGCGCCCTCGATGCCGAGCAGCGCAAGAAGCTGATGGAGATCGCCGACAAGTGCCCGGTGCACCGGACGCTGACGTCGGAGATCCGGATCGTGACGAAAGCGGTGGAGTAGCGATGCCCCACTAGAAGCACGACGCCATCGTGCGCACGGCCGCGCTGATCTCGTTTTCGCGCCACGCCGCAAAGCCGAGCAGCAGGCCGTGATCGCGCGGCTTGCCGAGCGCTAGGCTGGACAAGGCGCGCGTTTCGACGCCCGCCTCGACCAGCCGCTTCACCGCCGCCCGATCAGTGCGGCCGCGCTCGAGACGGGCGACGAGCTGGATACCGCCGGGGGGCACCTCGACTAAGAGCATGCCACCGAGATGCCGCTGCAGCTCCTCGACAAGATGATCGCGGCGCGCGTGATAGAGCCGGCGCATGCGGCGCAGATGTGCGAGGAAGTGCCCATCGGCGATGAATTCGGCCAGCGCCTCCTGGATGTGGCTGGCGGCGATCAGTCCCATGTGCTGCTGCGCGATCTCCAAGGTGCTGACCAGCGCCGCCGGCGCGACCAGATAGCCGAGCCGGATGTCCGACCTCATCGCCTTCGAGAATGTGCCGACATAGAACACACCGCCATGGGCATCTAACCCCTGCAAGGCCGGCACCGGCCGGCTGTCGTAGTGGAATTCGCCGTCGTAATCGTCCTCGACGATCCAGGTCCTGCCGGGCCGGCTTGCCGCGAGAAACTCGGTTCGACGGGCTAGCGACATCAACCGGCCGGTTGGGTGCTGATGCGACGGCGTCATGAAGATCAGCCTGGGAGCTCCAAGGCCTGGCATTCGCTGCATGCCCTGTTCATCCAGCCTGATGCCGGTCAGGCGCGCGCCGGATGCGTGAAAGGCAGCCGCCGCGCCGGGATAGCCGGGGTCTTCAACCCATACATGATCGCCCGGTGAAATGAGTGTGGCAGCAATCAAGGTCAGCGCGGCCTGCGCGCTCGGCAGGATCATGATCTGCTCCGCCGTGGCGCGGACGTCCCGGTTCGTCGCCAGATAATGCGTCAGCGCCTCCCGCAGGCGCAGCCGGTTGACCGGTCCCAGCTCGCGCCTGCCTGCATGCACGGCGCTGCGGCGCAGGCACCGTGCCCAGACCTCGTTCGGAAACTCCCTGAAATCGCCCAGCCCCGGGCGCAGCGGTTTGAGCTCCCCTCGATAAGACATCGGCCAGTCGGCCTGCTGGAGCTTCGTAGCCCAAGGCGAGAGCCGCAGTTTGCCGACGCATTCGCCCGCTGCGACGGCGCCCCGTTCGATGCGTTCGTGGCCGTCGATCATGACCACGGGACGGCGGCCATGAGACGCTGCGACATATCCCTCGGCCGCGAGCTGCTCGAACGCGTATGTGACGGTGTTGCGCGAGACGCCGAGATCGCTCGCAAGCCGTCGACTCGACGGCAGCACGCGGCCTTTGCCGAGGCGGCCGGTCGCGATCAGGCCTCGCAGCTGGCTCGTCAGTTGCGCCACCAGCCCCTCGCCATCGGTCCGCTTCAGCTCGATCAACGCGGAGATCGTCGTGTCGGATACTGGCACTCTCTTCTTCTCCAATCTGGCACTTTTTCAAATGCCAGTCGGGATGCTATCCGGCGGCTCGGACTGCTTCAAGGACCTGCGACATGAACACCCTGTCACCCCGTGCGGCCATCGGCCTGTTCCTCATCGTGGTGCTGGCCTGGGGCGTGAATTGGTCGGTGACCAAGCAGCTCGTGCAGTTCGTCCCGCCGTTGTGGAGCGCGGCAATCCGGAGTTGGATCGCGCTGGCTGGATTGTTCGTGCTGCTCGGACTGAGCAACAATCTCGTGATCCCGGAGCGACGCGACTTTCCCGTGATCCTGAGCGTGGCGCTGCTGCATATGACGCTGTTCTCGATCCTGGTTGCCAGCGGCCTTCGCTTCCTGCCCGCAAGCAAGGGCATCGTGCTCGGCTACACCACGCCGGTCTGGGTCGCACTCGCCGCGCCCCTTTTCGGCAAGGACACGCTGACGGCGCCGAAGCTCGCCGGCGCTCTGCTCGGGCTGATCGGCCTTGCCGTCATCCTGAATCCATCCTCGATCGACTGGACCAACCCAAACGTGCTGCTCGGCGCCGGCATGGTCATCCTGGCCGCGATCTCTTGGGCTGCGAACATCATCTATATCCGCGCGCATCGCTGGATCGGATCTCCGCTTCAGCTTTTGCTTTGGCAGGTGCTCGTGGCAACGATCGTGCTGTCGGTCGGCGCGACAGCTGTGGATGGCCTCCCGCATGTGGAGTGGTCGTGGAGGCTCGTATTGTTGTTTCTCTATTCGGGCCTGGTCGGAACGGTCCTGGCTTATTGGGCGATGTCGATGGTCAACAAGAGCATCTCAGCCCTGACGACGTCGCTCGGCACCACCGGGACACCGCTGGTCGGCATCGCCAGCGCTGCGATCCTTCTGGGTGAACCCATCGACGCGAGCCTTGCCGTCGCGGCCGCGCTGATCGTCTCCGGCATCGGCCTTGCGACGCTGGGCGATCGGTTGTTGCGCAGTCAGGCCACCGCGAGAGGCTGAACCCGCAGAACCCCGCGCAGGCCCGCCGCGGTGCCGAGCAGGATGCCGGCAGCCGCGACGAACGATCCCAGCGCGAGCGTAGACACGCCGGTGAGCCCCTGCCCGATCGAGCAGCCGAACGCCATCACGCCGCCGATCCCCATCAGCGCGGCACCGGTCCCTGAGCGGAGCATGTGGCGCGGCGAGGAATAGCCTTCGAGCTTGAAGCGGCCAGTTGCGAGTGCCGTCACCAGACTGCCGGCGAAGACGCCGGCCACCGTCGCGATGCCGAAGTTGAGCGTCAGTCCAGTCGAGAGCATGGCATATTGCAGGCTATCGGCGATCGGCGCGACGAACGTAAGGGAGGTCACGGGGACCGGATTGAAGTCGTCGGCACCGAGATAGCCGGTGGCCAGCCAGCCGCCGGCGACGAGGAGGCCCACAATGATGCCCGCTACGACCTGACCGGGCGAGCGACGGAACGCAGGATGCGCGAAAGCGAACAGGCTCAGCGCGACGGTTGTCGCGGCCGCGGCGAGCGCGCGTGAAAGCGATTCCGTGAAGCCGAGCGTCGCCAGCAACGACGGCAGCGAATTGGCAGGAGCCGTGGCTTGCGTTGCCTGGACCAGCGCAATGCGCGCCGGTGCGATGAGGCCCTTCAGCGTCATCTGCGCGGCAATCGCGAGCACGATCACGACCACGAAGGAGCGGAGATTGCCGCGGCCGAGCAGCACCAGCGCCCGCGAGCCGCAGCCGTTCGAAAGCACCATGCCGTAGCCGAACAGCAGGCCGCCGAGGAACAGCACCGCCGGCGAAAACGATTGCTGCAGATAGATCGACTTGCCGAGATCGACCGTGCCGCTGCCGGCGAGGAACTGGCTCGCGGCGATCGCAACAGCGATTGCGAGCGCGTAGGTCCGCACCAGCCGCCCGTCGCCCTCAGCCAGTAACCCGCGCATGCTGCTCATCAGGCAGAAACCGCTGAGCAGGCCAACGGCACCGTAGACGAAACCGATGGCCAGGCCGGCGAGGATAACGAGTTGCGTGGATTCCATGGTTACGGCTTCAGGATCACCCGGTCACGCGAGGAGCCGGCGACCGCAACATACGCTTCCTTCGCGCGCTCCAGCGGATAGATCGCATTCGCCCTGATCGGAAACGGCTTCAGATGGCCGCTCGCAAAACCCGGCCCGATGTCGCGCAGCACCGCACCCGTCGCGGCCGAGGATAGACCCAGCGTGTCGATGCCGACATAAGTGTGCTGGCCCCGATAGAATTCGAGGATGTTGAACTGCACGATGCGGTCGATCGCGGCGATCAGGATTTGGCGGCCGCGAAGCGCGAGCGATTTGTGCGCGGCCTGGAAATAGGGATCGCCGACCGTGTTGAAGACGACGTCGGCGCCCTTGCCGCCGGTCAATTCGTGCACGCGCGCGGCGGTTTCGGTGGCGGAGGCGTCGATCACCTCGATGGGCGCGTTGGTGTGGCCTTCATAGGCTTCCGCCCTGCGCACCACACCGATCACGCGCGCGCCCTGCCAGGTCGCGATCTGCACCGCGGCCTGACCGACCTTGCCATTCACCCCGAAAACCAGAACGGTCTCGCCGCGCTTCGGCACGCCCGCCCTGCGAAAGCCTTCCATCGCGGTCACGAAGGGCACGCCGATGCCGGCGGCCTCCTCCCAGGACACAGTCTTCGGCTTCTCCACGACCGCATCGGCTTCGACCACGAGATGGCTCGCATGAGTGCCGTCACGACGAATGCCGAGGTCCCCGGACGAGCCGAACACTTCGTTCCCAATGGTGCCGGCGGGCCCGTCAATCACCACGCCGGCATAGTCGCGGCCGGGGGTCCGGGGGAACACGGCATAGGGCATCAGCCCGGTCGCAGCCTTGACGTCGGAGGGATTGAGCGCGGCAGCCTTCACCTCGATCAGAAGATCGTTCGGCCCGCGCGCAAGCATCTGCCGCTCAATTGTCGGCGCAAGCGCAGCGGCATTTTCAGCTTTGGCGCTGAGGCGCACACAGCGCGCTTCGACGGTTTTGGCATCGGCTGACATGAAAAGACCCGCGATTTCTCGCGGGCCTTGTCGCCTCTGGCGCCGGTCGAGTCAATCCGTCCGGTCAGTCCTTTGGCCGCTTGTCGAAGAGCCGCTTGGCCTTGCCGAGCGAGCGCTCCAGCGTGGCCGGCGCAACTACCTGCACCCTGGAGCTGACGCCGATCGTATTCTTGATGTGGGTCGAAATTCGATCCGCATGGTCGACGAGGCCGCGGCCGTCCCAGCTCTCGGGCCGCGCCTCGGCGATGATGGTGAGCTCGTCCATGCGGCCTTCCCGGGTGAGCTCGAGGATGAAATGGCCGCCGCACCAGTCGGTCGCGAGCAGCACCTCCTCGATCTGGGTCGGGAACAGATTGACGCCGCGCAGGATGATCATGTCGTCCGAGCGCCCGGTCACCTTCTCCATCCGCCGCATGCCCGGCCGTGCCGTTCCCGGCAGCAGCCGCGTCAGGTCGCGGGTTCGATAGCGGATCACCGGAAAGGCTTCCTTGGTGAGCGACGTGAAGACCAGCTCGCCCTTCTCGCCGTCGGGCAGCACCGCGCCGGTCTCGGGGTCGATCACTTCCGGGTAGAAATGATCCTCCCAGATGTGCAGGCCATCCTTGGTCTCGATGCATTCCTGAGCGACGCCCGGGCCGATCACCTCGGACAGGCCATAGATGTCGGTCGCGTCCATGTCGAAGGCGTCCTCGATCTCGGCGCGCATCGCGTTGGTCCAGGGTTCCGCGCCGAAGATGCCGATCTTGAGCGAACACTGGCGCGGATCAAGCTTCTGGCGCTTGAACTCGTCGAGGATCGCCAGCATGTAGCTCGGCGTCACCGTGATGATGTCGGGCCGGAAATCATTGATGAGCTGCACCTGCCGCTCGGTCATGCCCCCGGAAATGGGGACAACCGTGCAGCCAAGCTTCTCGGCGCCGTAGTGCACGCCGAGACCGCCGGTGAAGAGTCCATAGCCATACGCATTGTGGATGATCATGCCGGTGCGGCCGCCGGCGGCGCGGATCGAGCGCGCCATCACCTCGGACCAGGTGTCGATGTCGCGCTGCGTATAGCCGACCACGATCGGCTTTCCGGTCGTGCCGGATGAGGCATGCACCCGCACCAGCTTTTCGCGCGGCACGGCGAACATGTCGAAGGGATAATTGTCGCGCAGGTCCGTCTTGACCGTGAACGGGAATTTGGCGAGATCAGAGAGCTCGCGAAAGTCGGACGGATGCACGCCCGCTTTGTCGAACGCCTTGCGGTAATGCGCGACGTTGTCGTAGGCGTGCTTCAGCGACCACGCCAACCGCTGCTTCTGCAGCGCCATGATCTCGCCGCGCGAGGCGCGCTCATGCGCATCCATCTCGGCGCTATAGGCGTTGCCACCTTCCTTGAGCCTCGTCAGAGCCATCCTCGTTTCCCCACATTGCCTGTTCTTTTTTGTTTGGTTTTATTGATCTTGCGCCGGCAGCCATTTGCCGGGAATGACGCGGGAATGTCCGCGGAATTCCGCGATGACGACCTCGCCCACCGTGACACGCACGTCGTAGATGCCGGAGCGGCCGCCGCGGGTGATCTCCCGCGCTCTTGCGATGAGACGATCGCCAAGCTTGCCGGGCTTGATGAAAGTGATCTGGCCCTGCGCCGCGACGACGCGCTCATTGTGCGAGTTGCAGGCGAACGCGAAGGCGGAATCGGCGAGCGTGAAGATGAAGCCGCCATGGGCGATGCGCTGGCCGTTGACCATATCAGGCCGCACCGTCATGGCGAGCGTCGCAAAGCCCGGGCCGATCTCGACGATCTCCATGCCGAGACCCTTGGAGGCATCGTCCTCGGCCCACATCGCCTCGGCGCAGGCACGGGCAATATCCTCAGGCGACAGGGCGGCTTTGACGTTCACGCGCTTCTCCCGGCCAGACGGTTGCTCATGATGTTGTTCTGGTTGGCTCACTCTGTCAAATATTGCGACGCATTTGCATTGCGGAGCCGCAGAACGCCTGATCAGACATGATCATAATCGACCACGACACGCTCGGTGGACGGCTTGGCCTGGCAGGTGAGAACAAAACCGGCCTCGAGCTCCCACGGTTCCAGCGAATAGTTGATGTCCATCGGCGCCTCGCCTTCGACCAGCTTGGCGCGGCAGGTCGAGCACATCCCGCCCTTGCAGGCGAAGGGCAGATCGACGCCGGCGCGCAGCGCGGCATCGAGGATGGCCTCGTCCTCGGCGACGGGCACGTCGCGGCGCTTGCCGTCGATGATCAGCGAGGCGATCGCCTTCGGCGGCGCGTCGGGCGCAACCGCCTTTTTCGGCCGCGGCTTGCCGCCGAACTCGGAAACGAAGCGCTCGACATGGATGCGCTCGTCGGCGATGCCGAGATCGCGGCAGGTCGCCTCGATGTCCTCGCTCATGCCAAGAGGACCGCAGATGAAGACGTGATCGACGCTGGCCGCCGGCACCAGCGCGCGGAGCAGCACCCTCACCTTGTCGCCGTCGAGCCGGCCATGCAGGATCGGAATGTCCTGCTCCTCGCCGGAGAGCACGTAAAAGATCGAGAGACGATCGATGAAGCGGTCCTTGAGCTCCTCGAGCGCTTCGAGGAACATGATGTTGTCGGTGGTGCGGTTGCCGTAGAACAAAAAGAAGCGGCTGCCCGGCTCGCGCGCGAGCACGCCCTTCACGATCGACAGGATCGGCGTGATGCCGGAGCCGGCGGCGAAGCCGACATGAACGCGCGCACGATCTGTCGGCGGGACCAGACCGAAGCGGCCGGTCGGCGTCATCACGTCGAGCTCGTCGCCGCATTTGAGATCTTCGGCGGCCCAGCTCGAAAATGCGCCGCCATCGACCTTCTTGACGGCGATACGGATCTCGCCGTCGTCAGGGCCGGAGCAGATCGAATAGGAGCGGCGCACCTCTTCGCCGTCGAGCGTGGCGCGCAGCGTCAGATACTGGCCGGGCGTGAAGGCGTAATCGCCGGCGAGTTCGTTGGGGATGGCAAAGGTCATCGAGACGGCGTCCGTGGCCTCGCGGCGGAGGTCCCTGACGGCGAGGCGATGGAAGCGCGGTGCGGCTGCGGACATGGTCAATGGCACTTGAAATAGTCGAAGGGTTCGCGGCAGGCCTTGCAGCGCCAGAGCGCCTTGCAGGAGGTCGAGCCGAATTCGGACAGCAGCTCGGTCTTGTCCGAGCCGCATTGCGGGCACGCCACCGTCTGATCGCCGAACAGCGCGCGGCGCGAGTTTGAAGCTTGCGGCGGCGCGATGCCGTAGGCGCGCAGCTTCTTGCGTCCGTCCTCGGTCAACCAGTCCGTGGTCCAGGCCGGCGACAGCACCGTCCGTACCTTTGCATGTTGAAAACCGGCGCGCTCCAGCGCAACCTCGATTTCGAGCGCGATCATGTTCATGGCCGGGCAACCCGAATAGGTCGGTGTGATCGCGACCTCGACATGATCGCCGTCGAGAACGACGTCGCGCAGCACGCCGAGATCGGCAATGCTCAGCACCGGAATTTCCGGATCGACCACGCTGGCGGCGGCGTCCCAGGCGCGCTGGCGCAGCGCGGCGTCATCGGTCACCATCACCATGTCAGCCCCGGAAAAGTCCGCTGCATCGATTGCAGCTCCGACAGGAGGTGGCCGAGATGCTCGCTGTGACGACCGGAGCGGCCGCCCTGCTGCATCCACTCGTTCTGCGGCAGCGCGAGCGTTGCTTCACGCGTGACGTCCGAGAGCGTCGCCAGCCAGCGCCCGCGCAAGCTTGCGGGATCGACGGCAATGCCGGCATGGATCAGCGCGCGTTCGCCGTCGTCGACGGCAAACATCTCGCCGGTAAAGGCCCAGAGATGATCGATCGCTCCTTGCGTGCGCGCGTGGCTCTCCTCAGTGCCGTCGCCGAGCCGGATAATCCATTCCGAGGCATGGCGCAGATGGTAGGCGCTCTCCTTCTCCGATTTCGCAGCAATCGCCGCCAGCGTCGCATCGCGCGAATTCATCATCGCGCGCCAGTAGAGATCGGCGAAGGCGGAATAGAAGAATTGCCGCACCAGGGTCTGGGCAAAATCGCCGTTGGGTTGCTCGACTAGGAGAAGATTGCGGTACTGCCGCACGTCGCGCAAGTAAGCGAGCTTGTCCTCGTCGTTGTCCCTGCCTTCGACCTTGGCGGCAAAGGTGTAGAGCTCCCGCGCCTGGCCGATCAGGTCGAGCGCGATGTTGGAGAGTGCCATGTCCTCTTCCAGCATCGGCGCATGCCCGCACCATTCCGACAGCCTGTGACCGAGGATCAGCGCATCGTCGGCGCGGCGCAATGCGTAAAGCACCAGCGGCGTTTCGGAGACCTGGATGTTGGCGCAAGACATCACATCATCCCCATCACATGTGCCCCACTTCTTCCGGCACCTCGTAGAATGTCGGATGCCGGTAGATCTTGGATTCCGCCGGCTCGAACATCATGCCCTTCTCGGCGGGATCGCTCGCGGTGATCGCGCTGGAGGGCACGACCCAGATCGACAGGCCCTCGCCGCGCCGGGTGTAGATGTCGCGGGCGGCCTGCAGCGCCATGGTCGCATCGCTTGCATGCAGCGAACCGACATGCTTGTGCGCGAGCCCGTTGCGGCTGCGAATGAAGACTTCCCACAGCGGCGTGTTCGGCGTGGCCATATCGCTCTCCTATTCGGCAGCCTGGGCGGTCTGACGCTGGGCGCGCTTGGCGGCATAGCTAGCTGCCGCCTCGCGCACCCAGGCGCCCTCCTCGTGTGCCTTGCGGCGCGCGGCCATGCGGTCGCGATTGCACGGGCCGTTGCCGGCCAGCACCTGCTTGAATTCGGTCCAGTCGATCTCGCTGTAGCGCCAGTGGCCGTCAGCGTCCTGAATCATGCCGGGATCGGGAATGGTGAGGCCGAGATATTGCGCCTGCGGCACGGTGGCATCGACGAACTTCTGGCGCAGCTCGTCATTGGAGAAGCGCTTGATCTTCCACTTCGTCGAGGTGTCGCTGTGCTGGCTCGTCGCGTCGGGCGGACCGAACATCATCAGCACCGGCCACCACCAGCGGTTCAGCGCGTCCTGCGCCATCGCCTTCTGCTCCTCCGAGCCGCGGCACAGCGTCACCATGATCTCGTAACCCTGGCGCTGGTGGAAGGACTCCTCCTTGCAGACGCGGATCATCGCGCGCGCATAAGGCCCGTAGGAGCAGCGGCACAGCGGGATCTGGTTCATGATCGCGGCGCCGTCGACCAGCCAGCCGATCGTGCCGATGTCCGCCCAGGTCAGCGTCGGATAGTTGAAGATCGATGAATATTTGGCCTTGCCGGCGAGCATGGCGTCGACCAGCTCCTCGCGCGAGGAGCCGAGCGTCTCGGCGGCGGCATAGAGATAGAGCCCGTGGCCGCATTCATCCTGCACCTTGGCGAGCAGCGCGGCCTTGCGGCGCAAGGTCGGCGCGCGCGTGATCCAGTTGCCTTCGGGCAGCATGCCGACGATTTCGGAATGCGCGTGCTGGGAGATCTGGCGGGTGAGCGTCTTGCGATAGGCCGCCGGCATCCAATCGTTCGGCTCGATGCGCTCCTCGGCATCGATGCGGGCCTGGAATTGCGCAGCTTTGCCTGCGTCCTCGAGATCGCGATCAGCGGTCTCGGCCGTGTTCAGCGCCTGGGTGTACATGCGCATCCTCCCGTTTATTGGGAGAGAATATATAACAAGATTTACATCATGCAAGATATTTCTGTAACATAATGATCAGGCGCCGAACCTTCGTTCCAGCAGCTTTCGCGCGGCCGGCAACGGCCCTTTTTCATTGGTTCCATGGCTGTCGAGCCATTGTTCGGACGGAGCAAGCAGCGCGCGATAGATCTCGCCGCAGAGTTCGCGGGCCGCCCTGCCCGGCCAATCCGGCGGCAGCAGGCTCTCGGGCAGCAATGGATCGCGCAGCACGACGCGGCGGTAATGGTGGATCAAGAGGATCCGCGCGGTGAAGGCGTCGGCCTCGGACAGATCCGTGCCGCGCGCGATCGCGGCGCGCAGCGGCTCGAACGTCTTCATGAATTTCAGATAGGCATCGGCGGTCCGATCGAGCGGCCAGCTCGCGCTGAGCAGACGGCGGCCGCTGTCGTCTTCCGCCGAGACTTCGAGGCGGATCGCGCCCGCGGCCTCATCCGGCACCGGAACGCCCGATGGCGCGACCCATACGCCCGGCAGCGGGCTGCCGAAGCCGGCATTGCGCAGCGCTTCGCGCGATGCGTCGCGATCCTCGCCATTGCCGATCAGCAGCAGCTCGAAACGTCCGGTCCAGTCGGACGGCGGCGGATCGTAGATGTGGCGCGTCGCGGCCTCGAACGTCTGGCGGCCCTTGTCGGCCAGGCGATAGAAACTGTTGCGACCGACCTTCTCGCGCGTCAGCCAGCCGTCGGCGGCAAGCCGCGACATTGCGGTGCGCACCACGCCGCTGACGATGTCGAGGCTTTCGAAGAATTCCAGAAGCGTCCCGAGCCACACCGAGCCACCACGCGGCACGATGGCATCACCAAACACTGTGATGACGATGGAGCCGGTGCGCGAGGGCTCGCGCTTGAGCTGGTCGATGATACGAGAGAGCGGATGCGCCATGCGGCAGCCTTAGCGCGTTTGGTGCAGGCGCGACAGTGGAGCGGGACGACGGCTCTTCTCCTTCTCCCCGCTATCGCATCTCCGATGCATCCGACCTCGCCCAGCTTGCAGGGAGAGGTGAAGAGGAGCGCTACCGATGCGGATCGGGATACACCACGCTACGCCAGCCGCTGCGATCGAACGGGCGCCACTGGCCTTCCTTCTGCGCGAGGCGATCGGCTACGGCATAGACGGCGGCCGGATGATGGCCCATGCCGCAATGGCTGCTCTCGACCTCGATGCTCTCGGTCTGTGCGCCCGTCTTCTCCATGCAGCCTTGCCAGGCGCAGACGCCGTCGGTACGGCTGAAGATGGCGGTGGTCGGCACCGGCGGCGGAGCGGCAAGCTCGCCGCCGAAACGCGGATCAACCTCGTCGGCCTTGCGGCCGCTCGCCCATTCATAGACGCGCCAGGCGTTGGTCGAGCGTGGATCGCCGGCAAAGGGGCTACCAAGCGTGATCACTTGGCGCACGCTGTCCGGCACCATCTTGGCAAGCTGGCGCGCATAGATGCCACCGAGGCTCCAACCGACCAAGCTGATCTTGCGGCCGTGGGTGTCGTTGAGCTCTCGGATCTGACCGAGCATCGCATCCTGCACGCCGGGCCGCAGGCCGTAGTTGCGGCCTTGGCGCCAACCAGCCACTGCATAGCCCTTGCTGCTCAGAAACGTGCGCAGCGCGCCAGTGGAGGTGTCGGAGGCCACGAGGCCCGGCAGCACCAGCACCGGATGCCCATCGCCGCGCGGCGCAAGGCTCAGCAGCGGCAGCGCGCCGAGGAATGCGCCGAACTCGTGGATCGCGCGTCCTTCCAGAAACATCAAGGTACGGGACGGCGGACGCAGCGTTTGGGCAGTAGCGGTCATCAATGGTCCCCTGGGAAGAATCGCTGAAAAGGAGGCCGGCGAGGCCGGCAAATGCGTAGACAGATTCCAACTCGCCGGCTTCTGGATCGTTCCGCAGCGCAACATGAATCAGCTAGGCGGCCGGTTCCTGGTATTCAAGCGGGAGAGACGCGGGGCGACAATAGGTCCGCGCGTTAATGCTAACGGCCGTGACGCAAAAGTCACAACAATCGGAGCAGGAATTCTACGGTGTAGAGCGCGAGCCCAGCGAGCCCGCCGATCAACGAGCCGTTGAAGCGGATGTATTGCAGGTCGCGGCCGATGTTGATCTCGATCAGCGAAATCAGCTGCGTCATATTCCACGCCTTGACCTGATCGGAGATGAAGGTCGAGACGCCGCTCTTCTGGTCCGCGACGAAGCTGCGCAGCACGGTGACGAGACCCTTGTTGATCTCGCCGCGCAACTCGGCATCGCTGGCGAGCGCCTCGCCGGCTGAGACGAACATCCCGGCGAGATGATGTTGCAGCACCTGCGTCTCGCCGCTCGCGCTGCGCTCGATGAAGGAGCGCGTGTTGGCCCAGACGGTGCGGGCGAGATCGGCGAGCTCCGGCCGCGCCAGGAGATCGCGTTTCAGGCCGTCGATGCGGTCGATATAGGCCTGATCGGTGCCGAGCCTGTCGACGAAGTTCAGCACCATGCGGTCGAACTCGCCGCGGAACGGATGCTTGGGGTCGCTGCGCACTTCGTTGAAGAAGGCGGTGGCGGAGGCCACGATCTTGTTCACCAGAAACTTGTCGGCACGATAGAGCTTGAGCAGGGTCGGCAATTCCGCGCGCACCTTCTCGCGGATCATCGCCATCGTCTCCGTCTGGTTCAAGGTCTCGTGCATCACGCGCAGGAGATCGTCGAACAGGATCTGATGCCGTCCCTCCGCGACGAAGCCGCGCAGCGTGCCGGCCGCCAGCGGCGCGAGGTCGATCGCCTGGAGCTGCGAGGACATGCGGCGGATGATGAAGGTCATCAGGCCGGAGCTTTCGGTTGCGGATACGGCCTCCGGCAACAGCCGCAGCGCAAAGCGCGCAAGGTCGTCGCTGCGCTTGCGGTCGCGCAACCAGTCGGCGACGAAGGAGCCGAAGTCGATCTCCTTCAGCTTGGCTTCGACTGGACCCGCCTCGAGGAAATGCACCTGGATGAATTCGCCGAGCTTGTCGGCGATGCGGGCCTGGTTGCTCTGGATGATCGCGGTGTGCGGGATCGGCAGGCCGAGCGGCCGCTTGAACAGCGCCACCACGGCATACCAGTCGGCGAGCCCGCCGATGGTCGCGGCCTCGGCGAAGGCGGCAATGAAGCCGAACACGGGATGCACGGGCAGAAGCCATTTCGCGACGACGAACAGTGCCAGCGTCGCGGCCAGCACCAAAGTCGCCAGCGCCTTGACGCGGCGCAGCTCGGCCGCTCGTTCGGCATCGCCGGGGGCGTCGAAGGAAAAGGTGACAGATGAGTCCATGACTGCATCACAGTACTCGTCATTGCGAGCGAAGCGATCCAGAATCGTTCAAAGACTTTGGATTGTTCGTCGCATCAGCGCAAAATTGCTACGCAATTTTGTCGCGAGCTCCTCGCAATGACGGCGGCGCAAAAACAAAGGCCCGCCGAAGCGGGCCTTAAATTCAGTTTGTGCTCAGGCGCCAGATCAGGCGGTCTTGCTGTAGACCTTGGCGAAATTGTCCTGAGCGGACTTCGCACCGTTGGCGGCGAGCTTGCCGAGATAGTCGGCGGTCGCCTTGGCGCGCGAGACGAACACTTCGCCGCGGGAGCGGAGCAGGCTCGACTGGATCTCGACGGCTTCGCTGACCGACTTGGCGGACGCGAGCTTGTCGATGCCCGAGAAGAACGCCTCGGCGTCCTCGTAGATCGCCTGCTGGATGTTGCGGCTGATCTTGCCGGCCTCGGTGATGGACTCGGTCACCGCGTTCTCGACGGCGGCGGTCACGCGCTCGGAGCCAGCAAACACCTCGGCAGCACGGTCCTTGGCGGTATTGGCAGTCTTCTTGACGAATTCGCGGGCGGCCTCGGGAACTTCCAGGTTCTGGATGTTCTTGAAAGCGTCCTTGAAGCCCTCGAAAGCGGTGTTGGTTTCAGTGGTCATGGGGTTCTCTCCATCCTCAATGGTTTGAGCTATGGGCTCACCCCGTCCGCATTGGCCCGGGGCACGACCTATATGGCACGGTTAATTGTGCATCGCAATATTGATATTGCAGTGCGATATCACGAGATCGTGAACAACTCTCACGAGAGACATCGTGATGCTTCCGTAGCCATGGGGGCACGTGAATGGGTTCCGATCCGGACCCAATGTCGGACGCCTCCTGCTTAGTGCTGCACGGCGCCAGGCAGGCCGTAGGCCTCCATCTGAGCCTGGACCTGCGCGATGTTATGGCCGAGCACGACGATGTCGTGGGTCTTGCCGTCGACGTCCCGGACATGGTCCCGCAGCAGGGCCTCGGCCTTGAAGCCGAGGCTCTCGAACAGGGCGATCGCCGCCTGCTGATCCACCGTCATCTGGACCGAGAGCTTTTCCAGGCCCGCTCCGAGCGCCAGCGCAAAAGTCTCCTGCGACAGCGCTTTGCCCACGCCCTTGCCGCGGACCTCGGGCGAAACCACCATCCGGATCTCACCGACATGAGGCGACCAGGAATGGGGATCGCGCACCAGCGTGCCGCAACCAACGACCCTGCCCTCTCTCACCGCGAGCAGGCTCTGAATAGCTCCGCGCTCGATTTCCTTGACCCAGGCCGACAGCACCTTCGGCTCGCTGATGTTGCGCGGCAGGAACAACAAGTCGTGGGTCGGCAGGCCCTTGCCGAAGGCCAGCACCGCGGCCTCGTCTGCGGGCGACATCAGGCGGATCTCGATAGCGCCCGCGTCGGTCTTGACGTCGCGCGGATAGGAACGCTGCTCGCTCATGTCGATCTCTTTCCCAGCCAGGAATCCAGTTTCGGCCACAGCCGCTTCACCGCGTTGGCGCCGGCGACGAGCGAGACGTGACCGCCCTTCAGGATCACCTCTTCCTTGTCGGTCGAGCCGATCTTGGCGATCAGGTGCTTGGCGGCCTCATAGGGCACGATGTGATCGTGCTCGGCGACCGCATGCAGGATCGGCACCGTGATGTTCTCGAGCCTGGCCGCACGGCCGCCGACCGACATGGTGCCGTTGAACAGCCTGTTATCCCACATCAGGTCCTTGGTGATGGTGCGGAAATATTCGCCGGCGAGCGGCAGCGTGTCGGTCGCCCAGCGGTCGAACATGCGGTACGACTTCACGAACTCGTCGTTCCAGATGTTTTCCCAGAGCTGGATCTGGCTCACCGTGCGCGAGGCCGGCCGCAGCATCTCGAACGAGGACAGGATCATCTCCGGCGGCACGTTGCCGACGCTGTCGACGAGGTGGTCGACGTCGAAATAGCGGCGGTCGGAGAAGTTCGAGAACAGCTTCATCTCCCGGAAGTCGATCGGCGTGGTGAAGCAGATCAGGTTCTTCATTGGCCCGTCCTTGTGGATCGAGCCGTAGAGCAGCGACAGCACGCCGCCAAAGCAATAGCCGATGACGGAGACGTCCTGCTCGCCGGAATCGGCTTGCACGCGGCGGACGCAGTCCGGAATGAAGTCGAGGACATAGTCCTCCATGCGCAGGCTCTTCTCCTCCGGCCTCGGCGCGCTCCAGTCCAGCATGTAGACGTCGTAGCCGCGTTTCAGCAGGAACTCGATGAAGCTCTGGCCGGGCACGAGGTCGAGGATGTAGCCGCGATTGGTGGTTGCCATTACGATCAGCACCGGCACGCGGTAGATCTCGTCCGACATCGGCCGGTAGTGATAGAGGCTCATGGTGCCGCGCGAGTGCAGCACGTCCTTTGGCGTAGAGCCGAGCGAGGGGCCCGAGGTCGAGAAATATTCGACGCCCTTGATGCTGCGCTGAATCGCGCGCTGCACCTCGGACTGGATGCGCTCCGGGATCGAGGCAAGATCAAGTCCCGCCGGCGCGTTCATTTTTGGTCTCCGCCTTCGGACGGCGGACGCTTGGTTCGCGGTGGCCGCGGCGCGGCGCCGGGTTGCGGCGCGCCCGACGTGGCCGACATCTGGCTCAGCATCGACTTGATCTCGCCGAGCTGGCCTTCGATCGACTGGAGCCGTTCCGCAATGCCGGTCATCTGCTCGCGGCTCGGCAGGTTCATCGAGATCAGGTACCTCTCCATGAGATCGCCGAATTGCTTCTGAGCACCTGCAGCAACGCCGCCGGCGCGGTTCATGGCCTGCGAGAATTCGGGCGTCTCCATCGCCTTGGTCGCGAAGGAGTTGAAACCCTTCTCCATTTCGCCAACCATCTTCTGCCACAAGGCGACCGGATCAGTGATCTTGTCGGTCATCGGCGTCCTCCCAATGCGGAGGGCTTTGCACCCTTCTTGTCCCGCCATACCACACCGTTGCGCGGTGCCGGTCAACCGGCAAGCAACCGACGCAACGTCGGAGACGCGGCTTCTTCGTGAAATGAAACCGTGCGATACAGCATCGGTCAGCAGGAGGAACCCGTGACCGCCCATCAACCGCCCCAGACCGTCCGCGCCAACGGCATCGATATCTGCTACGAGATCTTCGGCAACGACAATGCCGAGCCGCTGCTGCTGATCATGGGCCTCGGGGCGCAGATGATCCATTGGGACGATGCATTCTGCGAGCAGCTCGCCGCACGCGGCTTCCGCGTGATCCGCTTCGACAATCGCGACATCGGCAAGTCGAGCCATCTCACCGGCGGCAAGCGGCTGACGCCGTTCGAGCTGCTGAAGCTGCGCTTCTTGCGCATCCCGGTGGCCGCGACCTACAAGCTGATCGACATGGCAAAGGACACGGTCGGGCTGATGGATGCGCTCGGCATTAAGTCGGCGCATCTCGTTGGGGCGTCCATGGGCGGCATGATCGCGCAGGAGGTGACGCTGTCGTTTCCGCACCGCGTGCGCTCGCTGACCTCGATCATGTCGACGACGGGCAATCCGCGCGTGCCGCCGCCGACGCGCGAGGCCGCCGCGGTGCTGATGGCACCGCCGCCGCGCAGCAAGGGGGAGTTCATCGTCCGCTATGGCCAGACCTGGAAGGTGCTGCGCGCCGGGCATTTCCCGGAAGAGGAAGCGCTCGACCCCGGCCGCGCCGAGCGGGTGTTCGCGCGCGGGCTCAATCCGGCCGGCGTCGGCCGTCAGCTCCGCGCCGTGCTTGCCTCCGGCAGCCGCAAGGAACGGCTGCACGCCGTGAAGGCTCCGACGCTCGTGATCCACGGCACCGTCGATCCGTTGGTCCGCCCCGAAGGCGGCAAGGACACGGCCGCGTCGATCCCGAACGCAAAGCTGCTGATGATCGAGGGCATGGGCCACGCGCTGCCCATGCGCTTCTGGCCGGAGATCATCGACGCGATCGACAAGCACGCGCATGGCGCGGCGGCGCAGGCGGCCTAGGCCGGCCGGTCTCCTCCAGGTGACCATGTGAGCAGCCGGTGCCTGTCTTAACGCGGGTTCCGATGAAGGCTATACAGACCGTCTCAGACGCCAGACAGAGGCTGCGGCCTCTCGGAGCTCACATGCACTTCATCATTCGATCGGCGGCAATGGCCGCTTCCATTCTCATGTTGTCTCTCGCCGGCGGCGCCGCGATGGCGGCCAGCGCGCAGGAAGAAGCCAACCGCCAAACTGTGCTGGCCTTCTATGAGAAGGGCCTCAATCAGAAGGACGCCGACGCCGCCCTCGCCTATGTCGGCAACCGTTACGTCCAGCACAATCCAACCGCTCCCGACGGGCCGGAGGGCTTCCGGAAGTTCATCGGCTTCCTGCGCGAGAAGTTTCCGAACTCGCGCAGCGAGATCAAGCGCAGCTTCGCGGAGGGCGACTTCGTCATCCTGCACGTCCACTCCGTTCGCGAGCCCGGCACCAGGGGCCGCGCGATCGTCGACATCTTCAAGCTGGAGAACGGCAAGATCGTCGAGCATTGGGACGTCATTCAGGAGATTCCTGAAAACCCGGCGAACGGCAACACGATGTTCTAGCCTCGAGGCGCGCCTTTCCGCGCGATCCAGATCACGTGGCGCGCGCCGCCGCCTCTGCCGGTGGCGCGAACGTTGACTTCGTTGACGTCGAAGCCGGCGCGCTTGAGGCGCCCTGTGAACGGCGGATTGGGTCCCGACGACCAGACGGCCAGCACGCCTCCCGCCCGCAGCGCCGTCTTCGCAACCTGCAGCCCGCTCGCATCGTAGAGCGCGTCATTGCCCTTCCGGGTCAGCCCTTCGGGCCCGTTGTCGACGTCGAGCAGGATGGCGTCGAAGGCCGAACGCTTCGCCCGGATGATTTCACCGACATCGATCTCGCGAATGCTCACCCTGGCATCATCGAGGCTATCGCCGAAGACCTCGGCCATCGGGCCTCGCGCCCAGGCGACGACCGACGGCACCAACTCGGAGACCACGATCTTCGCCTGGGCTCCGAGCACGGCCAGCGCCGCGCGTAGCGTAAAACCCATGCCGAGACCGCCGATGAGAACGACGGGCTTTGCGACTTTCTCGATCTGCTTCGCGGCAAGGGTTGCCAGCGCCGCTTCCGACCCCGACAGGCGGCTGTTCATCAGCTCGTTGGTGCCGAGCTTGATGGAGAACTCCTTGCCCCGCCGCATCAGGCGGAGCTCCTCGTCGGAACCGGGGATCTTGGCGGTGTCGATCTTTTCCCAGGGAATCATGGGAATGCTTAGCACGAACAGGATTGTAGGGTGGGTTAGCCGAAGGCGAAACCCACCGCTCGGACAGAATTGGTGGGTTACGCCTAGCGGTTTGCGCTTCGCGCAATCCGCGGGGCTAACCCACCCCACGATCTGCGGCTACGCTCCCGCCCAGACGTCCAGCACATAGCGGTTGTTCGCGCCCATCTCCTCGATCCAACGCGCGCCTGCCGCAGCATCACTGCCGCTCCTCTCGCGGTGGATCGCAACCAGCGCCGCCTTCACGTCCGGCTCCATCTTGCCGCCGTCGCCGCACACATAGATGATCGCGCCCTGCTCGATCAGCGGCCAGACCTTGTCCTTCTGCGCGGCAAGCACATGCTGCACATAGGTCTTCGGTCCGTCCGCGCGCGAGAACGCCGTGAACAGCTCGGTGATGCCGCTCGCCGCGAGCGCCTTCAGCTCCTCCGCGTAAAGAAAATCCTGGTCGGGATGGCGGCAGCCGAAGAACAACATGGCCGGGCCGAGCGCGGCCCCTTTCGCCTTGCGCGCGGCGCGCTCCTGGAGGAAGCCGCGGAACGGCGCAAGTCCCGTGCCCGGACCGATCATGATAACAGGCACGGAAGGATCGTCCGGCAGGCAGAAGCCCGCCTTGGTCTCGCGCACGGTGGCATAGATCGTATCGCCCGCCCGCCGATTGGCGAGATAGTTCGAGCAGATGCCCTTGTAGGTGCCGCGGCCGGAGGCAGCCGGACCTTCGACCACGCCGACCGTGACGCTGCAACGCGCGGGGTCGACCGACGGCGAGGACGAGATCGAGTAATAGCGCGGCGCCAGCAGCGACAGCATTTCGAGATAGACGTGGAACGGTAGTTCGCAAGCCGGATATTCGAGCAGCAGGTCGAACACCGATTTGCGCTTGGCGAGGATCTCACCGCGATAGCGCTCGAGCGGTTCCGCTTCCTCGCCGACGAAGGCCAATAGCTTCGGCTTGGTGACGGGGCAGCGGGTGTGCTCGGCCATGATCTGGATCTGCTTGCGGGTCGCGACCTGCTGGAGCTCGACGAACTCGCTGAGCAGGCGACCAACCGATACGGCCGCGCCGACCGGCAATTGCGCGCGCCGGCCTTCGGCCACCTGAAGCCTGATCTGATCGGCCGGCAAAAAGCCGAAGCGGCGGGCAACTGAATCAACCAGCGTAGGATCGTTGCGCGGAACGACGCTGAGGTGATCGCCGACGCGGTAGCTGAGGTTGGCCGGCAGCTGCACCTCGATGTGGCGCGTCGAGCGCTCGGAAGCATTCGCGCCGGACTTGTTCTGGAGCTCGTCATTGACCAGCACCTTCATCGCCACTGCGCCGCCCTGGGCGACGATGGTGTTGACGGCGGTCACCGCGACCGGCTCGATTGCATAGAGCGGATCGTCCTCGGCGGTGCGGGTGAAATTCCAGTCGATGCCGAACTCCTTGGTCGCGACTTGCGCGGCGGCGGGGAACCATTTCTGGAACTGGCCGTCGAGATCGCTGCGGGCATCGCCCTCGCCGCGCGGATAGACCGCGCGCGCACCATGCTTCGACAATTGCTCGTCGATGAAGCGCGGCACCGATTGATAGGTCGCGGCCCAGTCGCTGTTGCCGCAGCCGAACACGGCGTAGCGCACACCGGCAAAGGCATCCTTCGGCAGATCCTCGCCGAGCCATTTGACGAACTGCGTCGCATTGTCGGGCGGCGCGCCGTTATAGGAGGCGCAGATGATCAGCACGCCGCCCTCCTGCGGCAGCTTGCCGACATAGTCGTCGAGCGGGCCGAGATGCACGGCAAAACCGTTGATCTCGGCAAGATCGGCCATGCGCGTTGCGAGCTCCTCGGCGGTGCCGAGATTGGAGCCGTAGAGCACCAGCATCGGCGTGTTGTGGCCGGGCCGCGTGGTGGGCGGACGCTGCGCCTTTGGCGCCGAGGACGCAGCCGCAACGGGCCCGCCATAAGCGCCGCGCTCGCGATCGGCGCGCGGCCGCACCTTGATCTTGAAGCCTTCCGGCTTGATGGTCAGCGTCTCCTTCAGGTGCATCTGGTAGCGCTGGTGGTCGATCAGCTTGAAGCGCTGCAGGATCATGCCGAGCGCGAGCGCTGCCTCGTGCATGGCGAAGCCGCGGCCGATGCAGGCGCGCTGGCCGTTGCCGAACGGCTTCCAAGCATTGATCGGCCGTCTTGCCTCCGCCTCGCGGCTGAAATTCTCGGGGTCGAAGGCGTCGGGGTTGGGACCCCACACGCTGGGATCACGATGCAGCGCCGTCACCAGGATGGTGACGAACGTTCCCTTCCTGAGCTTGTACTGCCCGCCGCCGATGGTCTCGTCGTTCAGCGGCGAGATGCCGTAGGCCGGCGCCGGCGGCCACAGCCGCAGCGACTCCTTCAGGATCTGCGTGATGTAGGTGAGCTGCGTCACCTGCTGATAGGTCGGCTTGGCGTTGACGTCGGGGCCGAAGACGCGGTCGACCTCGTCATAGGCCTTCTTGAGAATCTCCGGATGCTTGAGCAGCGCATAGAGCGTGTAGGACAACAGGCCGCTGGTCGTCTCGTGCCCCGCGATCAGGAAGGTGTTGATCTGGTAGCGGATATTGACGTCGTCGAGCTGCTCGCCGGTGGAACGGTCGACGCCGGTCATCATCGCGGCCAGCATGTCCTTCTTGTCGTCGATGCCTTCCGCGCTCTTGCGGCGTTCGGCGATGATCTCGTCGACCATCTTGTTCATGAAAGCGACGTCTTGGGCCAGCGTCTTCCGCCGCTTCTGCATCCAGAGCTGCTCGAACGGCAGGCCGCGCGTCATCATGATGGTTTCGAGCGATCGTACCAGTGACTCGACGAAAGGATGGTAGTCGCGCCGGTAGAACGAGTTGAAGCGGTACTCGAAGCCGCACAGGCCGATCGTATCCAGCGTCAGCGCGGTCATGTCGTGGACGACGTCGATCTCGTCGTCGGCGTTGAGCCGCTCCCATTTCTGGACGAGCTGCTCGGCGATGTCGACCATGCTCGGGTGATAGGACTGCATGGCGCGGTTGCCGAAAGGCTGCAGCAGGATGTTGTGCGCCTTGCTCCAGTTCGGCTCACGGGTGTCGGCGGTGAAGAGGCCGTCGCCGCCGACCGCACGCACGCGCCGCAGCGCGCCGCGCACCGTCTTGTCGAACCGCTTCTCGTCGGAGAGCTCGTCGACGAGATCGTGGCCGGAGACGACGACGATCGGCGAGCCCATCATGTCGAGCCAGAAGATCGGCCCGAGCTCCTTGGCAAGCCGCGTCAGGTGCTGCACGGGAGCGGCCGCGTCCAGCGACAGCATATTGCCGACCACTGGCTTGGTCGGCGGCTGCGGAATCGGGTCCAGACGGTTCTTGGATGACATCGAAATGTAGTCCCCCTGCCTCAATGTCGTCGTTGCAAGCGAAGCGAAGCAATCCAGAAATGTATCCGTGGAGGCAGTCTGGATTGTTTCGTCGCTTCGCTCCTCGCAATGACGCGTTCCCAATGACGAGCGCTAGCCAAACCGCCTTCTCCGCCATTCGATCAGCTTGGCGCTGACCTCCTCCGGCTTCTCCTGTTGCGTCCAATGGCCGCTGTCGTTCACCAGATACTTCTCGAGGTCATCGATCAGTTTCTCCATGCCGTCGGCCGCCGAGGGCGGCAGCACGGCATCATTCTCCGCCATGATCATCAACGAGGGCACGTGGATGTGGTGGTCCAGCCCCTCGGCGCGCTCCCAGTTGCGGGTGAAGTTGCGGTACCAGTTGATGCCGCCGGTGAAGCCGGTCTTCGTGAAGGTGTCGACGAACACCTTCTTCTCATCAGCCGACAGGATCGGCGTGCGCGGATCGACCTTGGCGTCGTACGCCGCAATCATCTGCGGGAAAGCCAGGTTGGTCTTCGACGAGGCGCCGACACCCGCGATCGGCGGCTCGTCCGGTTTCGCCGCCGGCTTTGCCAGCGGCTTGCGCATGAAGGCGTCGAAGGTCTGCTCGACGCGGCTGCCGAAGATCTTGTCCGGCTCGCGCGCGGGATCCTGGAACTGGACGATGTACATCTGGTCACCGTAACGCTGGCGAAACAGCGCGATCGGGTCGATCGGCATGCGGTCCCAATGCGGGGTGTTGACGCCGACGACTCCGGCGACGCGCGTGGGATGCCGCAGCGGCATCTGCCAGACGACGAAGCCGCCCCAGTCGTGGCCGACGAAGATCGCCTTGTCGATCCCGAGATGATCGAGCAGACCGACGAGATCGCCGGTCAGGTGCTCCATGTCATAGGCTTCGACCGGCTCGGGCCGGTCGGTCGCGCCGTAGCCACGCTGGTCGGGCGCGACCACGCGGATGCCGGCCTCGCTTAGTGCCTTGATCTGGTGACGCCAGGAGAATGCGAGCTCCGGCCAGCCGTGGCACAGCACGACCGGCGGTTTGTCATCGGACGGGCCCGCCTCGTAATAGCCCATGCGGATTCCGTTCGTCGTCGCGAACTTGAGCGGCGGCATTTCAATCATTGCAAAGTCCTTACTCGGCGGCGCCCTTGATATCAGCGGCCGGCGGCGTGTACGCCGCCTCCAGCGCGGCGAATTCCTCAGGCAGCATGTCGCACATCACCTGCACATGCGGAATGATGTTGGCACCGACGATAAAGCCGAAATCGAGCTGGTCGCGATAGCTCTGCACGGTGATGTTGAGTGCCTGCCCGTGGGTCGAGATAGACACCGGGAAGATGTGCAAGAGCTCGGCACCGGCGGCATAGAGCGTCTGCCGCGGCCCGGGCACGTTGGACACGGTGATGTTGGCCGCGGGCGGCAGCACGTCGGAGAGGTTCGAGCGGCTGTAGAGCAGCGCCAGAATCTGCACCATGATCGGCGCGCCCAGCATCGAGATGTTGGAGACCTGCGGCATCAAAGCCCGCAAAGGATGCGACATCTCCTTGGACTTGGTTGATTGCGCGATGATCGCTTCCAGCCGCGCCTTGGGATCCTCGATGTTGGTGGCGATCGAGCAGATCATGCCGAACACCTGGTTGTTGGCCTCGGTGTTGCCCTCCTCCCGCAGCGAGATCGGCACCGCTGCGGTCAGGGATTTCGCCGGCAGCGTGCCGTATCGCAGGAGATAGCGGCGGACGACGCCGGAGGCGAGCGCCAGCACCACGTCGTTGAGCTTGCCGCCGGCCTGCTTGGCCAGCGCCTTCGCCCGCGACAGCGGGATCGATACGCCGGCAAAGCTCCGCTCCGAGGAGATCGTCTTGTTGAGCATGGTCGGCGGCGACACCATGCTGGCAAGGCTCTCGCGCGACTTCGGATCGGCGATCTTGCCGAGCACGTCGGAGACGCTCTTGAGCACGGTCGGGATGTTGCCGGCGAAGCGCACCGCGCTCTCGATCTGGTACATAGCGTTGTCGAACAGGATCGAGCCGATATCGCTCTTGCCGGTGCGGGGCAGCTGCAGGTTCTTCGCCGCTTGCGAAGCCTCCAGCGGCTGGCTGAACAGCTGCTGATAGGAGTCGAGCAGGTTGGCGGCGATGTCGCGCGGCTCCTGCCCGGGCTTGCTGCCCGCGGTCGGCGGATCGACCTTCCGCGGGATCGGCGAGATGTCGTAGATCATGTTGGTCAGCGCCGCACCGGCGCCGCCATCGATCGCGGCATGGTGCATCTTGGAATAGAGCCCGACCTCGTTGTCCTTCATGCCCTCGAACACGTAGAACTCCCAGAGCGGACGGGCGCGGTTGAGCAGCTTGGCATGCATCCAGCCGACGATGCGCTCGAGCGTGGCGCGGTCGCGCGGCTGCGGCAGGCTTGCCCGGAAGATGTGGCGGTCGATGTCGAACTGGTCGTCCTCGACCCAGGAGGGATGATCGATGTCGAGCGGCGCCTTCTCCAGCCGCGCCTTGAGAATCGGCGCGATGTGCAGGCGCGAGACGATCATCGCCTTGAACTCTTCGAAGAAATCGCCCTTGTAGTCGTCAGGCAGGCGGAAGATCGCCATGCTGCCGACATGCATCGGCATCTCCGGTGTTTCCAGATAGAGAAACGACGCGTCAAGCGACGACAGCTTCTTACCGTCAGCCATGGTTCCCTCCCGAGTATTCGACGGGCGCCTTGGCGGCGCTTCTCGTCAGGCCGATACTGCCCGGTCCGGCGGGGCATATGCAATGGCAAACGGCCCCGCCCGGTCAAATGGCCGGAAGTCTCCCTCCGGTT
This sequence comes from Bradyrhizobium sp. NBAIM08, assembly GCF_020193935.1. Lineage (NCBI taxonomy): Bacteria > Pseudomonadati > Pseudomonadota > Alphaproteobacteria > Hyphomicrobiales > Nitrobacteraceae > Bradyrhizobium > Bradyrhizobium sp. NBAIM08. Next base: position 224,472 of record NZ_JADYVR010000006.1, on the reverse strand, counting down.
GCGCCAGGCGATCCGCCACGGCCCACAGCACCGCCGGGTTCACGCCAAGCCCAATATGGCTCGCCAGGTGCACCTCGATGTTCTCGGCACGGTCGGAGGGGCGCAGCACACAGGTCCGCCAGTTCACGACGCCGTCGGCGCGCGAATAGATCGACGTTGCCGGCACCGGCAGATCGCCGGCAATCGCCTCGCGCGCTTCCGCATAGTCCTCCACCTTCTCGCCGGATAACGTCTCATAGAGCCGCGTCGCGTGAGTCGCCCGCACATCGTTGGCAAAAGGGCTGCCGAGCGTGACGACGTAGCGGACCTTGTCCGGCGCCCAAAGCGCGAGATCGCGGGCATAGACGCCGCCGAGACTCCACCCGACCAGGCTGACCTTGCGTCCCGTGGCGGCATGGATTTCGGCCAAGCGCATGCGCAGCGAATCCCGCATTCGCCCGAGCCCGCCGAGATTGCGGCCCATCCGCCAGGCATGCGCCGCATAACCGAGCTCGCTGAGATAGCGCCGTATCGGCACCATGGAGAGGTCGCTGGCGAGAAAGCCCGGCAGCGCCAGCACCGGATGGCCATCGCCCCGCGGCGCCCGCATCAGGAGCGGCGACAGCAAGAGGCTCGCATTCAACTCGAATAGCCCACGGGCCTCGGCGAGCAGCAGGCCGAGACTCGGCGGACGAAGCCGGCCTTCTTGAAGCGCCCCGTCCGGCTCGGGCGGCACTATTTTTTCTTGTCGCCGCTGCGGGTGCCGCCGAGGCCGGCCATCGCGACGAACATGTCCTGAAACCGCTCGGCGATCTTGGGATCGAAGGTGAACCAGCTCTGGATCAGCGATTCCGGCGAGACCTTCTCGATGTTGCTGAGAACCTGCTGCTGCAGCTTGTCCATCACGGCCGTCTGCATCGGCCCCACATCGGGCAGACCGAAGAACTGGCGGGCCTCAAGGGGGGTGCAGTCGATTTCGATGTTAACCTTCATGTCCCCTCCAGATGAGATTCGAGCGGCCCGTCGGAGTATCACCGCGAGAAGGTCTGCAAGGCAAGCGACCTGAGGGGAAGCCGCTGGGATCGGCTTCCCCAATCGGCTCGTATGGTCAATCAATCAAATTGGCTGGCCCGCGACCCGCGCAGAAGCTCGCCGGCCGGCCCCGGGGGACGCCGGGCAGCATTGCTGCACAGCGGTGCAACTTGGCGCGTTCCTTGCTGGAATGACGCTTGCACGGGTCGAGAACTCTGGGCAACATGGATCGGTCAGCCCCGCCGAACAATCAAAAATCACCGGCGCGGCAGTGTGGAGAGGGTCAAGAATGTCAATCGGTCAAAGTCTGTTTGCGGCGACGCTCGCAGGTACGCTTGCGTTGGCGGTCTCGCCAGCGACCAGCCAGACGCTACGTTATGCCAACCAGGGTGACCTGAAGTCGCTCGACCCCTATACCCTGAACGAGAGCACCACCCACGCCCATCTCGGCCACGTCTATCAGGGCCTCACCGCGCGCGACAAGGATCTCAAGATCATTCCGGCACTGGCGGAAAGCTGGGAAACCCCGGAGCCGACCCGCTGGCGCTTCCATTTGCGCAAGGGCGTGAAATTCCACAACGGCAACCCATTCACCGCCGACGACGTGGTGTTCTCGGCCGATCGCGTCCGCAAGAAGGGGTCGAACATGCAGACCCGCCTTGCGCCCGACGTCAAGGTAGTGAAGGTCGACGACTACACGGTCGACTTCGTCCTGCCCTCGCCCAATCCCATCCTGCACAACGCGTGGGATGTCTGGTACATCATGAACAAGAAATGGGCCGAGGAGAACAACGTCGTCGATCCGACGCCGGTGGCGGCGACCACGCCGAGCTATGCCTCACTGAACGAGAACGGCACCGGTCCCTTCATCATTGAAAGCCATCAGCCCGGCGTGAAGACGGTGTTCAAGGCCAATCCCAATTACTGGGGCAAGGTCGAGGGCAATCTCAAGGAGATCATCTTTACCCCGATCGCTTCCGACGCCACCCGCGTCGCCGCCCTGCTCTCGGGCGAAGTCGACGTCATCGAGCCGGTTCCGATCCAGGACATCTCCCGCGTCGATTCCAGCCCGAACGCTCAGGTGCTGAAGGGGCCGGAGCTGCGCACCATCTTCATCGGCTTCGACCAGATGCGCGATGAGCTGCTCTACTCCAACATCAAGGGCAAGAACCCGTTCAAGGACGTCCGCGTCCGCGAGGCCTTCTACAAGGCGATCGACATCGAGCTGATCAAGACGCGCGTGATGCGCGGGCTGTCGACGCCGTCCGCGCTGATGATCGCGCCGGAACTGTTCGTGCTGTCCAAGGAGTTCACGCGGCCGAAATTCGATCCTGACGGCGCCAAGAAGCTCCTGACCGAAGCCGGTTACCCCGACGGCTTCGAGGTCACCATGGACTGCCCGAACGATCGCTACGTCAACGACGCCGCGATCTGCCAGGCCGTGGTCGGCATGCTCGCCCGCATCGGCGTCAAGATCAATCTCCTGGCGCAACCGAAGGCGCAGTACTTCGCCAAGGTGCTGAAGCAGGGCGGCTACCAGACCTCGTTCTACCTTTTGGGCTGGACTCCGAGCACGATGGATTCCCACAACGTGCTCTACGACATCATGGGCTGCCGCGACGATGCGAAATCCTCGCGCGGCGAGGCCAATCTCGGCGGCTATTGCAACAAGGAGTTCGACGCCATCACCGACAAGGTGCTGGTCGAAGCCGACACCACCAAGCGCAACCAGTTGATCAAGCAGGCCTACGAAATCGGCATGAAGGACTGGTCCTACATCCCGCTGCACCAGCAGGCGCTGGCCTGGGGCGTTTCGAAGAAGGTGAACCTGCCGCAGCGCGCCGACAATCTCGTCATGTTCCACTGGGCAACCAAGAAGGAATAGGATCGGTTGAACACGAGGTCCCGGCGGCATCCGCCTTCCGGGACCTTTTCTTTTCCGGCCGCCAAGGACGTCGGCCGTACGCTCACCCAAGGACAGTGGAAGGCATGCTCGCTTTCACGCTTCGCCGCGCCGTTCAGGCCATCGGCGTCATGTTCGCCGTCGGCATCATCGCGTTCTCGATGTTCCGCTTCGCCGGCGACCCCGTCAACCAGATCGTCTCGATCGACACCTCGGCCGCCGAACGCGCGATCGTGCGCAAGTCGCTCGGCCTCGACGACCCCGTGCCGGTGCAGTTCGTGCGCTATTTCGCCGATGCGGCGCAGTTCAAGTTCGGCGTCTCCTACCAGTTCCGCCAGCCGGTCGCGACGCTGTTGATGGAGCGCATGCCCGCGACGCTGGAACTTGCGATCTGTGCGACCGTGTTTGCCATGGTCTTCGGCATCCTCATGGGCGTCTATTCGGCGCTCAAGCGCGATACCGTGCTGGCCAAATTATTCCAGGCGATCTCGCTGATCGGCATCTCGCTGCCGACCTTCCTGATCGGCATTCTCCTGATCTACCTGTTCGCCGTGACATTGGGCTGGTTGCCCTCGTTCGGCCGCGGCGAGGTGGTCAAGCTCGGCTGGTGGACGACCGGCCTGCTCACGGTGTCGGGACTGAAGGCACTGATCATGCCTTCGATCACGCTCGGCCTGTTCCAGATGACCCTGATCATGCGGCTGGTGCGCGCGGAGATGCTGGAAGTGTTGCGGACCGACTATATCCGCTTCGCCCGCGCCAGGGGGCTGACCACGCGCGCCATCCATTTCGGCCACGCGCTGAAGAACACGCTGATTCCGGTGATTACCGTAGCCGGGCTTCAGTTTGGCTCGGTTATTGCATTTTCGATCATCACCGAAACGGTGTTCCAATGGCCGGGCATGGGGCTTCTGTTCGTCCAGGCCGTGCAAAACGTCGACATTCCGATCATGGCCGCCTACCTGCTGATGGTTTCACTGATCTTCGTCACCATCAATCTGGTGGTCGACATTCTCTACACGGTGGTCGATCCGCGCTTGCGCTCGACCGTCGGTCGCGCCGCATAGGACAACCTGCATGTCCGACGCAGTCGTCTCCAATTCCGACAAGCAAAGCGCACAACCGGTGCACGCCGCCCATGGCTGGTTCAGCCGCACGCTCGACAGCGACTTGTTCTATTCGTTCCGCCGTTCCAAGCTCACCATGGTGGCTGCGGCCATCACGGTCCTGTTCTTCCTGCTTGCGATCTTTGCATCCGTGCTCGCGGTGCAGAACCCGTTCGATCCGGCACAGCTGCAATTGATGAATTCGCGGATTTCACCGCTGTGGACCGCGGACGGCCAGAGCCCGTTCCTGCTCGGCACCGACGAGCAAGGCCGCGACGTGTTCTCCGCGATTCTCTATGGCATGCGCATCTCGCTCGCCGTCGGCGTCGCCGGCGTGATCTTCGCCGGCGCGCTCGGCATCGCCCTCGGCCTGATCGCCGGCTATTTCGGCGGCGCAGTGGACGGCGTGATCATGCGGATCGCCGACGTGCAGCTGACCTTCCCTGCGATCCTGATCGCGCTGCTGGTCAACGGAATCGCGAAGTCGATCCTCGGCAACCGGCTGGACGCCACCAGCATGCTGGTGGTGCTGGTGATCTCGATCGGCCTGAGCTTCTGGGTCGGCTATGCCCGGACGGTGCGCAGCTCCGTGATGGTCGAGAAGAACAAGGACTACGTCGCCGCCGCACAGCTGATCGGCCTGCCGGCGCCGAAGATCATGCTGCGGCACGTGCTGCCGAACACGATGGGCCCGATTCTGGTCATCGCCACAATCAACCTTGCGCTCGCCATCATCACCGAGGCGACGCTGTCCTTCCTCGGCGTCGGCCTGCCCGACACCATGCCCTCGCTCGGCACGCTGATCCGCATCGGCAACAATTATCTGTTCGCCGGCGAATGGTGGATCGTCGCCTTCCCGGGGCTCGCGCTCGCAACGCTGATCCTATCGATCAATCTGCTCGGCGACTGGCTGCGCGACGCGCTCAATCCGAAGCTTCGATGAATACGCCTCGTCCATGACCGAACCCGTCCTTTCCGTGCGCGATCTTCACGTGGAGTTTGCCTCCCGCCGCGGCACGCTGCGCGCCATCGACGGCGTCTCCTTCGACATTGCCAAGGGCGAGGTGCTCGGCGTCGTCGGCGAGTCCGGAGCCGGAAAGTCCGTCACCGGCCTAGCGGTGATCGGCCTGATCGATCCGCCCGGCCGCATTGCCGGCGGCGAGATTCGTCTCGCGGGCCTGCGCATCGACAATCTGCCGCCGGAGGAGATGCGCCGCATCAGGGGCAAGCGCATCGGCATGATCTTCCAGGATCCGCTGACGTCGCTCAATCCGCTGTACAAGGTCGGCGACCAGATCGTGGAGACGATCCGCACCCACCTCAATCTGTCCGAGTCGGCCGCCCGCCGCCGCGCCATCGACCTGCTCGCCGAAGTCGGCATTCCCGCGCCGGAAAAGCGTATCGACGGCTATCCCCACGAGTTTTCTGGTGGCATGCGCCAGCGCGTCGTGATCGCGCTCGCGATCTGTGCCGAGCCCGAGCTGATCATCGCGGACGAGCCGACCACCGCGCTCGATGTCTCCGTGCAGGCCCAGATCATCTCGCTGATCAAGCGGCTCGGACGCGACCACGGCACCGCGGTGATGCTGGTGACGCACGACATGGGCGTGATCGCCGAAACCTCCGACCGCGTCGCGGTGATGTATGCCGGCCGCGTCGCCGAGATCGGCCCGGTGCAGGACGTCGTGAAGAATCCGCTGCATCCTTATGCCAAGGGCCTGATGGGCGCGATCCCGACGCTTGCGGGCGAGGACAAGCGCCTGGTGCAGATCCCGGGCTCGATGCCGCGCCTGTCGGCGATCCCGCGCGGCTGCTCGTTCAATCCGCGCTGCGCCTTCGCCTTCGATCGTTGCCGTGTCGATCGGCCGGAGCCGCTGCCGCGCGGCGCGCAATCGGTGGCCTGCCACCTCTATGACGACGTGCCGGCGGAGAGCGTGGCATGAGTGCTCCCTTCGTCCAGGCCACAAACCTGCGCCGCGTCTTCGACGTCTCGAAACCCTGGCTCAACCGCGTGCTTGAAGGCGGACATCTCGAATATCTCAAGGCAGTCGATCACGTTACCTTCGACATCAGGAAGGGCGAGACGTTTGCCCTGGTCGGCGAGTCCGGCTCCGGCAAGACCACGGTGGCACGCATGGTCGTCGGCCTGCTGCCGCCAAGCGCCGGCGACGTGCTGATCGACGGCGTCTCCATGACCGACCCGCGGCAGGCGCCAGCGCGGCGGAAGCTGCGCCGGCGCATCCAGATGATCTTCCAGGATCCCTATGCGAGCCTGAACCCGCGCTTCCGGGTCGATGCCATCATCTCCGAGCCGATCCGTGCCTTCGACCTGATCCAGGGCGAGCGCGACATCCAGGCTCGCGTCGGCGAGCTGCTCAGCCTCGTCGGCCTGCATCCGGACGACCGGCTGAAATATCCGCACGAATTCTCCGGCGGCCAACGCCAACGCATCGCGATCGCGCGCGCGCTCGCGTCCGACGCCGAATTCATCGTCTGCGACGAGCCGACCTCGGCGCTCGACGTCTCCGTGCAGGCGCAGATCCTGAACCTGATGCGCGACCTCCAGGACAAGTTCGGCCTGACCTACATGTTCATCAGCCACAACCTCGCCGTGGTGCGCCACATGGCGAGCCGCGTCGGCGTGATGTATCTCGGCCGTATCGTCGAGATTGCGGACGGACGCGAGCTGTTCGCCAATCCGCGCATGCCTTACACCAAGATGCTGCTGGGCGCCGTGCCTGATCTTGCCATGAGCGGCCGCCAGCGCATTCCGGTCAAGGGCGAGATCCCCAACCCGATCAATCCGCCCTCCGGCTGCGCCTTCAATCCGCGCTGTCCGCTGGCGTTCGATCTCTGCCGCAAGGAGACTCCGGAACTGATCGACGGCGTCGCCTGCCATGCGGTCAACACCGCGCCGGTCCCGGCGTGACGCGCGCGTGCCATGCAGCCTGCGCATTTGGAAGCGGCGTGGCCCTGTGATCAATTGCACGCGCCGGAAATAAGGTGGTGAAGTCCCATGGGCAGTAATATCAATCCCGATCCGTTCACGACGAGGCCCGAGATCGAGGGCACGTTCGGGGTCGTCGCCACCACGCACTGGATTGCGACGGCCGTGGGCATGGCCATCCTGGAAAAGGGCGGCAATGCCTTCGATGCCGGCGTCGCCACCGCCTTCACGCTCCAGGTGGTCGAGCCGCATCTGAACGGTCCCGGCGGCGACGTGCCCATCATCGTGCATGACGTCAAGCGCGGCCGTACCGAGGTGATCTGCGGTCAGGGCCCGGCGCCGGCGCGGGCCACCATCGCGCATTATAGAAGCGAAGGCCTCGACATGGTGCCGGGCACGGGCCTGCTCGCCGCCTGCGTTCCCGGCACCTTCGAATCCTGGATGATGCTGCTGCGCGACTATGGCACGATGCGCCTGCGCGACGTGCTGGAGCCGGCGATCTCCTACGCCCGCGACGGCTATCCGCTGGTCGAGCGCGCCTGCGCCACGATCCAGACCGTCGAGCAGCTGTTCCGCAAGCACTGGCCGACGTCCGCCGCGGTCTACCTCCCGAACAGTGAAGTGCCGAAGCCAGGCACGCTGTTCACCAACAAGACACTGGCTGCGACCTACGCCCGGATCCTGAGCGAGGCGGAAAGCGGCGGCGGTGGCCGCGATGCGGAGATCGAGCGCGCGCGCAAAGCCTGGTCGCAAGGCTTCGTCGCGGAAGCCGTCGACAAGTTCTGCCGAACCCAGGAGGTGATGGACGTCAGCGGCTCGCCACATCGCGGCGTGCTCTCCGCCGACGACATGGCGCGCTGGCAGCCGACAGTCGAGGCGCCGCTCACCTACGATTACGGCCGCTACACGGTCTGCAAGGCCGGCGTATGGAGCCAGGGCCCGGTCACGCTGCAGCAGCTCGCGCTGCTGAAGGGCTTTGCGCTCGACGGCCTCGACCCGACAGGGCCGGAGTTCATCCATCTCCAGATCGAATGCGCCAAGCTCGCCTTTGCTGATCGCGAAAAATTCTACGGCGATCCCAAGTTCAACGAGATCCCGATCGAAACGCTGCTGTCGGATACCTATAACGACGAGCGCCGCAAGCTCGTCACCGACAAGGCTTCGCTCGATTTCATCCCTGGTTCTGTCGAGGGCTTCGGCGGTGTCGTCAAGCTGCGCCGCGCGGAGGGCCAGCGCGAGGCGGTCGGCGCGCTCGGCGCCGGCGAGCCGACCGTGGGCCGCTTCGGCGAGGTGCGCGGCGACACCGTGCATTTCGACATCATCGACAGGGACGGCAACATGGTGTCGTCGACGCCGTCGGGCGGCTGGCTGCAATCCTCGCCGATCATTCCCGAGCTCGGCTTTTGCCTCGGCAGCCGCGCTCAGATGTTCTGGCTGGAGGAAGGTCATCCCGCCGCGCTCGCGCCGGGCAAGCGGCCGCGCACCACCCTCTCGCCGACCATGGCGCTGCGCGACGGCGAGCCTTACCTCGCCTGGGGCTCGCCGGGCGGCGATCAGCAGGACCAGTGGATCACGCAGTTCTTCCTGCGCCACGTCCATTGTAACCTCAATCTCCAGGAAGCCATCGACGCGCCGGCCTGGCATTCCGAGCATTTCCCGATCTCGTTCTGGCCGCGCACCGCGCGTCCCGGCGTGCTCGTGGTCGAGAACCGTGTGCCGAAGGCAACGATCGAGAACCTGCGCGAGCGAGGGCATATCGTCGAGATCGGTCCCGACTGGTCCGAGGGACGCCTGACCGCGGCCTCACGCGTGGGTCCGCGCCGGCGCGCCGCCGCCAATCCGCGCGGCATGCAGGGCTACGCGGCGGGACGCTGAAGGCAGCACATGACTTGGTCGATCATCGCGCGCGATCCTGCCACCGGCCAGTTCGGCATCGCGGTTGCGACCCGCTTCTTCGCCGTCGGCGCGCGCGTGCCCTACATCGCCGCCGGCCTCGGCGCGATCGCGACGCAGGCCTTCGTCAATCCCTATTACGGCATTGACGGCGTCAAGCTGTTGCGCGAGGGCCTCAACGCGCACGACGTGCTCGCCACGCTGCTGGCGACCGATGCCGGCCGCGAGAGCCGCCAGGTCCATATCATGGATGCCAGCGGCGCAATCGCCGCGCATACCGGGCGCGACTGCGTTGACTGGTGCGGCCACGTCGCGGGCAGCGGCTTCTCGATCGCCGGCAACATGCTCACCGAGGCCGACGTGCTCGACGAGACGGCGAAGACCTATATCGCCAGCGACAGCCTGCCGTTCCCGCGCCGTCTGCTCGCAGCGATGCGCGCCGGCGAAGCCGCCGGCGGCGACAAGCGCGGCAAGCAATCGGCCGCGCTCGTGATCCACGGCGAGGAGGAATGGCCGGCCCTCGACATTCGCGCCGACGACCATTCCGATCCGCTCGGTGAGCTCGAACGGCTCGAGCGCGTCAGCCACGAGCTCTGGGTGCATTTCCGCGCCTCCATGCCGACGCGGCAGAACCCGGCCGGCAACACCGATCGCAGCGTCATCGACGCCAGCATCGAAGCGGCGCGCGCGAGACGATCATGAGCGCCAGCCCCCTCATCGAGATCAAGGATCTGCGTATCCGCTTTCATGGCGACGACGGCCGCATCACCCACGCGGTCGACAGCGTCGATCTCAGCGTCGCCAATGGCGCGACGCTCGGCCTGGTCGGCGAATCCGGCTGTGGCAAGAGCGTGACGTCGCTGGCGATCATGGGCCTGCTGCCGAAGCAGAGCGCGGAAATAAGTGGCGCGATCCGCTTCGACGGCTTCGACCTGCTGACCACGCCGGACCAGACGTTGCGCGATCTGCGCGGCAACCGGCTGGCGATGATCTTCCAGGAGCCGATGACCTCGCTCAATCCGAGCTTTACGATCGGCGACCAGATCATCGAGACGATCCTGCGTCACCGGGGCGGCTCGCGGAGGAGCGCGCGCGAGCGCGCGATCGAGCTGCTGCGCCGCGTCCATATCCCTTCGCCTGAGCGTCGCATTGACGACTACCCACACAAGCTCTCCGGCGGCATGCGCCAGCGCGTCATGATCGCGATGGCACTCGCCTGCGACCCGCGGCTGCTGATCGCGGACGAGCCGACCACCGCGCTCGACGTCACCCTGCAGGCCCAGATCCTGGAGCTGATGCGCGAGCTGAAGGCCGCGAGCGGCGCCGCGATCATCTTGATCACCCACGATCTCGGCGTCGTCGCCGAGGTCTGCGACGAGGTCGCGGTGATGTACGCCGGCGAGATCGTCGAGCGGGCGCCGGTCGACGAGTTGTTCTCCGCGCCGCAGCATCCCTACACGGTCGGCCTGCTCGGCTCGATCCCGCGGCTCGACCACCGCGCCGAGCAGCTTGCGACGATCGAAGGCATGGTGCCGAACATGGCACAGCCGCCCGCCGGCTGCCGCTTCGCCGCGCGTTGCCCCTTCGTGCTCGACGCCTGCACCAAGGTGCCGCCGCCACTGGTCGAACTCAGCGACGGCCACCTCTCGCGCTGCATCCGCGCGCCGCTCGAATTGCTGGTGTCGTGATGGCGCTCCTCGAAGTCGAAGGCCTGGTCAAGCATTTCGTCGCTCAGCGCTCGCTGCTCGGCCGCGCGCTGGCGCACGTCAAGGCGGTCGATGGCGTGTCCTTCTCGCTGGAGGCCGGCAAGACGCTGGCCCTGGTCGGCGAATCCGGTTGCGGCAAGTCCACCGTCAGCCGCCTGGTGCTGCGGCTGATCGAGCCAGACGCTGGTATGATTCGCTTCGACGGCCGCGACCTGCTGGCGCTCGACGCCGGGACCTTGCGCGCCTTCCGCCGCGAGGCGCAGATCATCTTCCAGGATCCCTACGCCTCGCTCAATCCGCGCATGACAGTCGGCCAGATCCTGACCGAGCCGCTGGCGCTGCACGATCTGGTGCCGCCGGCGCGGCGGGCCGAGCGCGTCGCCGAACTGCTGCGGCTGGTCGGGCTGGAGCCGCGCCTCGCCCGGCGCTATCCGCATGAATTCTCCGGCGGCCAGCGCCAACGCATCGCGATCGCCCGCGCGCTCGCGGTTGAGCCGAAGCTCATCATCTGCGATGAGCCGGTCTCGGCGCTCGACGTCTCGATCCGCTCGCAGATCCTCAATCTGCTACGCGAGCTCCAGGACCGGCTTGGCCTCGCCTACATCTTCGTCTCGCACGACCTTGCCGTGGTCAAGCACATCGCCGACCACGTCGCGGTGATGAATCTCGGCCAGATCGTCGAGACGGCCGAAGCTAACGCGCTGTTCGCCGCGCCGCGCCATCCCTACAGCCGCGCATTGCTGTCCGCGATCCCGCTGCCGCAGCCGAAGGCGAAACGGACGACGGTGCTGCTGGAGGGCGAAATCCCGAGCGCCCTCAATCCGCCCGCCGGCTGCCGCTTTCACACCCGCTGCCCGTTCGTGATCGAGCGCTGCCGCAATGAGGCGCCTGCGCTTCTAGCTGACCGCACCGGCCATGCCACCGCCTGTCACCGCACCGCGGAGCTGCCGTCTGCCGACGCCATTCTACCCACCGCCGGCGGGTTTTCTCCGGCGCTTGCAAAGCTGGTCGCGGCCTTCAGCCAAAAGACGAAAGGCAGCAGCTCCGCCGGGGTTGGTATACAGTGCGCCGCGTCCGCAACGAAATAGCCGAAGCAATGGGGATTATCCGATGAAGATGTTTCGCCTGGCCGCAACGGCCGCCGCTGTCCTGGTGTCGATTGGAGCCGCGCAAGCCCAGACCACGTTGCGCATCGGTCTAGCCGAGGACCCCGATATCCTCGACCCCACGATGGCGCGCACCTATGTCGGCCGCATTGTGTTCTCCTCCTTCTGCGACAAGCTGTTCGACATCGACGAGAAGCTCAACATCGTGCCGCAGCTGGCGCTCTCGAGCGAAACCGCCGACGACGGCAAGGCGCTTGTCATCAAGCTGCGGCCCGGCGTGAAATTCCACGACGGTGAGCCGTTCGATGCCGAGGCCGCAAAATTCTCGCTGGAACGGCATTTGACGTTCCCCGGCTCGTTCCGCAAGCCGGAGCTCGCCTCGGTCGATCGCGTCGAAATCGTCGATCCCCTCACGGTCAAGCTGGTGCTGAAGTCGCCGTTCTCGCCGCTGCTCGCTCAGCTCACCGACCGCGCCGGCATGATGATGTCGCCGAAGGCTGCCAAGGAGGCCGGCGACAAGTTCGGCCTCCGCCCGGTCTGCGCCGGCCCTTACAAGTTCGTCGAGCGCGTGCAGCAGGACCGCATTGTGTTCGAGAGATTCGCCGACTACTGGAACAAGGACAACGTCTTCATCGACAAGATCGTGTTTCAGCCGATCGTCGATGCCACCGTGCGGCTCGCAAACCTGAAATCCGGCGGCCTCGATCTGATCGAGCGCGTGCTCGCCACCGACCTCAAGGAGGTGCGCGCCGACTCCCGGCTGAAGGTCGCGACCGCCATCGAGCTCGGCTATCAGGGCATCACGCTCAACATCGGCAAGGACAAGGCCAAGGGCCCGCTCAGCCAATCGGCCAAGGTGCGGCAGGCGCTCGATCTTGCCATCGACCGCGAGGCGATCAATCAGGTCGTGTTCAACGGCGAGTTTCAGGTCGGCAATCAATGGGTCAATCCTAATCATCCCTATTATCAGAAATCGCTTCCGATCCGTCCCCGCAACGTCGAGAAGGCCAAGGCGCTGCTGAAGGAGGCCGGCGTGACGCCGCCGATCAGCGTCGACTTCCTGGTGCCCAAGGGCGCGGAAACCGAAACACCGGCGCAGGTGATCCAGTCGATGGCAGCGGAAGCCGGATTCGACATGAAGATACGCCTCACAGAATTCGCAACCGGGTTGAAGCAGGCGGAGACGGGCGACTATCAGGCCTACATGCTCGCCTGGAGCGGCCGCGTCGATCCCGACGGCAACACTTTCGTGTTCCTGCACAACGGCGCACCCCAGAACTATGGTGGGTGGAACAATCCACAGGCCGACAAGGCGCTGGAGGAGGCGCGGCTCGTCACCGATCCCGCCAAGCGCAAGGCGAGCTACGAGGTCCTGGCCAAGCTGGTCCGGGAGGAAGAGCCGCTGCTCTACCTCTATCACCGCCGCATCATCATCGCGCACACGACCAAGCTCGAAGGCTATAGGCAAATGCCGGACGGCCTCGTCCGCGTTGTCGGCCTCAAGCTGAAGTGACGCTGCGAGGATGCTGAACTTCCTCGCCCGCCGACTTGTGCAGATCGTGCCGACGCTGTTCTTCGTCTCGGTGCTGATCTTCTCGCTGCAGCAATTGCTGCCGGGTGACCCCGCGCTGGTGATGGCGGGCGAGGAGCGCGATCCCGCCGTGATCGAGCAGATCCGCCGCCAATACCGGCTCGATCAGCCCGTCCCGGTGCAGTACGCCTACTGGATCAAGGGCGTGCTCTCTGGCGATTTCGGCGAGTCGCTGCGCAACAAGATGCCGGTGCGCGAGCTGATCGCACAGAAGCTGCCGGTGACGCTGCAGCTCGGCTCGATGGCGATCCTGATCGCGTTGCTGATCGGCATTCCCGCGGGCATCGTCGCGGCCGTGAAGAAAGGTTCGGCCTGGGACTACGGCGCGAACCTGTTTGCGCTGTGGGGCATCTCGACGCCGAACTTCTGGCTCGGGATCATGCTGATCTTCCTGTTTTCGATCGAGCTTGGATGGCTGCCGGCTTCCGGCTACGTGCCGCTCACCGAGAACTGGCGCGCGAGCCTGGCCGTCACCATCATGCCGGCCTTCGTGCTCGGCAATGCGATCGCCGCGATCCTGATGCGGCATACGCGCAGCGCCATGCTTCAGGTGCTGGAAAGCGACTACGTGCGCACCGCGCGCGCCAAAGGACTGTTGGAGCGCACGGTGATCCTCAAGCATGCCATGCGCAATGCGCTGACCCCCGTCATCACGCTCGGCGCGCTCGAGCTCGGTACGCTGCTCTCCGGCGCGGTCCTGACCGAGCAGATCTTCTCCATTCCCGGCTTCGGCAAGCTGATCGTGGATGCCGTATTCAACCGCGATTATGCCGTGGTGCAGGGCGTCGTCCTGGTGACGGCCACGGTCTACATCACGCTGAATCTGGTGGCCGACATCGCCTACATCCTCGTCAATCCGCGGCTCCGGGGCTGATCCATGACCGACGCCGCGCTGCCGAGCCCTCTCACGCGAGCCGACGAGCTGGATAGCCCGGCCCGCCGCGCGCGTCGGCGGCTGTTCAAGCGCAAGGCAGCGGTGTTCGGGCTCGTCGTGCTCACGATGTTCATCGCCCTTGCCGTGCTCGCTCCGCTCATCGTGCCCTATGATCCCATCGCGACGAGCTGGAGCCTAGTGCGCAAACCGCCGACCTCGGCCCACTGGTTCGGCACCGACGAGCTCGGCCGCGACATCCTCAGCCGCGTCGTCTACGGCGCGCGCGCCTCGCTGCTCGCAGGCCTGATCTCGGTCGCGATCGCGCTCGGCATCGGCGTGCCGCTCGGTCTCCTCGCCGGCTACCGCGGCGGCTTCACCGACGCGCTGATCAGCCGCATCACCGATGCGATGCTGGCCTGCCCGTTCCTGATCCTGGCGATCGCGCTCGCCGCGTTCCTCGGCCCGAGCCTCGGCAATGCCATGATTGCGATCGGCATCTCGGCGACGCCGATCTTCATCCGCCTGACCCGCGGCCAGGTGCTCGTCGTCAAAGCCGAAGACTATGTCGAGGCCGCGCGCGCACTCGGCAATCCGCCGTGGCGGATCGCGCTCTCGCACATCCTGCCGAACATCCTCCCCTCGCTTCTGGTGCAGGCGACGCTCTCGATCGCTGCCGCCATCATCGCCGAGGCCGCCCTCTCCTTCCTCGGCCTCGGCCAGCAGCCGCCGGCGCCGTCCTGGGGCAGCATGCTCAACGCGGCACAACGCTTCCTGACCCAGGCGCCCTGGATGGCAATCTGGCCGGGCCTTGCGATCTTCCTCGTCGTGCTGTCGCTGAACCTGCTCGGCGACGGGCTGCGCGACGCACTCGACCCAAGGCAGCGCTGATTATTCCTCTTGGTGAGGAGCTCAGACCACCACCTCCCGCAGCACGCGGCGGCAATCCATCTCGAATTCCAGATCGACCACCGGCGGACGGGCGAAATGCCAGGTCAGCCCGGAGCGGAGCGCGCCGCGACGGACCAACTCGTCCACCAGCGCATGGTGAAAGTCGTGCACGGAATAGGCCTGCACCCCGGTTGTATCCTTCCAGCCGAAGCCGAAGGCTGCCATCCGGTTTTCCATCTGCGACGTGGTGGTGAAGCGCACCTTCTCGCGCAGCCCCTCCGGGCTGAGATCGCGGTAGCGCACCGTGCGCTCGACATAGGAGCCGCTGCCCTCGCGCGCCTCGGCGCCGCCGGCGATGACGAAGCTCGGCAAATCTGACCGCGTCGGACGCGTGAAGGAGAACGCATAGAACGACGGTTCGGACGGCGGATCGATCTCGGGGCAGACATTGCTGCGCGCCACCGGGTTGGTGCTGCCGTCGAAGATGCCCCATTCGGACAGCGTCTTCACATAGTGCAGATTGAACGCGCGAAAGCCTTCCTCGCTGAAGGCCGCGGGCGAGCGCAGCTCGCAGGCACAGAATGCCGTCAGCGGACGCCCCGCCTCCTGGATGAACTTTGCGGCCAGCGCAAACCCTTCCGCGAGCGGCACCAGGCGGTCGAACCGGACCCGCTCGATCTCGTAGCCCTCATCCGCGGCAGCACCGGCGGAATATTGGAACACGGACGGGATGAAACGATAGTTGCCGGCCGAGAATTCGCGCGTCATGACGGACTCCTATTCCAGTTGCATGCGAGTGCCCTTGGCGCCGTTGAGCAGGCGCTTCAGGTGAAATCCGGCCAGCGGATCGTCGGCGTGCATGCCGACCAGCGCGGCGAAGGACGGCATGGCCGCGGCATCGCCGGCCTCCATCTTGGCAAACGCTTCGGCATATTGCGCCGTCGCTGGCGCCTCGAACCTCGCCTGCGGCAGCGGCTCGAATGCGCGCAGCGGCTCGCTGCGTCCGCGCAGCATCAGGTCGCCCACGGGACGGCCACGAAAGTTTTCGGCCCCATTCGCAACGCTGGCACTAACGCAAATGCGCGTTCCCAGGTGCTTGTTCGCCGCCTCAAGCCGGGCCGCAATATTGATGGTGTCGCCATAGGCCGTGTAGTCGAAGAAGCGGTTGCCGCCGAAATTGCCAACCAGCGCCGGACCGGCATGAGCGCCGATGCGGGTAGCTCCGAAATTCACGCCTCTTGCCTTCCAGCGCGCCGAAAAGTCCTCCGCCCAGGCGTCGAGAGCATGGGCACAGGCGACCGCGCGCGTTGCATAGTCCGGCTGGTCGCCGGGAGCGTTGAACAGCACCTGGATCGCATCGCCGATGATCTTGGCGACCGTCCCCTCATGGGCGAAGACGATCTCGGTCATGCCACCGACATATTCGTTGAGGAGCTCGCCCAGGGTCTGCGGAGGCGCGGTCTCGACCAGCGAGGTGAAGCCTGTAATATCGGTGAACAGGGTGGCGACATCGCGCCACTGCACCTCAATGCCGTCGCCATCGACGTTCGCGGCCAGTCGCCTTGCAATCTCCGGCGAGAAGAAGCGCGACAGCGAGGCATGGGCGCGCTCGGCTTCCATCTGGCGCCGCCGCACCTCGCGCAGCATCTCCACATGGCGGACGGTCTTCTCGATCGTGGCTTCGAGGTCGGCGAAGTCGATCGGCTTGGTCAGGAAGTCGAACGCACCGCGGTTCATGGCGGTGCGGATGTTGCTCATGTCGCCGTAGGCCGAGACGATGATGGTCGACTTCTTCTCCTCGGCCTCCTGGAGCTTCGCGAGTAGCGACAGGCCGTCCATTCGCGGCATGTTGATATCGGAGACCACCATGTCGACATGCGGATTCTGCTCCAGCGCTTCCAGCGCCTCCAGGCCGTCGCGCGCGAAGATCAGCGCGAGCTGCCCATCGCGGATCTGCCTGCGGAATTTCTGCAGGATCAGCGCCTCGAGATCCGGCTCGTCGTCGACGAAGAGGATGGTCGCAGTCATGCGGCTTGCTCGAGCCTCGTGTCGATCTCCTGCCGCAGCAGCGCAAAGTCGATCGGCTTGGTGAGGAGCCCGACGGCGCCCCGTTCGATCGCCTTGCGGCGCGTCTCCGCATCGCCATAGGCCGTGATCATGATGACGGGAACATCGGGATGTGCGGCACGCACCTTCGGCAGCATGTCGAGCCCGCTCATGCCGGGCATGTTGATGTCCGACAGGATCAGGATCAGCGAGGGATCACGGACTTCGGCGGCGCGCTCGAGCGCCTCGGGGGCCGAGAGCGCAAACTCCATCTGAAACCGGCCGGCGCGCAGGTCGCGCCGGAACTGCTGCCGAAACAGTGCCTCGACGTCGGGCTCGTCATCGACGACCAGGATGTAAACGTTCAAGACTTTCCTCCGGAAGTGTCGCCCGCTGCCATCGTCCGCGGCAGCGTGATGATGAACTCGGTGAATACACCTTGTGTGGTGTCCACGTCGATCGTGCCGCCGTGTTGTTTCACCACGATGTCGTGGCTCATTGAAAGGCCGAGTCCCGTGCCCTCGCCGGCCGGCTTGGTGGTGAAGAAGGGATTGAACATCTTTTCCTTCACCTCGGCTGGAATCCCGGTGCCGTTGTCGCGAATCCGGATCTGGACCCTGTCGCCGAGATTCTTCGTTGCCGCGCGCAAAGTGGGCTCGAATGCATCGCCCTCGCTCTCCTTGCGCTTGGCCGCGGCATAGAAGCCGTTCGAGATCAGGTTCAGCAAGACGCGCGTGATCTCCTGCGGATACACCTCGATCATGCCGGCATCCGGGTCGAAATCGCGCTGGAGCGTGACGTTGAAGGCGGGCCTTTCGGCGCGCGCGCCGTGATAGGCGAGATTGAGGCTCTCCTCGACCACCGCATTGATGTCGACGGCGCGATGCTCGCCGGAACCCTGACGCGAATGCAGCAGCATGTTCCTGACGATGGAATCGGCGCGCTTGCCGTGCTGCACCACCTTCTCGAGATTGGCCCTGAGCATGCCGGTTAGCTCGTCGACCTCCTTCTTCGTCTTGCCGTCGAGCGCGGCCGATTGCAGGATCTCGTTGAGCTCGTCGATCAGCTCGGTCGAGACCGCGGAGAAGTTGTTGACGAAGTTGAGCGGATTCTTGATCTCGTGGGCTATGCCGGCGGTGAGCTGGCCGAGGGAAGCGAGCTTTTCGGTCTGGATCAGGCGGTCCTGCGCGGTGCGCAGATTGTCGAGCGATTGCGATAGCTCGGTCGTACGCTCGCGCAATTGCTTCAGCAGGCGCGTATTCTCGATCGCGATGACGGCTTGCTTGGTAAAGTTCTCCACCAACGCGACTTGTTTGTCCGTGAAGCCGCGAATCTCTTGTCGAAAAATCGTCATCGCGCCGATCAGATCATCCTCTTTCAGCATGGGTACGGAGAGAAGGGTTCGGGCGCCGGCAACGTCGGCCATTCCGACGACAAAGGGAACACCGGCCTTGTACCCAGGACTTTCCCTCAAGTCATTGATCTGCGCGGGCTGATGCGTCGCGATGATTGCAGCCAGCGTCGTTCCTGGATGTGGGAAGATCGGAGTCCGCTTACGGAAGGCGGAGAAATCGGGCGGAATGTTGTAGTCGGTGACGATGTTGAATTTCTGGCCGTCCCACAGATTCATCGTGCCGAAATTCGCACCGCAGACGCGGGTAGCATTCTCCAACATCTTCTGAAACACCGGCTCTAACTCTCCCGGAGAGGAGCTAATGACTTCGAGCACCTCCGACGTCGCCGTTTGTTGCTCGAGCGACTCCCGCAATTCGGCGGTCCGCTTCTCGACCTTGTTCTCGAGGTCCGCATAGGATTCCTGCAGGCGCGCGCCCATGTCGTTGAACTGGTCGGCGAGCCCTTCGAGCTCGTCGCCGGTCTTGATCGAGATGCGCTGGGAGAAATCACCACCGCCCATTCGTTCCGCGCCGCTCCGCAGCGCCTGAATCGGCCCGACCATGCGGCGCGCCAGGAAGATCCCGGCCAGCACCGCGAAGATGGATGCCGCGAGCAGCACGATTGCAAGGCGCTGCAGCGAAGCATAGAGCGCGGCATAGGCTTCCTCGACCGGCAGCTCGACGAACATGGTCCAGCGCAGCGGCTCGATCGGGGCCGATGCGGTCAGCACCTTCTGCCCCTGGATGTTGTGGGCTTCGGAAAGCACGTCAGGCATGGCGCCGCCGGCCTGCACGGCGCGTACCTGCGCAAGGCCGGACATGTCGGTGTTGCGCAGCACGAGACTGATGTCGGGATGCGCGATCAAGCGGCCCTCCGGGCCGACCACGTAGGCGTTGCCGTGCTCGCCGACCTTAATCTGGGACACGACGTCCCAGATCAGCTTGAGATTGACCTCGGCGATGCTAACGCCGGCATCCTTGCGTGCGCCCGCAAGCGCCAGCGTCATGTAGGGCTCGGACTCCCGGCGAAAATAGACCGGCCCGTAATAGACCTTGCGCGCGACCGCCTCGGTGAACTTCGGATCGCTCGACAGGTCGATCCCGCTGTCGAGCGCGTCCATCGCCAGCCGCGAGACCCGCAGCCGCTCCTTGCCAGTCGAATCCACCTGGGCCAGCTCGGTGATCGCAGGGACCTGGCGCAACAGGCGCAGCGCGTCGAACCGGCGCTGCTCGATCGAGCCGCCCGACCAGGGCAGCTGCGTGGTCCAGCCGAGCTGGCTCTCGATCTCCTTGACGAACCGGCCGATCTTGGCAGCGGCCGCCTCGGCCTGCTCGTGCTGGACCCGGATCAGAGCGGCCTTGTGCTCGCGATAATAGAAGTAGACCTCGAACAGGCCATTGGCGAGCAGCGCAATGGCGACGACCGCCACGAAAAGCGCGACGTATTTGGCGAAGAGCCGGGTCCGGATTCCGCGCCCCGCCGTGTCGCCGGAGGCGACCTCGCCTGGGGCCGCGCTCGGCAATGTCCCGGCTCGAGGTGTATCGGGGTGGAGGGACAGGCTCATTCCACGGAACCTAGCAAGAAGACCGGACCTTGTCTCTCGCAAGCGCGGCAAGGAGCTCGCCCGAGATCCAACGAAAAGGGCGGCAGCGGATCACCGCTGCCGCCCTTTCGGGACTAGCCTGCCGGCGGCCTCAGGTCGGCCGTAGCGCCTTTGAATCGAGGTCCAGCTCGCCGATCTGCTTGTTCCGCTCCGAATCGGCCGCCGCGCGATGGTCGGTCGCCAGCACCACATAGACTGCCGGCAGCACGAACAGCGTGAACAGCGTGCCGATCGACATGCCGGCGACGACAACGAGACCGATCGAGAAGCGGCTGGCCGCGCCCGCGCCGGTCGCGGTCAGGAGCGGGATCAGGCCGGTCACCATCGCGGCCGTGGTCATCAGGATCGGCCGCAGACGGATGCGGGCCGACATCTCGATGGCCGAGCGGCGGTCGAGCCGCTCGTTAACCTGGAGCTCGTTGGCGAACTCCACCATCAGGATGCCGTGCTTGGTGATCAGGCCGACCAGGGTGAGCAGACCGACCTGGGTGTAGATGTTTATGGTCGCCATGCCGAAGAACAGCGGGATCAGCGCACCGACGATTGCCATCGGCACCGAGATCATGATGACCAGCGGGTCGCGCAAGCTCTCGAACTGGGCCGCCAGCACCAGGAAGATGATGATCAGCGCGAAGCCGAAGGTGATGGCAAGCTGATTGCCTTCCTGCACGTATTGCCGGGAGTCAGCCAGATAGTCGTGGCTGAAGCCTTGCGGCAGCTTCTTGGCCTCGCCTTCGAGGAAGTCGACCGCAGCGCCGACGGTCACGCCGGGCATCGGCACGGCGGAGAACGTCGCCGAATTGAGCTGGTTGTAGTGCGTCAGCGAATTCGGATCGGTCTTGGTCCTGATCGAGACCACGGTCGACAACGGAAGCTGCTGCCCGGTGTTGGTCGTCACATAGTAGCCACCGAGCGATTCCGGGGACAGCCGCTTGCCGCGCGGCACCTGCGGAATCACCTGATAGGAGCGGCCCTCGAGGTTGAACCGGTTGATGTAATTGCCGCCGAGCAGCACCGCGAGCGTCGAGCCGAGGTTCTGCATGTTGACGCCGAGGTCCTGAGCCTTGGTGCGGTCGATCGTCACCTCGACGTTCGGCTGGTTGTAGGCGAGGTCGCTATCGGAGACGATGAACATGCCGCTCTTGCGTGCAGCCTCCTTCAGCTTCTCCATCTGCTCATAGACGGTCTGGAAGCTGGCCGTGGAATTGATCACCATCTGGATCGGCAGACCGCCGGGTCCGCCCGGCAATGGCGGCAGGTTGAACGCGAACGCCTGCACGCCCTCGATCTTGGAGAGCTCGGCCTGCACCAGCGGCTTCAAGGCGATCGACGAGCGTGTGCGCTCGTCCCAGGGCTTCAAGAGCATGCCGGCAATGCCGCCCTGCGGGCCGTTGATGCCGTTCAGCACGAAACGCAGATCGGTCTCGGGGAATTTCTGGAATTCCTTGTCGAGCTTCTCGCCGTAGAAATCGACATAGTCGATGTTGGCGTATTTCGGCGCCTTGGTCACCGCGAACACGATGCCCTGATCTTCCTCGGGCGCCAGCTCCTTCGAAGTGTTCATGTAGAGGAAGCCGACGAGTCCCAGGATCGTCACGGCGAACAGGCCGGTGATGGCCTTGTAGTCGAGCGAGCGGTCGAGCTTGCGGCCATACCACCGCGTCATGGCGCCGAACACCCGGTTCACCAACTTGGCGAAGCGGCCCTCTTCGGTGTTCTTCAGTAGCACCGAGCACATCATGGGCGACAGCGTCAGCGCGATCACGCCTGATACGATGACCGAGCCTGCGAGGGTAAAGGCAAATTCGCGGAACAGCGACCCGGTGAGGCCACCGAGGAACCCGATCGGCGCGTACACGGCTGCGAGCGTGATGGTCATGGAGATGACCGGCCCGACGATTTCGCGCGCGCCTTGTAGCGAGGCCTGGACCGGCGTCTTGCCCTCCTCCAGATGGCGATGGATGTTCTCCACCACGACGATGGCATCGTCGACGACGAGGCCGATCGCCAGGACCATCGCGAGCAGGGTCAGCAGGTTGAAGCTGAAGCCCAGCGCCAGCATCATCGTGCAGACGCCGATCATCGACAACGGAATGGTGACGACGGGAATGATGACGGAGCGCAGCGAGGCCAGGAACAGGAAAATGACCACGATCACGATGATGACGGCTTCGCCCAATGTATTCCGCACCTCGTCGATCGAAGATTGGATGAACTTGGTCGAGTCGTAGGCGACCTTCATCTTCATCGAAGGCGGGAGGTTGCGTTCGAGCTCGGGGAACAGAGCGCGCACACCCTTGACCAGCGTCAGCGGATTACCCTGTGGCGTCGCCTGCACGCCAATGAAGATCGCGCGCTCGCCGTTAAAGGCGACGCTGGCATCCGTGCTCTGGGCTGCAAGCTCGACGGTGGCGATGTCCTCCATCCGCACGAAGCCGCCGTCCTTGGCCTTGACGATCATCTTCTTGAACTGATCGACGTTGGTCAGGCCCGTGTTGGTCGAGACGTTCGAGACGATCAGATAGCCCTTGGTCTGGCCCGCCGCGGACTGGAAGTTGTTGGCCTGGATCGCCGCCGCAACGTCAGCCGGCGATACGTTGCGGCCCGCCATCTTCACCGGATCGAGCCACAGCCGCATGGCAAAGGTCTGGCCGCCCAGAATGTCGGCCGAGGCGACGCCGTCGACGGTCGACAGCACCGGCTGCACCACGCGCGTCAGATAGTCGGAGATGGCCGAGCCCGACAGCTCGTCCGAGGAGAAGCCGAGATACATCACGGCCGTGGTCTGGCCGGTGGTCTTGGTGACGATCGGGTCGTTGGATTCCTTCGGAATCAGGTACTTCACCGAATTCGTCTTCGCCAGCACCTCGGTGAGCGCCTGGTTCGGATCGAAATTCAGCTTGATGTAGACCTGGATCGTCGAGGTGCCGAGCACCGAGGACGAGGTGATGTAGTCGACGCCCTCGGCGGACGCGACCGCCTGCTCGATCGGCGTGGTGATGAAGCCCTGGATCAGGTCTGCGGACGCGCCGGGAT
Source organism: Bradyrhizobium sp. NBAIM08 (assembly GCF_020193935.1). Classification (NCBI taxonomy): domain Bacteria; kingdom Pseudomonadati; phylum Pseudomonadota; class Alphaproteobacteria; order Hyphomicrobiales; family Nitrobacteraceae; genus Bradyrhizobium; species Bradyrhizobium sp. NBAIM08. The sequence goes on along the minus strand of NZ_JADYVR010000006.1, from coordinate 201,367 downwards.
AGACGGTCGTGATGTTGATGACCGTGTTCGACAGCTTCGGATATTGCCGGATCGGCAGCACCATCGCCGCGCGCAGGCCGATCAGCAGGATCAGCAGGCTGACGACGACCGACAGGACCGGTCGTTTGATGAAAATGTCGGTAAAGGCCATCGCGGGCGATCTCGATTTCTTTTTTCAAGACGCGTGATCCGGCCGGGCCGGATCACGCGAGGATATTGTCAGTAGCGCGGCGGCTGCGCCGGGATCTGCGGGGCCGGATCGGTCGAGATCGATACCGGCGCGCCTGATTGCAGCTTGAGCTGGCCGAGAGCGACGACCTTGTCGCCTACCTTCAGGCCCTTGACGATTTCGACGCGACCCTCGACCCGGTTGCCGGTCTGCACGAAGGTGCGCACCGCCGACAGGCTGGTCTTGCCGTCTTCTTCCTTCTTCTCGGTGATCACGAACACCGAGTCGCCGTACAGCGTGTAATCGACTGCCGTTTCAGGCACCGTGATCACGGCCGGCTTTTCCGGCAGCACCACGGTCGTGGTGACAAACATGCCGGGCTTCAGGATCTTCTCCGGATTGGCAATCGTGGCCTGCACGCGGATGTTGCGAGTATCGGTCGAGATCTGGGGCTCGATCGTGGTGATCTTGCCCTCGAAGGTGCGGCCCGGATAGGCGTCGACCTTCAACCGCACGACCTGGCCGACCTTGAGGCTGCCGGAATCCTTTTCCGTCACCGTGAAGTTGGCCCACAGCTCGGACAGATCGGTCAGCGACACGATCGCCGTGCCGGCGGTCAGATACTGGCCGACCTCGACCTTGCGCATGCCGAGATCGCCGGCGAACGGCGCGCGCACCAGCTTCTGCGAGATCAACGCCTCGGTCTTGGCGATGCCCGCCTGGGCCTGGTCATAGGCAGCCTGCGCGGTATCGACGGTCGCCTGCGGACCGAACTGGCGCGAGGCCAGCTGCTTGGCGCGTTCAAGCGACAGCTGCGCGACGGTCGCTTGCGCCTTGTAATTGGCGAGATCGCCCTGCTCGGGCGCGTCGAACAGTTGCACCAGCGGCGTGCCGGCCTCGACGCGCGTGCCCGGCTCGAACTTGATGGCGGTGACACGGCCGTTGACGTCGGCGCTGACGTCGACCTGATGCACGGCGACGAGGCTGCCGACCGCGGTGAGCAGGTTCGGCACCACCTCGGACTTCGCCTCGGCCGCGCTGACAGCGGTCGGCGGCGGCTTGTTGTTGGCGAAGAATTGCTTGATCATCTGGCCGCGGAAGTAATTGAACCAGACGAGCCCTCCGACGAGCACGGCCAGAAGCGTGCCAACTATGATGAACCAGCGCACTGGCCGGACCGGACGCTTGGGAGCCTTGTTGTCGATCGGTTGCCCCGAAATCTTGTTTTCGGCCACGATGTTCATGTCATGCACTTTCTGCAATCGCCGCCCGGTTCGCATCCGCGGCCTGATTGCGGCCCAGATGCGAAGCAATTGCGGCGTCGTTAAGTCCGATACCCCTCAGGAGAAACTCACAGAGCTGCCGCTCCAGGTCGGTCGCCCTGCCGTAAGCAAGACAGGGCGTGGCCGGCAGCCTGGTCAGCGCCGCGGTCATCACCGCATGATGCGCGAACCAGAACAGGTTGAGCGGATCGCCAGCGCAGGGCCGCGCGTCACCGCTCGCAACCGCACGCTCGAGCGAGGCGACGAAGACAGCGCCGATCAGCGTCTCGATCTTGGCATACAGCAATCGGGCGAATTCGCCGTCATCCAAATGGCTCGTGGCCATTAGCCGCAGGCGCTGGGCCTCTTCCTGATCGGGACCGTCAGCGATCTGGAGGAAGTGTTCGACCATGCCGCGGATCACCTCGACCAGCGTAGCCGTCGACGGCTCGCGCTCGAGCAGCTCCATCAGAGCGGGATCCGCCTCGCATTCGTCGCTGAGGATCTCGGCGTAGAGCGCCGCCTTGGACGGGAAATGCTTGAACAGCAGCGCTTCAGAAATGGCAGCGGCGGCCGCCACGCTCTTGGTCGTGGTGCCGTTATAGCCGTGTCGGGCAAAGCAGCGCTTTGCGGCGCCGAGGATCAATTGACGCCTCAGGTCGCTCGTCATACGCAATGAGCTCATGCTGGGTGAGTAAGCACTCACCCACGCAGGAGTCAAGCACTATGTTGCATCGCAACCTGCGTGCGACCTAGAATCAATGGAAATTGGCCGAGCCTGCACGGCCCGCGTGCAGACGTTCAGCAAGGGATTGCCGGACCGCCTAGATCGGCTGGAAGCCCAGGTCAGCACGGATCCGGTTGACGATGTAGGTCCCGTCCCGCGTCGGCAGAATCCGCTCCAGGCCGGCGCTGTCGATCTTCACATTGGCAAAGCGCGGACCCGCAGAGACGTCGTGGACGGCTTTGGCGAAGGCTTCGACTTCGGCCATGGTCGTGACAGCCCGGCTGTCCTTAATGCCGCAAGCCCTGGCGATGCCGACGAGGTCGGCGGCGGCGGAGGTGTGGCTGGTCTGGCCGCCGGTCTCGCCATAGGCCTCGTTGTCGAGCACTGCGATCGAGAGGTTGGCCGGCTTCTGCAGGCCGATGGTGGCAAGGCTGCCCATGCCCATCAGCATCTCGCCGTCGCCGGTGATGACCAATACCGGCAGCTTCGGCTGCGCCAGCGCCAGACCCAGCCCGATCATCGCGGCGCCGCCCATGCCGCCCCAGAGGTAGAAGTTGCGGGCGTGGTCGCCGGCGGCGCACATGTCGTTGGTGGAAGCGCCAAGGCCGCCGATCGCGACGACGTTCTTGCGGTTCGCCAGCAACGTGGACACCACCTGCCGGCGGTCGAGGAGATTGGCCTTGCTCATTTGGTGAAAACCTTGGCGCCGATCAGGCGCTGCGACAGAAGGACGGCGGTTGGCGTCAACGCGTTGTAGGCCTGCGCCGCGGCCGCTTCCAAGACGGCAGGCACCTCGGCAGCGTGCGAGGCGCGCAGCACCTTGACGCCGGAGAGCTCGAACACGCCTTGCGTGGTCGAGCCCATCGGCACCTGCCACGGATTGAACTCGCCCCACTCGCCGCGCATCGTCACGAGCGTGAGGAACGGAAAGCGCAGGATCGGGATCAGCGACAGCATGTTGATGCAATTGCCGACGCCGCTCGATTGCATCAGCAGCACGCCGCGCTGTCCGCCCGCCCAGGCGCCGGCGAGCAGCGCCACGCCTTCCTCCTCCGTCGTCAGCGCAATGCCGCGCATGGTGGAGGAGGCCAATACGCGCTGGATCAGCTTGGAATGACCGGCGTCCGGAACATAAGGCACCTGCCGAACGTCGAAGCGCTGGAGGGTCGCGAAAATATCGTCGGGCCAGTTCGGCGCCGTGTCGGCAGCGTCAGCGCGTGCGTGCATTTTCCTGTCCGGTCGGCTAGCAAGGTAGAAAGACTGTAGACGCATGCATGCGCCGACCAGAACAACAAAAACGGCATATCGGCTTTAACCGGCGAGTATAACGGGATGAACGCAGATGCGAAGGCGCTGGCCGCAAGCTTCGACCTCGAGAAGCTGACGCCGGAGTTCTACGACAACCCCTATCCGACCTATCGTGCACTGCGGGAGAACGAGCCGGTCAAGCGCCTGCGCAACGGCACCGTGTTCCTGACCCGCTACGATGATCTCGTCACCACCTACAAGAACACTAAGTCGTTCAGCTCGGACAAGAAGCGCGAGTTCGCGCCGAAATACGGCGACACCCCGCTCTACGAGCACCACACCACGAGCCTCGTGTTCAACGATCCGCCGTCCCATACCCGCGTCCGCCGCCTGATCATGGGCGCGCTGTCGCCGCGCGCGATCGCCAGCATGGAGGGGGACCTGATCAAGCTGGTCGACGGCCTGCTCGATGCCATCGAAACCAAGGGCGCTTGCGAACTGATCGAGGATTTTGCCGCTTCGATTCCCATCGAGGTGATCGGCAACCTGCTCGACGTGCCTCACGAGGAGCGCGGGCCGCTGCGCGACTGGTCGCTGGCGATCCTGGGTGCTCTCGAACCCGTAGTGTCGCCCGAAGTAGCTGCGCGCGGCAACAAGGCGGTGGCGGACTTCCTCGCTTATCTGCAGACGCTGGTGTCGCGGCGGCGCGCGAAGCCGGGCAATCCCGAGCGCGACGTGCTGACGCGTTTGATCCAGGGGGAAGAGAACGGCGAGCGGCTGACCGAGAAGGAGCTGCTGCACAATTGCATCTTCCTGCTCAATGCCGGCCACGAGACCACCACCAACCTGATCGGCAACGGCCTCGTGGCGCTCGACCGCCATCCCGACCAGAAGCAGCGCCTGATCGAGAACCCGGACATGATCAAGACTGCGGTCGAGGAGATGTTGCGCTACGAGAGCTCCAACCAGCTCGGCAACCGCATGACCACCGAGAAGGTCGAGCTCGGCGGCGTCATGCTCGATGCCGGCACGTCGGTGACGCTGTGCATCGGGGCTGCCAATCGCGACCCCGCGCAGTTTCCCGACCCCGAGCGTTTCGACATCGCGCGCACGCCGAACCGGCACCTCGCCTTCGCCACCGGCGCGCATCAATGCGCGGGCATGGCGCTGGCGCGGCTGGAGGGGGCGATTGCGATCTCGCGCTTCCTGGCGCGCTTTCCGAACTATGCCGTCAGCGGCCCGCCAGTGCGCGGCGGACGGGTCCGGTTCCGCGGCTTTTTGAGCGTGCCCTGCGCGCTTGGCTGAGGGGCCGGCAACCAAACTGCGAAAACAACCCCATGCACAGTAGAGCCTGGGTCGCGGAACGGTGCCCTGTGGCCCGGCAGAACCACCTGACATTTCGGGACTATCAGGCCGCGCCGCGCCATCGGCGCATCAAGGCTTCCGAGCTGACAAACCGATACCCACATTCATTTGGGCGCGACCCGCTGGTGCAGTCGATTGACGCCCCCGCGCGCAGCAATGGAGTGACGGCAGATGAGCTCGTCGGTCATTGATTTCATCGCGACAGAAGCGCGCTTCGGGGCCCGTAATTACGAGCCGATCGGGGTCGTCCTGTCGCGCGGCGAAGGTGTCTGGGTCTGGGACACCCAAGGCAACCGGTACCTCGATTGCCTCTCGGCCTATTCGGCGGTCAGCCAGGGCCACTGCCATCCCAAGATCCTGGCGGCGATGGTCGAACAGGCGCACAGGCTGACGCTCACCTCGCGTGCCTTCCACAACGACCAGCTCGCCTTGTTCTACGAGGAGATCGCCGCGCTCACCGGTTCCCACAAAGTGCTGCCGATGAACAGCGGCGCCGAGGCGGTGGAAAGCGCGATCAAGTCGGTCCGCAAATGGGGCTACGAGGTGAAGGGCGTGCCGGACGGCCAGGCCGAGATCATCGTCTGTGCCAACAATTTCCACGGACGCACGCTGGGCGTCGTCGGCTTTTCAACCGACCCCGAGACACGCGGACACTTCGGGCCGTTCGCGCCGGGCTTCAAGGTCATCCCGTTCGGCGACGCCGCGGCGCTTGCGGGAGCAATCACCCCAAATACGGTCGCCTTTCTGGTCGAGCCGATCCAGGGCGAAGCCGGTGTCGTCATTCCTCCGGCCGGCTATTTCACTGAGGTCCGGGAGCTCTGCACCGCCAACAACGTGATGCTGGTGCTCGACGAGATCCAGACCGGGCTCGGCCGCACCGGCAAGCTGCTCGCCGAACAGCACGAGGGAATTGAGGCGGACGTGACGCTGCTCGGCAAGGCCCTGTCCGGCGGCTTCTATCCTGTCTCGGCCGTGCTCTCGAACAACGACGTGCTCGGGACATTGCGACCCGGGCAGCACGGCTCCACCTTCGGCGGCAACCCGCTTGCCTGCGCCGTGGCCCGCGCGGCGATGCGCGTGCTGGTCGAGGAAGGCATGATCGAGAACGCGGCGAGGCAAGGCGCGCGCTTTCTGGAGGGCTTGAAGGACATTCGCGCCAATACGATCCGCGAGGTGCGCGGGCGCGGCCTGATGCTGGCGGTCGAGCTGCATCCCGAGGCCGGGCTGGCACGCCGCTATTGCGAGGCGCTCCAGGCCAAGGGCATCCTCGCCAAGGATACCCATGAGCATACGATCCGCATCGCCCCGCCGCTGGTGATCACAAGCGACCAGGTCGACTGGGCGCTGGAGCGGTTCGCCGCGATCCTGACGCAGGATTTCTCTTGAGACTGGCTGCGTCGGAAGATCGCAACGCCGGCCGTGGCCCAGGACGAACGATTCCACAGTCTGTGCGTTGAAAGTCGTGGGCGATTACGAGTTGGGAGCTAGGATCATGCTTCCGCGTGGCGTTTGCCTGACGGCTGTTTTGGTTGGCGTCTCGATGCTGACGACGAGCGCGCCAGCCCAGGGACCTCTCGGACACGGACGGGGTGGAGGACCACCAGGACCAGCCGCAGCGCCGCCATCAGCACCACCGGCCATGGCCCGCCCGGCAGCACCACCGGCTATGGCTCGTCCAGCCGCACCGCCAGCAGCACCGCCAGCCATGGCACGTCCGGCCGCTCCGCCAGCCATGGCGCGTCCGGCGGCTCCGCCAGCCATGGCGCGTCCCGCCGCGCCGCCAGCCATGCCGCAGCGACCGGCGATGGCGCCACGTCCGGCGCCCCACATCGCCTCACCGCCACCGCGTCCGACCCCACAAATCAGTGCCCCCCGAGCCGCCCCGCAGGTGGCAGCGCCCCGGCGCGAAATCCATCGCCCGCCGGCAGCGCCGCAACGTCCGGCCATGGCGCCGCGGCCGACGCCGCAGATCGCCGCCCCTTCCCGCCCAAGTGCACCCCCGGCCGTGAGCGAGCGTTCGGGACCGCCGCGTGAGATGCTTTCGCGCCAATCCGCGGAACGCCAAGACCGCATCGACCGCTTGCAGCAGCGCGTGCAGCAACTGCAATCGCAGAAACCGGAAGGCGCAAGTGCGCAGCAACAGCAGCAACGGCTGCTGCAGTCGCAGAGCCGTCTTCTTGAGCGCGAGCAACGCGTGCAACAGCGCTCGCAGCACGTCGAGCAGCGGCAGCGCGACATGCTGTCGCGCCAGACGACGGAGCGCCAGGCCCGCATCGAACGCCTGCAGCAGCGGGTGCAGCAATTGCAGTCGCAAAAGCCCGAAGGCGTGCAAGCGCAACGGGCGCAGCAGCGAATGCTCCAGGCGCAAAACCGCTTGCTTGGCCGAGAGCAGCGCGCGCAGCAAATTGACCTGGCGCGCCAGCAGCGGCTTGGGCTGCAGGCTCCGGCGGAGCGCGCTCCGGCACTTGCAGCCGCTGCGCAGGCCGCCGAGCGCGGACGGTTTGCGGAACGCTTCCGCGAGCAGTCCACTGCGCTGACCCAAGCGGCTCTCGTCACGCGCCAAAGCGGCTGGGCACCCCGGCAGGCCTGGCGTCACCGTCATCCCGCGGTGTTCGTGGCTTGGCTTGGGCCCGTGTTCTGGCCTTACGCCTATTCCGACATCTTCAACTACACATTCTGGTCCTATGGCTACGAGCCCGGATATTGGGCGTACGCCTATGACGACTTCGTCGACACCGTGTTCTGGGGCGGTGACGGCCCCTACTCCGCTTATGCCAGCACCAACTCGTATGACTACCCTCAAGCCGGCGGCGGCTACCGCGCGCGCCAGCGTGCCAGCGTGAGCCCGCAGACGCTTCAGCAATTGTGTGCCACGCCGGACAAGGGCGTGACCGCCTGGCCGCTTGCCGATATCGCACAGGCGGTGCGGCCGACGCCGGAGCAACGCGCATTGTTGGACGAGCTGAAGACGGCGGCGGCCAACGCTGCCGGTGTGTTCAAGGATTCCTGCGCGGAGACTTATGCACTGACTCCCCCTGGCCGCTTGCGCGCGATGATGAACCGCATCAGCGCGACGCTTGAAGCCGTCAAGATCGTTCGACCGGCACTGGAGAATTTCTACAACTCGCTCAGTGACGAGCAGCAGGCCCGCTTCAACGCGCTTGGCCCCAATGTCGGCGAGCGCTCGCCGCAGCAGCAGGAGGCGAGTAGCGAGGGCTGTGGCGATCCGAAGTCCGGGCTGACGCAGTTGCCGATCCAGAGGATCGAGGCTGTGCTCCACCCAGCCGGCAAGCAGAAGGAGGCGCTCGACCGCCTCAGCGAAGCGACGGCGAAGGGCGTTGAGGGCCTACAGGCGGCCTGTCCGAACGATGCGCCGCTGACACCTGTCGGACGGCTGGAGACGATGCAGCATCGGCTCGAGGCCATGCTGACGGCCGCCAAGCTGGTCGAACCCGCCCTGGACGAGTTCTATGCCACGCTGAGCAGCGAGCAGAAGGCGCGCTTCAACAGACTGCAACAGGTCGCAGCCCAATGAAGGCGTCGCGTTCCCTCGTTGCAGTTTGCAGCGGTCGAACGACGTCAGGTGACGTTATCGTTCTCCAACGAAAGCAAGCCCGCGTTTGAGGGAGGGATCATGACAGCCTTAGCTTCCTCCATAAGACACGACATTGCTGCGGCGTACGCCGCGTGGGATTCAGCATTCAACAAAGCAGATGCCAGGGCTATCGCGGCGACTTACGTGCCAGACGCCAAATTGTTGCCGCCAACGCATCAGGTGATATCCGGTCCGACAGAGATCGAGAGCTTCTTTGCTGGGCTGTTTTCAAGCGGATTCACCGATCACAGGTTGGTCGTCATCGACGCCGGCGGAGATGAGAAGATCGTCTACGGCACGGCCCATTGGAGCGCCAACGGTAAGACAGCGGATGGCGCCAGCCAACCTGCAGGCGGGATCGCAACCCACGTGTTTGAGCGTCAGGCAGATGGTTCGCTGAAGCTGAAGTTGCATACTTTCAATTGAGCTGACCGTCGCCTGATCCGGCACGAGGAGGCTTCTCGTGGATATCGCGCAATGGCTTCGCGGTCTCGGGCTGGAGCGCTACATAAAGACCTTTTGTGACGCTGAAATCACGTCCGAGGTTTTGCCAGAACTGACTGAAGCCGACCTGCGGGAGCTTGGCTTGCCACTCGGCCCGCGCAAGGCTGTGCTAAGAGCAATCCATGCACTCGCTCCACCGATCACCCCGGTGGCGGTCGAGGCCAATCGACCTGCCAACTACGTGAAGCCATCGATCCCTTCGGACGCGGAGCGTCGACAGCTCACGGTCATGTTCGTCGACCTGGTCGGCTCGACGGCACTTGCTTCAGGGCGCGATCCCGAGGAGCTGCGTGACCTCTTGCAGGCTTACCACAACACCGTGGTCGGCGAGATCGACCGATTCGAAGGCCACATAGCCAAGTTCTTGGGCGATGGCGTTCTCGCTTATTTCGGCTGGCCGCGGGCGCACGAAGATGAGGCGGAGCGCGCCGTTCGCGCTGGGCTTCGAGTGACCAAGGCGGTCGCATCGCTTACCGAACCGAGTGGTGCAACGCTCGCCGCTCGCGTCGGCATCGCAACCGGTCTGGTCGTCGTCGGCGAGTTGATTGGCGAGGGAGAGGCTCGCGAGCGTGCAGTCATCGGCGAAACACCAAACCTAGCAGCCCGACTGCAAGATCTGGCCAACCCAAGTGATGTGGTGATTGCGGAATCGACCCGCCGCCTACTCGGCGAAGCTTTCACGTACCGCGACCTCGGCACGGTGCCTCTCAAAGGTTTCCCGGAACTGGTGCAGGCGTGGCTTGTCATTGGTGAAGGCGCGGCAGAGAGCAGGTTCGAGGCTCGGCATGGCTTGGCAACGACCGCACTGGTCGGACGGAATGAAGAACTTGCATTGCTCCTGGATCGCTGGGAGCGGGCGAAAGAGCGGGAAGGACAGATCGTCCTGCTCGGCGGCGAAGCCGGCATTGGCAAGTCGCGGCTCGTGCGAGCCTTACGCGACCAGGTCGCCCGTGTGCCGCACACGCCGCTGAGTCATTTCTGTTCACCATTTCATACCAACACCGCTCTATATCCCGTCGTTGGCCTCCTTGAACGGGCAGCGGCAATACGGCGGGAGGACGCTTCCGACGAACAGCTCGATAAACTCGAGGCCATGCTCGCGCTTGGTGCGGACGATGTGCATGAGAGCGCGCCGGTTCTCGCGGATCTCTTGGCAATCCCGACCGGGGAGAGATACCCGCCTCTTGCACTCAGTCCGCACCAGAAGAAGGAGCGAACCTTCCAGGCCCTTCTGGAACAGATACAAGGCTTAGCGGCAAGACAGCCAGTGCTTGCCGTCTACGAGGACGTCCATTGGGCGGACCCTACTATGCTCGAATTCCTCGATCGGCTCGTCGACGAGGTGCAGCGACTTCCAATTTTGATGATCGTTACCTTCCGGCCCGAGTTCATTCCGCGCTGGACGGGTCATGGACATGTGACAGCGCTCTTTCTAAGCCGGCTGGGACGTCGGCAAGGGGCGGCAGTCGTTGACCGGATCACGGGTGGCAAAACACTCCCTCAGGAGGTGCTTGAGCAGATTCTGGCCAAGACCGACGGCGTGCCGTTGTTCGTCGAGGAGCTCACCAAAGCCGTCGTCGAATCCGGACTGCTCAAAGACCACGGCAGCCGCTATGAATTGATCGGCCCGCTGCCGCCGCTAGCGATTCCGACGACGCTGCAGGACTCGTTGATGGCCCGCCTTGATCGGTTGGCGCCGGTCAAGGAGGTTGCCCAGATTGCAGCTTGCATCGGACGCGAATTCGGACACGATCTTCTCCGCTCCGTAACGGCGCTCGACGAACACGCGCTCCAGCATGCTCTCAATGATCTATTGGCGGCGGAACTGATATTCCGTCGTGGCGTGCCTCCGAATGTTGGCTACAGCTTCAAACATGCGCTGGTGCAGGACATCGCGCACGAGAGTCTTTTAAAGAGCAAGCGGCAGCAGATCCATGCCCGCATAGCTGCAGCTCTCGAACAACATTACCCTGCCCGTGCGGAGGCGGAGCCGGAGACGATCGCTCTGCATCTCACCGAGGGTGGACTGGCAGGAAAGGCGGTGGATTATTGGCTGCGGGCCGGCCGCATTGCGGCTGGGCGTTCCGCAAATCTCGAAGCGATCACTCATCTCACAAGGGGGCTGGAGGCGCTCAAGTCCAATCCACCAGGCCCGGAGCGCGATCGTCAGGAACTCGCTTTGCAAACAGCAATCGGAGGTCCACTGATTGCCATCCACGGATACACGGCCCCGCAGCTTGGCACAGCCTTCAACAGGGCTCATGCGCTCTGCTATGAACTCGATGACACGGGTGCGTTGTTCTCCACCCTTAGCGGCAAATTCATCTTCCACTTCGTGCGCGGCGACTTTGCTGCCATGCAGAGCCTCGTTGCCGAAACGCAGCGCGCCGCCGAGCGCACCAGGGACACAGCACTGGAACTAGCTGCGCATCGTCTGGCTGCGCTCACCGCCATGCATGCCGGTGAGTTTCTGACCGCACGCTCGGAGTTCGAAACGATCTTGAGTCGCTATCAGCCGGAGGCGCATCGGCCGCCACCTGTGCACTACGTACATGACCCAAAGGCCTCGGCGCTACCCTACTTGGCGATTGTGCTTTGGATTCTGGGTTACCCCGAACAGGCTCAGCGGACTAGCCGTGCCGCATCTCAATACGCTATTGAGTTGAATCAGACGAACCTTACCGCGCATGTGCAGGTCTATGCCGGGGCGGCCACTGCGGAGCTAATGGGTGACGTGGCGGCCGTCAAAGCGCACGCCGAGTCCATCATCGATCTCGCCGATCAGAACAGCTTGAACTATTGGCGCGAGAGCGGCCTCATCCTGCGGGGCTGGGCCATGGCCCAAGAGGGCAACGTGGAGGGCGGCCTGGCGCTCATGCGCCTCAGTCTGAACGAGCGGAACAGGCTCGGAGCCAGTTGGTACCAGGTTCGGTACTTATGGATGCTCGCGGCCACCTACCTCCACTTAGGTGACTACGACAACGGCGTCGCTGCCCTTGCCGAAGCAAAGGTCCTTGCCGCGCGCAGTGACGAGCATATGTGGGAGGCAGAACTTGCATGCATCGATGGCGAACTGCACCGGATTGGTGGTGCTCCAGCTGACGAGGTCGAGGGGTATTTGCAAACTGCACTCAAGGTCGCCCAAAGCCAGAGCGCAAAGTCCTTTGAATTACGTGCTGCAATGAGTTTGGCTCGGCTTTGGCACGACCAGGGTAGGATAGCCGACGCGCGGTGCCTTCTTGGCTCGGTTTACGGTTGGTTTACGGAAGGCTTCGAAACGCCGGACCTTCGTTCCGCCAAGGCGCTCATGGAGGAGCTTTCCCGATCATGATCGCGCGCCTTTTCAAGCTTCAGACGTTGCCGCACAGCGAGCACACAGATGATACGGCAACCCTGTACTTGCGTTATTGGATCTGAACACGAGGCAATTCCGCTGTGGGTCACAAGCAGTGCTGCTCTGGACGATCAGCCCGACTTCCTTTTATGAGTACACGGCCTTTCTGTCCTCACGCGGCGGAAATCGTCTTCCGCTCAGCACTTCGCATCTGCGATCGCTTGAGGCTGCTCTACCTCATTCAAGACGATGGCGTTGCATTGTTGAAAATGGGAAGATAGCTCGAGGTCAGCCAGATGATCCCAGTATTCTGCCTCTGCGAGCAGCTTCCATTTGTTCATGCTGTGGTACGCGGCCTGTTGACGGCAGAGTGAGCTCATCGCACGCAAGCGTCGCACTTTCTCCACTGCGAACCTCCCTCCGCGCCTGCTTGGTCGCAAGCGCATTTGTGTCGGCAGAGCTTCGCAGATCGAATTGACGAGTGATAGTCCGGGATTCGACGGTAAAATCAATGATAGCGCAATCGTCTGACTTTTCACGAGACACTCGAGGCAACTACACCACCGTCCGATGTCGCTGGATGCAGGTCTTCAGCACCTCGTCCATCGGCTTGCCCCACCATTCGTTGGAGAAGATCTCGATCTCGGAATAGCCGGCAAAGCCCTGCGCTTCGACCGCTGCACGCACCGATTTGATGTCGATGACGCCGTCGCCCATCATGCCGCGGTCGTTGAGGATGTCCCTGGTCGGCACCAGCCAGTCGCAGACATGGAACGCCAGCAGGCGGTCCCGGCCGGCGCGTGCGATCTGGTCCATCAGCTCCGGGTCCCACCAGATGTGATAGACGTCGAGCGCGACGCCGAGCATGCCGGTGCGGCCGGGGTCGAGCCGGTCGCAGATATCGAGCGCCTGCTTGGTTGTGTTCACGCAGGCGCGGTCGGCCGCATAGGCCGGATGCAACGGCTCGATCGCCAACGGCAGCTTGGCTTGCCTCGCGTAGTCGAGCATGTCAGCGAGCGCTTCCTCGACCTGCCCGCGCGCTGCCACCAGATCCTTCGAAGCCTCACTGCCCAACCGCGAATATTGCGGCAGGCCGCCGACAACGAGGACGATGCAGGGCGCGCCCAGTGCCTTGGCTTCATCGACACAGCGCCTGTTATCGTCGCGCACTTCGCCCCGGCGCGAGACATCCGAGGTGAACATGCCGCCGCGGCAATAGCCTGAGAGATCAAGGCCAGCCTCGCGCACCGCGCGCGCGACGCGGTCGAGACCGACGTTCGCGACCTGGTCGCGCCAGGGATCGATGGCTCGGATGCCGTGCTTCGCGCAGGCCTCGATGATGGCGACGAGGTCACCCTGCTTCCGGACGGTCGCCGTGTTCAGCGACAGCCAGCGGTGGTCGGACGAAAAATCGCGCATCAGGATTCGATACCGTGGGTGGCGAGCACGGTTTTCATCCGTTGCGTCGCGAGTTCAGGGTTGGCGAGCAGACCGGCTTGGTCGGCCAGACGGAACAGCTCGGCGAGATGCAACGTCGAACGCGTGCTCTGCTGTCCGCCGACCATGGTGAAGTGATCCTGGTGTCCGTTGAGATAGGCCATGAACACGACGCCGGTCTTGTAGAAGCGCGTCGGCGCCTTGAAGATGTGACGCGACAGCGGGACCGTCGGGCCAAGCACGTCGTGGAAGCCGGCCTCGTCGCCTGCCGCCAGCCGCGACAGCGCGTAGGACGCCGCCGGCGCGATGGCATCGAAGATGCCGAGCAACGCGTGTGAAAAACCTTCGCTATCGCCGGCGATCAGCTCCGCGTAGTTGAAATCGTCGCCGGTGTACATCTTGATGCGGCTGTCGAGGCGGCGACGCATGTCGATCTCGCGCTGCTTGTCGAGCAGCGAAACCTTGACGCCGTCGACCTTGGCGGCGTTGCCGTTGATGATGGCGACGGCAATGTCCATGGCCTTGTCGAGATCGTTGGTGCCCCAATAGCCCGCCAGCGCCGGATCGAACATGTCGCCGAGCCAGTGGATGATGACAGGCTCACGGACCTGCGAAAGCACGCGGTCATAGACTTTGGCGTAATCGTCGGCATTGCGACCGAGTTTTGCGAGGGCGCGCGAGGCCATCAGGATGATGCGGCCGCCGACTTTCTCCACCGCCGAGATCTGCTCTTCATAGGCACGGATGACGTCGTCGAGGTTTCTCGCGTCCTCCACCGCGAGATGATCCGTGCCTGCACCGGAGAACACCAGCGCGTTGCGGCGCTTGGCGGCGGAGACCGAGCGAGTGATCAGTTCCAGCGAGGTCGGCCAGTCCAGCCCCATGCCGCGCTGCGCGGTGTCCATGGCTTCGGCAACGCCGAGGCCGAGGTCCCAGACGTGCTCGCGGAAGGCGATAGTCTTGTCCCAGTCGACCGCAACCGACAGCCAGGGATCGTTGTCGGCGAAGGGATCGGCGACCGTGTGCACGGCCGAGAAGGCGATGCGGTTCAGCGGCCCCTCGAGCTTTGCGGGGAACGTGCGCGAGGCCGCGAGCCGATAGGTCTCGATCGAGCGATCGGCTTTGGGCAGCTTCAGCGACAGGGATGACATTGGTTGGACGGGCTTGTTCATTTTGGTCCTCTCTCCGTCATTGCGAGGAGCGAAGCGACGAAGCAATCCAGGGTCTTTCCGCGGAGGCAGTCTGGATTGCTTCGCTTCGCTCGCAATGACGAAATCATGAGCATCGGAATGTCACACCTTGATGGGCGCGACGTCGATCCAGCGGCGCTCCTTCCAGCTCTTCAGCGCGCATTCGGCCAGCTGCACGCCCTTGGCGCCTTCGAGCAGCGTGAACTTGTAAGGAGCGTCCTCGTAGACGTGGCGGATGAACATTTCCCACTGCTCCTTGAAACCATTGTCGTAGGTGACGTTATCCGGCAGCTTCTGCCAGTCGCCGTAGAAGTCGTGCAGCCGCTTCTCGTCGGGATTCCACACCGGCCGCGGGGTCGCCTGCCGCGCCTGGATCATGCAGTCGGAGAGGCCCGCGACCGCCGAGCCGAGCGTGCCGTCGACCTGAAAGGTGACGAGGTCGTCGCGATAGACCCGCGTCACCCAGGACATGTTGATGTGGGCGATGATGCCGCCCTCCAGCTGGAACGTGGCGTAGGCGGAATCGTCCGCGGTCGCCTTGTACTTCTGGCCCTGCTCGTCATAGCGCTCGGGGATGTCGGTGTTGCCGATGCAGCTGACGCTCTGGACGTTGCCGAAGAGGTTGTCGAGCACGTAGCGCCAGTGGCAGACCATGTCGAGGATGATGCCGCCGCCATCCTCGTCGCGATAGTTCCAGGACGGCCGCTGCGCCTCCTGCCAGCCGCCCTCGAACACCCAATAGCCGAACTCGCCGCGCACCGAGAGGATGCGGCCGAAGAAGCCGGAATCGCGCAGGAAAGCGATCTTCTTCAACCCCGGCAGAAACAGCTTGTCCTGCACCGTGCCGTGCTTGACGCCCTTGGCATTGGCGAGCTTCACGACCTCGACCGCCTCCTCGAAATTCGTCGCGATCGGCTTCTCGCAATAGACATGCTTGCCGGCGTTGATAGCCTGGGTCAGCAGGCCGGGCCGCGCCTGCGTCGTCGCGGCGTCGAAGAACATGGTGTCGTTCTTGTCGGCGAGCGCGGCATCCAGATCGGTGGTCCAGCGGGTAATGTTGTAGCGCTTGGCCAGCGCCTCGACTTTGTCGGCGCTGCGGCCGACCAGGATCGGATCTGGCATGACGCGGTCGCCGTTCTTCAGGCGGACGCCGCCATGGTCGCGGATTGCGACGATGGAGCGGATCAGATGCTGATTGAGCCCCATGCGGCCGGTGACGCCGTTCATGATGAGGCCGAGGCGTTGGGTGGTCATGCCAATTGCTCCTGAATTGGTGTTGGCTGTGCGAGCGGATGCAGTGTCGACCATTCAGGATGGACCGACGAGGCGAAGCCCGCGCAATGAAGCGATCCCGTCAGGAGATCGCCGTCGTGAATGGAGAGGCGGATACCCCGCCCGGCATCGGCATAGAGATCGGGATGCGCGGCGGCGAAGGCCTGAGCTTCTGCTATGGGCGTTTCACCAAAGCCATCGACGTAATGGTGGCCGTTGCGCTCGGCGTGGGTGACGCCAAGGAAGGCGCCGAGCGCAAGATCCTGCTGCACGGCAAGGCCGGCCTGGCAGGTGAGGTCCTCACCAGTGATGAAGAAGGCTTCGCCTTCCGCGCTCCATTTCGCCGCACGCGTGGCGTTGATGATGGACTTGTAAAGTCCCTTGCAGGATTTCGAGGAGATGCCGCGATAGCCGAGCGCCCGTGCTGCCGGGAACGCGTCATAGGAATCGTCGGCCTCGTCGATGATGAAGCCGCGCGCGGCGAGCGAGCCGAGCGGCGATTGCCGCGTGATGTCGCGCGGCATCGGCTGTTCGACATAGAGCAGGCGCGTTGAGATCGGGCGCAGCGTGGCGTCATGATCGAGCCGGTCCATCAGGGCCTGTAACGCGGCGAGATCAGCGTATTGCTCGTTGGCATCGAGCGTCACCTTGTAGTCGCGCCCGAGCGCGTCGAGCTCCTTGCCGATCCGGGTGAGCCGCGCCGCATCGGCAGCCGGATCGCCGGACAGCTTGAGCTTGAAGTAGCGCGCACCGGTATTCTCGCGCGGGTCGACAACGCCGCCCTCGCCTTCTACGACGTCGTCAAGGCCGACCGTATGCCTTATGGCAACACGCTGCAGCGGCATCCGTCCGGAGAGAAACGTCCTGATGTCCCGCTCGCTCAGGTCAGGAGAAAGCCCCGCATCGATGCTGGGGATGTTCGCGGCCATCCCGTCAAAGAAACTGCTCTCCACGCCGCGGAGCAGCGCGTCGAGGATCGCTTTGTCGATTTCCGCGGTGCCATAAGTCGCAGCCAGCGCCGGAATATTCTTCTTCGCGCAGGTCGCGATCTGGGCACCGATGCAGGAGGCATGCAGATCGAACGCCGTCTGGAAGCCGGTCCGTGCCAGATAGAGTCCGCGCGCGATCTCCAGCGAGCGACGCAACTCGTCCACCGTCTGCGCTGGGGACAGCTCCGGCCGCTTGTCGAACCACTTTGGTACCAGCAGCTCGGCGCTGGCACCGACGGCGGTGCCCCGGCCCTCGACCTCGATCTCGGCCCGCACGAACAGCTGCGGCGTCGCGTTGATCGTGATCGCACCGAAGCGGAACGGCCGCGCGAACTGCACGGGACGTTCGAAGAAGGCGATGTCTCGCAGCTTCAGGCGGGGGGACATGGTTTCAGTCCAACGCCCCTTGCGAGAAGAAATGCTTGCGGATGCGCTGCACCAGCTCCGTAAACACCGGGTCGGCCATCGCGTCGAGCGAGCGCGGGCGCGGCAGCGGCACGTCGTAGATCGCGGCGATCGCGCCGGGGCGCTCGGTCATGACCAGCACGCGGTCGGCGAGGAACACGGCCTCCGGAATCGAATGCGTGATCAGGAGCACGGTCTTCTTCGTCTCGCGCTGGATCCGCATCAATTCGACATTCATGCGCTCGCGTGTCAGCGCGTCGAGCGCGCCGAACGGCTCGTCCATCAGCATGATCTTCGGATCGTGCACCAGCGCGCGGCAGATCGAGGCGCGCTGCTGCATGCCGCCGGAGAGCTGCCAGGGCAGCTTCTTCTCGAAGCCTTCGAGGCCGACCAGCTTCAGCAGCGACTTGGCGCGGTCGAGATATTCCTGGCGCGGCAGGCGCTTCATGTCGATCGGCAGCATCACGTTGGAGAGGATGTTGCGCCAGGGCAAGAGCAGCGCGTTCTGGAACACGATGCCGACATTGCCGTGCGGCGTCGTCACCTTCTGGCCCTCGACCAGGATCTCGCCCGTGGTCGGCGCCAGCAGGCCCGAGATCAATTTGAGCAACGTGGACTTGCCGCAGCCGGAAGGGCCGACCACGACGAAGAACTCGCCGTCATTGATGTGGAAGTCGAGCGGCCGCAGCGACGGCACATCGCCGTCGCGCGTCCGGTAGGTCTTCGACACGCCCGACAGCTTGATGCCCGACGCATCGCCGGCAGCCCGGTCGCTCACCAGTCTCAGATGAGCGGCCGACTGCGCGTTTTCACTCATGACAGTCGCAGGTTTCACGAGCCGCTCTTCGGCAGATAGTCGTTGGTGTAGAAGGCCTTCGGGTTCTCCTTGGCCTTGGCGTCTAGGCCGCCATATTCCACCAGCAGGTTGACGGTCTCGGTCATGTTCTGCTCGGTGACCTGGAACGGACGCTTGCCCTTGGTCTCCGCGGTCCGGTAGAGCGGGATGGTCAGCTCAAAACCCTGCGTCAGCGTGTCGATCTTGCCGCCCTTGGGGTTGGCATCGAGGATCGATTGCGCCGCCGCCTTCGGCTCCTTCTCGGCAGCTTCGACCGCCTTGGTCGTCGCCGACATGAAGCGGCGGACGAGGTCCGCATTGGCCTTCACGTAGTCGGTGTTGGCGATGACGCCCGAGGAGACCATGTTGATGCCGTAGTCGGCGAACTTGATCGGATAGACATCCTTGCCGGTGGCGTCCTTGATCTTCATCGACTGGTCCATGACGTAGCCGAGCAACAGATCCGCCTGGCCGTTGATGACGGCGTTGAGCTTGGTCTGGCCGTCGCCGGCGACGGTCTTGAAGTCGCTTTCCTTCAGGCCGGTCTTCTTCAGGAACAGCGGCCAGATCTGCGTCATGGAATCGGCCGGCGTGATCGCCACCGTCTTGCCCTTGATGTCTTCAGGCTTCCTGATGTTCTTGTCGGCGAAGCCCATGGCGGACATCGGGCTCGTTTGCAGCAGCACGCCGGTTGCGACCACGGGCGCGCCCTTGATCGCGGCGCGCATCATGGTGGGGACGTCGACATAGCCGAAGTCCGCGGTCTTGGCGGCAACCGCCTGCGTGGTCGCAGCCGAGCCGCGGCCTTCCTGGATCTCGAGCTCGATGCCTTCGGCGGCGTAGATGCCCTTGGCCTTGCCGTAATAGAACGGCGCGTGCTCGCCATAGACGTACCAGTTCAGCATCAGCACGACCTTGTCGGCTGCCTGCGCCGGCATGGCTGCGAACGCCATCAGTGCTACGGATGCAGCTCCAATCAACCGCTTCATCGTTTCTCTCCCTTGCCGTTGGTTGCGTCGGCCGTTGGTGGCCGCTCGTTGCTTTAGTCAGGATGCAAAGATCATGTCCTCGCGCTGGCTGACATGCCAGGGAATGACCAGCTTCTCGACCCGGTCGACGATCCAGAACAGGACCACGCCGAGCAGCGCCAGGATCACCAGCGCCGCGAACATCGTCGGCAGGTCGAAAGTGCCGATCGAGCGCTGCATCACGTAGCCGATGCCGGAATTGGAGCCGACGAACTCGCCGACCACCGCGCCGACCACGGCCAGCGTCACCGACACTTTGAGACCGGAGAAGATCGCCGGCAGCGCATGCGGCAGGTTCACCGCGCGGAACACCTGCAGGCGGCTGCCCTGCATGGCACGGGCGAGATCGACCATGTCGGGATCGACCGATTTGAAGCCTTGCACCGCGGAGACCACGACCGGGAAGAAGCCGAGCAGGAACGCCGAGATCACCTTGGGAATGATGCCGAAGCCGAACCACACCACAAACAGTGGGGCGATCGCGATCTTCGGCACCGATTGCGAGAACACCAGCAGTGGATAGACGTAGCTCTCCACCGTCTTCGAGCCCGCGATCAGCATCGCGACGGGAATGCCGAACAGCGCCGACAGCAGGAAGCCGCAGACGGTCGCATAGGTGGTCGGCCAGGACTGGCGCAGCAGCTCCGGCCATTCGGTGCGCAGCACGGCGACGAGATCGAGCGGCGCCGGGATCTGGTAGGCCGGGATTCTGAACAGCCGGATCGCGAGATCCCAGGCGACGACGATGAAGACCAGGAACAAGAACGGCCGAACCCAGGCTGCATTCAGCAGCTTGGAAACAGCGTTTTGCGGCTTCGGCTCGGCCAATTTTCACTCCCGGCAGTCTTCTTCGTTATGGGGAGAAATTAACCCGTTGGATAAATACTGTCCAGAGCTTTCCCTGTGACGTTTTGTGCTCGGGGTTCCGGGAGCTTTTGGGACGGGACTATCGCCTTCCGTGTCCCGGACGCGCTGCAATGTAAGCGTTGCTGCGCTGCGTCGGGGCACGGGGGCGGAGTGAGGTGCACGCGCCTCCACGTGGTCATTGCGAGCGCAGCGAAGCAATCCAGAATCTTTCCGCGGAGACAGTCTGGATTGCTTCGCTGCGCTCGCAATGACGGAGCAAGGCGCCCCATCATGGCTACGGGCTACACCGCCTGCACGACCGCGGCGCGCGACTTCGGCGTCTTCGCGATCTCGAACAGCGCCGCGGATTGCCCCGTCAGCGCGGCCAGCACCAGGCCCACCATATGCGCCAACCGCTCCTCCTTGGCCTTCTTGTCCAGGAGATCGCGGCCGAAGATCACGCTCAGCGTTGCCGAATTGGAGAGATAGAAGAAGCTGAGCGCTGCGATCGAGATGTAGAGCTGCACGGGGTCGACCGCGACCTGGAAGTCGCCGCTGTCGACGCCGCGGCGCACCACGGTGCGGATCATCTCGACGAAGGGCGAGTGCATCGACTTGACCTTGGTCGATTTCTTCAGGTGCTTGGCGCGCGCGAGGTTCTCGGTCTGCAGCAGCGAGAGGAATTCGGGATTGCGCAGGAAGTAGTTCCAGGTGAACTCGATCAGGCGGCGGATCGCCTCGGGCGGATCGAGATGTTCGAGGTCGAGCCCCCGCTCCTCGCTGCGGATCTTGTCATAGGCGCCTTCGAGCACCGCGAGATAGAGCTCGTCCTTGTTGCCGACGTGATAGTACAGCATGCGCTTGTTGGCGCCGGCCTTGGCGGCGATGCGGTCGACGCGCGCGCCGGCAAGGCCATGGGCGGAAAACTCCTGCTTGGCGGCTTCGAGAATGCGCAGCCGCATCCCCTCGGGGTCACGCTGCCATTTCAGAGTTCGCTTTGCCTTCGCCAAACCGGGTGCTCGCTGGGTGCCGACAAGACGCGTGTAGCACGCGAGCGTGAGTTTGAGAATGTTCGTCATTCCGGGGCGCGCCTCTTGGCGCGAGCCCGGAATCCATTGGGCGGCAGAGTCAGCCGCGAAATGGATTCCGGGTTCGATGCTACGCATCGCCCCGGAATGACAGAATCACTCCACCGGCTTCGGCGAACGCTCCAGCAGCACGGTCTGGATTCCGCAGGTGCCGTTGCGCACGGTCATGATGCGCGTCCCCGGCTTGCGGCCGGTGCGCACCTCGCTGACGTCGAGTCCGCTCGCGATCAGGCGGGCGCGGGTGGCGTCGATGTCGCCGACCCGCCAGCTCAGGCCCCAGAGCCGGTCATGCGCGGCATCGCCGCCCGCGACCGGGCGGCGCACCACCTCGACGATGAGGTCGCCGCAGCGGAAGAACATCAACTGGCCCCAGTCCTGGTGCGAGCGGTCGAGCGCGAGATCAAGACCGAGCCGGGCGCCGTAGAGCGCGGCGGCGCGCTCGGAATCCTCCGTGGTGACGACGACGTGGTCGAGCCCCTCGATCGGCGCGATGTCGGTCACGGCGGACTTCGGACGCTCGTCGGCCAGTTCCAGGAAGAACATGCGCACGCCGCGCGTCAGCTCGGTGGCGGCCCGCGTGCGCTTCCAGTGCAGCACGGCGTTGGTGGCGGCGTCGCTGCTCTCGACCTCGGCGACCGTATCAGGCCTCAGGGCCACCCGCTCCAGCCGCCGGTGCATCTTGCCGATGTCGGCGACACGAAAGCACAGGCTGGCGAGGATGCCTTCCTGGTCGCTGAGCAGTGCGCGCATGCGGTCGGCGGTGACGCTGAAGCCGTGAGGGGCCATCAGCTCGACGGTCACGTTGTCGAGGGTGAACAGCACCCGGTCGGCGCCCTCGCCCGAGTTCTGCCAGGCCGGCGCGCGGGCGAGCAGCGTCTGATAGGCCGCCTTGGCCGCGCCGATATCGCCTACGAGAACGACGATGTGATCGAGGCCGGTGATCATTCTGCACCCTTTTTGTGGACCGGGAACCCCGGGAGCGAAAGACGGCGTTTGTCCGGGCTTGGCATGGGCCAGTGATGGTCGTATTCCCGGACCATGCTGACCTCAAGCGCTTCGGGCGGCAGTTTTGCGAATAATTTCAGCGTCCCTCCGGAGCGGAACCGGTGCTAGAGTAATCTCGCCGGCCGGGACCACAAGCGCATTACGGACAAGCAATGCAGGCTCTCTTCATCGGACAGACCTATATCGACGTCGTCTTCATCACCGACCACATGCCGACCGGCGACGAGAAGCACGTGGCGCGTGACTACGCGGTCTCCTTCGGCGGCAATGCGGTGACGGCGGCGTTCTGCTGCGCCAAGCTCGGCATCGTGCCGGACCTGATCGCGACCGCAGCCAATGACTGGCTGGGGCGCATGTTCCAGGACATGTGCGCGAAGTACGGCATCTCGCTGCATGGGCGCAAGGTCAACCAGTCCTCGCTCTCCTTCATCATGCCCAAGGACGGCAAGCGCGCCATCGTCCGCTGCCGCGACGACGAGCACATCCACCCCTTTCCGATGCTCAATCTCGGCGGCTGCCGCGCGCTGCATATCGACGGCCACCAGCCGGATGCCGCCATCCACTACGCCAAAGTGTGCCGCGAGGCCGGCATCCTGACCTCGCTCGACGGCGGCGGCCTGCGCACCAACACCCATGAGCTGCTGGAATTCATCGACGTCGCCATCGTCGCCGAGCGCCTGTGCGAGCAGATGGATCTGACGCCGGAGAAGATGCTCGACTATCTCAAGAGCCGCGGCTGCAAGATCGGCGGCGTCACCATGGGCGAGAAGGGCCTGTTCTGGTACGACGAAACCGGGACGGTGCAAGTGATGCCGGCGATGCCGATCCCGCGCGAGCGCGTGATCGACACCAACGGCGCTGGCGACGTCTTCCACGGCGCCTATGTCTATTCCTACCTCGCCCATCCCGGCAAAAGCTGGCGCGAGCATTTCGACTTTGCCCGCGCCGCCTCGACCTACAAGATCCAGCGCCTCGGCAACGAGGCCGGCTTGCCGACGCTGGTCGATATCGCCAAGGTCAGGCACGAGTTCGAGGTCAGGGTCTAGAAAGAGATGGGGCGGGTCTTCGTTGCCGGCAGCATCAACATGGATGTGGTGGCCACGGCCGATCGCCATCCGCGCGTCGGCGAGACCGTCGCCGGCCGCCAGGTCCTGTATTTCCCAGGCGGCAAGGGCGCGAACCAGGCGGTCGCGGCCTCGCGGTTAGGGGCGCGGACCACGCTGATCGGGCGGCTGGGCAGGGATTCGTTGGGCGCTGAGCTGAAGGCCTTTCTCGGCGACCAGGGCATCGACCTCGGCTATGTCGTGGAGACGGCCGAGGCGCACACCGGGACGGCCATCATCACGGTGGCCGAGGCCGACAACACCATCGTCGTCGTTCCCGGAGCGAACGGGCTGGTCGGCGCTGATGACGTCAAGGTCGTGCCGCTGCTGAAGGGCGACGTCGCCGTCAGCCAGTTCGAGATTCCGCTGCCGACGATCGCTGCCTTCTTCCACCGCGCCCGCGCGGCGGGGGCAGTGACCGTGCTGAACCCGGCGCCGGCGCAGAAGATGCCGGGCGAGCTGCTGGCGCTGGTCGACATCCTCGTGCTGAACGAAACCGAGCTCGGCTTCCTCGCCGGCGTTGAGCTCTCCGAGAGCGACGCGGCCGACCGCATCATCGATGTCGCGCGAAAACTTCAGGCGCGCGAGGACCAGACCATCTGCGTCACGCTCGGCAAGCGCGGCGTGCTCGCGCTCGCCGGGCACGAGGAGATCTCGGTGGCCGGCCGTGTGGTGAAGGCACTCGACACCACCGGCGCCGGCGACTGCTTCGTCGGCGCGCTCGCCGCGCAACTCGCTGATGGCGCGCCCTTGCGTGAGGCGCTGACGTTCGCCAATGCCGCCGCCTCGATCAGTGTGCAGCGCATGGGCGCCGGACCGTCGATGCCGACGGGGGCGGAAGTGGCGGCGATACTGTAGAGGCCTCTTCGCCTCTCCCCGCTTGCGGGGAGAGGTCGGAATTTGCGAGAGCAAATTCCGGGTGAGGGGGACTCTCCGCGAGTCCGACTGCCATCCTATGCGCGGAGAAAGCCCCTCACCCCAGCCCTCTCCCCGTAAGAACGGGGAGAGGGAGAAGAACTTCATGCCAGCGCGCTCTTGAGGTCGAAGCTCTCGTCCGCGGCCTGCTCCGGCGTGATGGAGCGGTCCATAGCCTGCAATCTCCGGCCGAACATGTGATCGCCGGCGCGGTTGATGGATTCGATTCCGAGCAGCTTGTCGCCGTGATAGCAGAACGCCGAGAATGCCTTCTTGGCGGGATCGCCGCGCAGCACGACGCGGTCGTAGCCGGTCGTCAGCCCCGCGATCTGGAGCTTGTCGTCGCCCTGATCGCTCCAGAACCAGGGATGGCTGTCGTACGGTTTCTTATCCCCGGTCAGCTTTGCTGCGAGGCAGCGGGCCTGATCGGTGGCGTTCTGCACCGATTCCAGCCGCAGCGATCCGCCGAAGCGCGGGCTTGCGAACAGCGCGCAATCGCCAATGGCCGAAATGTTGGGATCAGCCGTCGACAGATATTCATCGACGATGATGCCGGCGGCGACCGGCAGCCCTGCCTCGGCCGCGAGTTCGATGTTCGGCAGCACGCCGACGCCGACCACGACGAGGTCGGCCGGCAGATGCCGCCCGTCGCTCAAGGACACGCCGGTGACCTTGCCGGCCTCGGCTTCGATCGAGGTCGCCTGCACACCGAGATGGATACGGATGCCGGCCTCGCGGTGGCGCGCCTGAAAATATTCGGAGACCTCCGCCGTCACCGCCCGCGCCATCACACGCGGGGCGAGCTCGAGCACGTCGACCTCGAGGCCCTTGATGCGGGCGGTCGCGGCGAATTCGAGGCCGATGAAGCCGGCGCCGATGATCACGGCGCGCGTCTTCGACGGCATGATCGCGCGCAGCGCCTCGCTGTCATCGAGAATGCGCAGATATTTCACGTCGGGCAGATTGGCATTGGGCAAATCGAGCAGGCGATTGCGCGCGCCGGTCGCCAGCACGAGGTGCCAATAGTCCAGCGTCTCGCCGGATGCGAGATGCACCTTACGCGCGGCGCGGTCGATCGAGGCGGCGCGGCCGGCGATCAGTTCGATGCTCTGGTCCTGGTAAAACTTCTCAGGCCTGAACATCAGGCTCTCCGGGCCCGCGGAGCCCTTGATGTAGGCCTTGGACAGCGGCGGCCGCTGATAGGGCAGATGCGGCTCGTCATTGATCAGGCAGATGCGCTCGGCAAAGCCGGCCTGGCGCAGCGATGCCGCGATCTGGTAGCCGCCATGGCCGGCACCGACGATGATCACCGGGCCAGTCATCGGACAGCCCATTTCCGGAAGACACGAGCGTGACCCATGCCGCCTCCTCTCTCGCTGATTTTGCTTGCTGGCCTTGCGAGGAGCCGGCGCTCGTGTCCGTCCCTTGGCGAAAGCGGCTCCATTTGAGCCTATCGTTCCGCCCGGCGCAAGAGCGGTGGTTCGGGGATTGTCACCCCTGCCCTTCTGCGATTTAGTTCGAGCCTCGACCTCCTGCCGGAGAATTTAAGATGACCGCTCCCGTCTCAAAGCCCGACGATCCCGCCCTGCTCAAGGTCGACGGCCCGATCGCGACCATCACGCTGAACCGCCCTGCCGCGTTCAACGCAATCGACCTTGCGATTGCGCAGAAGCTCGAGCAGCTCGCGGCCTATCTCGAAGGAGCCGACGACATCCGCGTCGTGGTGCTCGAAGGCGAAGGCCGCGCGTTCTGCGCCGGCGGTGATCTGCAGACGATCGGGGCCGCCGCCGAAGCCGGCACGGTGACTTCAGTCGTCGGCGAGCTATTGAAGCACTATCACGCCTTCATCGAGATCATCAGGCGCATGCCGAAGATCTCGCTGTCGAGCGTGCACGGCTCGGCGGCCGGCGCCGGCATGGGCCTCGCTTTCGTCACCGATCTCTGCATCGCCGCTGACGATGCCAAGTTCACGCCGGCCTATGCCAAGATCGGGGTGTCGCCGGACGGCGGCTCGACGGTCGGCATCGTCGGCACGGTCGGCTCCCGCCGGGCGCTGCAGATCTTTCTCGCCGAGGATAATTTTACCGCGCAGCAGGCCTATGAATGGGGCCTGGTCGCGAAGGTCGCTCCTGCCGCCGAGCTGAAGACCGCGACGCGAAAACTTGCCGAGCGTCTCGCGCAGAACCCGCCGGCTTCAATCGCCGGCACCAAGCAGCTGGTCTATCAAGCGGCGACCACGCCGGTGAAGCAGCAGCTCGATGCCGAGGAGCACAAGATCATCATGGCAATGAACACGGAAGCGTTCCGCACCGCCGTGAAGAAGTTCACGAGCAAGAGCAAGTAGCGGCCACACGATCGGTGGCAGGGCGGCGGCCTGCGCGCACGCCTCATCCTTCGAGACGGCGCTGACGCGCCTCCTCAGGATGAGGCTAATCAGCGTCAGCGCCCGTTGAAACTGTAGCCGCGCACTCCGTCCTCATCCTGAGGAGCCCGCCTAAAGCGGGCGTCTCGAAGGATGGCCGCAGGGAAAGCTCTCAAATGCGATACCCCTGCGGTCGGTGGCTCAGCCCTTCGCGGGGCCATTCCTCTGCATGAAGTCGAAATCGCAGCCCTCGTCGGCCTGCAGGATGGTCTCGTTGAACAGCCAGGCGTAGCCGCGCCGCGCCTCTTCCGGCGCGGCCACCGGCTTCAACGCAGCGCGGCGCCGCTCCAGCTCGGCGGCGTCAACCAAGAGCTCGATGCTGCGCTTGGCCACATCGAGGCGGATCATGTCGCCGTTCTCAACCAGCGCCAGCGGCCCGCCGACGGCGGATTCCGGGGTGATGTGCAGCACGATGGTGCCGAACGCGGTGCCGCTCATGCGCGCATCCGAGATGCGCACCATGTCCTTGATGCCGCCGCGCGCGAGCTTCTTCGGGATCGGCAGATAACCGGCTTCCGGCATGCCCGGCGCGCCCTTCGGGCCGGCGTTGCGCAGCACCAGCACGTCGTCGGCGTTGACGTCGAGATCGGGATCGTCGACCCGCAAGGTCATGTCCTCGACGGATTCGAACACGACGGCGCGCCCGGTGTGCTGCAGCAGCTTCGGGCTGGCGGCGGATTGCTTGATGACCGCGCCGCGCGGGGCGAGATTGCCGTGCAGGATGGCGAGGCCGCCCTCCTTCTTGATCGGATTATCACGCGGACGAATCGCATCCTGGCCCGGCACGTCCTCCGCATTCGCCGCGATCTCCCGCAACGTCTGGCCGCTGATGGTCTTGGCATCGAGGTCGACGAGATCGCCGAGCTGCGCCAGCAGCTTCGGCACGCCACCAGCGTGGTGGAAGTGCTCCATATAATGCTCGCCGGACGGCTTGAGATCGACCAGCACCGGCACCTCGCGGCCGATCTGGTCGAACGCTGCGAGGTCGAGCCGGTGCGGCGAGCGATGCGCCATTGCGGTGAGATGGATCAGGCCGTTGGTCGAGCCGCCGATCGCCTGCAGCACGACTTGCGCGTTCCTAAACGAGGCCGGCGTCAACACTTCGCTCGGCTTCGGACCCTTGGTCTTGGCCATCTCCGCGGCAACCTTGCCGCTGGCCTCGGCGAGACGGAAGCGCTCGGCATGCGGCGCGGGAATCGTCGCGCTCATCGGCAGCGACAGGCCCATCGCCTCGATCATGCAGGCCATGGTCGAGGCCGTGCCCATCACCATGCAGGTGCCGACCGATGGCGCCAGCCGGCCGTTCACCGCCTCGATCTCGGCATCGTCCATGTCGCCGGCGCGATATTTCGCCCAGAGGCGGCGGCAATCGGTGCAGGCCCCCAGCACCTCGCCCTTGTGATGACCGACCACCATCGGCCCGACGGGGATGACCACGGTCGGCAGGTCGGCGCTGATCGCGGCCATCACCTGCGCCGGCAGCGTCTTGTCGCAGCCGCCGATCACGATCACCGCATCCATCGGCTGGGCGCGGATCATCTCCTCGGTGTCCATCGCCATCAGATTGCGCAGGTACATCGAGGTCGGATGCGCAAAGCTCTCCGCGATCGAGATGGTCGGGAACACGAAGGGCATCGCGCCCGACAGCATCACGCCGCGCTTGGCGGCTTCGATGATGTCAGGGACGTTGCCGTGGCAGGGATTGTAGTCGCTATAGGTGTTGGTGATGCCGACGATCGGGCGCTCCAGCGCGTCGTCAGAATAGCCCATGGCCTTGATGAACGCCTTGCGCAGGAACAGCGAGAAACCGGCATCGCCATAGCTCGTCAGACCCTTGCGCAAGCCACTCGTCATCAGGGCGCTCCCTTCAGCTTTTGTCGTGGTGGTACCGCCTCGCCCCGTATTGTCAACAAGGCGCGCAAATGAACCCGGCGAGGCTCATCCGTCCCCGAGGACCATCGTCTGGTAGATCCCCCTCGATCGCACAACCGATTAACGACTTATTAGAAGTCTCTAGCGCAAATGGTTCTCAAAAAAATAACAACCATGCCGGGTCCGTTGCCCGGAGAAATAGCATGAACGTACCCGGTGTCTTGATCGCAGCGGCTTTCGGCGCAGCTTTTTTTGCCGCCGAGTATGTGTGGTACTACCAGCCTGATTTCATCAACCCTGACGCCCTGATCAGCGCGCTCTCCACTGAACACATGAAAGCTCGCGCAGCCGTTCGACATGCGCTGATCGATCCAGGCACGGCCACATTCGGCGCCTTGCGTTCAGTCGAGGCCGGCGCTGCGAGGTATGTTTGCGGCGGCGTCAAGGCAAGGGACAAGTCCGGACAGTTCATCGACGCCCCCTTCGTCTACAGCGTGGCCATCGATTTTGCCCGCATCGATGACGACGGACGCATGACGCATCAGCGTTCGGGATACCGGCCCTGCCCCACTGAGGACGACAAGGTCGCGCAACGGCGGCCGGGTCTGTCGCCCGGCGCGTCGGCGGTCGTCAAGACCGTCCAGAAGATTGCTCCCGACGTGCAGACGTCGATTGCGCCGGTCCTGACAGCGCCTGCGGCCTCGGCGGGGGGATCGTCGTCCGGCGGGACAATGGAGCAGCAGATCCGCGAGCTGGCCGGCCGGACCGTTCCGCCTGATGCCGCACCTGGACAGGCAAATGCGCCCGCGAGGCGAGAGGCCGCCAAGGAAGGCGACTGGCGCGCCGATCGGCCTCCCACCGCCTGGCCCGCATTCCCGCCGGACCACGCACTGGCGAAGCCAACCCGGAAGCGAACCGCCTCGGAAGCACTGGCCCTGGCGAAACAGGTCGAGGATCGCTGGAAGCGGGCGGAATCATCGGGCGACATCTCCCTGCGTCCTTCAGCGGACGACATCGACGAGGCCTGCCGCGCGCTGCTCACGATCGATTCAAAAGACGCCCAATATCCAAACGCGTGGGCCGCCTTTGCACGATTGCAGAAAATGAGCCGGGACATCGCCAGAGGTTGATTCGACGGCTTGACCGGCCCGGCGGTCGTCCTTTTCGCAGCCTCTTGCAGCCAGCGCGGTCGACAGCTCTGGCGGGTACGTGCGGTCGCCAAGCGCGAGCACCGCTCCATCGTCAACCGCACGCGATCCCGACTGGTCTCGCATGGTCGGTGCCGCCAGCTGGTCTGGTATCAATTGGGTCCTGGCCCCCTCGAATGCCGGCCAGGCCCGCCTCCCACCCAGCAACAGCCTTGGAGCTCAGTCCAGCTGCGACATTTGAACGCAACTAAGAATGAGTCGCAAGAATTGCATCGACGGCGATTGCGTGGAATCTTTTGCGAATGACTTGCATTTGCAGGGGTCGGCGTATGTGCCCGAGACCTTCCACCAATCAGCGGGTCTCGGCTTAGAGGTGACTTGTTCGTGTCTGGAATATTGAGCTTCCCGCGCGCCCTAGCGGCGGCAACGATCGTGGCCAGTCAGCTGGCGAGCTGCGCCTTGGCCATCGCCGACGACAAGCGGGGACGCACATCTGGTACGCCTCCCGCCCCGTTCAGTCACGCCGCCTCCAAGCCCGCGCAGAACCTGTCGTCGGCTCATTCGGACATCGACACCGAGCACATCTTCGGTTTCAGCATGGGCTCCGACATCGGCAAGCCCGGCGAAATGGAGATCGAGTTCGAGAATGTCGGCGCATTCGGCAAGCGCTCCGGCACTTACGCAGCCTGGGCCAATCTCAATCAGGTCAAATACACGGTCTCGGACAACTTCCGGATCGCGCCAGGATTTGCACTGACCGGACATCACATCAATGGCGTTCCGGGACTTGCCGATCATCGCGACCTCGCTTTCGGCGGGGTGGCGCTCGAACTGCGCTACAAGCTGCTCGATCGTGCCGTCGCGCCCTTTGGGCTGACTCTCCATGCGCAGCCCGGCTGGAGCCGGATCGACGACGGCAGCGGCATGCACATCGCGCAATATGGCGCAGAATTTGCCGCCCTGTTCGATCGCGAGCTGGTCAAGGACAGGCTGTTCGCCGCCTTCAACGTCTGGTACGGGACCGGCGGAACCCGCGAGACCCTAACCAATCTTTGGCGACACGATTCCGAGATGCAGCTCCAGGCCGCGATCTCGTACGCAGTGCATCCCGACCTCGTGCTCGGCCTCGGCGTACGCTACGCGCGGGCCTATGACGGCGGCGGCCTCGACCGCTTTTTGGGAGACGCAGTCTTTGCTGGCCCAACCTTCTCCTACAACATCTCGAAGCAGGTCGGCATCTCCGGCACCTGGCAGATGCAGGTTGCCGGCCAGGCGATCGGCGACGTTCGCAGCCTCAACCTCGATCAGTTCGAGCGGCACCAAGCGCTGTTGCGGCTCAACCTGCATTTCTGATGTGCGGGCCCGCAGTTACGCCCGCGGCCTCCGCGGCGCAACCTTTCCGGGACTGTCGGCCAAGCGCGCCCTCAGGCGCGGCCCTGCGAAGTCGAGAAACGCTCGCAGCTTCGCCGGCATGAAGCGGTTGGGCGAGTAGACGAAGCTGACCGGCTGCGGCGGCGGTTGAAAGTCCTGCAGGACCGCAACGAGCTCTCCAGACCTCAGCCCATCCGACGCCAGATAGGAGAACACGACGGTGATCCCGATGCCTGCGCGCGCGGCATCGATGGCCGATTCCAGATTGCTTGCAATGAAGCGCGACCGCACCGGCACTGCATACTCGGTCTGCCCTCGTTTGAATCTCCACGTGCCCGGCGATTGAAGCGGAGGATAGCTGATGCAGTCGTGGGCGGAGACATCATCGGGAGCCTTCGGCGTTCCCCGCAGCTTCAGATAGGACGGGCTGGCGCAGGCGACGCGGTGAATTTCCCCCACGCGCACGGCGATCAGGCCGCTGTCGGCGAGATCGCCGACACGAAGCGCGACGTCAATGTTCTCGTCCAGAAGGTTAAGCGTCCGGTCCTGCAAGATGAGCTGAACATCCACCTCCGGAAATGCCGCAAGAAACTCGGCAAGGATCGGCTGCAAGCATAGCCGACCGAGCGCGACCAGCGTCGTGATGCTGAGATCGCCACGCGGCGTGGTGTATTCGCCGGAGGCAACGCGCTCGGCTTCGGTGAGATCGGCGAGAATTCGCTTGGCCGCGGCGATGTAGGAGCGACCGGCGTCCGTTGGGACGAGCGCGCGGCTCGAGCGATGAAACAGCTTGGTCTGGAGGTGCTCCTCGAGCTCCGAAACCTTCCGGCTCACCGTTGCCAACGGCATTTTTTGACGGCGCGCGGCGGCAGACAGGCTGCCCGCCTCCGCCACCGCCAGGACCACCGACATGCTTTCGAGACGATCCATGGGACACTTCCATATTCTGGAAGGAAAGATCCCGATTTTGCCAGATACCCACCATTTCCGGAAGTGCCTATTCCTCTCCGCACCCAATCCGAAGGAGAGACGAAAATGACCCAGACCAGAACAGGCACTGCCCTCATCACCGGAGCTTCGACCGGAATCGGCGCGATCTACGCCGATCGCGTGGCGAAGCGCGGCCACGACCTCATCCTCGTTGCGCGCAACAGGCAGCGGCTCGCATCGCTCGCGCGCAGGCTCGGCAACGAAACTGGCCGCAAGGTGGAAACGGTGGAAGCCGATCTCACATCCCCTGCCGACC
The DNA here is from genome assembly GCF_020193935.1 of Bradyrhizobium sp. NBAIM08. Taxonomy (NCBI): domain Bacteria; kingdom Pseudomonadati; phylum Pseudomonadota; class Alphaproteobacteria; order Hyphomicrobiales; family Nitrobacteraceae; genus Bradyrhizobium; species Bradyrhizobium sp. NBAIM08. Next base: position 168,991 of record NZ_JADYVR010000006.1, on the reverse strand, counting down.
TCCGCCGCGTCGAGCAACTCATCAGAACCAACGGCGACATTTCGGTGCTGGTCAACAACGCCGGCGTCGGCGCCTCGGCCCCGCTGATCGATTCCGACATCGACAAGATGGAAGACATGATCCGTCTCAACGTCGGTGCACTGACGCGCCTGACCTACGCAGCGGTGCCCGGATTCATCGCCCGCGGCCACGGCACGATCATCAACATCGCTTCCATCGTCGCGATCGCGCCGGAGCTGCTCAACGGCGTCTACGGCGGCTCGAAAGCTTTCGTGCTCGCATTCACCCAGTCACTCGTTCACGAGCTCGCCGGGAAGGGCATCCGCATTCAGGCCGTGCTGCCGGGCGCCACTGCGACGGAGTTTTGGGACATCGCGGGCACGCCGGTTCACCAGCTTCCGGCAGAGATCGTCATGTCGGCCGACGACCTGGTCGACGCCGCTCTCGCCGGTCTCGATCTCGGCGAAATCGTGACGATCCCGGCGCTGGCCGACAAGTCGGAGTGGGATCGCCACGAGAGCGCGCGGCTTGCCATGACGAACAAGCTCTCGAGCACCATTCCCGCCCCCCGCTACAACCTGCACACGCACGTGAATGCGTGAGCGAACAACCGGCATCAAACGGAGATCACCATGTCACGCATCATCAGCCAATCGTCCACCTTATCCATCGCCCTGCGCCGCACGATCAGTTGGCGCGAACAGTCTGAACGCCTGCTCGCTTACGCCGAACCGATCAGCCGGATCGGTCTCTACGCCTCGCTCGCAATCATTTACGCCTGGTTCGGCGGGATGAAATTCACCGACTACGAAGCACAGGGACTGGTGCCCCTGGTCGAGAACAGCCCGCTGCTGCGGTGGTTCTACACGCTGTTCTCGGTGCGCGGCTTCTCGAACTTTCTCGGCTTCGTCGAACTCAGCATCGGGGTTCTGATCGCGCTCCGCCTGTCCAGTCCGATCTACTCCGCGGCCGGCGGCCTGTTGTCGGCCGGGCTGTTCGTCACCACGCTGAGCTTCATGATCTCGACGCCCGGCGTCGTCGTGCCGGAGCTCGGGGCCCCCGCGATCACGGTCGCTCCGGGACAGTTCCTGCTGAAGGACGTCGGCCTGCTCGCCACTTCCTTCTGGGTGTTCACGGACTCGCTGAAGGCCGTCATCCGCAGGTGAGAGCTCACACCACAGCGCAATAGCCGAACTCGAACAGGAGCCCCGCCATGAAAATACGATTCAACCTCGGCGGGGCTCACGCTGCTCGCGGTGTTCGCCATCGATAGCAGCGAGAAGGATCCGACCACCGCCGTCCAGCAGAATCATCGTCAAGGAGAGAAACATGAGTAAGCGTCTCGACTATAACCAGATCGCCCCGGCAGGGATCAAGGCGCTCGGCGGCGTCTACGGCTACGTCCTGCAGAGCCGGCTTTCCGCCACGCTGATCGAGCTGGTTTATCTGCGGATCTCTCAGATCAACAATTGCGCCTACTGCCTGGACATGCACACCCGCGACCTGCTCAAGAAGGGAGAAAAGGTCGAGAAGATTGCGCTGCTGCAGGCATGGCGCGAGGCCGGAAATCTCTTTGACGAACGCGAACAGGCTGCCCTGGCCTGGGCGGAGACGGTGACGCGGGTTGCCGAGACCGGCGTGCCCGACGAGGCATACCAGGCCGCACGCGCTGTGTTCGAAGAACGTGAGCTCGTGGACCTCACGATCGCGATCAGCCTGATGAACGCCTACAACCGCATGGCCATCAGCTTTCGCGCAACGCCGGCGGCTGCCGCCGGTTGATGCGCTCACCGACAACATCCTGCACAATCCGAAAGGACATTCACATGACGAAACGTGGAATCGTGGTTGCGGCGGCGCTGATCGCCGCAATCAGCCTGGCTTCACTCTCGGCACGATCCGAAGAGCCACGACTGGGCGACATCAAGCGCACACATCTCATGAAGGAAGCGCTGAGTGCGCCCGGGCGCGAGGTCATCCAGGTTCGCGTCGACTTTCCTCCGGGCGTCGTTGCCGTCAGGCACGGCCACCCGGGCGAAGAGCTCGTCTATCTGATCGAAGGCGAGCTGGAATATCGGCTCGACGGCAGGCCGCCCGTCATCCTGAAAGCCGGCGACGTGCTGCTCATTCCTCACGGAGTGCATCACGCCGTGAAGAATGTCGGCAGCGGCAACGCCGCGGAGCTTGCGACCTACATTGTCGAGACCGGCAAGCCGCTGTTGACGCTCGGCCGGTGAACGATCTCTACCGCTTATTCCAGTCGATCACACGACCCGGATCGGCGTCGAACTCCATGCTGCAGAACGTGCCGCCCTGGAAATAATCGCCGACCGGATCCGGCTTCAGCTTGGCCTGCTCGGCCATGGCGTGCTCGCGGAAATCTTCGGCGCGGCCGGTGGGGCGATAGCCGAATTCGTAGGCGCGATGGTTGTCCCACCAGGCGCGTTCGTTGAAGGAGGCGCCGTAGAATATCTCGAAATGGATGTCGGGATGCTCGAGCCCGATGCGGCAGAGCTGCACGAGATCGTCCGGCTTGAGCCAGATCGAGAGCCGGCGCTTGTCCAGCGGCATGTCGCCGAAATTGCCGATGCGAAGGCACGTCACCTTCATCCCATGCTTGTCGGCGTAGAGCGCGCCGACGGCCTCGCCGAACACCTTGCTGACGCCATAGCGACTGTCGGGCCGCGCAGTGACGTCGGTGCCGATCTTGTGATGGCGCGGATAGAAGCCGACGGCGTGGTTCGACGAGGCGAACACCACGCGCTTGACGCCTTTGCGGTACGCCGCCTCGAACAGATTGTAGCCGCCGATGATGTTGGCCTGGAGGATCTGATCCCAGGTGCCTTCGACCGAATAACCGCCGAAATGGAGAATGCCGTCGACGCCCTCGCAGATCGCCTCGCATTGCGCGAGATCGGCAAGGTCCGCGGCCTTGAATTTTTCATCGGGGCCGAGATCGGCCGGCGGCTTGATATCGGACAGAAGGAGATCCGGGTAGATCGGCGGCAACAGCTTCCGCAGGCTGGTGCCGATTCCGCCCGAAGCTCCCGTCATCAAAATACGCGCCATGTCGTCCCTCGCCGTTGGTGATCGAATTTGCGGTCACGTGTCTCTAATGATAGCAGGATTGTCCAGAGGGAACGAAACGAGAGAACCGGCATGAATGAGGCATCGTCCCACACCGAGGAACGGCCAGGCTGGCGGCCGGCGACCTATTACCCCGATCCCGCGATCAAAGCGCTCGATCCCCGCTTCGAAAAATACTGGCTGAAACTGTCGGCGGTGGAGCGGCTGGCGACCGGCCTGCGCTGGGCCGAGGGGCCGGTGTGGTTCGGCGATGGGCGTTATCTGCTGTGCAGCGACATCCCCAACCAGCGCATCCTCAAATGGGAGGAAGAGACCGGTGCGGTCAGCGTGTTCCGCAAACCCTCGAATTTTGCCAACGGCAACACGCGAGACCGGCAGGGCCGGCTGATCACCTGCGAGCACGGCGGCCGGCGCGTGGTGCGCACCGAGTATGACGGCAGCATCACCGTGCTGATGGATCAATTCAACGGCAAGCGGTTGAACTCGCCGAACGATGTCGTTGTCAAATCGGACGGCTCGATCTGGTTCACCGACCCGACCTTCGGCCTGCTCGGCAATTACGAGGGCTACAAGGCCGAGCCCGAGATCGAGCCCAACGTCTATCGGCTCGATCCATCGACCGGCAAGGCGACGATCGTTGCCGAGGGTGTGCTCGGACCGAACGGGCTGTGCTTCTCTCCGGACGAGAAGATCCTCTATGTCGTGGAATCGCGGGGCGTTCCGAACCGAAAGATCCTCGCCTATGACGTCTCGCCCGAGGGCACCACGATCTCGAACAAGCGTATCCATATCGATGCCGGGCCGGGCACGCCCGACGGCATGCGCTGCGACATCGACGGCAATCTCTGGTGCGGCTGGGGCATGGGCGATCCCGAGCTCGATGGCGTCGTGGTGTTCGCGCCCGACGGCGTCATGATCGGCCGCATCGCCCTGCCCGAGCGCTGCGCCAACGTCTGCTTCGGCGGCGTCAAGCGCAACCGCCTGTTCATGGCCGCGAGCCAGTCGATCTACGCGCTGTATGTGAACACGCAAGGTGCTGTGGGGGGATAGGTTTTACATACAGCGCGCCCAACCACCGACCGCCTCTACCCCTTCTTCTCCTGTACCGCCGCGGTCTGCTTGACGAGCGCCTCTTCGAACGCCTTTTCCAGCGATGCCGCATAGACCTTGAACTCGCCCGGGTCGACGAACGGATTGGGTCCGCCGCCGGCGAGCTTGGCGCGCTTCTCGGCCATCTTGTACATCTCGGGATGAGGAGCCAGCAGGATGTCGACCTTCATGTCCTTGGCACGCGCAAAGGTCTTGCGATAGTCGTCAACGATGCCGGCATAGGTCGGCCTGCCGACAAGCCGGTTCAGCGCGACGGTGCCGCTGCAGAAGATCAACACCGAGCGTGTTGCATCGCCATCCTTCACCGAGAATGCCCAGCTGGTGCAGCCCGGCGAATGGCCGGGCGTCTCGCGCGCCGTTAGCGTGACGCTGCCGACCGCGACGGTCTCGCCCTCACGCACCGTGCGGTCGACTTTCACCGGCGGAAAGTCGAGCGCCTTCTCCTCCTGCGCACCCGGATAATAGCCGCCTTCGAGCAACGGCTTGTCGGCCTCGCCCGCGACCATCTGCGCGCCGCTCGCCCGCTTCAACTCGGCGAAGCCGCCGGTGTGGTCGATATGGGCGTGGGTGTTGATGAGATACTTGATGTCGCTGATCTTGAAGCCGAGCTTCTCGATGCTCGTCCTGATCTGCGACGTCGATTCCGGCATCACGGTATCGACCAGAATATGTCCCTGTGGCGATGTGATCAGGTAGGACGCGAGGCCGTTGGTGCCGACATAGTAGACGTTGTCGATGATCTTGAACGGCTCGGTCGGTTCGTTCCATTTCGCCCTGAGCGTGTTGAGCAGATCCTTCACCGTCTGGGCCTGCGCAGCGCCTGACAGCGCCAGCAGCGCAACGAATGCGATGATCAGTTTTCTCACGTTCCGTCCCTTTGCTTTTCTTGATTTGACGGGCTGTTGTCGCCGTAAAGCGGCTGGTCTCACAGCAAAGATGCCGGCTTCCCTGGAAGCCGGCATCCCCTCGCGGCGCAAGCGCCGTATCAACTACGCCGCATTGAAGCCCGCGACCGCCTTCACTTCGAGGAAGTCCTCGAGGCCGAACTTGCCCCATTCGCGGCCGTTACCGGACTGCTTGTAGCCGCCGAACGGCGCGGTGCGGTCGTTGGGTACGCCCTGCAGGTTGACGTTGCCGGCGCGGATCTGGCGGCCGACGCGCTTGGCGTCCTCGACCGTCGGGCCGGTGACGTAACCGGCGAGGCCATAGGGCGTATCATTGGCGATCTTGACCGCGTCGGCCTCGTCCTTGGCGCCGATGATGGTCAGCACCGGCCCGAATATCTCTTCGCGCGCGATCGTCATGTCAGGCGTGACGTCGGCGAAGATGGTCGGGCGGACATAGAAGCCCTTGTTGACGCCTTCGGGCAGGCCAGGACCGCCGGCAACGAGCGTTGCGCCCTCGTCGATGCCCTTCTTGATCAGGCCCTGGATCTTGTCCCACTGGCCGCGATTGACGACCGGGCCGATGGTGGTGCCTTCGGCGCGGGGATCACCGGCCTTGGTCTTGTCGGCGACGGCCTTGGCGATCGCGGCGACTTCCTTCATCTTCGACAGCGGCACGATCATGCGCGATGGCGCGTTGCAGGACTGGCCGGAATTGTTGAACATGTGCATCACGCCGCCGGTCACCGCCTTCGTGAGGTCGGCGCCTTCGAGGATGACGTTCGGCGACTTGCCGCCGAGCTCCTGGCTGACGCGCTTCACGGTGGGCGCTGCGCGCTTCGCAACGTCGATGCCGGCGCGGGTCGAGCCGGTGAAGGAGATCATGTCGATGTCGGGGTGCTCGCTCATGGCGGCGCCGACCTCGGGGCCGAGGCCGTTGACGAGGTTGAACACGCCCTTGGGCACGCCGGCTTCATGGAGGATCTCCGCGAAGATCAGCGCCGAGGTCGGCGTGAACTCGCTGGGCTTTAGGATCATGGTGCAGCCGGCGGCGAGCGCGGGCGCGACCTTGCAGGCGATCTGGTTCAGCGGCCAGTTCCAGGGCGTGATCATGCCGACCACGCCGATCGGCTCGCGCAGCACCATGGCGGTGCCGACCGGCTCCTCGAAATGATAGTTCTTGAGCACGTCGAGCGTGGTCATGAGATGGCCGAGGCCGGCGCCGGCCTGCAGCTTCTCCGCCATCGGCAGCGGTGCGCCCATCTCGTCGGAGACGGCGGCGCCGATCTCCTTGAGGCGGCCCTTGTAGACCTCGATGACCTTGCTGAGCAGCGCGACGCGCTCCTCGCGGCTGGTCTGGGAGAAGGTCGCGAAGGCGCGCTTGGCGGCGGCGACCGCCTTGTCGACATCGGCCTTGGAGCCGAGCGCAACCTCGTACATCGCCTCTTCCGTCGCCGGATTGATCACGGCGGTGGACTTCTTGACGGCGGGGTCGACCCAGGCGCCGTCGATGTAGAATTGCATGCGATTGACCATCGTTAACCTCTTCTTTGGGGGCTTGGAGGGGGCGTTTCGGCAAGCATCCTTGCACGAAAGCGCCGGCAATTGAACCCGCCATATGCGGGGCCAGCGTTGCGGCGAGCGGAGGTTATATGAGCCGATGGCGGGAACGTGGCAAGGTGGCCCCGCAGTCATTCCGGGGCGCGCCTTTTGGCGCGGGCCCGGAATCCATACTCCCGATCGTGGTTATGGATTCCGGGCTCGACGCTGCGCGTCGCCCCGGAATGACGAGGCAGTTACCTCCGCTACACCGCCATCTTCCGGTGCAGCACCGGCGCGCCGGTGGTGAGGCTTTCGGCCGCATCGATGATGGCGTTGGCGTCGATGCCATAGTGCCGATAAAGGTCCGCGATGCTGCCGGTCTGGCCGAACTGCTCGACGCCGAGCGCCTCGACGCGATGGCCACGGACGCTGCCGAGCCAGCCGAGCGCAGACGGATGGCCGTCAATCACGGTCACGATGCCGCAGTCGCGCGGCAGCGGCGCGAGCAGCTTTTCGATGTGGCTGAGATGCTGCACGCCGCGGCGGTCGCGCCGTAATTTCCGCGCCGCGGTCCACCCCGAATGCAGACGGTCGGCCGAAGTGATCGCGAGCAGGCCGACGTCGCGGCGGCTCTCGCCGATGAAGCCGGTCGCCTCGATCGCCTCGGGCGCGACCGCGCCCGTATAGGCGATCACGACCTCGGCATTCGGGCCCGGCTTGCGCAGCCAATAGGCGCCGTCGGTGATGCCCTGTCGCAGCTCCGGTGTCATGATCCGCTGCGCCTGCTCGATGGCGCGTGTGGAGAGGCGCAAATAGACCGAACCGCCCTCGCCCGGCTCGCGCTGCATGTGCTCGAAGCCGAAAGCCATGATCACGGCGAGCTCGTCGACGAAGGCCGGCTCGAACGAGGCCAGGCCGTCCTGCGCCATGCCGATCAAGGGCGTTGCGATCGACTGATGCGCGCCGCCTTCGGGCGCGAGCGTGATGCCGGACGGCGTCGCCGCCACCATGAAGCGCGCGTCCTGGTAGCAGGCGTAGTTCAGCGCATCGAGGCCGCGCTCGATGAAGGGATCGTAGAGCGTGCCGACCGGCAAGAGCCGCTCGCCGTTGATCTGGTGCGACAGGCCGAGCGCCGAGAGCATGATGAACAGGTTCATCTCGGCGATGCCGAGCTCCAGATGCTGGCCCTTTGGCGAAGCGTCCCAATTGTAGGTCGAGGGAATTTTCTCGCTGCGGAACAAGTCCGCCTTCTCGGCCCGCGCGAACAGGCCGCGGCGGTTGACCCAGGGGCCGAGATTGGTGGAGACGGTGACGTCCGGCGAGGTCGTGACGATGCGCCTGGCGAGCTCGCTGTCGCTGCGCGCGATCTCGTTCAGCACGAGGCCAAAGCCCTGCTGGGTCGACATCTGCGGCGACGGCTTGAAGGCGAGCTGTTGCGGCACCTCGACGACGGGCGCCGTGAGCCGGCGGCCATCCTGATTGAACGGCACCCGCGCGAGGAAGGCCTCGAGCTCGGCCGCATCCTGCGGCAGCCCTTCGAACTTGTCCCATTCGTGGCCCGGCCGGATGTTCTGGCTGTCGCGATATTTCTCCATCTGCGCGACCGTCATCAGGCCGGCGTGATTGTCCTTGTGGCCCTGGAAAGGCAAGCCGACGCCCTTGATCGTGTAGGCGATGAAGCAGACGGGGCGGTCGTGGTCGATGGAATCGAACGCCTCCAGCACGCTCGCCATGTCGTGGCCGCCAAGGTTCGACATCAGCGCCAGCAGCTCCTCGTCGCTGCGCTTGTCGATCAGTTTTGTGATCGGGCCCTGGTCGCCGATTTCGTCATGGAGGTGCTTGCGGAAGGCCGCGCCGCCCTGGAAGCACAGCGCCGCGTAGAGCGCATTCGGGCAATTGTCGATCCACGTCTTCAGCGCCTCGCCGCCGGGCTCGGCGAAGGCGTCGCGCATCAGGCGGCCGTATTTCACGATGACGACGTCCCAGCCGAAATTGCGGAACATGGTCTCGAACTTTTCCCAAAGACCTTCGCGCACAACGGCATCGAGCGACTGCCTGTTGTAGTCGACCACCCACCAGGTGTTGCGCAGGCCGTGCTTCCAGCCCTCCGCGAGCGCCTCGAAGATGTTGCCTTCGTCCATCTCGGCGTCGCCGACGAGCGCGATCATCCGCCCCTCGCGGCGATCCTTCATCCAGCCATGCGCCTTGACGTAATCCTGCACCAGCGAAGAGAACAGCGTCTGCGCGACGCCGAGGCCGACCGAGCCGGTGGAGAAGTCGACGTCGTCGACGTCCTTAGTGCGCGAGGGATAGGACTGCGCGCCCTTGAAGCCGCGAAAATTCTCCAGCTTCTCGCGGCTCTGCCGGCCGAACAAATACTGGATGGCGTGGAACACCGGGCTCGCATGCGGCTTCACCGCGACGCGGTCCTCAGGGCGCAGCACGTGGAAGTACAGCGCCGACATGATGGTGGCTAGCGAGGCGGACGAGGCCTGGTGGCCGCCGACCTTGAGGCCATCCGCATTGGAGCGGATGTGGTTGGCGTGGTGGATGGTCCAGGACGACAGCCACAGCGCCTTGCGGCTGAGGGCGGTCAGGATGTCGAGACGGGCGGGGTCAACGGGCATGGCGATGCTCCGGAAAATATGCACCGATCATACGCCTGCGCGGTGCGTCAAACTTCTCAATTTTTCGCGCCATACCCGCCGATATTGGGATACTTTACCAACGTAGCGGACAAAATGCAGGTTTCATCCCAATGCCCGAGCTCGACGCCATCGACCGCAAGATCCTCAGCCACCTTCAGAACGACAGCCGCCTGACCATGCAGGAGCTCGCCGACAAGGTCGGCCTCTCGGTCTCGCCCTGCCATCGCCGGGTCAAGCTCCTGGAGGAGCGCGGCGTCATCTCGCGCTATGTCGCGACCGTCGACCAGAAGGCGCTGGGACTGCATGTCAGCGTGTTCATCTCGATCAAGCTGGCACGGCAGAAGGAGGAGGATCTCAACCGCTTTGCCCGCGCCATCTCGAAATGGGACGAGGTGCTGGAATGCTATCTGATGACCGGGAACCGCGATTATCTGCTCCGCGTCGTCGCCGCCGACCTCGCCTCCTACGAGGCGTTCCTGAAGACCAAGCTGACCCGGCTCGACGGCATTGCCTCGATCGAATCGAGCTTTGCGCTGAGCCAAGTGAAATATTCGATCGCGCTGCCGGTGTAACCAAGCGTCCGCCGGATTGCATGTTGTCACATGGGCGCAACAAACCCCGCCGATGGTCGTTGTGCTGGTATCCGAGCCGAGAGAAGAACCCATGACCGCAGCCGATCGCAAATCCGAGATCTCCAAGCGCGAGCGCATCATCCAGGAAATGGCCGACGATCTCGACGAGGAACTGGAGATGGAGATGGATGATACCCGTCTCGACGAGCTCCTCGACGAGACCGGAACCCTGAGGCCGATGGTCGATCGCAGGCTCTATTTCCGGGAACTGCTCCGCCTCCAGGGCGAGTTGATCAAGCTCCAGGACTGGGTGCAGAGCGAGAGGAAGAAGGTCGTGGTGCTGTTCGAGGGCCGCGACGCCGCCGGCAAGGGCGGCGTGATCAAGCGCATCACGCAGCGCCTCAATCCCCGCATCTGCCGCGTCGCGGCGCTTCCGGCGCCGAACGAGCGCGAGCGCACGCAATGGTATTTCCAGCGCTACGTCGCGCACCTGCCGGCCGGCGGCGAGATCGTGCTGTTCGATCGCAGCTGGTACAACCGCGCCGGCGTCGAGCGCGTGATGGGCTTCTGCTCGGAGGAGGAGTACCAGGAGTTCTTCAAGACCGTGCCGGAATTCGAGCGCATGCTGATCCGATCCGGCATCATCCTCGTCAAGTACTGGTTTTCGATTACCGACGACGAGCAGCAATTCCGCTTCACCATGCGCATCAAGGATCCCCTGAAGCAGTGGAAGCTGAGCCCGATGGACGTCGAGTCCCGCAGTCGCTGGGAGGCGTACACCAAGGCCAAGGAGACGATGCTGGAGCACACGCATCTGCCGGATAGCCCGTGGTGGATCGTCGATGCCGTGGACAAGAAGCGCGCCCGGCTCAACTGCATCGCACACCTATTGACTCAGATCCCGTACCAGGAGGTCGTGCGGGCTCCGGTGACGCTGCCGCCGCGCGTGCGACATCCCGACTATCAGCGAGGCCCGGTCCCGCCGGAGATGTACGTGCCGGCGAAATATTGACACTCCTACCGCCACGGCTGCACGATGATCTTGGTGTGGGCTTCGGGGTTGGCGAGATCGGCGAAGGCCTTTGCGACGCCGTCGAGGCCGACTTCGGCGGTGACCATCGCGGCCGCGTCCACCTGCCCTTCGGCGATCAGGCGCAGCGACGCAGCAAACTCCTCCGGGGTGTAGCCGAGCACGTATTGGACGTTGAGCTCCTTCATGATGCCGAGCATGGGCTCGCTTCTGTCGCTCTCCATGCAGACGCCGACCACGACGATGCGTGCATCGCGCGGGGCACCCTCGAACACCTGTTGCAACAGGCCGGGCACGCCGACGCATTCGAAGATGATCGCGGGCTTCAGCGCGGGCAGCATGGCCTGGAACGGCGGCCGCGCCGCCTTCTCAGCCTCCGACATCTGCGCGTGCTCAGCCCAGGTCGCGTAAGGCTGCGACGTGCGGGGATCGACGACGATGTCGGCACCGAGCTTTGCGGCGAGCGCGCGCCGCGCCGGCGAATAGTCGGCCGCGACGATCGGATGCAGCCGTTTGAGCTTCAGCGCGGCGATCACCGCGAGTCCGACCGGGCCGCAGCCGATCACGAGCGGCACCTCGCCGCCACGGATATTGGCTTTGGCGACGGCATGAACGCCGACGGCGAGCGGCTCGGTCAGCGCGGCATGCTCCGGCGCGGGGCCGTTGGGCACTTCGAGCAGCAGCGCTTCGCTCAGCAGCATCGCCTCGGCATAGCCACCGACATTGTCGTTGGAATAGCCGATCCCTTCGATGCCCTGCGGCGTCACCAGCGCGGGAAGCGAGCAGACCTGGGTTCCCGGCTTCAGCTTGCGCGATGTGCCGGGGCCGTAATCGACGATCTCACAGCAGAATTCGTGGCCGAACACGACGTCGCGGCTGAGGTCCATCGGCTTGCGCCCGGTCTTCCGCGCCATCTCCACCATGCGATGGGCGTGCTGGCGCGCGTGCAGGTCGGAGCCGCAGATGCCGCAGGCGAGCGTCTTGACCAGAACCTGGCCGGGGCCCGGCGTCGGCTCGGCCATCCGACCTACGACAATCTCACCGTTCCTGAAAATCGCGGCGCGCATCCGGCTCCTCCCCTTTGGAGCGAGTGATAGCACGAAGCAGGACGTGCAAACTTGCGTCAGGGGTTCGGGGACCGCTCTTCCAGCACCAGCAGCTGGGCGCGGCGCACCCGCTCGCGATGGGCGATATAAAGACCGCTGGCGACGATGAAGGCGGCGCCGACGACCGTCCAGATATCCGGGACCTCGCCGAAGATGAAGAAGCCCAGAATGCTGACCCAGAGCAACTGCGTATAGGAGAACGGCGCCAGCACCGAGGCATCGCCGTAGCGATAGGCCAGCACGATGATCCACTGGCCCACGGTCGAGGCGACGCCGATCACGATGCCCAGCCCGATCGCGGTCCAGCTCGGCGTGACCCAGACGAACGGCACCATGACGCTGAGGATCGCAACGCCGGTCAGCGCGGAATAGGCCATGGTGGTGAGCACCGCTTCGCGACCGCTCATCATCCGCGTCAGGATCAGCGCGGCGGCCCAGCAGAACGCCGAGATGATCGGGAAGAATGCGGCGGCATGGAACGCGCTCGTGCCGGGCCTCAGGATGATCAGAACGCCCGTCAAGCCGATCGCGGTCGCGATCCAGCGCCGCATGCCGACCTTCTCGCTCAGGAAGATGATCGACAGTGCGGTGACGAATAGCGGCGAGACGAAGCCGGTGGCGGAGGCTTCGGCGATGGGCAGAAATGCAAGGCCGGTGATGAAGAACAGCGACGAGCCGAGCAGTGCGGCGCCGCGCATCAATTGCAGACCGAGCCGCTCGGTGCGCATCGCATGCAGTGGCGAGCCCGGCAGCATCACGGGCGTGAATAGCAGCGCGAACGTGACGAAGCGGATCCAGGTGATCTCGATCGAAGGCAGGCTGGTCGACAGATATTTCGCGGTGACGTCGGAGCAGCCGAGGAAGATCGTCGAGAGCAACACCAGCGCAATGCCCTTGAAGGGATGATCGACGCGCGCAGGCGCGCGGCGAGCCTGCTGCTTCTTCTCCGGAACGGGCATGGGAATACTGTCGAGCCTTGCGGCTGCGGCGGGCGGCGGTGTCACGGCTGGAACCCGGGCAAAATGCGAATCGAGAACAGCCGTAAAAAACGACATCTGCTCCGCATTCACAACTTCCGAAAACAGGATGCCGATATGCGCGAGCCGCCGCGCGCGTCAATGCTCCGTTAATCTTGCCCGTTGTGCACTACAGCATGGGCAGGCCGCGTGGCTTCGGCCCGCGCGGAAACGCCGCGTCGAGCGCGGCAATCTCGTCCTTCGTCAGCACGAGGTCGCCTGCCGCCGCATTCTCGCCGGCATGTTCCGCAGACGAGGCCTTCGGAATGGCGAACACCGTAGTCGCACGGGTGAGGAAGCTCAGCGCGACCTGACGCGGCGTCGCACGATGCGCTTCTGCGATGCGCGCCAGCACGGCACCGCCCTTGCTGCTGCCTGCGGGGAAATCGTCGTGGCCGAAAGGGGAGTAGGCAACGACGGCAACATTATGCCGTTCACACCACGGGATCACCGCATGCTCGATCGCGCGTTCTTTCAGGTGGTAGAGCACCTGGTTGCAGGCGATCCGCCCCTCGCCGGAGACGTCGAGAATCTCATCGAGATCGTCGGCATCGAAATTGGAGACGCCCCAGGACTTGATCTTGCCTGATTGCACCAGCTCCTCGAACGCAGCGACGGTGTCCTCCAGCGGATAGGAGCCGCGCCAGTGCAACAGATAACAGTCGAGCCGGTCGGTCTTCAGCCGCTTCAGCGAGCGCTCGCAGGCGGTGATGGTGCCGCGGCGCGAGGCGTTGCTGGGCAGCACTTTCGAAACGAGGAACACTTCATCGCGCCGGCCTGCGATCGCATCCGCAATGACGAGCTCGGCATCGCCGTACATCTCGGCGGTGTCGATGTGGGTCATGCCAAGATCGAGCCCGCGCTGCAGCGCCGCGATCGCGCGCTTGCGGTCGCCGTGGTCGAGATACCAGGTGCCCTGCCCGATGACGGAGACGCTGGCGCCGATCTTGCCGAAGGGTTTCTTGTTCATGGTCGCTCCGATCTCCGCTGTTATTTTTCCCTCTCCCCGTTCTTACGGGGCCGCGACGAGCTTCGCTCGCGCTGAGAGGGTCGGGGTGAGGGGCTGCTTCCGCAAACTCGATAGCAAAGAGACTCGCGGAGGCCCCCCTCACCCGCCGCGCTTTGCGCGTCGGCCTCTCCCCGCAAGCGGGGAGAGGCGAAGAGTCCGCGCTACAATCCCCCGATATCCGCCACCAGCACGCTGCCGGTCGCGGACTCCGTGATATAGAGCCGATCCTTGTTTTCGCCACCGATCGCGACATTGGTGCAGTTCGGTCCCGCGCACGATTTGATGCGCGCGATCAGTTCCCCGTTCGGCGCGAACACGAAGACGTGGCCGAGCGAGGGGTGGCCGACGAACAGGCGGCCCTTGGCATCCATGGTCAAGCCGTCGGGGCCGCTGGTGCCGAACAGCGAGCAGAAGCGGCCGACCTTGGACACGCTGCCGTCCTTCATGAACGGCAGCCGCCACACCGCGTTGTCGCGCGTCATCGCGACGAACAGCACGGTTTCGGCTGGGTCGAGCACCAGGCCGTTCGGACTGATGCCGGTGTCGAGCAGGCAGTCGAGCCGGCCGTTCGATCCCAGCCGATAGACCCGGCCACTTGGATCGTGCAGGCCGGTCTGGCCCTGATCGGTGAAATAGATATCGCCGTTTGAGGCGAGATGCAGATCGTTGCAGCCGCGGAACGATTCCGAATTGCGCCCGGTCACGACCGGCTTGACGCGGCCGGCTTCGGCATCGAGCTCCATGATGCCATGCCTGTAGTCGGCGACCAGAATGCGTCCGTCGGATGCGATCTTCAGCCCGTTCGGCCAGCCCTCATATTCGATCACGAGCGACCATTCGCCATGGGGCGCGATGCGAAAGATGCGGCCGAACGGAATGTCGACGATATAGAGATTACCGTCCTTGTCGAATGACGGCCCCTCGATGAAGCTCTCGGTCGGTATGTTCGGCCGATTGGCATCGGCCCAATCGGTTCGCACGCCCTTGCGGCGAAACTTTTCGGGCATGGCGGTGAACAGCCTGGTCTCGATCAGGCGCGGCGGCGTTTCCAGGTACATCATGGTTGTTGTGGATGTTGAAAGGAGCGCGGCACCATACGGCACATTAGCCGGCGCGTCGATTGGGGTGGTCCACATTGCAATGGTGCGGGCGCTGCGTAGGGTGGGTTAGCCCCGGGGCTGCGCGAAGCGCAGTCCCTTGGCGTAACCCACCTCTTTCGCTTCCGCATTGACGAAGAGTGGTGGGTTACGCTGCGCTAACCCACCCTACGAGACCTATCCCGCCGCGCTCGCGACCTCCGCCTGCTGTGCAGGCACTTCCGTCATCGCAATCAAGCGTTTCAGCTCGGGAATGCAGGAGCCGCAATTGGTGCCGGCCTTGAGCTTGGCGCCGATGTCGGCGGTCGTGCGCGCGCCGCCAGCGATGCTGTCGCAGATGGTGCCGCGGCCGACGCCGAAGCAGGCGCAGACGATCGGGCCGGTCGAGGCCGCGCCTTCACAGGATTTGCCCGACAGCAGCATGCGGCGCTGTTCGTCCGTGACCTGATCGGCCACGAACAGGCTCTTCACCACCTCCCAGTCGCCGGCATCATGCGCGGGGCCGACGAACAGGCAGGTCTCGATGCGATCGCCTACGAACGAAGCTGCGCGAAAAACCCCGCCGCCGAAATCGCGATATTCGGCAACGTCCTCGCCGGCGACGCTCTCGAGCCAGGCGGGCCAGCGGGCGAGATCGGCATTGTCGGCGAAGAGATAGCCGAAGCCGCCGCTGACGGTCACGCGCGTCCACAACAGGTTCTGCGGCAGATCGAGCGGCTTGCGCGACAATGCAAAGCCGCGGAAGACGAATTCGTAAGGCGCGATCGCGGCCGGCGTCGCCTTGGCTTCCGGCTGTCCCGAGAACGGATCGGTGAACGGTGCTACCATCGCCCCGACGCGGCCGTGCGAGGCGTTCATCGCGCTCCAGTGGATCGGCACGAACAGCGTGCCGCGCTGCTGCCACTCGCTGACGACGACTTTCAGGATGCACTGGCCGTAATCGGTGGTGATGCGGGCATAGCCGTCATGGACGATGCCGTATTTGCCGGCGTCGTCGGGATGGATCTCGACGAAAGGCTCGGGCAGATGCGCGCCCAGGCGCTGGCTCAGGCCGGTGCGCGTCATGGTGTGCCACTGGTCGC
This sequence comes from Bradyrhizobium sp. NBAIM08, assembly GCF_020193935.1. NCBI lineage: Bacteria > Pseudomonadati > Pseudomonadota > Alphaproteobacteria > Hyphomicrobiales > Nitrobacteraceae > Bradyrhizobium > Bradyrhizobium sp. NBAIM08. Next base: position 152,808 of record NZ_JADYVR010000006.1, on the reverse strand, counting down.
GGATGCGCCCGGTGTTCAGCCTTAAGGGGCGCGACGGACCGGTCTCGCCGCGCAGCGCCGGCACCTCCGGCGCAACGAAGCGGCCCTTGCCGTCATTGGTGAAGAAGCCGCCAGCAGCGAAGAAGCGCTCGCCGGGCGTCCCGCCCTCGCGCACCGGCCATTGCACCGGCTTCAAACCATCGAAGGCATCGTCCGACAGCGAGGTCAGCGCGCCGATGTCGAAATCGCGGCTACCATTGTTCTCGAACGCCGAGAGCGCGGCATGCTCGCGGAAGATATCGGCGGCCGATTTGTAATTGAAGCTGTCGCCGAAGCCGAGGCGCTTTGCGGTCTCGCTCAGGATCCACCAGTCAGGACGCGCTTCCCCCGGCGCCGGCAGGAACGCGCGCTGGCGCGAGATGCGCCGCTCGGAATTGGTCACCGTGCCCGACTTCTCGCCCCAGGCCAGCGCCGGCAGCAGCACGTGCGGGCCGGCCGCGACGGTGTCGTTGGAGAGCACGTTCTCGGACACCACGAACAGCTCGAGCTTCTTCAGGGCATCGCGCACCATGTCGGCATCGGGCAGCGACACCGCGGGATTGGTGCCCATCACCCAGAGCGCCTTGACCTCGCCGCGGTTGATGGCCTCGAACAGCTGCACCGCCTTCAGGCCTTCATGGGTGGCGATGCGCGGCGCCTTCCAGAACCGCCTGACACGGTCGATGTCGGGCGGCGTAAAGCCCATATGGGCGGCGAGCATGTTGGCGAGGCCGCCGACCTCGCGGCCGCCCATCGCGTTGGGCTGGCCGGTCAGCGAGAACGGCGAGGAGCCCGGCTTGCCGATGCGGCCCGTGGCGAGATGGCAGTTCAGGATGGCGTTGACCTTGTCGGTGCCCTGCGCCGACTGGTTGACCCCTTGCGAATACAGCGTGACGACCTTCTCGGTGTCGCGGAACATCCTGAAGAAGGCGGCGACGTCCTGCTCGGAGAGGCCCGTGGCGAGCGCGGTCGCAGTGACGCTGCCGGCAATGTTGCGCGCGCGCGCCAGCGCATCATCGAAGCCAGACGTGTTCTGCGCGATGTAATCCTGGTCCAGCACGCCATTGTCGGCGAGATGCACGAACAGGCCGGAGAACAGCGCGGTGTCGGTGCCGGGCTTGAGGCCGAGGAAAAGGTCGACATCGCTGGCGGTATCGGTGCGGCGCGGATCGATCACGATCATGCGGGCGCCGCGCTCCTGCCTATTCTTCAGCATGCGCTGGAACAGCACCGGATGGCACCAGGCCGCGTTCGAGCCGACGAAGACGAGCAGATCGGCCTGGTCGAGATCCTCATAGCAGCCAGGCACCGTGTCGGCGCCGAAAGCGCGGCGATGGCCCGCAACCGAGGACGACATGCAGAGCCGGGAATTGGTGTCGACATTGGCGGTGCCGACAAACCCCTTCATCAGCTTGTTGGCGACGTAATAGTCTTCGGTGAGGAGCTGGCCGGAGAGATAGAACGCGACCGCGTTGGCGCCATCGCGCGCCACGATGTGCTGCATGCGGTGGGCGACGTGGTCCAGCGCATCGCTCCAGGCAACGCGCTCCAGCACGCCCTTGCAGCGGATCATGGGATAGAGCAGCCGCCCTTCCAGGCCGACGGTCTCGCCCAGCGCCGAGCCCTTCGAGCACAGCCGGCCGAAATTGGCGGGATGATCGGGGTCGCCCGCGATTGCTGCACCACCCTTACCGTCGGGCGTTGCGAGTACGCCGCAGCCGACGCCGCAATAGGGACAGGTGGTCTTGGTGGTGCGGAGATTTGGATCGATCGCCGTCATATCACGCCGCTTTCGAAGGCTGCGCCAGCGCGCGGCCGAACATCATGTCGGTGCGGATCGAAGCGACCTTGTCGCGATTGCGGATCAGCTCGAGGTACCAGAGCGCATCGATCGTATCGCCGATCAGCACCGCCCCGGTGAGCCGACCGTCGGCGATGACGAGCTTCTTGTAAGTGCCGCGCCTGCGATCCGACAGCACGAGGCTCTCGCTGCCCTCCCCGCCCATGAAGTCGCCAGCGGAGAGCACGCTGACGCCGGAGACCTTCAGATTGGTCGAGACCACGCTGCCCTGATAGGCGGCGGGCCGGCCGGCCAGATGCCGCGCCAGCACGCGCGCCTGCTCGTAGGCGGGCTCGACCAAGCCATAGCAGGTGCCGCGATGCTCGGCGCATTCGCCAAGCGCAAAGATGTCGGACGCGGAGGTCTGCATCACGTCGTTGACGACGACGCCGCGGTTGACCGCGATCCCCGCCTCTTTCGCCAGCGCGACGTTCGGCTTGATTCCGGCGGCGAAGATCACCGCATCGGCCTCGATGCGGCTGCCATCGGCGAGCTCGACGGCCTGGACTTGGCCCTCGCCGTGGATGCGGGCCGTCGCGGCATTGAGCATGACGCGGATACCCTTGCGCTCGACCAGCGTCTTGAGCAGGTCGGCCGCGGGCGCGTCGAGCTGACGCTCCATCAGTCGATCCATCAGATGCAGCAGCGTCACCGGCGCGCCGGCCTTGGCGAGACCGTAGGCCGCTTCCAGCCCGAGCAGGCCGCCGCCGACCACGACGACGCGCTTCCTGGCCGCGGCCAGTGTCAGCAGCAGGTCGACGTCGCGGGTGTCGCGAAACGTGTGCACGCCGGCAAGATCGGCGCCTGGCACGTTGAGCCGCAGCGGCGTCGATCCCGTGGCGAGCACGAGCTTGGAATATTCCATGCTCTCCTCGCCCGCGATCTTGAGCTCACGGCGGCCGACATCGATCTCGCTGACGCGATAGCCGTAGCGCACCGTGACGCCGCGGTCTCGCCACCAACCGGCCGGCCGCAGCTCGATCTCGTGCGAGCCGGTCTCGCCCGCCAGCACGGAGGAGAGGAGCACGCGATTGTAAGCGAGCCGCGGCTCTTCGCCGATCACGGCGACCGCATAGCGGCCGAGCGCGGTCTTGGCGAGCTCGTCGACCAGACGCGCGGCCGCCATACCGTTGCCGACGATGACCAGTGGTTCACTCACAACGCATCTCCTATTCGGCGGCCTGCGCTTGCGCGCCGTAGGCCTCGGACATCATGTAGCCGGACAGCACGCCATAGGCGTCGGTCCAGGCTGCGGCGAGTTCAGGCGTCCAGGCTTCGCCAAGGCCCTTCTCGAGGGTCCACAGCAAGGTGGCGCCGACCACGGGGTAGTGCTCGGCCTTGGCGCCATAATCGACGTGACGCTTGGCGAGCGCGGAGGCCGCGGGAAGAATCGATTCCAGGTTCGACAAGCCGCCGACTACGGCGGCGAGCATGCCCATCAGCTTCTTGCGCTGCTCGGTCATGTCCTCGGGAAACATCGCGCGCACGGACGGCGCCACCTCGAACAGTCGGTCGTAGAACAGCACCGCGGCGGCTTCCGAAATCGGGGCGACCTTGGCGAAGCTCTGCTGAATGAGAGTAATCTGCTCGGGCGTCATAATGTTCTCCTGTCTGTTTCGGTCTGCCTTCGTCCGCGCCATTGCGGACAAAGTTCATGGATCAAACGTCATCAGAGAGACTTCTCCCCGCGTACGGGGAGAAGCGACATTCGTGCCAGTTTGTCGTGCTCACACACGCGCCTCGGCGAGGCTTGGCGCGCCTTCGCCCTGCGGGCTGCGACGCAGGTAGAACCACCAGGTCAGAGCGAGGCAGGAGGCGTAGAAGGCGAGATAGACCACGAGCGCGAGCTGCGGCCCGCCGGTCATGGCGATCGACTTGCCGAAGCCGCTCGGGATCAGATAGCCGCCGACGGCACCGACCGCGCCGATGAAGCCGACCGCCGCGCCGCTCTCGATGCTCGCGGTCTTCAGGGCAGCGCTGCGTGCCGCATCGCCCTTGCCGCGCACCTTGAACAGGTTCTCCTCGCGGAAGATCGAGGGGATCATGCGGTAGGTCGAGCCGTTGCCGATGCCCGTCGTCACGAACAGGATCAGGAACATCGACAGGAAGCCGATGAAATCCTTGTGTCCGACGAAATAGAGCGCGCCGACCGTGGCGCCCGCCATCACGATGAAATTCCAGAACGTGATGATGGAGCCGCCGACCCGGTCTGCGAGCCAGCCGCCGAGCGGACGCGACAGCGAGCCGACCAGCGGGCCGAGGAAGGCGATCGAGATCGTCACGGTGGGGAATTGCGTCTTCAGCAGCAGCGGAAACGCCGCCGAATAGCCGATGAAGGACCCGAACGTGCCGATATAAAGATACGCCATGATCCAGGTGTGCTTGCGCTTGACGATCGCGAGCTGGTTCTTCACCGACGATTTCGCCGTGGTGAGGTTGTTCATGAAGAACACCGCGCCGAACACCGCGATGCCGATCGGCAGCACCCACATCAGGCCGGCATTCTGCAGGAAGATGCCGTCGACGGGCGTCGCCTGATATAGGTTGAAGGCGGCGAGCGTCATCAGGATCGGGGTCAGGAGCTGCACGCTGGAGACACCGATATTGCCGCCGGCCGCGTTGAGGCCGAGCGCCCATCCCTTCATCCGGTCGGGAAAGAAGAAGGAGATGTTGGTCATGCTGGAGGCGAAATTGCCGCCGCCGAGACCCGCGGTCGAGGCGACCAGCAGCATGAGCCAGAACGGCGTGTCGGGCTGGCTGACGAAATAGGCAAGCGACAAGGTCGGGATGAACAGGATCGCCGCGCTGAAGATGGTCCAGTTGCGGCCGCCGAACGTCGTCACCGCGAAAGTGTAGGGAAAGCGCATGAAGGCGCCGATCAGGCCCGGCACGGCGACGAGCTGGAACAGCTGGTCGGTGGTGTAGTGGAAGCCGGCCTGCGGCAGCTTGGTGGTGACGATGCTCCAAATCAGCCAGACCGAGAAGCCGATATGTTCGGCTACGATCGACCAGATCAGGTTGCGCCGCGCGATCGACTTGCCGGTCGTGTTCCAGAACGCCTCATCCTCGGGACGCCAGTCTGAAATCCAGCTGGAGTTCGGGGTCGGATTCTTCGTCATTGCGTATCCCTTCCAGGCTCACCGCTGCGTCGTTGCAGGCTCTGCCTCCGGTCACAGAGGCGCGCTCCGAGGCTTCACCCCCGGTGGCGAGATCACGATGCTGATTGATGATGTTGAGGGACGTCGTCGTTGGCGTCGCGCAAAGACGTTTCAATTTCCGTGCCAGTTGCGCGCATACGGGAAACACTGGGATTTCAGGATGTTATTCGTATTGCCCGAATTGTTTGCAGGGCTTTTCCGCACGCAAAATTTGCGTTTCGCTCAATCCCTGTGCGACGCACAAGGATTGAGCTTGATGTCGATTAATTGGGCGCGGGCAGATCTCGCGTGAACGCGTGACTTACGCGGCTTCGACGAAGCGATGACGCTCGTAGAGGAATTCGAGCACGCGCTGGCGACACTTCAGATATGTGGCGTTGGTCGCGAGGTCGAGCCGCTTGCGCGGCCGCGCCAGCGGCACTTCCAGCACCTCGCCGATGCGCGCGCTCGGTCCGTTGGTCATCATCACGATGCGGTCGGACAACAGCACGGCCTCGTCGACGTCGTGGGTGATCATCAGGATGGTGTTGCCGAGCTTCTGATGCAGCGCCATCACCGAGTCCTGCAAGTGGGCGCGGGTCAGCGCGTCGAGCGCGCCGAACGGCTCGTCGAGCAGCAGCACCTTCGGCTCCATGGCCAACGCCCGCGCGATGCCGACGCGCTGCTTCATGCCGCCGGAGATCTCCGATGGACGCTTGTCCCTGGCATGGGCCATCTGCACGAGGTTGAGATTGTGCATCACCCAGGCGTCGCGCTCGGCACGGGACTTGGTCTTGGCGAAGACCTTGTCGACGCCAAGCCTGACGTTTTCGTAGACGGTCAGCCACGGCAGCAGGCTGTGGTTCTGGAACACCACGGCACGATCGGGCCCTGGCGAGTTCACCTCGCGGTTTTCCAGCAGCACGCCCCCCATCGTGGCGCCGGTCAGCCCTGCGATGATGTTGAGCAGGGTCGACTTGCCGCAGCCGGAATGGCCGATGATCGAGACGTATTCGCCTTTCTCGATCGTCAGATTGATGTCCTTGAGCACCTCCGTGGTGGCGGTGCCGCGGGTGAAGACCTTGTCAATGTGGTCGAGTTTCAGGTAGGCGGTCATGTCCCCTCTCCTCAGTTCTGCGCGGTGCCGCGGGTGACGACCTTGCCGAGCCCCGCGATCAGGCGGTCAAGCACGAAGCCGATGATGCCGACATAGAACAGCGCCAGGATGATCTCGCTGATATGCGAGGAGTTCCAGGCGTCCCAGATGAAGAAGCCGATGCCGACGCCGCCGATCAGCATTTCGGCGGCGACGATCGCGAGCCACGACAGGCCGATGCCGATGCGCAGGCCCGTGAAGATGTAGGGCGCCGCCGCCGGGATCATGATCTTGGCGAAGAATTCCAGCGGATTGAGCTGCACCACCGCGGCGACGTTGCGATAGTCCTGCGGGATGTTGCGGATGCCGACCGCGGTGTTGATGATGATCGGCCAGATCGAGGTGATGAAGATGACGAAGATCGCGCTAGGCTGGCCGTCGCGGAAGGCCGCGAGCGAGAGCGGCAGCCAAGCGAGCGGCGGAATCGTGCGCAGCACCTGGAACAGCGGATCGAGCCCGCGCATCGCCCAGACCGACTGCCCGACCAGCACGCCGAGCGCGATGCCGGCGATGGCCGAGAGCGAATAGCCGAAGGCGACGCGCTGGAGACTGGCGGACAGATGCCAGAACAGGCCCTTGTCGATGCCGCCACGGTCGAAGAACGGATCGAAGATCAGCTCCTTCGTATCCGCAAACACTTTTGAGGGCGGCGGCAGCGCCGAGCCGGCTCTGCGGCAGACCAGCTCCCACACCAGCGTCAGCAGAGCGATCACGACCAGCGGCGGGATCACGCGCACGGCGGTCTCGCGTGCCATGCGTGCGTAAGTCTCAGTACGCGGGGGACGCTTCGGCGTCAGCGTGACGACCGGCGCAATCGTTGCAGCAGGCGTCGCGGTCTCAACCTCGATCTTCGTGGCAGTCATGTTCATCGCTATCTCTCTCCGGCGTGGCAGGGACGATGCGGCCGCCCCTAAAGGCGGCCGCAGGGCTCCATCAGACTTCGACGCGCTTGATCGCGAGCGACTTCAGATAGGCGGCCGGATTTTCAGGATCGAACACCTTGCCGTCGAAGAAGGTCTCCTTGCCGCGCGAGGTGGTGGCCGGAATGTCGGCGGCCGCGACGCCGAGGGTCTTGGCCGCATCGCGCCACATGTCCTCGCGGTTGACCTTGGCAATCAGCGCCTTGGTATCGAAGTTCGGCTCATACTTGCCCCAGCGGATGTCCTCGGTGAGGAACCAGAGATCGTGGCTCTGGAACGGATAGGAGGCATGATCGCGCCAGTACTTCATGACGTGCGGCGAGTTCTCGACCACCTTGCCGGGGATGCCATAGTCGAACTTGCCGGCGGTGCGATCGTAGACGTCCTCGACCGGGCAGTTGATCCACTGCCGCTTGGCCATGATGGCGGCCAGCTCCTGCTTGTTTTCCGCCTTGTCGGCCCATTGCTGGGCTTCCAGCACGGCCATCAGGATCGCCTTGCTGGCCTTCGGGTATTTGTCGACGAAGGCCGCGCGCATACCGAAGGACTTCTCCGGATGCTTATTCCAGATCTCGCCGGTGTTGACGGCGGTGTAGCCGATGCCCTGGTGGATGAGCTGGAGATTCCAGGGCTCGCCGACGCAGAAGCAGTCCATGGTGCCGACCTTCATGTTCGCCACCATCTGCGGCGGCGGCACCACGATGGTCTCGATGTCCTTGTCGGGATCGATGCCGCCGGCGGCGAGCCAGTACCGGATCCACAGATCGTGGGTACCGCCGGGGAAGGTCATCGCAGCCTTCACGGCCTTGCCGGACGCCTTCTTCTTCTCAAGCGCCGCCTTGAACGGCGCCGCATCGGTGCCGAGCTTGAGGTCGGCATATTCCTTGGCGACCGAGATGCACTGCGCATCGAGATTGAGCCGCGCCAGGATGTACATCGGCGTCGGCTGGTTGTTCTGCGTCACCTTGCCGGCCGAGATCAGGTACGGCATCGGGGTGAGGATGTGCGCGCCGTCGATGCCGTTGCCTTCGGAGCCGAGCACGAGGTTGTCGCGCGTGGTGCCCCAGGACGCCTGCTTCTGCACGTCGGTGTCAGGCACGCCGTGCTTGGCGAACAGGCCCTTGTCCTTGGCGACGAACAGCGGGCCGGCATCGGAGAGCGCAATGAAACCGAGCTTGGCTCCCTTGACCTCGGGGCCTGCGTCCTGCGCGAAGGCGCCGGCGGGGAAATTCAGCTTGGCGGCGGCGAGCAGTGCGGCGGTCGAGCCGGTGGCTTTCAACAATTGACGGCGGCTGAGGCCAGTCTCGGAGGGCCGGCGAATGCGCTTGGTCATAGGTCGTGTCGTCCTTTTGCGTCGTTGCGGAATGATTGCGTCAGTGCGCACGAGCAGCCCGTCCGTCCGTGACGCCAGAAAAAGGCGCATGCGAACGCGCGACGGGGAGACCCCGTTTGGGTGCGTCAGCAATTCGGATGAGAAGTCTCGCGGGACGGCTTCAATGGCGTCGGCTTGGAACTATTCAAGCTTCATGCCAAGCCCGCCACCGCCAAAAATGATGGATAATCAGATGCTTGGTAATTCCGCGCCTGACTAACGCAGCCCTGTTCCGCACGCGAAATTTGCGGTCTGCTCAATCCTTGTGCGTCGCACAAACGTTGTGCAGTCGCTCAAGCAAGAGGCGGTGCAGTTCTGCCAATCATCCCCCTGCAGCTGACATCCAGCTGAATTTGCTACCTTTTTCGATCGACGCGCCACGGCACACAAATTGCTTCTAAGGTTGCGTCAACGACGACTGCGGCTTGGCCGCATTGATGCAGCCTCTGGCGGCTGCATCCCGGAAGCTCACCTGCTTCGCGGTCTCCGGCTTCAGAGTCCTCGTGACGCGATTCCCAAGGCTTCCAGACTTTCCATAGCCCTCGTGCGCGGCAGGCTGCCCGCACGGCCGATGACGTTCAGCCGCGCCCTCGTCGGGGGCGTGTCGATCTCACTTACCAAGCAAAAGGAACCATTGATGTCGTATCTCGCGCCTTCGGAATTCGTCACCAAGATGGTGGATGCGGGCGAGTCCAAGATCTTCATGTCCACCCGGGATACCATCATCCGCGCCTACATGGCCGGCGCGATCCTGGCCCTCGCAGCCTGGTTTGCCGTCACGATCACCGTGAACACCGGCCAGCCGCTGGTCGGCGCGCTCTTGTTCCCGGTCGGCTTCGTCATGCTCTATCTCCTGGGCTTCGACCTCCTGACCGGCGTGTTCGTGCTCTCGCCGCTCGCGCTGATCGACAAGCGCCCGGGCGTTACGCTCAACGGCGTGCTGCGCAATTGGGGTCTCGTCTTCGTCGGCAATTTCGCCGGCGCCTTCACCGTCGCCTTCATGATGGCCTTCGTCACGACCTTCGGCTTCACGCAGGCGCCCGACAAGGTCGGCGCCGCCATCGGCAATATTGGCGAGGGCCGAACCCTTGGCTATGCCGCGCACGGCGCGGCCGGCATGGCGACGCTGTTCCTGCGCGGCATGCTCTGCAACTGGATGGTCTCGACCGGCGTCGTCGGCGCCATGATCTCGACTTCCGTCCCCGGCAAGGTCATCGCGATGTGGATGCCGATCCTGGTGTTCTTCTACATGGTGTTCGAGCATTCCGTCGTGAACATGTTCCTGTTCCCGTCGGGCCTGCTGCTCGGCGCGAAGTTCTCGATCATGGATTATCTGATCTGGAACGAGATCCCGACCGTGCTCGGCAACCTCGTCGGCGGCCTCGCCTTCACCGGCATGACCCTCTATGCCACCCATGTCATGACCCTGCCGAAGCGCCAGGCAGAGAAGCCCGCGAAGCCCCGCGTCGCGGCCTGATCGAATAGGTCTCGACAGGGGAGCCTCGCCCAAGCACGGTGAGGCTCCCTTCTCCCGGTGATGACGATGCCCCGCGGACTCCAGATCTCGGTCGGCCAGCACTCGGACAGGGGCCGCAAGCCCATCAACCAGGACTTTCACGGCGTCCTGATTCCGGAAGAGCCGCTGCTCAGCCTGAAGGGCATCGCGGCGGTTCTCGCCGACGGCATTTCCTCGAGCACGGTAAGCCAGATCGCCAGCGAGTCGGCGGTCAAGAGCTTCCTGATGGATTATTACTGCACGTCGGAATCGTGGACGGTGAAGACCTCCGCCCGCCGCGTGCTGGAGGCGACCAATTCCTGGCTGCATGCGCAGACGCGCAAGAGCCAATATGCCTATGACCGCGACAAGGGCTATGTCTGCACCCTCAGCGCCATGGTCATCAAGGCAACCACCGCGCACATCTTCCATGTCGGCGATTGCCGCGTCTATCGCGTCGCCGGCAAGGCGCTGGAGCAACTGACCGACGATCACCGCATCATCGTCTCGTCCGAGCAGACCTATCTCGGCCGCGCGCTCGGCATCAATCCGCAGCTCGAGATCGACTATCAGGCGATCGAAATCGAGGCCGGCGACACCTTCCTGCTGGCGACCGATGGCGCCTATGAATTCGTCGACGCCCGTTTCATCACGAGCGCGCTAAGCGAGCATGCAGCCGAGCTGGACGGGGCGGCGAAGGCGATCGTGGAGGAAGCCTATCGGCGCGGCAGCGACGACAACATCACCGTGCAGATCCTGCGGATCGATGCGGTGCCGCAGCGCGATCCGGCCGGCATCTTCAATCAGAGCTCGGAATTGCCGCTGCCGACGCTGCCGGAACCGCGGGCGATCTTCGACGGCTACCGGATCGTCCGCGAGATCCACGGCAGCAGCCGCAGCCATATCTACCTCGCCGTCGACACCGAGACCGAGCAGCCGGTCGCGCTCAAGCTGCCGTCGGTCGACCTACGCGACAACGCCGCCTATCTCAAGCGCTTCCTGATGGAGGAGTGGATCGCGCGCCGGATCGACAGCCCGCATGTGCTCAAGCCGCTGTCGCAGTCGCGGCGACGCGGCTATCTCTACGTCGCGACAGAGTTCGTCGAGGGGCAGACCTTGAAGCAGTGGATGACCGACAATCCGCGGCCCGATCTCGAAACCGTGCGCGGCCTCATCGAGCAGATCGCCGCAGGCCTACGCGCCTTCCATCGCATGGAGATGCTGCATCAAGACCTCAGGCCCGACAACATCCTGATCGACAAGACCGGCACCGCCAAGATCATCGACTTCGGATCGGTCAGGGTCGCCGGCGTGGCCGAGGCGGCGCCGCCAGGGGAGGCCGACGAAATCCTGGGCACCGTCCAGTACACGGCGCCGGAATATTTCCTGGGGCAAGGCGGCTCGCCGCGCTCCGACATGTTTTCTCTGGCCGTGATCTGCTACCAGATGCTGACGGGAAAGCTGCCCTACGGCACCCAAATCGCCAAAATCCGGCGCAAGGCGGATGTGCGAAAGCTTAAATATCGCGCCGCCGACGATGACCGCAACGTCCCCGCCTGGGTCGACGGCGCGCTCCGGCGCGCGCTCCATCCCGATCCCTACAAGCGGCACGAGGATCTCTCGGAATTCATCTTCGAGCTTCGCACGCCCAACCCGGCCTATCTCGACACGCGCATCACACCGCTCCTGGAGCGCAGCCCGCTGATGTTCTGGAAGCTGACAACGGCGGCGCTCGCCTGCGCCGTCGTCGTGCTGCTGGCCTTGCTGCATGCGCGCTGATCGAGATTGCCGCTCGCCACATGATTAATAGCGAGCGGCGCAGCCAGCCCGCCTGCGCTTCTGCTCTGGCAAGCCTCAAACGGGGGCCGCGATCTCGGCGACGAAGTCGCGATAGGAGCGCAAGGGACGGCCCAGCATGCCGGTCAGACGCTCGACGTCGCCGGGCTCAGGGATCATTCCCTCGGTGAGGAAACGCTCGCCCATCACCCGCATGTCGAAAGCCATCCAGGGCGGCATGAACTGCCTGAGGTTCTTCTCGAACCCCGCGGTGTCGTCTCCGCCGTAGGCGATCGCGCGGCCGAGCACCTCCGACCAGATCGCGGCGGCCTTCGCGCCAGTGAGTGTCTCAGGGCCAACAAGATTGATGCGTTCGAGCGGAAGCGGCGCTGCGGATGTCTCGCGGCGGATCAGTTCGATCGCAGCAATCTCGCCGATGTCGCGCGCGTCGATCATCGCAAGGCCCTTGCTGCCGATCGGCATCGGGTAGACGCCATATCCGGTCACGGCATCCTTGATCATGAGTTCGTTGTTCATGAAATAGGCGGGCCGCAGGATGGTCGCCTTGAAGCCCATCTGCTCGATCATGCGCTCGACCCCGAACTTGCCGGCGAAGTGCGGCACATTCACGTAGAGGTCGCTGTGAATGACCGACAGATAGACGAACCGCTCGATGCCGGCTTCGCGGGCAAGGTTGAGCGCAGTCAGCGCCTGAGTGAATTCGTCCGGCACCACGGCGTTGAGCAGGAACAGCGTCGAGACGCCCGAAAACGCAGTGCGCACGGAATCGACGTCCAGCAAGTCGCCCTGGGCGACGGCAACACCTGCCGGAAGGTTGGCCTTCTCGGGATTTCGGACGAGTGCGCGCACATCGGCGCCGCGCTTGACGAGTTGCTCGACGACGTTGCGGCCGATGGTGCCGGTGGCGCCGGTAACGAGGATGGTCATGGGATCACTCCGGTTGGGTATTGGAAGACACCCGGAAACTAATGATCCACATGCGAGCCGATAGGCGTTATATTTGGACAGACCGTCTCATTGGTGGAACAGATGGATTTGCTTGCGCTCGCCGATTTCAATCTCGTCGCCCGTCACGGAGGGTTCGGAAAGGCCGCGCGAGCAGCGGGGCGTCCGAAAGCGACCTTGTCTCGACGTGTGTCCGAACTGGAGAGCAGTCTTGATCTGCGTCTCTTCGAGCGCGGCGGGCGCACGCTCAAGCTCACCCAGGAAGGGCGCGCGCTCTATGAGCGGACGGGCGCACTCCTCACCGAGCTCGACGAAACCGCGGCCGCGATCGCCTCGGGCGGGGACAAGCCAAAGGGCAGGTTGCGGATCAGCGCACCCCTGCTCTTCTCGCAAACCGCGATGGGCCGTCTCGCGGCCGGCTTCGCCCTTCGGCATCCGCAAGTCCGGCTCGAAGTCACGACCGATGACCGCTACGTCGACATGATCGAGGAAGGCTTTGATCTCGTGATCCGGGTCAATCCCGATCCGGATGAAAGCCTGGTCGGCCGCATCTTCTTGCGCGACCGAATGCTGGTCGTCGCCAGCCCCGCTCTGAAGCACCCGAGAGGAAACCTCGCCGTTCCGGCCATCGTGCGCGGCGATGACAAAGCTGCGGTTTGGGACATCAGACGGCCAAGCGGCCCATCGCGCATCGCGATCGATCCCGTGCTTCGACTGTCATCCCTGATGATGGTTCGCGATGCCGTGAGAGCCGGTATCGGCGCCGCGAGGCTGCCGCTGTCGCTCGTCAGCCACGATCTTGCCGCCGGCACGCTCGTTCGATGGGGCGACGTCGAGGGAGCCGACATCGCCCTATGGACGCTCTATCCCTCGCGGCGATTGCTCAGTGCGCGCGTCTCCGCTTTCCTCGATTATCTGAGAGACGCCTTTCCAAAGGGAACGCCCGACGAGTTGGCAGCCTATATCGGGGGATGACTGAGATTTCGCATCCTCACGCCGGCTCGGTCGCCTTCATCCCGAGCGGCTTCGGCGCCATGCCGCCGCCCGGCTTGAGGTGGAATTCGTAAGTCATCAAATGCCACCGCCCGTTCGCCGTGGTGCCGTCGGGCATCTCAAGGTCGTTGCGCGGCTCGACCTTGGCGACGAGGTCGTCCTTCACGCCGAACACCACGTCGGAGTCGAGATATTTGTCACCGTCCATGAAGACGTGCGTGATCAGCGGCTCATAGCCTCTGGCATTGACCAGGAAGTGCACATGCGCCGGGCGCATCGGGTGGCGGCCGGTCTGCACGATCATCTCGCCGACCGGACCATCGGTCGGGATCGGATAGCTGCACGGCAGGATGGTGCGGAAGAAGAAGCGGCCATCGTCATCGGTGATGAAGCGCGCCCGCGCCGAGGCGCCGACCTCATCGTAGTTCGGCTTCTGGGAATCGTAGAAGCCGTCGTCATCGGCGTGCCAGACGTCGACGGGAACGCCGGCGAGCGGCTTGCCCTCGAGGTCGGTGACGCGGCTCTGCACGAACATCCGCTCGCCGGTCTGGTTGTTCGGCGAGATGTCGGTGCCGTGCGCAGTCACCTTGTGCTCCCCGACATAGAACGGGCCGAGCACTGTGGTCTCCGTGGCACCGTCGCGATCCCTGTGATTGACGGCGTCGACCAACATGGAGACGCCGAGCACGTCGGACAAGAGGATGAATTCCTGGCGGGTGTCGGTGCATTTCTGCCCGGTCCGGGTCAGGAAATCGATGGCATATTCCCATTCCGCGAAGGTGAGACCGGTCTTGCTCACGTAATCGTGCAGCGACCTCACCAATTCCTGCAGCAGAAATTTCGCGCGCGTATCGGGCGTGTGGTCGAAGCTCCTGACGACGGCTTCGGTGAGTTCGGTCTCGGTGAACTGAGTCATGGTGCGTTTGCCCTCGCGTTCTTCTCGTTGGCCCCGGCGGGCTCCTTGCGTTCCGAGCCCGAGTCTACACCAGCCGGCCCGGCCTCGTTAAGCGCAACTGGCTTGGAATGCGGCCGTCATTTCGGTATCAACTTTCCGACAAAACGCCCCGGAGGAACTGATGCTCGCCCCCACCCCCGCTTCGCCCGAATCCGTCGGCATGTCCAAGGCCGCGCTCGACCGCGTCGATGCGCATCTCAAGCGCCGGTACATCGATGCCGGGCGTTTCCCGGGCACGCATCTTCTGGTCTACCGCCGCGGCAAGGTCGCGCACAGCTCGGTGCAGGGCTTTGCCGATGTCGAGCGCAAGGTGCCGGTGAAGGACGATACGATCTATCGCATCTATTCCATGACCAAGCCGCTCACCAGCGTCGCCTTCATGATGCTGGTCGAGGAAGGCCTCGTCGCCATCGACGAGCCCGTCGCGAAATATATTCCGGAGTGGAAGGACCTCAACGTGTTCGTCGCCGGCACCTATCCGGCGTTCCTGACCCGGCCGCCGTCGCGGCCGATGCTGATCGTCGACCTCTTGCGCCACACCTCCGGCCTAACCTATGGCTTCCAGCAACGCTCCAACGTCGATGCCGCCTACCGCAGTGAAAAGATCGGCGAGGTCGAAAAATCAGGCACACTCCAGACCATGGTCGAGGGCCTGGCCAAGATCCCGCTGGAGTTTTCGCCGGGCGAGTCCTGGAATTACTCCGTTGCGACCGACGTGATCGGCTATCTCGTCGGCAAGATCTCCGGCATGCCGTTCGAGCAGTTCCTGAAACAGCGCATCCTCGATCCACTCGGCATGACCGACACCGACTTCCACGTCCCGGCCTCGAAGGCGCATCGCTTCGCCGCCTGCTATTCCGCCGATCCCGGCGGCGGCATGACCTTCCATGCGGGCCAGCGCCGCGAGGGGTTGACGCTCCAGGACGACCCGGCAACGAGCTCGTTCCTGTCGCCGCCCTCGTTCATCTCCGGCGGCGGCGGGCTGTGCTCGACCGTTGCCGACTATCTGACCTTCTGCCGTGCGCTGCTCAATGGCGGCGAGCTCGGCGGCGTCAGGCTGATCGGGCCGAAGACGCTGGCGCTGATGACGACCAACCACATTCCGGGCGGCCGTGCGCTGCCGGAAGTCTCGCGCTCGCTGTTCTCGGAAGCGACCTATAACGGCATCGGCTTCGGTCTCGGCTTCGCCGTCACCATGCGCCCGGCCGAGACATTGATCGCCGGCAGCCCCGGCGAATACAATTGGGGCGGCGCCGCCACGACCTCGTTCTGGATCGATCCGGCCGAGGACCTGATCGCGATCTTCATGACGCAAGTGCTGCCGTCGAGCGCCTATCCGATCCGCCGCGAGCTGCGCAGCATGGTCTACGCCGCGATCACCGAAAGCAATCTGTAGTCCACCGCGACGACCCCGCGACGCCGGCCGCGGGATCACGCCATCGCCCCTCACTTGAGCATTTCCGGCACGATCAGGCGCGGCAGGAACAGCGACACGCTGGGCCAAATGATCACCGCCGCCAGCACGAGTAGCATCGGGATCAGCATGATGACCGTGTCCTTCAGCGCATAGCGCAGCCGCACGCCCGCGATCGAACAGGCGATCATCAGACAGAGGCCGTAGGGCGGCGTCACCAATCCGAAGGCCAGCGAGACGATGGAGATGATCGCGAACTGGACCGGATGCAGATCGACGGACCTGGCGAGCGGCTCCAGCACGGTGCCGACGATGATGATCGCGGGGATGGCGTCGAGAAAGCAGCCCACCACC
Source organism: Bradyrhizobium sp. NBAIM08 (assembly GCF_020193935.1). Classification (NCBI taxonomy): domain Bacteria; kingdom Pseudomonadati; phylum Pseudomonadota; class Alphaproteobacteria; order Hyphomicrobiales; family Nitrobacteraceae; genus Bradyrhizobium; species Bradyrhizobium sp. NBAIM08. The sequence continues at coordinate 136,412 of NZ_JADYVR010000006.1, read as the reverse complement.
AGAAAGCAGAAGGCGATGAAGAAGCCGGCCGCGACGGGACCCATGCCCCATGTCGAAACGTTCGCCAGCAGTTCTTGCGGGATCTTGTAATAGGCCAGCAGCCAGCCGAACGCACTGGCGGTGCCGACGCAGAACAGCGCCACGCCGGCGAGGCGCCCAGTGTCGAGCAAGGCTCTGTACAATTCACGGATTCCCGTCTCGCGGTAGAAGAACGCCGAGAGCACGACGGAATAGAGCACGGCAACGCAGGCGGACTCGGTCGCGGTGAACCAGCCGAGCAGAATGCCGCCGACGATGATGAACGGCGTTATTAACGCGGGTATCGACCGCCAGATGGCGCATCGCATGTCGACCCAGGTCGACTTCGGATAGGTCGGGTAGCCGCGGCGCACCGCATAGACGTGCACCGTCGCCATCTGCGCGCCCGCGATCAGCAGCCCGGGCACGATACCGGCCAGATACATCGCCGCTATCGAGGTCGAGATCAGACCGCCCCACACGATCATCAGGATCGAGGGCGGAATGACGACCGCAAGAACCGCGGAGGCCGCCGTGATGGCAATGGAAAACGAGAGATCGTAGCCCTCCTTGGTCTGCGCATCGATGAAGATCTTCGATTGGCTCGCCGCATCCGCAGTGGAGGAGCCGGAGATGCCGGCAAAGAACACCGACAGCACGACGTTGATCTGCGCCAGCGACCCCGGCCAGTGCCCGACCATCGAGCGCGACAGCGCCACCAGGCGATCCGTGATACCGCCTATACTCATCAGGTTCGCCGTCAACAGAAAGAACGGCACCGCGAGCAGGATGAACGAGTTGTATGCGTTGAAAGTCTCCTGCGCGAGCGTCATCAGCGACAGGCGCGGCTCGATCAGAAGGATCGGCACGCAGGCAAGACCCAGCGCGAAGGCGACCGGCACCCGCACGATCAGCAGGCCGACGAAGACCCCGAACAGCACCATGGCGGCCTGTCCGGCAGAAAGTACGGTGCCGTTCATTGCTGTGCCCCGACCAGAACGCGCAGTTCATCGAGCATCTGTTCGCCCGCAAACACAATCCATGTCACGCCGGCCACCGGCCAGGCGACGTGGATCAGCCAGAGCGGCAGATCGGCCAGCTCCGACGTCCTGTTCCAGGCGAAGCGTGTGAATTCGATGCCGGCCGACACGAACACGAGGGCCAGTGCCAGCACGCCGAGCCGCGCGAGGATCCGCACTGCGGCCTCCGACCGCCGCGACAAATCGGGCCACACGTCGACCTCGAAATGCTGAGCCTCGCGGATGCCGACCATGGCGCCGATCATGATCGTCCAGATGAACAGGAATCGCGCCATCTCCTCGGTCCAGATGTAGGAGGGAATGAACGGCGTGTAGCGCGAGACGATCTGCAATGTGACGGGGATGACCAGGATGCCGACGCAGGCGGCAAGCAGGAATTCCAACAATTTCGCATAGGCCGCGGTGACGCGACGCCACAGCGACGGTGTGGACGGGACGTGCATTTCGGACATTGGAGCTCCGTACGGCGCTCATCCGCCATGTCCGGGCAGGAAGCGGGGCCTGCCCGGAATGCTGTCGGCGGACAGGGCGGCCTCAGACGACGTTGATCTTCTCGAAAATGCCCTCCGCGCCGATCTCCTTGGCGTAGGTGGCCATCACGGGGTCGGCGAGCTTCTTCATGGCGTCCCGCTCCTCGAACGGAACGCGCTTGAGCTTGCCGGCCTTCTCCAGCGTGTCGAGCTTGACGACCTCCTCGCTCGACTCGAGCTGGCGGCCGTAATCGCCGGCCTCCTTGCCCGCTTTCATGATCGCGTCCTGCAGATCCTTCGGCAGGGTCTTCAGCGTCTTGACGGAAAAGCAGATCGGCCGGATCGACACGGCGTGCTGGGTCAGGTTGAGATGCGGCGCCACTTCATAGAACTTCATCGCCTCGACGCCGGCCGCTTCGTTCTCGCCGGCTGATATCACCCCGTTCTGGATCGCGTTGTAGACTTCGTTATAGGCGATCACCGTGGGGCTCATGCCAACGGCCGCAAAGGTCTTCGACCAGATCGGCGCGCCCTGCACGCGCACCTTGAGGCCCTTGAGGTCGGCGAGGTTCTTGAGCGGCTTGTTGGCGAAGATGTTGCGGATGCCGCCGCCGGCATAACCGATCAGAACCACGTCCGCCTTGGCCGCGACCTCGTCGGCGACTGGCGCCAGGATATTGGCTTCGACCACCTTGTTCATGTGCTCGATGCCCTTGAACACGAAGGGCGCATCGATGAACGGGGCGGCCTTGGCGAAGGTCGACATGTGAGCCGGCGAGACGATGCCGTAATCGACTGCCTTGCCTTGCGACATGTACTCGAAATACTGCTTCTCGAGGCCGAGCGAGGAGTTCCTGTGCAGGGTGAAGTTGACGGGCTTGCCGTAATATTTCTTCACCAGCTCCTCGAACCGCAGCAGGGCCCGATTGAAGGCATGGTCGTCATTGAACTGCACGGCACCGTTCAGTGTGATCGGGGCTTGCGCCCTCAGGATCGACGGCATGCCGATGGCAGCTGCCGCAGTGGTTGCACCGATCCCAGCGAGAAATGACCTTCGCTTCATCGTCTCCCCTCCCTTTGATGCTCCGGCCCTGTCGCCGGGCCGTGAGCGCAGCCGTTATGCGGCTTGCGAGAGGCAAGCGTATGAAAAACCTCGGCGGGACGGAAGTCATTTCGCGTGGGCTGGAGCTACCCCTTCGTCGCAGGACTGCACGTAAACGCCTGCTGCACTGCAACTCGCCGCTTCGGTATGCGGCGGAGGCGCGAGGTCTCCGGCGATCAGGAGCGCGCTGGACGGACGGCGAAAATTCGTGGCGCAGCACAATTCCTGCGCCTATGGTCTCTTCAAAATCATTGTCCGGTGCTGCCGCGCTGGAACCGGGACGCCTGCGTTCGCCAAAGCTTACCTTGCCCGTTCGGCTCGCCTCCTTGTCGCCGGAACGACGCTACCGCTGATCGTTTTCGCGGTGGGCCTTGCCTATTACAACTACCATCAGGATCGCAGCGAGGCTGCGCGCCGTTTGCTGGAAACGGTGCGTAGCATGCGCATGGTGCTCGATGCCGAGGTGCAGCGGATCACGGGGGCTTGCCCCTGCCGCGCGGCGTCGTCTGCACTGTGACCTGCACGCTGGAGGAGACGCTTTGATCCGCGGTCCACGCGCATATCGCAACGCAACACGGGGTGTGCTGCGACAATTGCGCTTGCCCTCATCCATTCATCCGATGTTAAACATCCGATGATTGCAGCTGCCGGGGCGTGGCAGCCAAATACAAACGAACCAGCCGCGACAGGCCGGACGGGAGAAACGTACGAGTGGCAAGAGCGCGCCCGAGCCCCGTCGACAAGCCGATCAAGCCCGGCCGCATTCGCGCCGTGCTGACGACGCTCGGCCGGGAGATCGCGCAGGATCTCATTCCGGTCGGGACAGCCCTGCCGCCGGAACCTGAGCTCGAAGCCCGCTTCGGAGTCGGGCGCGGCGTGGTGCGCGAAGCCATCAAGACGCTCGCCGCCAAAGGTCTGGTCAGCGTGCGGCCGCGCCACGGCACGCACGTGCTGCCGCGCCATGAATGGAGCCTGCTCGACCGCGACGTGCTGAGCTGGCTGGTCGGTCAGGACGAGCCGGATCGGGACCTTCTGCTGGCAATCCAGGAGGTGCGCTCGATCATCGAGCCCGCTGCCGCAGCGCTTGCGGCCGAGCGTGCAACAAGGAACGACCGCTGGCGGATCGACACGGCCCTGGCGGCGATGCAGACTGCAAAGGACCAGGCCAGCGCCCTCGCTGCCGACAAGGCTTTCCATCTCGCCATCCTGGACGCGACCCACAATCCGGTCCTCCAGGGCTTTCGCGGGGCGATCGATACCATTCTGGGCACCGTCTTCACCGTTGCCGTCGGCGGCCCCGGCGGCTGGTTCAAGGACAATCTGCCGAACCACGTCATGGCGGCGCGGGCCATCGAGAGCGGCAACCCGGAGAAGGCGCGCGCCGCGATGGAACGGCTGCTGGGCTACACCCGATCGAAGCTGTCGAACCGAAAGACCATTATCGCCGCGGCGGCTCGCAAAGCGGATGGATCGACCCTGCGCGCCGTCAGGAAGCCGAGCCTCAACCGCAAGAGAAAGCGCCATGCACCGTGACATGAGGGGCTTGGCCCGGATCCCCGCTCCGCGCGGATCGCGAGGAGGGTCGCAACCGATACAGATATGCGATTGCGCGAGACGCGGCTACGATACCAGCAATGATCAGTGGGAAATGCCGGTACAGGCATAGCTGAGCGTCAGGGAGGTCGAATGCAGCTGACGGACAGTCTGAAAGGCCGATCGTCGCGGCTGATGCGCAGCGTCAACTCGCTGGCCGGCGCTGCAATGTTCGTCGCGCCGCTGCTTGCGCTGGTCGCGGTCTGGGCCGCCGTGATCCCGCTGTTCAACGTCAATCCGCGCGTGTTTCCCTCGGTCGGCGCGGTCGGCACCGCCGCGCTTGACTCGATCCGGGACGGCACGTTGTTCGCGCATGTCGGCGCCAGCCTTTTGCGCGTCGGCCTGGGGACACTGATCGGCATCGCCACGGCGGTGCCGCTCGGCATCGCCATGGGCGTCAGCCCGACGGTCGCGGCCTTTCTCACGCCGCTGTTCCGGTTCTTCTCGGTGCTCGCCGGCATTGCCTGGATCCCGATCGCGACGCTGTGGTTCGGTTACGGTTTCGGCGCGATCGTCTTCGTGATCTTCAACGCCGTATTCTTCGTCGTCGCCTACAACACGCTTCTCGGCGTCAGGACCATCCCGCACACGCTGCGCAACGCTGCCGCCTCGCTCGGCGCCGGCCGCTGGGCGCTGCTGACCGAAGTACTGCTGCCGGGCGCGCTGCCCAATATCGTCACTGGCATTCGCACCGGCCTGGGCTTTGCCTGGCGCGGCCTGATCGCCGCGGAGATGATCGCGACCAATGTCGGGCTCGGCTACATGCTGTTCGTCGCGCGCGATTTCTACCGCACCGAGGTGATCGTGTTCGGCATGATCGTGATCGGCGTGCTCTGGCTTCTGATCGACCGTTTGCTGCTGGTCCCGCTGGAACGCGCGACTATCGAGCGCTGGGGCATGGTGAGGCGCGCATGAACGTCCTGCTGCAAATCTGGGCCGGCTATGCCCGCCTGATCCGGCGCTGGCCGGGCATCGCCGCGATCATTCCCTTCATCCCGGTGCTGGCGCTGTGGACCGCGGTCAGCGAGGCCGGGCTGTTTCCACGCGCGTTCTTCCCCGGCCCGGCCGACGTCATCCGCGCATTCTTCACGCTGACCTACAAGGGCATCCTGCCCGACTATCTCCAGGACAGCCTGATCCGGCTCGCGACCGGCGCCGCGGTCGGCATGGCGCTCGGCATACCCTTGGGCATCCTGATCGGCACCAGCCGCTGGGCGCATCGCATCTGCTGGCCGGTGCTGCTGTTCTTCCAGGCCATCGGCGACATCGCCTGGCTGCCGATCCTTCTGATCTGGTTCGGCTTCGGTCTGACGACGATGACCTTCGTCATCGTCTACACCGTGCTGTTCCCCGTCGTGCTCAACACCGTGCTCGGCGTGGAATCGGTACCGCGCGATCTGTCACGCGCCGCCTTGAGCCTCGGGGCTTCGCAGGCGCGCGTGCTGTGGGAGGTGACGCTGCCGGGCGCCCTGCCCAACATCATCACCGGCCTGCGCAACGGACTCGGCTACGGCTGGCGCGCGCTGATCGCGGTCGAGATGATCGTCGGCACGTCGGGCATCGGCTTCATGATGTTCGATGCGCGCCGCGCCGGGTCGACCGTCGAGATCATCCTCGGCATGATCATTCTCGGACTGCTCTGGTACATCGTGGACGCCTGGATTCTCGCCCCGCTCGAGCGTGCGACCGGCCAGCGTTGGGGATTAGTGACATCATGAAGACGCTCTCGCTGCGCAATCTCGGCAAGACCTATTTCGACCCTTATGCAGGCGCGCATGTCACCGCCGTCCACGACGTCTCACTCGAGGTCGAGCCCGGCGAGTTCATCTCGGTGGTCGGCCCCTCCGGCTGCGGCAAGACGACGATCCTGAACATGATCGCCGGCTTCATTCCCTATTCGAAGGGGGACATCCTGCTCGACGGCAAGCCGGTGCACGGGCCCGGCCCCGAGCGGGGCGTCGTGTTCCAGTCGTTCGCGCTGTTTCCCTGGAAGACCGTGCTCGACAATGTCGGCTTCGGGCCGAAGATGCGCGGCGTGCCGAAGGCCGAGCGCGACCGCATCGCGCATGAATATCTCGCGCTTGCCGGGCTCTCGCATGCGGCGCACCGCTATCCCAACGAGCTTTCCGGGGGCATGCAGCAGCGCGTCGGCGTGGTGCGCGCACTCGCCAACAACCCTGACGTCCTCTTGATGGACGAGCCGTTTGCCAGCGTCGACGCGCAGACGCGCATGACGCTCCAGGAGGAGCTGACGCGCATCTGGCAGGAGCGCAAGCCGACGGTGATCTTCATCACCCATGACGTGTCGGAAGCGGTGTTTCTCGCCAATCGCGTGGTCGTGCTCTCGAAGGGACGCGTGCTCGACGAGATCGCGGTCGACCTGCCGCGTCCTCGCATCTGGGACGATCTCGTCAGGGATGATGAGTTCAAGCAGCTCTCGGCGCGCGTGCTGCAGATGGTGCGCGCAGCATGAGCATCGCCTCCGAAGCCCTGCGATCACCCAAGCTGCGCATCGCGCTCGGCGCAATTGCGGCATGGGCGCTGTTTCAGCTCTGGCTGACCATCGCGGCGCCCGGAAAGATCTCGCCGCAGCTCACGGGCACGTCGGAAAAGGTGAACGTGCAGATCGAGCTGCCGTTCACGCCGGAGCGTTTCCACGTGCTCGCCTTCCAGCAATACGGACGCGTCTCGGGCACGGACGAGCATTCGATCGAGCTGCGCGGTGTCAAAAGAACGGACCTCAATGCCGTGGCCCGGCCCTATTGGGTGACGGCGGTGGGGCCGTTAAAAGAGGGAGGCTGAGACTATGAAACGACTCTTGCTGCTTGGATTGGCGCTTCTCGCCGGCATGGTGCCGGCAAGCGCCCAAACCCTGACGAAACTCAAGGCCGGCATGGTCACTGGCATCGACCAGATTGGCCTGCCTATCGCGCTCGAGCGCGGCTTCTTCGAGAAGTACGGGCTCGACGTCACGATCGCACGCCCCTACGCCACCGGTGTCGACGCGCTGAACGCGTTGCAGGCCGGCGAGAGCGAGATCGTGCAGGTCGGCGTACCCATGATCGGCGCGGTGCTGCGCGGCATGGACCTCGTCGCGCTGGGCAATTACAGCGGCAACGCCACCAAGGCCGGCTCCGATGCCACGATGGCGATCATCGCGCGCGAAGGCTCGGGCATCGTCAAGGGCGACCTGTCGACGTTGAAGGGCAAGAAGATCGCGGCGTCGTTCGGCACGATCAACCATCTCTATATCCTGGCGACGCTGGAGAAGGCCGGACTGAAACCCGACGACGTAACATTGGTCAACACCCCGCCCCCGGACATGACCGTCGCCCTGCTCGCCAAGGGCATCGACGCGTTCTCGGGCTGGGACCCCTGGCCGATCGTCGCGGGCAAGGACGTGCCGGGCGCCGTCGAGATCATTCGGGGCGGCGACGTGATCTCCTATATCGGCTTCAACGTCGCGTTGCGCCCATGGGTGCAGGCCAACGGCGAGACCATCGAGAAATTCCTCGCCGCCGTCTCCGAGGCCGACCAATGGATGCGCAAGAACCCGAAGCTGGCGGCACAAGTCGCCACGCGCTGGATTCCAGGCCTGAAGCAGGAGGTCGCGGAGGCCGCGATGCAGTTCAACATCCAGCAGGCGGACCGCCGGCTGTCGGCGAACAACTACCGCGCGCTGTGGAGCGCCCAGGACCGGCTCACCCGGCTCGGCATCCTCAAATCGACCTTCGACGTCAATGCGCATATTGAGCCGAAGCACATTCTCAAGGTCATGAAAGACCGTCCTCAGCTGTTCGCCGACCTGCCGCCGATCCCGGAGACGGCGGCGATCACGCCGGGCTACGTGTTCAAGCCCTGAGCATTGTTGCAAACGTCCAGACCGGCGCGCCATGCACGCCGGTCCGGCCCATCGTCTGCAACGCTGGCAGGCGTCTGGTCTAGACCGTCGAGATGCCGTCGATCGGGCTGACATCCCCGACGAAACGCAGCAGGTCGGCCATCGTGAATTCGCCCGGCACTTGCGACGGCAGCGTCGGCTTCCAGGTCTTGCCCTTGAGCCAGAGATACGACTGGTGGTCGCCATGGACGAGGCCGACGAAGACTTCGGCAAGCAGGGTCGCGCCGACCGGGCCGAGCCTTTCGCCGCTGCCCCGCTGCTCCGCCTCCTTGAGGATGTAGTACCAGAGCGGAGTGTTTTGGTGCAGGCCATGCTTTTTCGCCACGGCGCCGTCGCTCCCCTTCGAGATTTCTTCCGGCGTCAGCGGATTCTTGATCTTCATGGCCTTGGCGACGTCCTGCCCGGACGGCAATCCCAGCAACACGCCGCGCTTGAGGTTGCGGAACGGCAGGCTGCCGCCGTCACCAGGCAGGGTATGGAGTTGCGGCACGATGAACGGGTCGATCTTGCGGGAGGGATTGAGCGTCACGCCCGCAGGGTTGCTCGGCAGCACCTGAAAGTAGCGCCGCCAGTCGATGATCCAGTTGCTCGAAAGCACCGGAAGCGGGAGCGGCGGCTGAATCGGATTGGGCGCGAGATCTCCGATGATTCCTCCCGAAAGTCCCGTGAACCTGAACAGCAAATCGAGAGTTGCAGGAATCCCGCCCGGGCCGGGCGTGAAGATCCGGTTGTGGCTATAGACCTGGCGCACCATGCTGTGGCCGAGACGATAGACCGCCCCCGAAAACTCGACGGGCATGTAGGGGATCTTCTTGAACCGATAGAAGCGCCGCCCCTGCTCGAGGATCTTTGCGACGATCCCCTTCTCGGTAATCCGCTCCACGAAATCGTGCAGGACCATCCATTGGTAGTGCCAGGTCACGATCCGGCGCGCTTCCTCGAAGATCTCGCCCGCCGGCTTGCCGGACGCCGCGAGCTGATCGCAGACCTTGTTGTGAAACTTCAGCATCGCAAGGTGGGTTTGCGCGACGACCAGGTTCTCGTCGTTGCGGTGATCGCCGATCAGGGCAAACCCCTCGGGATTGCGCGGCAGGTCGTTGCGATGATCGCCGGTGATGTCATCGACGTTGACGGTCTTGCCGATCAGCAGCTTGGGGCCCGGTGTCTTGCCGCTGTCGCTGGCCGAATTGCGCGCGTAGAGATGACGGCTGCCGTCGGGGCCGAGACCATAGACGCTGTCGAGATCGAGTGCGGGCGTGCGGAAATTCGTGACCGCCGTCGGATCGGCTTCCTTCTCGCCGAAGGAGGTCAGATCGAGCGTGATGTCGTGATCCACGAATTGGCCGAGATAGGTGAAACCCGCCGGGACGTTGAGGTTGTTGCCCGCGGCGTCGCCGGGGGCGGGATCCTTCATCGCGTCGGCGAGCTCGCGCAGCGGACCGTCGTCGACAGCCAGCGGCTCCAGGGTCGGAAACATCCGGCCAAACATGCCCGGATCGTCGTGTCCGGAAAGCGTATCCAGAAATTGTCGCGTCGGTTGACGTCCGGCCTTGCCGTGACCGGGATGAACATTCACGTCGGTTCCCATCGCTTGCTCCTGCTCAAATGCTTTAGGGGAGAGGGGCGCCGAAGATGTCGCTTCCAAAATTCTCGTTTCAGTATACGTTCAGAAGAATTGCCCCTCAGGGTGTAGTACGATGAAATATTACTACAGATTGCATTCTCTGGGCGGCTCCTACCGCGAGGCTTTTTGCCCCACCAGCCACACAGGCTTTTGATCGTCCGAAGCTCGAGCAGGAAAGACTAAGGCGCGATCGACGCGTCGGCTGAATCTCTCAGCGCGTCAGCGCTTGGCAGCGAACCGCGACCAGATCTCAGCGTCCGTGTAGAAGTCCACGCCGCCATCGAGATCTCTCACCAGCCACTCGCCGAGATAGACGATCTGGGTGCCGCTGCGCCGCTCGTGCCGAAGCTCGAATTTTCCGTCGGCATCCTTCTGCAGCGAGCAATTCGACTGAACCCAGCTCGGCCACTCCTGCAACGGCTGCCCCAAAAATTGCCAGGCAACCAACGCCGCGTTGTCCGACAGGGGTTCTAAGCGCAGTGTCTTGGTCACGTGATCTCCACCATGCGAGTTGTCCCCCGATGCAACGCCTCGGGACCGGAAAGGTTTGGAATCGTCGTTCCGTGGCAGCATGCCTGACCGTTTTCAACGGTTCCTCTACTTTTTCGTCCGTGAAAACCCGGTCCCCGCGCGCCCTAACCGATCGTCTGCAGCACCGGAAACGTCTCCAGCAGCCAGATGCTCACATTCGAGACCGCGCCGGTGAGAAAGCCGATGCCGGTGAGCACCATCAGGACGCCCATGGCGCGCTCGACGTTGACGAGGTGGCCCTTCATGCGCGCGAACAGCGCGGAGAACTGTTCGATCATCAGCGCGGCGATCAGGAATGGGATGCCGAGGCCCGCGGAATAGACCGCGAGCAGGCCGGCGCCCCTCGTCACCGTGGCTTCCGCCGCGGCGACCGAGAGGATCGCGGCGAGGATCGGGCCGATGCAGGGTGTCCAGCCGAACGCGAATGCGAGACCCATGATATAGGCGCCCCAGAGGCCGACCGGTTTGGGGATCGGCAGGCGTCCTTCCCGCATCAGAAAGCCGATGCGCGTCAGGCCGAGGAAGTGCAGGCCCATGATGATGATGACGATGCCGGCGAGGATCGACAGCTCCGCCGACCAGGCACGGATCAGCCCGCCGATCAGCGAAGCGCTGGCGCCGAGCGCCACGAAGATGGTGGAGAAGCCGAGCACGAACAGGAGCGCCGACATCATGATCGCGCGCTTGGAGGCCGCGACTGGCTCGTCGCTCTCGACATGCTCGATCGTGGCGCCCGTGAGGTAAACCAGATAGGGCGGAACCAGAGGCAGGACGCAAGGCGAGAGGAAGCTGACGAGGCCGGCAATCAGTGCGGCCGGAATCGAAACATTTTGCATGATGCAATCGGAGCCATCTCAGGCCCCGTCAGGGCGCGCAGGGACCGCGCCCGGCCCGGAGCCGAACCGGCTCTGGTGTAGCCCATGCCGGAGAATGCGCAACAGAGGCGCACAAAGCCAGGGCTCCGCCCGATGCCCTCCGTGATCACAGATGCGGCATCGGGACGCGCACAAACCTCGCCGGAAAGCGAGATTGGGCGGCGCGGCTACTTCACCACGCGGAGCAGCGGACGCCGGGGCTGGTCCTGCGTCTGCTTGGAAGGGGGCGGCGGCTCGCTGGCAGCGCTCCGCAGCATTTCGTCGCACAGCGCCTTGAGATCGGCACTGTCGATTCCTTTCAGTCTCATCCTGACGTCGAGGATGACGATGGACAGCATCTCGGCCGACTCGCGGCTGTTGCAGGCATTGAGAACCCTGCGGCACTCCTCGAGCGTTTCCAGCACCGACTGCAACTGTTCGTCTGAATGCGACACCGGCGTTCTTTCCGTTAATTCGGCCTGCGAGACGTATCTGTCACGCCCCCTTCGGCCCCCATGGAAGACGATAGATAGCACGAGGCGACTGCGCCTTCGAACCTGATTTCAGTGTGTTTCTGCTGTGGAACCGGGTTCCCGCTCGCATCGCCATGCGGCGCCTTTGGCGACCGCCGCAATGCTCCGGGAGCGAACGCCTGACGCGGTGCGATTGATCCAGCAACGGCGAAGAGCACCGACTCCTGCGCAAGACCGTTCATTGCAGTCAGCGCCGGCACTCCCGCAGCCATCTCGCGGCTCGCAACGGAACTCACGTCATACCCCTCACTCGAGCCGATTAGCCTCGCCCGAATTCCCAGCCCATGGGAGCATCCAAATACCGCCCTAAGGTAGTAAGGATGACGTTCAAAACTCGTCGTTCCCCAACCCGTCGTGGTTGTGGTTTGCGCCAGATTCTGCCAGTTTAGCGTTCCAAAGGGAATTGTATGCACTCCTTGGCGGAAAGGGGCGTTCCTCTGGAGGAACGCCCAAAGACAAATATCAGCGGCCTCTCCGACTGGGACGCCGCCCGCATATTCTTGGAAGTCGTCCGATGCGGAAGCTTTCGCTCGGCGGCCGAGCGCCTGTCTCTGTCGATCAACGCCGTGCGGCGCCGCATCGACGATTTCGAACGCCAGACCGGCACCACGTTATTCACGCGCGACGTCCACGGCACCCATCTGACCGATGAGGGCGCCCTGGTGGTCTCCGCCGTCGAGCGCATGGAGGCAGCCACCTTCGACGTGCTGCGCGCCAGCGATTCGATGGCCAACGCGCTGTCGGGCGAGGTCCGCGTCGCCGTCACCGAGGGGCTCGGCACATTCTGGCTTGCCCCCCGCCTGGTCGAATTCCAGCAGGCCTATCCGAAGATCCTGGTGGACCTGCATTGCGCGATGCGCTCGGCCGACGTCTCGCGCCACGAGGCCGACGTCGCCATTCATCTGTCCCGTCCCTCGGCGCTGGACATCAAGCTGGTGCGGCTCGGCCGCATGCATCTGATGTTCTGGGCCTCGGAGAAATACATCGCAAAGCATGGCGCGCCGCGCTCGGCGGCGGAATTGATCAAGCATCGTCTGGTGCTGCAATTCGCCGACCAGCTCGCCGCCAAGGAATCCTTCGAAAGCTTTTTCCCGGGCGTGTCCGAACGTGACCTTCTGGTCATGAAGACCAACGTCTCGAGCGCCAACTATTGGGCGGTCGCGAATGGCGCCGGCATCGGCGTCTTCCCGAGCTACGCCATTGCGCTCGGCGGGAAATTAATTCCACTGGAGGTCGAGCTGAACCGACCGCTGGATATCTGGCTGTCCTACCACCCTGGTAGCGGCCGTATCCCGCGCGTGCGGCACATGATTGACTGGCTGATCGAGGCTTTCAATCCGGCCCGCTTCCCGTGGTTTAAGGAAGAGTTCGTGCACCCGCATGAATTCAAGGACTCGTATATGGGCGAACCCCTGACCCAGCTCTTCGGGGGATTTTCAACCGAAGAACAAAGGTGAAAACAGAGATGAAAGCAGCGGCCAAAAGAATGAAGCAGCGCAGCGCGGGCAAGCCGGACATCGAGCTTGGCAAGCGGATCCGTCTGCGGCGCGTCGAGATGAAGATCTCGCAGGCCGAGCTCGGCGAGAAGCTCGGCGTCAGCTTCCAGCAGGTGCAGAAATACGAGAAGGGCGTCAATCGCGTCGGCGCGGCCCGGCTTCAGCAGATCGCCTCCGCCCTCGATGTGCCCGTGACCTTCTTCTACGACGGCGACAACAAGGCCCGCGAAGTCGAGAGCCTGCTCTTTCTCGATTCGGCCTTCAGCCTCCGCCTGCTGCGCGCCTACAGCAAGATCAAGGATCAGACGGTGCAGCGTCAGCTCGTCTCGCTGATGGAATCGATCGCGGCGAACGAGAGCTGAGGCCGGTCGACGGTCCGGCCTTCACGGCCGACGTTCAATCCGCCGCGTCACGGGGGGCGCGGCCGGATTGCACGAGATCGGCCGAAAGATGTCTGCGCGCAACCGCGCGCGGCCGGTCTCGGGGCGGCATGGCCGCCCCTTTTTGTTGGCGGTCTTCCCCCGACCTTTCCGCCTCCGTCGAACGCCGCGCGCCATGCAATCGCAGCACGGGCGGATGCAGGCTCTCCTCTCCCGCGCCAGTTGACCGCGGCGGTGCCTGCGCCGCACATTGCGCCTCGCCACCGAGCAGCGAGCGCGCGATGCCAGACGTTATCAGCACGACCGGAACACCTTACGCCGACGGCAAGATTCTGACGCACACGGCCGATGGCGTCGGCGTGATCACCTTCAACAATCCCGACAAGCGCAACGCGATGTCGCTGGAGATGTGGGAGGGATTTGGCGAGGCGCTGACGGTCTTGCGCGACGACGACACGGTGCGCGTCGTGATCCTGCGCGGCGCCGGCGGCAAGGCGTTCGTCTCGGGTGCCGACATCAGCCAGTTCGAGAAGGTGAGGCACAATGCGGCGGCATCCGAGCAATACGCCAAGCGCAGCGCCGCCCAGCGCGCGCTGCTCGCCGATTATCCCAAGCCGACCATCGCCTGCATCGACGGCTATTGCCTCGGCGGCGGCATGCAGGTCGCCATGCTCGCCGACATCCGCCTCGCCTCGCATGAAAGCCAGTTCGGCATTCCCGCCGCCAAGCTCGGCATCGCCTATGGCTATGACGGCCTGCGGCATCTGGTGTCGCTGGTCGGGCCGTCCTGGGCGCGGCTGCTGATGTATACGGGCATGCGCATCGATTCCGCCGAGGCGCTGCGCATCGGCCTCGTCGAGCGCGTGTTTCCGCAAGGCGAGCTCTGGGGCGAGACCATGGCGATGGCCGAGACGATCGCGCAGAACGCCCCGCTCGCGATCAAGGCGGCCAAGATCACAATCGCGCAGGTGCTGAAGGACGAGAGCCGGCGCGACATGGAGGCGATCAAGGTGATCGGCAATGCCTGCATGGACAGCGCGGATTTCCGCGAGGGCCGGCAGGCCTTCATGGAAAAGCGGAAGCCGCAGTTTAGGGGGAAGTAATTTCGTCGTGGAGAGAGGCCAGGAGCACAGCCCCTACAGCGCTCCCAGCACCGCTTTCGTGATGTCAGCCGTGCCATTGCCGCCGCCGAATTCCATCGGCTTGATGCCGCCGGCATAGACCTGGTCCACCGCACGCTCGATCGTCTCGCCGGCTTCCGCAGCGCTCTCGATGCCGTGCTTGTCGGCGAGCCAATCCAGCATCATCGCGGCGGACAGGATCATGCCGGTGGGGTTGGCCTTGCCCTGCCCCATGATGTCAGGCGCCGTGCCGTGGCACGGCTGGAACACCGCATACTTGTCGCCGATGTCGGCGGACGGCGCCATGCCGAGGCCGCCGATCAGGCTTGCGGTGATGTCGGAGACGATGTCACCGAACATGTTCTCCATCACCATCACGTCGAAATCCCAGGGACGCTTGACCAGCATCGCCGAGCAGGCATCGACATAGAGCCGGTCGGTCTTCACGCCAGGATGCTTCTTCTCGATCTCGTCGAAGATGCCGCGGAAGAACGCAAAGGCCTTGAACACGTTCGCCTTGTCGACGCAGGTGAGTGCGCCCGGCTTGCCGCGCGCCTTGCGCCGCTCGGCAAGGCGGAACGAGAACTCGAACAGGCGCTCGGAGGTTTTGCGCGTGATCACCATGGTCTCGCGCGCGTCCTCATGGGTGACGACGCCCTTGCCCATCGAGGCGAACAGGCCCTCGGTGGACTCCCGGATCACGACAAGATCGATGCCGCGCTGGTCGGCACCGACGATCGGGCTCGGCACGCCCGGAATGAGGCGCGCCGGGCGCAGGCCGGCATAGAGATCGAAGATGAAGCGCAGCTCGATCTGCGGCGCGATCTCGGTATTGTCGGGGTAGCGCACCGACGGCAGGCCGCAGGCCCCGAGCAGGATCGCGTCCGCCTCCTCGCAGAGCTTGATGGTGCTATCCGGCATCGACTTGCCGGTCGCGAGATAATGGTTGGCGCCGGCCGGCGCCTCGGTGAAGCGGAAGCCGAGGCCGGACTTCTCGCCGACCTTGCGCAGCACCTCCAGCGCCGGCGCCATGACTTCAGGGCCGATGCCGTCACCGGCGAGCACGGCAATGTGGAAGGCGTTGTTTGCGGACATTTAAGGCCTCAAGGGAGGTGTCAACCAGGTCGTCATTGCGAGCGAAGCGAAGCAATCCAGAACTGCATCCACGGAGACATTCTGGATTGCTTCGTCGCTTCGCTCCTCGCAATGACGAGGGAGAGAGCATTCGTTACGGCGTCAGCACCGTACGCCCGACCACCGCGCCCTGCTGCAATTGCAGCAGCGCGTCGTTGGCCTTGGCGAGCGGTTGCGGCGTCACCGGGATCGGCGGCACCTTCTTCGACCGCACCAGGTCGAGCAGCTCCTGCGTCTCGCGCAAGTTTCCGACATAGCTGCCCTGGATCGTCACCGCCTTGATCGGAATCAGCGGCAACGCCCAGGTCGCGCCGCCGCCGAACAGGCCGACAAGGACGAGCTTACCGCCCTTGGTCAGGCAGTCGAAGCCGAGCTGCGTCGTAGCAGCGTTGCCGACGAGGTCGATCACGGCGCGGATAGGGCCGCCCGCCTTCTTGGCAAGCTGCTCCAGCGCGTCAGGGGCCTTGGGATCGACGGTCGCAAGCGCACCGGCCTTCTCCGCCGCCTCGCGCTTCCTCGCGTCGATATCGACCATGATCGCACCCTTGCCGCCCATCGCCTTGAGCAGCGACAGCGCCATCAGCCCGAGGCCGCCGGCGCCGAACATCACGATCGGCGTGTCGAAATGCTGCTCGACCTTCTTCAGCGCGCTGTAGGTGGTGACGCCCGAGCAGGCATAGGGCGCGGTCGTTGCAGGATCGAGGCCTTTCAGATTGAGCAGGTAGCGCGGATGCGGCACCAGCATGTGATCGGAATAGCCGCCGTCGCAATAGACCCCGAGCGAGCGCGGCGTCAGGCACATGTTCTCGTCACCGGCGAGGCACGTTGCACATCTGCCGCAGCCGATCCAGGGATAGACCAGCCCGACATCGCCGACCTTCAGGTCGCCCTGGTCGGTCGGCTTCACGTCGGGGCCGAAGGCGAGGACTTCGCCGACCGTCTCGTGGCCCATGGTCAGCGGCAGGTTGATGCCGCGGTCCTTCAACGAGAGCGGCTTGCGGCCATGGCCGAGATCGTAGCCGCCTTCCCAGATGTGGAGGTCGCTGTGGCAGACGCCGGCGGCCTTCACCTTGATCAGCACCTGCGTGCCCGAGGGCTGCGGCGTCGCCTCGTCGACCTCCTGCAGCGGCGCCTTGAAATCGGCAACCTTGAAACTCTTCATCGGCGTCCTCCCGCATGCTTCTTGTTGTCGCGCCACCATGCCATGGTCGGCGCGACCAGACAAACCGGTCTTAGTTCAGGCCAGCGGATGATGGCAAGCCGCGAACTGGCCGGGTGCGACCTGGCGCAACTCCGGTATCTCCGCGCTGCAACGCTGATCCGCGCGCGGGCAGCGGGTGCGGAAGCGGCAGCCGGACGGCGGCGCAATCGGCGATGGCGGCTCGCCGGCCGCCACACTTTCGGCGGGTCGCACGTCCGGATCCGGCACCGGGATCGCCTGCAACAGCAGCGCGGTGTAGGGATGCGCAGGCCGCGCGAACAATTGCTCGGAGGGGGCGACCTCGCAGAGCCGGCCGAGATACATCACCGCGACGCGGTCGCTGACCGCTTTGACCACCGCGAGGTCGTGCGCGATGAACAGCAGCGTCAGACCGAAGCGCGCCTTCATCTCCTCCAGCAGGTTGAGGATCTGCGCGCGAATGGAGACGTCGAGGGCCGACACCGGCTCGTCGCAGACGATGAACTCCGGGTTGAGCACCAGCGAGCGCGCGATACAGATGCGCTGGCACTGGCCGCCGGAGAATTCGTGCGGCAGGCGGGTCGCCACGAGATCGGGGTCGAGCCCGACCGCGGAGAGCACCTCGTGAACGCGCCGTTTGCGCTCGGCGGCATCCTTGATCCCGGCGATGATCAGCGGCTCGGCGACGATGTCGCCGATGCGCCGGCGCGGATTGAGCGAAGCAATCGGATCCTGGAAGATCAGCTGCACGCGGCGGCGCATCCGGCGCAGCGCCTCGCCCTCCATCGCGGTGAGGTCCTCGCCGTCGAACATCACGCGGCCGGACTTGGCGCGGCGCAGTTGCAGCACCGCGCGCCCGAGCGTCGACTTGCCGCAGCCGGATTCGCCGACCAGCCCAAGCGTCTCGCCGCGCGCGACCTGGAGGCTGACACCGGAAACGGCATGAACAATCTTGTTGCCGAGGCCGTATTCGACCACGAGATTGTCGACGTTGAGAAGCGGCGCGGGGCGCGCGGCAAGCTGCATCATGCCTCGATCCCCTCCGTCATCCGGATCGGATGGAAGCAGGCATAGAGATGTCCCGACACCTCGGCGCTGGTCAGGACCGGTTTGGCCTCATGACAGCGCCCGCCGGCATAACTGCAGCGCGGCGCGAAGGAGCAGCCCTTCAGCGGGCGCGTCGGATCGGGTGGACGGCCCGAGATCGCCGGCAGCGGCGTATGCGGCGCGGTATCGAGCTTCGGGATCGCCGCCAGCAGCGCCTCGGTGTAGGGCATGTGCATGCGCTTGAACAAGGCTTGCGTCGGCGCGCGCTCCACCACCCGGCCGGCATACATTACCGCGACCTCGTCGGCGCGGCCGGCTACCACGCCGAGATCGTGGGTGATGATGATCATCGCCATGTGGCGGCGGCGCTGCTCGCGCGCGAGCAGATCGAGGATCTGCGCCTGGATGGTGACGTCGAGCGCGGTGGTCGGCTCGTCCGCGATCAGGAGCTTCGGCTCGCAGGACAGTGCGATCGCAATCGCGATGCGCTGGCGCATGCCGCCGGAGCATTGATGCGGATATTGCGCGAGCCGCTGCTCCGGGGCGGGAATGCCGACGGCGGCGAGCAGCTCGATGCTGCGGGCCTTCGCGGCGGGAGCGTCAAGCTCGAGGTGCTCCTGGATCGTCTCCATCAGCTGCGTGCCGATGGTGAGCACAGGGTTGAGCGAGGTCATGGGGTCCTGGAATACGACCGCGAGGTCGCGCCCGCGCAGCCGCCGCAGGCTTTCAGGCTCGAGCCGCACCAGATCCTCGCCGTCGAACATCACCCGGCCCGTCAGCTTCGCCTTCTTCGGCAGCAGCTGCAGCACGGCGCGCGAGAGCATGGTCTTGCCGCAACCGGATTCACCGACGATTCCGAGCGTGCGGCCGGCCTGCAGCGAAAGGTCGACGTGATCGACCGCGCGCAGGTTTCCGCGCGGGGTCGGCAGCTCGACCGCGACATCCTCGATGGCCAGGAGCGGCGCGGTCACAGTGCCCCCTGACGTGGGTCGGTGAGAGCCCGCAAGGTGTCGCCGACGAGGTTGAACGCCAGCACGGTCGCAAACAGTGCTGCCGCCGGCAGAAAGGCGAGGCGCGGCGCGACGTCCAGACTGTCACGTCCCTCCCCGATCATGCTGCCCCAGCTCGGCATCGGCGGCGGCACGCCGAGGCCGAGGAAGGACAGCGCGCCCTCGACCACGATGGTGACGGCGACGCCGAGCAGGAAGAAGGCGAGCAGCGGCAGGATGACGTTCGGCAGCAGCTCGCGCAGCAGGATGCGCGCATGGCTCGCCCCTAACGCCTCGGCGGCGATCACGAACTCGCGCCGCGCCAGCGTCAGCGTCGCCGCGCGCGCCACGCGCATGAAAGCGGGAATGCCGAGCACGCCGAGGACAATAGTGAGGTTGGGGACCGACTGCCCGAGATAGGCGACCACCGCGAGCGCGAAGATCAGCGGCGGAAAGGCGAGCAACACATCCATGCTGCCGACCACCAGCGTCTCGAACCGGCCGCGGAAATAGCCGGCCAGCAGGCCGAGCGCGCCGCCGATGACGAGGCCGATCATGGGCGCGATCAGCCCGACCGTTAGCGACACCCGCGCACCAAAGATCAGCCGGGCGAGCTCGTCGCGGCCGAGCCCGTCGGTGCCGAGCCAATGTTCCCCGGAGAAGGCGGCGCGCCGTTCCAGCATGTCCATATCGGTCGGGTTCTGCAGCGGCAGCACCGGCGCCAGGATCGCTAGCGAAAGGATGATCGCAACCCAGGCGCTTGCGATCCAGAACAACAGGCCGAGCTTGGGCTTGCGGCCGACCGGCGCAGCTACCTCCTCGTCCTGGATCGACAGCTCAAGCGTGGCCATGGCGGATCCTGGGGTCGAGCACGGCATAGAGCATGTCGACGATGAAGTTGACGATGACGAAGCCGCAGGCGACCAGCAGCACCACGCCCTGGAGAATGACGAGGTCCCGGGTGTAGATCGCCCCGACCAGCAGCCGGCCGATGCCGGGCAGCGCGAAGATCGTTTCCACGATCAGCGTGCCGCCGAGCAGGCGACCGATATTGATGCCCGTCACCGTCACCAGGGTCAGCGAAGAAGGCTTCAGCGCATGCACCAACAGGATGCGCGATGGCTTGAGACCCTTTGCTTTCGCCAGCGCGATATAGTCCTCCTGCAACGTCGCGATCATGTCGGAGCGCAGCACCCGCATGATGCCCGGCCATT
This sequence comes from Bradyrhizobium sp. NBAIM08, assembly GCF_020193935.1. Classification (NCBI taxonomy): domain Bacteria; kingdom Pseudomonadati; phylum Pseudomonadota; class Alphaproteobacteria; order Hyphomicrobiales; family Nitrobacteraceae; genus Bradyrhizobium; species Bradyrhizobium sp. NBAIM08. The sequence continues at coordinate 116,185 of NZ_JADYVR010000006.1, read as the reverse complement.
CCGCCAGCGCCAGCGTCAGCGCCGGCAGCACGAAGAAGCGCAAATTGGCCAGCGGCGCCTCGGTGAACGGCACATAGCCGGTCGCCGGCAGCCAGCGCAGCTCGACCGCGAACAGATAGATCAGCAGGATCGCAGTCAGGAACGACGGCATCGACAGCATCGCGAAAGCGCTGCCGGTCATGAAGCGGTCGAACGCACCGCCGGCGCGCGCGGCACAGGCGATCGCAACGGGAACACCGATCAGGAGCCCGATGAACTCGGCCATCAGCATCAGCTGCAGCGAGACCGGGATGCGCTCGGCCACCGCCTGCAGCACCGTCTGCCCGGTGCGAAACGAGCGGCCGAGATCGCCCTGCACCACGTGGCCGAGCCAGCTCAGGTAACGCCACCACAGCGGCTGGTCGAGTCCCATGTCGCGGCGCAGCGCCGCGACGTTCTCCGGCGTTGCCTGATCGCCCAGGATGACGAGCGCGAGATCGCCCGGCAGCAGCGAGGCGATCAGGAACGTCAGCAACGAGACGGCGAGCAGGACCGGCAGCATGGCAAGCAGCCGCCGCGCGACGAAGTTCAGCATCGCGCGGTCATTCCAGCCAGGTGGTCGAGACGTCGATCACGCCGTTGTAGATCTTCGGAAAGCCCTTCAGCTTGGCGCTGGACAGCGCGTAATAGGTATTCTGGAAGGTCCAGAACCAGATCGCCTCCTTGTTGATGAGGCGGCTGATGGCGCAATAATCCTCGGTGCGCTGGCCGATGTCGGCGGTGACGCGCGCATGGTCCAGAAGCTTGTCGAGCTCGGGGTTCGCGTATCCGGCGAGCGCCAGCGGGCTGCCGCTGCGGAAATTCGCGTACATCTGCGGATCGGGATCGGCGAGATCGACGATGCGCCACGGCGTCAGCTGGAACTGCCGGGTGAAGGCGCGCGTCGGAATCGTGGCCTGGTCGACCTGCTCGATCTCCATGTTGGCGCCGACGCGCTTCCAGAATTGCTGCAGCACTTGGCCGACCATGCGGCCGCGCGGCGTCGCCGTCACCAGCATCTTGAACTCGACCGGCTTGCCGTACTCCTTGATCAGCGCCTTGGCCTTCTCAACGTCAAACGGCAGCGCCCCGTCGTCCTTGCACTTGACCCAGGAGCCGTCGCCGTAAGGATTGCTCGCGGGCCGGCTCAGGCCGTTGCTGATCGCTTGCGACATCTTGGGACGGTCGATCGCCATCACCAGGGCCTGCCGCACCCTCACGTCATCGAACGGCGCCACCTTGGTGTTGAAGGCGTAGACCTGCGCGCCCGAGCCCTTGTAGGTGTGCACGGTGAGCTTGGGGTCCTTCTGCGCCCTCATGATGTTGTCGGCGTCGTTCTCGTCATCCCAGATGATGTCGGCCTCGCCCGATTGCAGCGAGGCAAAGCGCGACTGCGCGTCGGGCAGCGGCTTCAGGACGATGCGGTCGAGATACGGGCGACCCTTGTCCCAGTAGTTCGGGTTCTTCTCCAGCACCATGCGGTCGCCGGCGGTCCATGATTTCAGGATGTAAGGGCCGGTGCCGACGGGATTGCGGTTGTAATCGTCGCCCTTGGTCTTCCAGGCGGTCGGCGAATGGATGACGTTGTTCTGGCTCTGGATGGTGATCGTCGCCGGCAGGTTCACGGAAGGATCGGTGAGATTATAGACGATTGTGTATTCGTCCGGCGCCAGCACCTCCTTGACGTTGGTGATGTAGAAGGCGCAGCGGCACTTGTTGGCGGGGTCCTTCTGCCGATCGAAATTCTCCTTGAAGGCCTGCGCATTGAACGGCGTGCCGTCGTGGAATTTGACGCCTTCGCGGAGCTTGAAGGTCCAGGTCTTGTAGTCCTCGGAATGGCTCCAGGACACCGCAAGCTTCGGCGCGGCCTCGCCCTTGTCATTCAGCGTCGTCAGCGTGTCGAAGATCGCGGCGGCAGCGGTGAAGGTCGAGGTGTCGTAGACGCCGACCTTGAGCGGATCGAAGCCTGCGATCTCCAGCTCCTGACCGACGGTGATGCTGCCGCCCGATTTCTGCGCCTGCGCTGGCGTAGCCAGTGCAAATGCCGCAACGAGGAAAATAGGCACGCGCCTGCGTGCCAAGGCCGCCGCGTTCGTCATGGTTCCTCCCGGGATCCCTCGTCCGATGTTTCGGATCGTGAATGACTCGGAGGCGAGCTTGGCGACAAATGCCCGCCTCGGCAAGAGGAACGAACGAGAGTTCGAACGCCGCATGTGGCGGCGATAAGACTCAGGATGTCGCGGCCGTTTTGCCTGGCGGAATTGCCGTCCGCAAGGCCGATCTCCTGGCGGAACGCGTCGGTGTGCTCCCCGAGCACGGACACGGTCTTGGCCGGCGCCGTGTCAGCCCCCGACATCCGAAACGGCAGGTTGAGCACCTGGAACGAGCCGCCCTCGTCCCGCACCTCGGAGAGTGCCTGGCGGTGCGCAAGCTGCGGATCGGCCAAGGCCTCGGACACGCTGCGATAGGCCGAGGCCGGCACGCCGGCAGCGCCAAGCACGCGCAAGCACGCATCGGTCGAAAGCTGCCGCGACCAGATTTCGACGCCGTCCATCAACTCGGCCCAGTTCTCGCGCCGCGCGGCATAGGTGGCGAAGCGTGGATCGGAGACCCAGTCGGTGCGGCCGATCACCCCCATCAGGGCCTGGAACGTCTTCTCGCTGGCGATCGTGATCATGACGTAGCCGCTTGCCGTCTCGGTCGGTCCGAACATCGGGCGTGGCGGCGGCGGCACCGCGAATTGCGAGCTCTGCAGCTCGGTCAGCGTCAGCGACAGCATGGTTTCCAGCATGGAGACGTCGATGTGCTGGCCGGCGCCCGTCACGCTGCGTTGATAGAGCGCCGACGCGATCGCGCCAAAACCATAGGTCCCGGTGACGACGTCGGCGTGGTAGATACCGCAATAGTCGGGACGGTTGCGGCCCGGCTGGTAGGCGAGATGGGCCATGTCATAGCCCGAAGCCGCGTGGATCACCGGGGCGTAGGCCGGCAGCTCGGCCGAAGGGCCGGTCTGGCCATAGCCCGAGATCGAGCAGTAGATCAGCCTCGGGTTGACCTGACGCAGGCTGTCGTAGTGGAGCCGAAGGCGGCGCATCACGCCGGGACGGAAGTTCTCGACCAGAATATCCGACGTCGCGGCCAGCCGGCGCACCGCCTCCTTGCCGTCCTCGGACTTGAGGTCGAGGACCACGCTCTTCTTTCCGACATTGAGCTGGCCGAACGCGGTGCTGCAGCCGTTGCGGAGGGGAGGCCGGGTCCGCATCGTCTCCCCGCCGTCGGTCTCGATCTTGATGACCTCGGCACCCATGTCGGCGAGCATCCGCGTGCAATGGGGCCCGGCGATGGTGGTCGAAAAATCCAGCACCCGCAGGCCCGCGAAGGCCTTTGTCGTCGTCCCCTCATGCTTATCTGCTAGCTGCATGCCTGCCTGCGCCCTTGAACTCGTGGAACCATCGAAGATCTTTGTTGTTGATGCGGCGACCCTAGAGGGCGGCGGCTGAGTAGGAAAGTGTTTACCGAACAGACGTGCCGCGTGGGCGGGCTTTGGATTTCCAGCACAACTGGACCCGTTCTTGCATAGCAGCAAGCGGGGTCGAAAGAGGGCGGTTGTTCTTGAGGGTCTTGTTCGTCACCACAGAGATGGACGACTTCGTTCGCGTCGGCGGATTGGGCGCCGTTTCCGCCGCCCTCCCCCGCGCACTTCGCTCCTTCGCCGATATCCGGATCATGCTGCCCGGCTATCGCGACATCATCGAGCAACTCACGCATATTCAGGTCGTTGGCCGCTGTCCCGCATTCGCGGAGATGCCGGCCTGCTCGCTCGGCCGTGCCGCGACCAAGGACGGCCTGCCGGTCTATGTGCTGTTGTGCTCGCAGCTCTACGACCGACCGGGCAACCCCTATGGCGACGAGCTCGGGCGCGATTGGCCCGACAACGACATCCGCTTCGCGCGCTTGGCCTCGGCCGCGGCTGAGCTCGCCATGGGCAAGCTGGACAAGAATTGGGCAGCAGACCTGATCCATGCCAACGACTGGCAGGCCTCGCTGGTGCCGGCCTATCTCGCCTGGCAGGGCGCCAAGCTGCCGTCCATCCTGACCATCCATAACCTCGCCTATCAGGGCCTCTTCCCGAAGGACTCGTTGCGGCGGATCGGCGCACCGGAGAGCTCCTTCCACATCGACGGCGTCGAGTTCTACGATCAGGTCTCCTTCCTCAAGGCGGGCCTCGTCTACGCCTCGCACCTCACCACGGTCAGCGGCACCTATGCGCGGGAGATCACCACGGCCGAGTTCGGCTGTGGCCTGGAGGGCCTGCTCCGCCTGCGCTCGGACGCCGCCGAGCTCACCGGCATCCTCAACGGCATCGACGAGAGCTGGGACCCGCGCTCCTGCGCCCAGCTCGCCCAGCAATTCGGCGCCGGCGACTGGGTCGGCAAGAAGGCGAATGCGGATTACGTCCGCAAGCAGTTCGGGCTGGCGGTCTCGCGCGGGCCGATGTTCGGCATCGTCGCGCGGCTCGTGCACCAGAAGGGGATCGACCTCGTGCTGTCGGCGGCGGACGAGATCGTCGATGCCGGCGGGCAGATCGTGGTCACCGGCTCCGGCGAGCCGGCGCTTGAGCAGGCCTTGATCGACGCGCACCGCCGCCGCCCCGACTCCATCGGAGTTGCGATCGGCTTCAACGACGCCCAGGCGCGGCGCATCTTCGCCGGCAGCGACTTCACCTTGATGCCGTCGCGGTTCGAGCCGTGCGGGCTCAGCCAGATGTACGCCCAGCGCTTCGGCTCGCTGCCGATCGGTCACCAGACCGGCGGCCTCGCCGAGACCATCAGCGACGGCGAGACCGGCTTCCTGTTCTCGAGGCCGTCGCGCGAGTCCTTCCTCGGCGGCGTGCGGCGCGCCTTCTCGGCCTTCATGGCCCACGACCAGCTCGACACGATGCGCCGCAGCGCCATGGGGCGCTCGTTCTCCTGGAGCATCTCGGCCGGCAGCTACAGCGCGCTGTACCGCAAGCTGGCGTCGGTGTGAGGCGCCGCTGTCATTCCGGGGCGCGCCGCTTGGCGCGAGCCCGGAATCCATCGTGCGGCCGGAACGCTCGGAGAAATGGATTCCGGGCTCGCGCTCCGCGCGCCCCGGAATGACAAGCTGCAACGAGCTTGCCTCGAGTCCCTATTTCCCGCGCACATCCATCTGCGGACGGCCGATCCAGGCGCGATTAAGACACCGCGTCATCCAGTCGGGCCGCGCTTCGCCCCGCAGCCGCGCCTGCGCTTCCTGGTAGGGACCGACATAGCGCAGCCGGCCAGGCAATTTCGGATAGACGCGCCGGATCCACCGCAGCGCGTGATCGGCGGATCGGATCGCACGCGCGTCGAGCTCGAAGCCGAAGCCCGCGCGCAAGCGCTCGGGCAGCATGCTCGCGGTGAGCGCGCAATACCAGCGCGGCGGCCGCAGCCACGGGCGCGCGCCGCTGAATATCTGCGCGGCGATCTCGCGCGCCGCAGGGCCAACGGTCAGCGTCTCCGACTGCGCCATTGCCTTGGTGTAGGCGACGAAGCCGGACCAGTCCGCCGGCAAATCATCCCCCTTCAATCCGAAGAGGGCGCCGTACAGCCTGGCCTCGCTCCAATAGCGATCGCGCTCCTCCGCCGAGAGTGGCGGCAGCACCAGATCATGTACCATAAGCGCGGTCTCGACCAGCGTGGCATGGACCCAGCGCAGCGCGGGGATGTCGTTGGCGCAGTAGCGCGAGCCGGCTGCGAACGGCCCCACGGTCTCGGGCATCTCGCCGACGATCATGCTGTGACGCCGATGTAGCTGCCGGGACGACAGCAGCGCCCGGTCCAGCGAACCGAACACCATCGTAAAGACGATGTCGAAGGTGCGATGGAAGCGGCCGATCGGATCGGCAAGGGTGCGCGAATGCTCGGCGATCGCCGCCGCCACCCAGGGATGGGCCAGTTGCAGCAGCAGCGCACGGCCGGCGCCGAGAAAGAGCACGGCCTCCCGGTCGATCTGCCAGGTCAGTGAGGCCGGACCGAATACGCCCGCGACCGGTCCCGCCGCGTTGGCACGCAGCGTCTCGAGCGACTCCTCCAGATCTTTCTCAGCGACCAATTGCAAGCCTCGCGACGAGATACGGCGACCATACTCCGGACCGCGCGCCTGCAAAATCGTCGTCGTGCGAGGCTATGACGAACAGAGCCTCACTCCGCCGCCATCGGCATCTCGTCCATATGCTCGTGCAGCACGACGCCGGCGAGCGGATCGAATTCGCCGACCCAGGGCTTGCGCGCCAGCACCGATTTCGTGTGCGCATAGCCGGCGTGCCAGCGCCGCGTGATCCCGGACGGACTGAAGTCGATATCCTTGGTATGGGTCTCGTGCTCGAGCTGCGGCGCCAGCAGACGCACCACGTGCATGCGGGTCGGGCAGCCGTAGCTCGTCAGTTCCCTCACCGCGGGATCGTTGCGCTCGCTCTCGGGCAGCCGCGCCGCGAGCTGGTTAATGACGTGGCGCAGACGATGGGCCTGCTGCTGTCGCACGATCTGGCTGGCGATGCGGCTGGAATATTGCACGTCCTTGTGCCGGTTCAGCACCTCCGCCATCGTGGTCGGCTCCGGCCCGACCGGATTCCACAGATGCACGGAGAAGATCAGCGAGTTCCTGCGTGGATTGTCGTCGAACACGGCTTCGGTCGGCGTGTTCGACAGGATGCCGCCGTCCCAATAGAGCTCGCCGTCGATGCGCACGGCGGGGAAAGCCGGCGGCAGCGCGCCCGAAGCCATCACATGCTTCACCGTCAGCTCGCCGTCGCGGCTGTCGAAATAGCGCATTTCGCTGGTGCCGACATGAGCCGCACCAACCGTCAGACGCGGCGCGCAGCGGTTGGCGAGATCAAAATCGACGAGCTCGCTCAGCGTCTTCTCCAGCGGCGCGGTCGAATAATAGCCGGCGTAATCGGCGCCCAGCGGATAGGAATCGCCGGCATGGGCCAGCGGATTGGGCCGGAAGAAACCGGCAATGCCGTGGGTCACGGTCGACCAATAGGCCAGCTTCTCGTTGAAGCCGGGAAACGCGGCTCGCCAGTCCCAGACCGGCTTCTGCTCCATCCGCTTCCAGAACTCCCGCAAGCGCGCGAGCCGGTGCTCGGGCGCGTTGCCGGCGATGAGGCTCGCATTGATCGCACCGATCGAGGTGCCGATGATCCAGTCCGGCTCGATGCCGGCTTCGTGCAAGGCCTGGTAGACCCCGGCCTGGTACGAGCCGAGCGCGCCGCCGCCCTGAAGCACGAGCACGACCTGACCCGGCAGGTCGTGCTGCTTATGCTGAGAATTGTCCTGCGTGCCCATGTCTCGCTCCTGGTGAGCTTGCACTGTTCGAGTATTCGACTTGCTGCGCCGGCCCATGTCAATGCGCGGTCCAACCGCCGTCGACCGGCAGCGCAACGCCGGTGATCGAGGCCGCCGCGTCCGTCGACAGGAACACCGCGAGTGCGCCGAGCTCCTCGACCGCAACAAAGCGCTTGTTCGGCTGTTGCGCCAGCAGCACGTCGCGGATCACCTGATCGCGGGAGATGCCATGGGCCTTGGCCTGGCCGTCGATCTGCGCCTCGACCAGCGGCGTATGGACATAACCAGGGCAGATTGCGTTGCAGGTGATGCCCTGCTCCGCCGTCTCCAGCGCCGTCACCTTGGTGAGGCCGACGATGCCATGCTTGGCGGTGACATAGGCTGCCTTGAACGGCGAACCGACCAGGCCGTGCGTGGAGGCAATGTTGATGATCCGGCCGAAACCGTGCTGCCGCATTGCCGGCAAGGCCAACCGCGTGGTGTGGAAGGCCGAGGACAGGTTGATTGCGAGGATCTGGTCCCACTTCTCGACCGGAAACTGGTCGAGCGGCGCGACATGCTGGATGCCGGCGTTGTTGACCAGGATGTCCAGCCGGCCGGATTGGGCCACCGTCGCCGCGATCATCTCGGCGATCGATTTCGGCCTCGTCATGTCCGCCGGCGAATAGCTGGCCTTGACGCCGAACTCGGCGGCGATCTGCTCGCGCGTCCGGCCGATCTCGCTGGCGACACCAAGGCCATTGAGCACGATGTCGGCGCCCGAGGCGGCGAGGGCCCGCGCGATACCGAGACCGATGCCGCTGGTCGACCCGGTGACAAGCGCCACCTTGCCGGCAAGCACGCGTGATGAAGCGGACGTCTGCGTCTTGATGGGAATATTCATGATCCAGACCTCTTCTCAGCGCGACACCGCGCCAGGCTGGAGCGAAATGTGCGGGATCTCCGGGATTTGCGGAAATGCCGGTTGGCTTCCGAGTCGATACGTCCGCGCTATCGCAGGCGGGATGTCATTTTTCGCCCTGATCGGCTAGATTTCCGGTCGATTTTTGCTGGGAGCCGATCCATGGAAATGCACCAGGTCCGCTATTTCCTCGCGGTGGCGCAGCTCTTGAACTTCACGCGCGCGGCCGAGGAATGCAACGTCACGCAGCCCTCGCTGACGCGAGCGATCAAGCAGCTCGAGGCCGAGCTGGGCGGCGACCTGTTCCGCCGCGAACGCCCCGCCGCGCAATTGACTGAGCTCGGCCAGCGCATGCATCCACTCCTGAAGCAGTGCTATGACGCGGCCATCGGCGCGCGCTCGCTCGCCTCCTCGTTCAGGAGCGGAGAGATCGGTGCGCTCCGCATTGCGCTGACGCATTCGATCGACCTCGCTTTGCTGATTCCGCATCTCAACGAGATCAAGCGGCAGTTCAACCGGCTCGAATTCCGCTTCGTGCGCGGCTCGGGCCGGGAGGTCGGCGACTTCCTGAAGAAGGGCGAAGCCGAGCTCGGCATTGCGGCCGAGATCGACGAGGCCTGGGACCGGCTGGATGTCTGGCCGCTGTTCACCGAGAGCTTCGAGCTCGTCGTCGGCGATGGGCACCGGCTGGCCGGCCGCAGCTCGGTCGAACTGGACGATCTGCGATCGGAGCTGCTGCTGAGCCGAACTTTCTGCGAGCACGCGCGCCGCATCTCCGCGAGCCTGCGCGAGCACGGCATCGACATCGAACAGGGCCATGAGGTCTCGAACGAGCGCGACTTGATCGAGCTGGTCGAGGCCGAGATGGGCATCGCCATGGTGCCGCACACCTCGCCAGTGCCGGAGCGGCTGACCCGCGCCGCGGTCACGGGGCTGGACGCCCGCCGCACCGTCAATCTCTATGGGGTCGCCGGCCGGCAACGCACCGCCGTGGGCAACGCCGTCATGCGGATGCTGCGCGGCGCCGACTGGCGCAAGATCGCGGGGTAGTCTTTACAGTGTCGACCGCCCTTCCCCTCTCCCCCTGTGGGAGAGGGTGGCTCGCCGCATAGCGGCGAGACGGGTGAGGGGTATCTCTCCGCGACTCCAATCCTCATTTGTGATTGCGGAGGTACCCCCCCTCATCCGGCGCTTCGCGCCACCTTCTCCCACAAGGGGAGAAGGAAGAGAGCGTAGCTCAATTCTCCTGGCTCGCGCGCTCCAGCGCTTCGATCAGATCGTCGATCTCCATGCGCTTGCGGAAATCCGGATCGACGAAGCGGGCTTTCACGATGCCGTCGCGTCCGACCACGAACACGGCCGGGATCGGCAGCATCCAGCCGTCATTGCCGTGGAATTTCGCCATGTCCTGATAGGACAGCAATTGCTGGATCTCGGGGCCGAGCCAGATCGCGAGGTCGAGCGACAGCGCATAGCCGTTGTCGAGATCCGTCAGGATCGGAAACGGCGCGCCGGATTCGGCCTTGAGCTGCCCGGTATATTCCTGCGTCTCCGGCACGATCGCGACGACCTGCGCCCCCATCGCCTTGATGCGGTCCAGCGCCTGGACCACGGCGCGGACATTGAGCCGGCAATAGGGACACCAATGGCCGCGGAAGAACATCACCGCGACGGGGCCGCCCTCCAGCAGCGAGGGCAGCGACACGAGACGGCCACCCTCGTCGGGCAGCATGAACGGCGGCATCGGGTCGCCCGGCCGCGGCGCGGTCTCGCCGCCGCCGTTGTCGCTCAATCGCGCGACCAGGCGATCGACCGCCTCGCCATAGGCCGGAAAGACCTCGCGGCTGGCATCTGCATAGGCGCGGAGCTGTTCGTTCAGCGTGCTGTCCATGTCGCGGCAGCGCTGGAACGCGAGCCTGAGCTGTTCGGCATCGGCTGGCGAGAGAGACGTCATCTTCCTGCTCCGGCTTCCTTGCGGGCGAATATTAGTTTCCCGGTTCGCCCGCCCGCAAGGGGCGACCGCAATCGGGCGTGCTGGCATCGGACGCCGGATGCTGCGAAAGCGGAAATGCCGATGCCCAATCGGTTCGATAGCTGCCGCCTATCGGCATAGCGCGGGGCTATCGCATCGAAAGCAAGCCGGCATTTCAACATGGAAAAGGTCTCGACGAAGCTCCTGCCATAGCCTGCGGCCATCAGGGCTCGCGGCCAACAGAGGAGACTTTCCATGTCTAACCATCTCACAATGTCGCGCGTGGTTCGGACAGGCGTTGCCGTTCTCGGCGCGCTGACATTTGCGACGCCGGTTTTCGCCGGCGAATGTCCGGCCGGCAAGACCAAGCCGAATGCGCAGCCGATGGTCGACTACAAGCCTGTCGGCGTTACCGACGTGACGCTCGGCGCGATCGATCTCGGCAAGCAGCCCGCCCGTATTGAGGGCCGCGAGCTGCGCTTCCGCAAGCTGACCATCGAGCCCGGCGGCATCGTGCCCTGGCACAGCCATGACGACCGTCCGGCCCTGATCTTCGTGCAGCAGGGCGAGATCGTCGAATACGCCTCCAACTGCGTCGACCCGATCGTGCACAAGGCCGGCGACATCCGCCCCGAAGTCCACGGCACCTCGCACTGGTGGAAGAACCTCGGCAAGGAGACCGTCATTCTCTATGTCGGCGACGTCCGCAAGGATCCCAACGACCGCCATATGTAATTCCCTGCGGCCATACTTCGAGACGCCCGCTTCAGGCAGGCTCCTCAGGATGAGGACGGAGTGTGCGGCAGCAGCCTCGGCGGCCACGATGTCGCTTAGCCTCATCCTGAGGAGACCGCCACCGGGTCGGCGCAGAGCGCGGCCCGATGACAGGCTCCGCGGTCGTCTCGAAGGACGAGGCGCGCGCTCGGGGCATGAGGGAGCGCAACGACATGACCGATCTTTCCGCATCGATCAAACCGATCGCGACGACGATGAATGCGCATTCCCCTGGCTTCGCGTTTCGCTCGCTCGTGATCGGCCTCACCGCATTCCTGACGGTCGTCGATCTCTTCGCGACGCAGGCGATCCTGCCCTCGCTGACACGGCACTACGGCGTCACACCCGCGGCAATGGGCTTTGCCGTCAATGCCAGCACCTTCGGCATGGCCGCAGCCAGCCTCGTCGTCGGCTTCTTCAGCCCGCGCATCGACCGGCGAACGGGCATCCTGCTCAGCCTGGCCCTGCTTGCGGTCCCCACCAGCCTGCTAGCTGTCGCGCCCACTCTTGCCGTCTTCACCGCGTTGCGGGTCGCGCAGGGCCTGTGCATGGCGTCCGCCTTCGCGCTCACCCTCGCCTATCTCGGCGAGCAATGCAGCGCCATGGACGCCGGCGGCGCCTTTGCCGCCTACATCACCGGCAATGTCGCCAGCAATCTCGTCGGCCGGCTGATCTCGGCCGCATTGGCCGATGGCCTCGGCCTCGCCTGGAACTTCTACTTCTTCGCGGCGCTCAATCTTGCCGGCGCGGCGCTGGTCTATTTCACCGTCAACCGCGTGCCGCCGATGCATGCGATGACGCCGGCGGCTTCGCCGCTCGCCGCCACCATCGCGCATTGGCGCAATCCGCAGCTGCGCGCCTCTTTCGGCATCGGCTTCTGCATCCTGTTCGCCTTCATCGGCACCTTCACCTACGTCAATTTCGTGTTGGTGCGGCCGCCGCTGTCGCTCGGCATGATGGATCTCGGCCTCGTCTATTTCGTCTTCCTGCCGTCGATCGTCACGACGCTTCTGGCCGGCAGGGTGGCCGCGCGGCTGGGAACGCGGCCGACGATTTGGGGCGCGCTCGCTGTTGCCGGGCTCGGCCTGCCCTTGATGCTGTCGCCGCGTCTGGGCGAAGTGCTCGCCGGCATGGTCCTGGTCGGGGTCGGCACATTCTTCGCACAGGCCGCCGCGACGGGTTTCGTCGGACAGGCCGCAGCCGACAATCGCGGCATCGCCAGCGGGATCTATCTTACGTGTTACTTCTGCGGCGGACTGGTCGGCACCGCCGTGCTCGGGCGCCTGTTCGACGCTTTCGGATGGCAGGCGTGCGTATTCGGCGTGGGCGCGGCGCTCGCTGCCGCAGCCCTGCTTACATTCGCCCTGAAACGCTAGCGCTTGGCCGGCGCTTCCTGCGGCGGCTCGTCGTCGGCGATCGCGCGCCAGGCGGCGCCGTCGAGATCGTCGTACTGGCCGCTCCTGAGCGACCACAGGAAAGCGACGAGACCGGCACCTCCGAGCATCAATGCTAGCGGGACCAGGATGACCAGTATCTCCATTACACGATCTCCCGCGAGGCGCTGCGGGCGCGCAGCGAGTTCAGCATCACCAGGATCGACGATCCGCTCATGGCGGCAGCGGCGATCAGGGGCGTCACGACGCCGCTGATCGCAACCGGCACCGCGAGCACATTGTAGCCGATCGCAAGCCAGAGGTTCTGCCGCATCAAATGCAGCGCCTTGCGCGAGGCGTCGATGGCGGCGACGACGGGAGCCAGCGGCCGGCCGAGGAAGACGAGATCGGCGGTGGCCTGGCTGAGATGCGCGGCCGAGATCGGCGACATCGAGACATGGGCCGCCGCGAGCGATGGCGCATCGTTCATGCCGTCGCCGACCATCAGCACTTTCGCACCGCGCCGTTTCAGCTCCTCGATCCGCGCGATCTTGTCGGCCGGGGTGACGCCGGCGCGCCACTCGGGGATGTCGAGCGATTGGGCCGCGGCCTTCACGGCCGGCTCGCGATCGCCGGACAGGATCTCGATGCCGATGTTGCGCGCCTTCAGAGCCGCGATCACCGCCTTGGCATCGGGTCGCAGGCCTTGGCGAACCGAGAGGATGAATTTTTCGCTGCCCTTGCTGAACGCGACGATGGAAGCTTCGGGATCGACCAAGGCGCTGGCGACCAGCGCCTCGGCGCCGCAGAAGGAGGGACGGCCGAGGCGAAGCTCGACGCTGTCGACGGTCGCACGGACGCCCTGCCCGGCCTCCTCCACCGCACTGAGGATCGGAGACTTCGCACCGGCAGCTTGAGCGACGGCGGCAGCCACGGGGTGATGGCTCGACAGTGCGAGCCGGCCGGCGAGCTCGAAGACATCGGCGGGAATGTCGGAGGCATTCATCACTTCGAGCTCGGGCAGCGTCAGCGTGCCGGTCTTGTCAAAGATCACATGGTCGGCTTCAGCCAGCCGCTCGATCGCATCGCCCGCATTGAGCAGCACACCGGCCTTGAACATCGCGCCCGAGGCCACCGTCTGCACCGTCGGGATCGCAAGCCCTAGGGCGCAGGGACAGGTGATGATCAGCACGGCGACGCCGGTCACGATCGCATCGTGCCAGCTCGCACCGGCGAGGACCCATCCGAGAATGGTCAGGAGCGCGGTCGCATGCACCACCGGCGCATAGAGCCGCGAGGCCCGGTCGGCAAGGCGCATGTAGCGCGAGCGCGCCTGGAGCGCGTTGTCGAGCAGCCGCGTGATCTCGGCGAGCAGCGTCGCCTCGGAGGCGGCCGAGACTCGCACCCGCAAGCTGCCGGAGATGTTCATCGATCCCGCATAGACCGGCGTGCCCTGCTCGGCCGTGACATAGAGCGTCTCGCCGGTGATCAGGCTCTGGTCGATCTCGGAACGCCCTTCGATCACGGTGCCGTCGACCGCGCAGCGCTCGCCGGGCCGGAGCAGCACGATGTCGCCCGGATTGATCGCCGCCACCGGCACCTGCGAGATCTCGTCGGGCCCGATGAACTTCGCGGCCGTCTCAGCCTTCAGCGCGGCGAGATTGCCGGCGACCGCGCGGGTCCGCCGCCGCATGTTCTGGTCGAGGAAGCGGCCGACCAGGAGGAAGGTCAGCAGCATGATCGCGGCGTCGAAATAGGCATGCTCGGCGTGGTGGATGGTCTCGACCACGGACATGCCGAGCGCCAGGATCACGCCGATCGAAATCGGCACGTCCATGTTGGTGGTCTTGGCCGACAGAGCGCGCCAGGCCGAGCGAAAGAACGGCTGGCCGGCATAGGCCGCCGCCGGCAGCGCGATCAGCGCCGACAGCCAGTGGAAGAAATCGCGCTGCTCCGGCAGCATGTCCGAGACGTTGCCGGACCACACTGGGATCGACAGCATCATCACGTTCATGGTGGCGAACGCGGCGACCCCGAGGCAGCGCAGCAGGAAGCGGGATTCGGCGACCTCGGCCACTTCCGCACTCTCGGTCTCGAACGGATAGGCCTTGTAGCCGAGCTCTTCGAGCCGGTCGATGAAACGGCCGGGGTCGAGCGTGCCCGCCTTCCATTCCAGCGCGACGCGGCGGTCGGTGAGGTTGACGCGCGCCAGGGTGACGTCGGGGATGGCCGAGAGCCCGCGCTCGATCTTGGCCATGCAGCCGGCGCAGTGAACGCCCTCGACGGCGAGATCGATGTGCCGGAGGCCCTCGCCCGCATCGCGGACGTAATGAGAGAAATCGCGCGTGACCTGCATGACGGAATCCTTCAGTTCAGGATCACGCGGTTGCGCGACATGAACACGCGCGTCCCCCGCGCCTCGCCCTCGATCACCAGGTCCCATTGGCCTGGCGCGACGGACGCCGCATTGCCGCGATAGAGGCCGATGCCGGCTTCGCTGAGCTCGACGGCGAGGTCGGCGCGCTTGTCGGTCGGCCGCTCCAGCCGGCCGCCGAACTTCAGCCCGGAGATCGGCTGGCCGCCGGCGTCGCGGGCCTCGACCTGGACCGAGGCGCCGCCGTCGTTGCGGCGCTCGACATGGGCGTTGACCTTCCACTTCCGCGCGGCCTGGTCCTGCGCCGCCGAGATCTCGCGATCGTAGACGAGGCCCGCGGCATAGGGGCTGTCGACGTCGGTGCCGGGCAGCGTTGCGATGGCGAGCTTCATCATGGTGGCGTTGACGCCGATAACGAGGCCGAAGAAAGCGACCAGCATCAGGAAGACCTTGGTTCCGGTCAGCGGCTTGGATGACATGGTGGTCTCCTGATCTTACGGCGCGACAAAATTGTCGGTGGCACTCGCGGCGACGCCGAGCCCGATGTCCATGACGTGGAAGCGGACCGGAATCGATTTCTCCGGATTGTTTTCGGCCGGCGCGGTGACCAGCAGCCGCAGCTCGCTGGTCGCATCGCGCGGGATCACGATGATCGGACGGTCCGGCGTGACCGAATCGATGCCGACGACGTGCATCGTGGGGTTCACGGGCCCCTCGACGTCGATCGCGATGACGCGGTCGTAGCCGCTCTTGTTCAGCAGCCGCACCGTATAGGCGTTGCGGATCGAGCCGTCGCTCAGCTTGACCGCGACCGGGTTGCGGTCGTGCAGCACGTTGACGTCGAGCAGGCTGCGGGTCGCCAGCGTATAGATCATGAAGCCGCCGACGGCCGCGATAATGGCACTATAGACGACGGTGCGAGGCCGGACGATCCGGTAGATCGGCGCCTTGCCTTCCTGGCGGCGATGGATGTTGATGTCGTTGTCGTAGCCGATCAGCCGCTTCGGCCGGCCGATCTTTGTCATCACGTTGTCGCATGCGTCGATGCAGAGGCCGCACTGGATGCATTCCATCTGCGGTCCGTTGCGGATGTCGATGCCGGTCGGGCAGACCGCGACGCATTGGTAGCAGTCGACGCAATCGCCGACCTGCTGGCCGAGGGCGCGCAGCTCGGCGGCCTTTTTCACCGAGGTGCGCTTCTCGCCGCGGTCATAGCGATAGGTGACGTTGAGCGCCCATTCGTCGGTGAGTGCGGCCTGAATGCGCGGCCACGGACACATATAGGTGCAGACCTGCTCGCGCATGAAGCCGGCGAGCAGATAGGTCGTCGCGGTGAGGATGCCGATCCAGATATAGGCGAGCATCGGCCCCTGGAAGGTGACGAGCTCCTTCACCAGGGTCGGCGCGTCGTTGAAATAGAGCACCCAGGCGCCGCCGGTCCACCAGGCGATCATGAGCCAGATCGAATGCTTGAGCACGATCTCGGAGATGCGCTCCAGCTTCATCGGATCGGACGATTTGTCCTTCTTCATCCGCTCGCGCCGGTCGCCCTCGATCAGGCGTTCGACCGCGTAGAACAGGTCGGTCCACACCGTCTGCGGACAGAGATAGCCGCACCAGATCCGCCCGCCGATGGAGTTCATCAGGAACAGCGCCACCGCGGCGACGATCAACAGGCCCGTGAAGTAATAGACCTCCTGCGGCCACAGCTCGATGAAGAAGAAATAGAAGCGGCTGTTGGGAAGATCGATCAGCACCGCCTGGCTCGGCGCGCCGAGACCGCGATTCCAGCGCACGAAGGGCAGGAAGTAGTAGACGCCGAGGCAGAATGCCATCAGGCCCCATTTGATCCGGCGGAAAGTACCGGAGACGCTCTGGGGATAGACCTTCTTGCGGGCCGCATAGAGCGGCCCGACGTCGTCCGCGGGCTTCAGTTCGTTCGGATTGACGGTCTTGTTCATCGCCTCGAGTTTCTTCAAAGGTGCGATTAAACCTAGACCCGGCACCGCCGCGCAGGTTGATCCAACGCAAACGGGGGCGCTTTTCTTCGCCCCCGCCGGAAGTCGTCGGTCGCGGATCGGCCTATTTGCCGCCGCCGAGCGAGTGGACGTAGACCGCCATCGCCTTAATGGTGGCGGGATCGAGCCGGCCTTCCCAGGCCGGCATCACGCCGGCGCGGCCCTGGCCGATGGTCTCGATCAGGCTCGCCTCGTCGGAGCCGTAGAGCCAGATCTTGTCGGTCAGATCAGGTGCGCCCATCTCCTGGTTGCCCTTGCCGGCGTCGCCGTGGCAGGCGGCGCAATTCTCCGCGAAGATCTTCTGGCCCTTGGCGGCGTCATAGCCGTTGCGGGTCGACAGGCCCGACAGCGACCGCACGTAATTGGCGGCGGTGACGATCTCGTCGCCCTTCAGCACGCCATCCTTGCCGAAGGCGAGCATCTGCCCCTCATGGGTCTTGGCATGGCCCGACCGCACGCCGAACTGGATGGTCTGCATGATCTGGTCGAGCGAGCCGCCCCACAGCCATTCGTCATCGTTCAGGTTGGGATAGCCCTTGGACCCCGTCGCACCCGTGCCGTGGCACGGCGCGCAATTGTCGCCGAACACCGTCTTGCCCTTGGCGCGCGCAAGCGCCAGCAGAGCCGGATCCTTCTGGATGTCGGCGAGCGACGCCGAGCCCAGCGCCGCCATCTTGTCACCCCGGATCTTTTCGAGGTTGGCGAGCTCGACCGCGACGTCGGCGCGCGAGGAGTAGCCGAACAGGCCGGTGGTGTTGCTTTGGATCAGCGGCCAGGCCGGATAGACGATCCAGTAGCCGATCGACCAGACGATGGTGAGATAGAAGGTGATCACCCACCACCGCGGCAGCGGCGTGTTGAGCTCCTTGATGCCGTCCCACTCGTGTCCGGTCGTGGACTTGCCGGAGACGGAATCGATGTCGCTAG
Source organism: Bradyrhizobium sp. NBAIM08 (assembly GCF_020193935.1). Lineage (NCBI taxonomy): Bacteria > Pseudomonadati > Pseudomonadota > Alphaproteobacteria > Hyphomicrobiales > Nitrobacteraceae > Bradyrhizobium > Bradyrhizobium sp. NBAIM08. The sequence goes on along the minus strand of NZ_JADYVR010000006.1, from coordinate 98,476 downwards.
AATGATCGGTCATGGTTTCTCACTCCTCCCGCAAGGGCAGGTGCGCTGCCTTGTCGAACGCAGCCTTGTTACGGGGCCAAAATGCGTAGGCGATGATCGCGAGAAAGATCGCGACGAACACCGGTGTCCAGATCGTCGTCACGAGATCGGACGCAAGATTATGGACGGTCAGGATGGCTTTCATCGTTCATGCCTTCTCAGCGAAGATTGGCTTTCTCGTTGTAGATCTTGAAGTCGACCAGCGTGCCGAGCATCTGCAGGTACGCGACCAGCGCGTCCATCTCGGTCGGCGTGCCGGTCTTGCCGTCGAAATTGCGTACGACGGCCTTGGCGTAGCGCTTGGTGAAGGCGTCGGTGCCGGCATTGTCCGGATCGGCCTGGGCCTTCAGGTCGCCGGCGGCATTGGCGATCTGCTCGTCGCTATAGGGGACGCCGACGGTCCTGAGGGCGCGCATGTCGCCGGCGATCGCATCCGGGTCGATCTCGGCCTTGCTGAGGAACGGATAGCCGGGCATCACCGACTGCGGCACGATCGCGCGCGGGTTGGCCAGATGGGTGACGTGCCACTCGTCGGAATATTTGGCGCCGACACGGGCGAGATCCGGGCCTGTGCGCTTGGAGCCCCACTGGAACGGGTGATCGTACATGCTCTCGGCGGCGAGCGAGAAATGGCCGTAGCGCTCGACCTCGTCGCGCAAGGGCCGGACCATCTGCGAATGGCAGAGATAGCAGCCCTCGCGGACATAGACATTGCGCCCCGCCAGCTCCAGCGGCGTGTAGGGCCTGACCCCATCGACCTTCTCGATCGTGCTCTTGAGGTAGAACAGCGGAGTGATCTCGACGAGACCACCGACCGCGACCACCAGCAGGATGCCGACAATCAGGATGATCGAGTTCTTTTCGAAGATTTGGTGACGTGTCCAGAACGACATTGCTTGAGCTCCTCATTCCGCCGGCTGAAGAGCGACGGGCATCTGGACTTCCTGTTCGCCGACGCGAACCGTCATCCAGAGATTGTAGGCCATGATCAGCGAGCCGATCAGGAACAGGCCGCCGCCTGCTGCGCGGATGATGTAGAAGGGATGCATCGCCTCGACGGTCTCGATAAAGGAATATTCGAGGAAGCCGAGCGAGGTGTAGGCGCGCCACATCAGGCCCTGGAGGATGCCGGACACCCACATCGCCGAGATGTAGAGAACGATGCCGAGGGTAGCGACCCAGAAGTGCCAGTTGACGAGCTTGAGGCTGTAGAGGCCCTTGCGATTCCAGGCCCACGGCACCAGGCAGTACAGCGCGCCGAAGGAGACGAAGCCGACCCAGCCGAGCGCGCCGGAATGCACGTGGCCGATGGTCCAGTCGGTGTAATGACTGAGCGAATTGACCACCTTGATCGACATCATCGGGCCTTCGAAGGTCGACATGCCGTAGAAGGCGACGGAGACCACGAGCATGCGCAGCACGGGATCGGTGCGCAGCTTGTCCCAGGCACCCGACAGCGTCATCAGGCCGTTGATCATGCCGCCCCAGGAGGGCATCCACAGCATGATCGAGAAGGTCATGCCGAGCGTCTGCGTCCAGTCCGGCAGCGCCGTGTAGTGCAGATGGTGGGGACCTGCCCAGATGTAGAGGAAGATCAGCGCCCAGAAGTGGATGATCGAGAGCCGGTAGGAATAGATCGGCCGCTCGGCACGCTTCGGGATGAAGTAGTACATGATGGCGAGGAAGCCGGCGGTCAGGAAGAAGCCGACCGCGTTGTGGCCGTACCACCACTGGAACATGGCGTCCTGGATGCCGCCCCAGGCGACGTAGGACTTCGAGCCGAACACCGAAACGGGCAGCGCCGGGTTGTTGCCGAGATGCAGCACCGCGATCGTCACGATGAAGGCGAGATAGAACCAGTTCGCAACGAAGATGTGCGGCTCCTTGCGCTTGAAGATGGTGGCAAGGAAGACGAGCAGATAGACGACCCAGACGATGGTCAGCCACAGATCGGCGTACCATTCCGGCTCGGCATATTCCTTCGACTGGGTGACGCCGAGCAGATAGCCAGTGCCGGCGATCAGGATGAAGAAGTTGTAGCCGAGCACGACGAACCACGGCGCGAGGTCACCGGCAAGGCGCGCGCGGCAGGACTTCTGCACGACATAGAACGAGGTTGCGATCAAGACGTTGCCGCCGAAGGCGAAGATCACGGCGGAGGTGTGCAGCGGACGCAGGCGGCCGAAGCTGATCCAGGGCAGATCGAAGTTCAGCGCGGGCCAGGCCAGCTGCGAGGCGATGATGAGGCCGACGAGGAATCCGGCAATGCCCCAGAACATCGCCATGAAGGCCGAGAACTTGATCGGCCCCATGCTGTAGTTCGGGCGGCCGTTGATCTCCTGGGCCGGCAGCGCCGCCGGCCGCTCGAAGTAGCGGTTGACGATGAAGAACACCGCAGCGAGGCTCGCCGCCGCGCTGAGCGCAGCGTGGAACGCGAAGGGCGCATCGAGCGCCTTGGCCGAGGCGATCACGCAGAGGAAAGCGGTGACTGCGAATACGACAGCCAAGCCGCTTTCACCGATGGTCATGGATTTTGAGATGGAGGGCTGGCTCATGCGGATTCTCTCTGAAAGAACACGCTGCCAGAAACCACATCCACCCTCGCGGCGAATTGATTGAAATCAAGATAGATGGATTTCTGTTAATGTGAGCCGATGCAGTGCCGGTTGAAATGCCCTCTCCCCTTGTGGGAGAGGGCAGCGAGAAAGGTGCGGCAAACTCACTTGGGTGAGGGGTTGGTTCCGCACGAAAAGTTTTTTCGTTGAAGCGGACCCCTCATTCGGCGCTTCGCGCCACCTTCTCCCGCAAGGGGAGAAGGGAAGAAAGATAGATAACCTCCGTGAAATCACGGAGGTTGGAACAGAAGGATCCAGACGTCACCCCCGCGCCGTCGCCTTGAGCGCCGCAATGACGTCCTCGCGCGCGATGATGCCGACCAGCTTCTGTGTGCCGTCCAGCACGATGATGCTCCTGATGCGGTGCTCGACCATGATCTGGAGCACGCGCGTCAGCCGCGTGTCGGGGCTGACATAGATGAACTCGGGCGTCATGACGTCGCCGATCTTGCGGCTCATCAGGTCGTCGTAGCGCGGCAACATCTGGCTCGGCGTAAAGGCGAAGCACTTCAGGATGTCGAACTTGGTCACGATGCCGACCACCTGCCCGTCGTCTTCGACCGGATAGGAATTGAAATCGTCGGTCTCGAACATCTCGCTGAGCTGGAACAAATCGAGGTCGCGCTGCACCGTCTTGACGTTGCGCGTCATGTAGCCGTCGACGGTCTGTTCAAGAAATTGGTACACGGCGCGTCCTCCTCGATTCCTCAAACTGGCCGGACGATGGTCAGTGCGACAGCAGCACGCTGCGGACGGTTTGCGTCACCAGATATTGCGTGACGCCTCCGAGGATCAGTTCGCGAAATCTCGAATGACCATAGGCGCCCGCGACGATCAGGCCCGCGCCGGTGTCGCCGGCGACTTTCTCCAACCGCGCAGCTGGGGTTTCGTTTCCTGCGGCCTCGAGGACCCGCGCAGTCGCGGTGATGCCGTGGCGGCCGAGCCAGGCGGCAACGTCGCTGACACCGGCCATCACGGCCGAACGGTCGTCGCCCCGCTCCGGGATTTCCACGATGGTGACGTCCTTCGCCTTGTGCAGCATCGGCAGCGCGCCCGCCACCGCCCGCCGCGCTTCCGGCGTGTCCTTCCACGCCACCAGCACGCTGCGCAGGTCGAGCCAGTTGGCCCGGTCGGGAACGACGAGCAGCGGGCGGCCGGTCTGCATCACCAGGTCCTTGGGACTCGCCAGCGAGAAAGCATCGGAGAAGGCCGGGCTCTGCCCGCCGCTGACGACGATGTCGGCGCAACGCGCCTGCGCCGTGACGAAGCGGGCCGGATAATCCATCGCGCTGCGCCACTCCGCATGCCCACCGCGATTCTTCACGGCGGCGCGGAATTGCGCTTCGAGGCCGGCCAGCCGTCGCTTGATCGAAGCTTCGCCCTCGTCGATCAGCGCTTGCGCCTCTGCGCCGTCGGTGAAATAGAGCGGCGGGGCGAACTGCGCTGCGGCGACCCCGACGATGGCCGCCTCGAATCGTTCGGCGAGCTCGCCTGCGACCTGAAGACGCGCTTCGTTGAGTTGATCGAGCGCCAGGCTGACCATGACGGTGGCGTATGTCATCGGGAAATCTCCAGCATTACAGAATTTTTTGAATCCTAGACCTGCTGCCGCGCAACAGGCTGAGATAGATCAAATCGAGGTCTCTGGCTGCCCACTCTCCCGGAATGGGGAGTCCGGCAGTGGATTCAACGTCCGCGCTTGCCTCCGGCCGAGCCTTGGGCGACATTGCTGAAGCGGTAACGGCATCCTGCCGGTCCGCCGAGAATAGGAGCAGAACCTTGGCGCCGACCCGCGGGAACCATCCGGCAGACGATGGTCGGGGCGAGCATTTCCGAGTCCGCATCGAGGGATTCGGGGTCGGCACCTGGGACCTCGACCTGCAGACTCGCGAGCTCGACTGGTCGGACACGGCCAGACGGCTGTTCGGCCTGCAGCCGGACCAGGCCGTCAGCTACGATCTCTTTCTTTCCCTGTTGGAGCCGGGCGATCGGGACCACCTCCTGAAGGCGATCGGGCGCACATCGGAAGGTGGCGGGGGCCTCGACTTGTCCTTCAAGGTCAGCGGCGCGTCCGGAAACGGCCAATGGATCCGGGCCAGGGCCGGCGTGATCCGGGACGATGCGGGCATGCCGCGTCATCTCAGCGGGATATTCCTCGACATCAACGAGGAGAAGCAGCTCGAAGAGGCCCTGCGGTCCCAGGAGAATCATCTTCGCTCGATTCTCGAAACGGTGCCCGATGCCATGATCGTCATCGATTCACGCGGCATCATGCAGCTCTTCAGCAGCGCGGCGGAGCGGCTGTTCGGCTACAGCAAGCAGGAAGCGATCGGCCGGAACGTGAGCATTCTCATGCCGGAACCCGATCAGTCGCGTCACGACAGCTATCTCACGCGCTATCTCAGGACCAATGATCCGCACATCATCGGCATCGGCCGGATCGTGACGGGCAAACGCCGCGACGGCACGACCTTCCCGATGCACCTGTCCGTCGGGAAGACGCAACGCGCGGGCGAGCCCCATTTCACCGGCTTCGTCCGCGACCTCACCGAGCACCAGCAGACCCAGGCGCGGCTCCAGGAGCTGCAATCCGAGCTCGTGCACGTGTCGCGGCTGACCGCGATGGGCGAGATGGCTTCCGCGCTCGCCCACGAGCTCAACCAGCCGCTGGCGGCGATCAGCAATTACATGAAGGGATCGCGGCGCCTCCTCGCCGGCAGCACCGATCCCAACATGCCGAAGGTCGAAAGCGCGCTGGACCGCGCGGCGGAACAGGCATTGCGCGCCGGCCAGATCATCCGCCGCCTGCGCGACTTCGTCTCCCGCGGCGAATCCGAGAAGCGGGTCGAGAGCCTGTCCAAGCTTATCGAGGAAGCCGGCGCGCTCGGGCTCGCCGGCGCGCGCGAGCAGAACGTGCAGCTCCGCTTCAGCCTCGATCCCGACGCCGACCTCGTTCTCGCCGACCGGGTGCAGATTCAGCAGGTGCTGGTCAACCTGTTCCGCAACGCGCTCGAGGCGATGGCGCAATCGCAGCGGCGCGAACTCGTTGTCGCCAACACCCGTGTCGCCGACGGCATGATCGAGGTGGAGGTCTCCGACACCGGCATCGGCTTCCGGGAAGACATCATTCCAAACCTGTTCCAGACCTTCTTCACCACCAAGGACACCGGCATGGGCGTGGGACTCTCCATCAGCCGCTCGATCATCGAGGCCCATGGCGGCCGCATGTGGGCCGAGAGCAACGCAACGGGCGGAGCGACGTTCCGCTTCACCCTGCCGGCAACCGACGAGAGCTGACCATGACGATCAAGGGAAACGTTTACGTCATCGACGACGACGCCGCGATGCGGGACTCGCTGAACTTCCTGCTGGATTCCGCCGGCTTCGCCGTCACCCTGTTCGACGACGCGCTCGCCTTTCTCGAAGCCCTGCCCGGCCTCGGTTTCGGCTGCGTCGTCTCCGACGTGCGCATGCCCGGCCTCGACGGCATCGAGCTCTTGAAGCGGATGAAGGCGCAGCAAAGCCCGTTCCCGATCGTGATCATGACCGGTCATGGCGACGTGCCGCTGGCGGTCGAGGCGATGAAGCTCGGGGCGGTCGACTTCCTGGAGAAACCATTCGATGACGACCGACTCACCGCCATGATCGAGTCGGCGCTCCGCCAGGCCGAGCCCGCCGCCAAGAACGAGGCCGTCACGCACGACATCGCCGCCCGCGTCGCGTCCTTGAGTCCGCGGGAGCGCCAGGTCATGGAGGGGCTGGTCGCGGGCCTCTCCAACAAGCTGATCGCCCGCGAATACGACATCAGCCCACGGACCATCGAAGTCTACCGGGCCAACGTCATGACCAAGATGCAGGCGAGCAGCCTTTCGGAACTTGTTCGCCTCGCGATGCGCGCCGGCATGCTCAACGATTGAGGCAGGTCAAGGCGACTTCACGGCGCAGTGCTAGCCAGGCAGCATGGTTGAGGTCAGCCCACATCGTGCGCGGCCGTCGTCCTCCCCACAACCCACCGTCTTTGTGGTCGACGATGATGCCGCAGTTCTCGGATCCCTGCGGTTCCTGCTGGAGACCGACGGCTTCGCCGTGCGGACCTTCAGGAGTGGCACGGCGCTGCTCAATCTCGGCGCCGCGCCCGGGCCGGACTGCTACGTCATCGACTACAAGATGCCCGACATCAACGGCATCGATTTGACCGGCCGGCTTCGCAAATCCCACCGCGACGCGCCCGTGATCCTGATCACCGGCTATCCCGACGAGAACATCTCGGCCCGGGCCGCGATGGCGGGCATCAAGGACGTGGTTTTGAAGCCGCTTCTCGACGAAAACCTGGTCAAGTGCATCCGCCACGCCATCCAGGACCGCCCCGGAGCGTGACCTAGGGACTCTACGTAGGTAAACATCCCTAAGATAACGCGCGAAATTTCCGGATTGCGTGTTTCATCGTAGCAGTGCTCCATCACAACGGAGATGGCGCAGATGCTGACCCAGACGCTCAACACCCAGGCGATCAACACCCAAATCGGTGGCAAGATTGCTCCTGCCCACCCCGTTACCGACCAGTTCGGCGCGATCGCGGGCCATGTCGGCCTGGTCGCCACCGAGTTCTCCTACGGCAAGGACGAGGAGATCTATGGCGAGGAGGAGGCGGCCGAATATGTCTATCAGGTCGTGACCGGCGCGGTGCGCAGCTACAAGCTTCTCTCCGACGGCCGCCGCCAGATCGGCGCCTTCCATCTTCCCGGCGACGTGTTCGGCCTCGAATCCGGTCCCACTCACCGCCTCGCCGCTGAAGCCATCATCGATACCACCGTCCGCCTCGTGAAGCGCGCCAGCCTGGAAAAGGCCGCCGGCACCGACGTGCAGGTCGCCCGCAAGCTCTGGGCCATGACCGCCGGCGAGTTGCGCCATGCCGAGGACCACATGCTGCTGCTGGGCCGCAAGACTGCGATGGAGCGCGTCGCGACCTTCCTGCTCGAAATGGACCGCCGCCTCGCCGTCGCCGGCATGATGGCACTGCCGATGTGCCGCCGCGACATCGGCGACTATCTCGGCCTCACCTTGGAGACCGTGTCGCGCGCGCTGTCGCAGCTTCACGCTCAGGGCATTCTCGGTTTCTCCGGTGCCCGCCAGATCGTGCTGCGCAACCGCCAGCGTCTGCACAATCTCGACGCCTGATCCTCCATCTTCCTCCCGACCCACTTTGGCCGGCTGAATACGTTCAGCCGGCCATTTCTTTGGTGGCGGTCAGACCCGTGCGCCGCGTCTCCGGCATCACAAAGAAGATCAGCAGGAGCCCCGCTGCGGCAACGCCGGACAGCCCGATGAATGCGGTGGCATTGCCGAACTTGTCGCTGACATAGCCGCCAAGCACCGTGCTCAGCGACGCGCCGATGCCCGTTGCGGTGCCGACGATCCCCTGCGCCAGGTTGAAATGCCCGCTGCCGAACGCGACGTCGGCGACGATCAGCGGGATCATCACCGCGAAGACCGCCGCGGTGATGCCGTCGAACACCTGCACCAGCACCAACAGATACGGATCGCGCACGGTCGCAAACAACAGGCCGCGAATCGCCAGAGCACCGAATCCGATCAGCAGCAGCGGGCGCCGGCCCCACGCTTGCGCCTTGCGCCCGACCGTCGGCGACAGCAGCGCCACGATCGCTTGCGGAACGACGATGCAAAAGGCGACGAGCACGGTCGCCCATTGGCTCGATCGCGCCGTCACCGCGCTCGCCATCAGCGGCATCATCGCGGCGTTCGCGAGCTGCAGCAGCAGCACGCTGAGCGCGAACACGATGAGCGGGCGCTGCCGGATCAGGTGCCAGATATTGGGATCGCCGCGGTCGGCGGCTTCAGGCGGCAGCTCGCCGTGACAGCGCCTGATGTCGACCTCGTTCTCGCGGATGCGCGACAGAGCGATCAGGGTTGGAATCACGAGCAGGAAGGTGACCAGGAAGACCGAGCGGCTCGATAACAGGTAGCCCGCGGTGCCCATCACCGCCGCCGCGACGCCGTTGCCGAGCGAGGCGAAGCGCGCGTTGCGCCCGAGCCGCTCGCCGATCGCGAGCGGGCCGACGAGGCCGAGGCTGATCGCGGCGATCGCCGGCCCGAGCACGCAGCTCGCCATCGCATGCAGCGTGGCGGCGGTCACCACGACGGCGAAGATCGGCATCGCCGCATAGGCCAGCGCGCAGGCGCCGATGGTCGCGATCGCGAGGGCAGCGACGAGGCGCTCCGATTTCGCGGCATCGATGATCGCGCCGCCCGGCATCTGGCCGATCAGGGCGACGATGCCGCCGATCGACAGCACGAACCCGATCTCGACCTGGGTCCATTTCTGCGTCGTCAGATAGACCGCGATGAATGGACCGAATCCGGTCTGCACGTCGGCGAGGAAGAAGATGAACCAGTCGAGGCCGCGCAGGCTCTGCCGCGAGGGCGCCGGAATGTCCGCAGCCGCCGGCTCCACGACGTTGTCCTGCTCGACGACGCCGCCGCGATCTGCATGGTTCGGCTTCCTCGATAACAGCACGGGCGGTCAGCCCTCCCTGCACCTCACTGGATCGCCTGCAGCGGCTGAAGGCTGCCGGACGCGCCGAGCACGACGATCGGCGTGTCCTCCTTGTATTCCGGTGCGGCCGCGACCTGCGCCTTGGTCAATTCCAGCGTGATGCTGTCCTTCTTGTTGGCGATCTTGCCGAAGCGCAGCGCGTTCCAGTCCACGACGATCTTGCGGCTGCCGACGCCGAGGAAGCCGCCGAAATCGATCGCCGCAGCGCGGACATGACCGGTGCGATCGACGATGACGTCGACGATGCGACCCATGTCCTCGCCGGCGGCGCTGCGAACGTCGCGGCCGAGAACGCCGTGGGCCTCGCTCGCGCCGATGATGGTCACCGATGGCGGCGGCGCGGCGTCCTTGGGCGTGACGGGCACCGTGGAAGCCGGCGGCTGCACATTTGCCGGTGCCTTTGCTTCGCTCGGGGATGCAGGCGGCTCCTCGGCCGCGCGCGATCCGGCGACCGTCAAGCCCGTGACGATCGCCACGCCCAAGATCAACCTTCCGATCGCACGCATGACTTCCTCCTCGCGCCTCTAGCGCGCCAGCACGATCGAGACCTGGATCTGACCGCGCGTGCGCAACACTTCCAGCGCCACGTCGTCGCCGTGACGGCTGACGCGAAGATCGACGCTGGATTCGCCAAGGCGCAGATCGCGCAGGATCACCTCGTTGAGGAACGCCGGCAGATGCGGGTTGCGCAGGCGAATCTCGCCGCGCGCGACGTCGAACTCGAGGCCGAGCGCCGCCTCCAGCAGCGTGAACGGCGTCGCGCTGGCCCAGGCCTGCGGCGCGCAGGCGACCGGGTACAGCGTCGGCCCGCGCCGCTTCTCGCGCCGGAAGCCGCAGAACAATTCGGGCAACCGGCGCAAATCCATGTAGGTCGCGGCATCGAACAGACCCTTGAAGACATGCGCCACCGAATGCTTGAGGCCGTAGCGCGCCAGCCCCAGCGCGATCAGCGCGTTGTCGTGCGGCCAGATCGATCCGTCATGGTAGGACATCGGGTTGTAGCGCACCTCGCCTTGCGCGACGGTGCGGATGCCCCAGCCCGAGAAGAAATGCGGCCGCATCAGATCGGCGGCGACGAGACGCGCGCGGTCCTCGCGGACCATGCCGCTGAACAGGATCTGCCCGGCATTCGAGGTCCTCACCTTGCAGGGCCGCTTCTTGCCGTCGAGCGCGAGCGCATAGGTGCCGAGCTCCTCGCACCAGAACGCCTGCTCGAAGCGCTCGGCGAGCGCCCTGGCTTCGGCCTCGAGCTTGCGCACGCGGTCCGGCTTGCCGAGCCGCAGCGCGCAACGCGCCGCGAGCTGCTTGGCGGCAAAGACGTAGCCCTGGACCTCCGCGAGCGCGATATTGCCCTCGGCAAGCCGGCCGTCGGCATGGAAGATCGCGTCATAGGAATCCTTCCAGCCCTGGTTCGCCAGCCCTTTCTCGGTCGCGCGCTGGTACTCGACGAAGCCGTCCTGATCGGGATCGCCCGGACCGTCGATCCAGGCGAGCCCCGCCTCGATCGCGGGCCACAGCTCGATCAACGTGGCCTCGTCGCCGGTGCGCTCGAAATAGCTGCCTGCGAGCAGCACGAACAGCGCGGTCGAATCGACGCTGCCGTAGTAATGCGCGAACGGGACTTCCCCGAGCGCCGCCATCTCGCCGCCGCGCATCTCGTGCAGGATCTTGCCGGGCGCGGCGTCCGCGAGCGGATCGACCGCCGCGGCCTGGAAATGCGCGAGCCGGCGCAGGACGCCCTTGGCAATGCGCGGATCGACCCAGAGCATCTGCAGCGCGGTGATGAGGCCGTCGCGCCCGAACGTCGTCGAGTACCAGGGAATGCCGGCATAGGGATAGCGTCCCTGCGGCGTCTCGGTCATCAGCATGTTGAGGTCGGCCATGGCCTGGCACAGCACCTCGTTGAAGATGTTGTTGGAGGTCTCGATGCTGGCCGCGCCCATGGTCGACTGCCGCATCTCGCGGCGGTGCGCCAGCAGACCCGGGAAGAACCGCACCGGCTTCTCCGTCAGCGGCCGGTTGCAGGACACGGCCACGAACAGCGATTTGGCCTGGTGCGGCTCAAGGTCGAGTTCCCAGGTCGCAGCGTTGACCGAGAGCCGCGTCGGACGCGGATCGAAATGCAGGCCGGTGGTCCGCTCGGCGTCGTCAAGGCCGCGATACTCGAACAGGACGTCGGTCGGCCCGAGCAGCCGGCCGGTTCCGACGCCGCGGCGCGGCCGCCGCTCGCCGCGAACCTCGAACAGATCGGCGAAGTCGTTGCCGAACAGCAGCGTCAGCTCGAAGCTGGTGCGCCGGTCGCCATGGTTCTGCACGCCGATGCGCTGGTAGGCGGTGCCGCGCCACAGGAAGATGGTGCGCACGACGTGCAACAGGTCCTTTTGCAGAACGAGGTTGCCCTGCCGGTAGATGTCCGGATTGGTGAGATCGACGGTTAACGCCGAATTGTCGTCGCGCAGATTCGAGCCGAGCAGCAGCGGCTGGAGATCGTCGAGCACGAGCTCCAGCCGCGCAAGATAGCGCGTGTCGTGATGGAACAGTCCGTCCGGCCCGCCAGCGGACGCGCCGATGTCGCCGTGGCTGTCGAGCACGATGAAGGTGTCGTCGTGCTTGAGCGAACGCCGCGGCCGGGCAGAGGGCCCGGTCATCGGAATGTAGAAGGGCTGTTCCGCGACCTGTTCCGGGGTCCGCGTCACGGAGACGAACTGGGTTACGGCTTCTGCCGACATGAGCTGCTCCCCTGCGCTTGATTCGAAACGCGACCGACTCGAGAACGCGACTGTTGGTTTACGCGGCGGCTTGCGCGAGCCGGCTCATTTCCTGCGTGACCAGCTCACGATACGGCCCGTGACCCTGCATCAGGCGCTCGGGCGAGCCGTCCTCGATGATCTTACCATTCCTCAACACCACGACACGATCGAAATTGCGCAGCGTCGCAAGGCGATGAGCGATCGCGATCACGGTGCGGCCGCGCATCAGGCGGGACAGCGCCTCGCGGATCGCCTCCTCGGATTCGCTGTCGAGCGCGGCGGTCGCCTCGTCCAGCAGCAGGATCGGCGCGTCCTTCAGGAAGGCGCGCGCGATCGCGATGCGCTGGCGCTGGCCGCCCGACATCTTGACGCCGCGGTCGCCGACCATGGTGTCGAGGCCCTCGGGCAGGGTCTCGACGAAGTCGCAGCGCGCTGCGATCGCCGCGCGCAGCACCTCGTCGTCGGTCGCGTTCGGCCGGCCATAGCGGATGTTCTCGCGAATGGAGCGATGAAACAAGGAAATGTCCTGCGGCACGACGGAAATCGCCTCGCGCAGGCTCAGCTGCGTCACCTTCGAGATGTCCTGGCCGTCAATGGTGATATTGCCCTCGTCGACGTCGTAGAAGCGCTGCAGCAGCGTGAACAGCGTCGACTTGCCGCCGCCGGACTGGCCGACCAGTCCGACGCGCTGGCCGGGCTGGAGGCGCAGGCTGAAGCGCTCGAAGATCTTGTCGCTGCCGGGATAGCCGAAGGTGACGTTGTTGTACGCGATGGCCGCGCCGCTCTTGACCAGGGGCTCGGCCTCGGGATGATCGCGGAGCTCGTGCGGCACCAGCAGCGTGGCGATCGCCTCTGTCAGACGCGCGACGTGCTGGGTGACGTCGACCAGCGCCACCGCGAGATCGCGCGTCGCGCTCAGGATCGAGATGCCGAGCGTACAGACCAGCACGACGTCGCCGGTCGTCGCTTGGCCCTTCTGCCAGAGCGAGATCGCCCAGGCCATCAGCGCAATGGTCAGAAGCACGGTGATGACGGCATGCAACAGCCGCAGCTTCTCCAGATAACGCAGGCTGCGGCTGCGCGCGGTCAGCTCCTGGTTCACGGTCGCGTCGAACCGCTCATGCTCGTGGCTGATGCCGCAGAAGGCGCGCACCAGCGGCATGTTGCTGATGACGTCGATCATCTCGCCGTCGACCAATGCGGCCTTGTCGGCGAAATCGTCATGCAGCGGCTTGCCGGCCGCGGCCAGACGAAACATCGCAACCACCATGCCGCCCGCGATCGCGATCAGGCCGAGCGCCATGTAGGGACTGACGGTTCCAATCAGGATGATTGCCGCAATTGTGGCAATGCACGGCGGCAACACATTCCAGACGAACATGTTCTCGACGGTGAACACCGCGTTCGAGGTCGCGGTGATGCGGCTCGTCAGCATGCCGGGCATCCGGTCCGAGAAGTAGCTCGGGGCGTGCCCGGTCAGATGACGAAATATGTCACGCCGTAAATCGCCGGTGACCCGGACGAAGGTGAAGCTCGCCGTCCAGCTTGCGATCCGCCACAGGAAGTTGTCGGCGGCAATCAGTGACATGAGCAGAATGAATGCCAGCCATACGCCACCGCCATACGAGGGACCGGCCGACAAGGCGTCAACCAGAGCTTTGACGCCATACTGGGTGCCTACGGAGCAGGCAACGGCCCCCACGACCGCGGTCAGGATCACCAAATGCGACGCGAGACGACGCCGGAGATAGCGCAGGACAAAGGCAAATGGCCTACGCGCGTACCCAGAAAGCTGATCCATATGGCTGTCGCCCCGTTATGCTGATTTTTCGTTTCGTTACTGGTCGAGTGAACATCGACCGCTTCGCCTCGGTTCCCGGGCAATCCCATCACGACATGCGGATGCGGACGATGTGCGAAGATGTAGTGGCAGCATCGCGACGCTCCGCCGACGTGTCGAATATGTAACGTTCGGGGGAAGGAACTTCGCAGGTGCGGGAACGTTCCCTCGTCTGGCATTGCCGGTGCCGTTAAGGCGGGGGTTTCAAACTTCATGATCGCAGAGGAGATGGTGAGATGCGCATCGCGCAGGTAGCTCCGTTGACGGAGGCTGTTCCACCCAAGCTGTATGGCGGCACCGAGCGGGTGGTGCATTGGTTGACGGAAGAGCTGGTGGCCCTGGGCCATGACGTGACGCTTTTCGCCAGCGGCGACTCGCGGACATCGGCCAAGCTCGATGCATTATGGCCGCGGGCGCTTCGGCTCGACGGTTCCGTGCGCGATCCCAACGCGCTGCACATGGTGCTGCTGGAGCGCGTGCGGCAAAAATGTGACGACGAGGAGTTCGATTTCCTCCACTTCCATCTCGACTATTATCCCTGGTCGTTGTTCCACCGCCAGCCGACCCCGTTCGTGACGACGTTGCACGGCCGGCTCGATCTTCCCGAGCATCAGCCGGTCTTCAACACCTTCACCAAGATGCCGGTCATCTCGATCTCCAATGCGCAGCGGCGGCCGGTGCCGCAGGCGAACTGGGTGACGACGATCCACCACGGCCTGCCGGAGAAGCTGCTGACGCCGAAGCCGGCGAAACAGGAATACCTCGCCGTGCTCGGCCGCATCGCGCCCGAGAAGGGCGTCGATCGCGCCATCAAGATCGCGACCCATTGCGGGATTCCGCTCAAGATCGCGGCCAAGGTCGACCGTGCCGACCAGGATTATTACGACGAGCTGATCCGGCCGATGATCGAGAACAATCCGTTGGTCGATTTCATCGGCGAGATCAGCGATCACGAGAAGTCGGATTTCCTCAGCGGCGCGCTCGGCCTCTTGCTGCCGATCGACTGGCCGGAGCCGTTCGGCCTCGTCATGATCGAGGCCATGGCGTGCGGAACGCCGGTCGTCGCCTTCAACCGGGGCTCGGTGCCGGAGATCATCGACGAGGGCCTCACCGGCTTCATCGTCGAGGACGTCATCAGCGCCGCGGGCGTGGTGACCCGGCTTCCGCAACTCGACCGCGCCGCGATCCGCAAGCAGTTCGAAACGCGCTTCACCGCGCGGCGCATGGCCCTGGACTACCTCGCCGCATATCGCAGCCTGACCGAGGCGCAGGCACCGCGGATCAAGCTGGTGAGCAGCGCAGAGTAGACTTTCTACATCGCTGCCGGTCTCTTCCCTTCTCCCCTTGTGGGAGAAGGTGGCGCGAAGCGCCGGATGAGGGGTATGTCTCCGCTCGCAGAACTGTTCGTGAGGAGAGAAACCTCTCACCCGGCTTCGCTTCGCGAAGCCACCCTCTCCCACAAGGGGAGAGGGTACACCTGTCGCACCGCTACATCCCCAATAGCCGCGGCAGCCACAGCGACAGGCCCGGCCAATAGGTCACCACCACGAGGAAGCCCAGCATCGTCAGCAGCCACGGCCACACTGCGACCGTGAGCTCGGTGATCCCCATCTTGGCGATGCCCGAGGCGACGTAGAGATTGAGGCCGACCGGCGGATGGCACAGGCCGACCTCCATGTTGACCGTCATCAGGATGCCGAAATGAATCGGGTCGATGCCGAGCTTGACCGCGACCGGAAACAGGATCGGCGCCATGATCAGGATGATCGAGGACGGCTCCATCACATTGCCTGCGAGCAGCAGCAGGATGTTGACGAGCAGCAGGAAACCGATCCAGCCCAGGCCCTGGTCGATCATCCATTGCGCCAGCGCCTGCGGCACGTTCTCGTAGGTCATCAGGAACGAGAACAGCACGGCATTGGTGATGATGTAGAGCAGCATCGCCGAAAGGTTGGCCGACGACAGCAGCACGCGCGGCACGTCGCGCAGCTTCAGGTCCTTGTAGATGAACACCGCGACGATGAAGGCGTAGACCGCGCTGACGGCGGCAGCTTCAGTCGGCGTGAACAGGCCGCTGTAGATGCCGCCGATCACGATCACGATCAGGAGGATGCCCCAGATCGACTTGCGGAACGCATCGAGACGCTCCATGAAGGTCGCCTTCGGCATCCGCGGATAGTCGTTGCGCCAGGCGCGATAGAACGTCGTCATGCCGAGCAGCGTGGCGAGCGCAAGCCCCGGCACGATGCCGGCGATGAAGAGCTTGCCTACCGAGCTGTTGGTGGAGACGGCGTAGAGCACCATCGGGATCGATGGCGGAATCAGAATGCCGAGCGAGCCCGACGTCGTGATCACGCCGGCGCCGAACCGCTTCGGAAAGCCTTGCGCGACCATCGCGGGCAGGATCACTGAGCCGATCGCCACCACGGTCGCCGGCGAGGAGCCGGAGATCGCGGCGAACAGCGCGCAGGCGACCACGCCCGACAGCGCGAGCCCGCCGTACCAATGGCCGACCAGCGAGGTTGCGAAGGTGATCATCCGCCGCGCCACACCGCCATGGGTCAGGAAGTTGCCGGCGAGGATAAAGAACGGGATCGCCATGATCTCGAAATTCTCGATGCCGGTGAACAGCTTCAGCGCCACCGATTCGGTTCGCACGTCGGTCAGCGTGAACATGAAGCTGAGCACGGTCAGACCCAGCGCGATCGAGATCGGCATGCCCGTCAGCATCAGCGAGAGCAGCAGCGCGAACACGATGAAGACGCGCAGGCCCTGCGGCAAGGTGATGACATGGGCCGCATGCGCGAAGCACAGCGCGACGATCAGGACCGGCAGCAGCATCAGGATCCAGCCGAGCGGGCTGCGCTCGTCCCGGACCACCTGGGTGGGCGTGACCGGCGCAGGATGCACCGGATCCGCCTCGACGCCCTCGACGCCCGCCATATCATGATGCGGCAGCTCGCCGGTGCGGTAGAACGACCAGGCGACCTGCAGGAAGCGGAAGCACATCAGGCCGGAGCCGATCGGAATGGTGAGATACACCACCCACATCGGCGCCTCGAGGTCGTTGGACTGTTGGCCGCTGTGCCACATGTGGCTGACGAAGGCGGCTCCGAAATAGCCCACGATGGCGGTGAACAGCGCGCCGCACAGGAGGCCGAAGGTGATGATGCGGCGGCGCGAGCCGCCGGGCAGGATGTTGACCAGCACGTCGACGCCGACATGGATGCCGGTCCGCACGCCATAGGCGGCGCCGAACTTCGCCATCCAGATGAACATGTAGATGCAGAGCTCCTGCGCCCATGACAAATCGAGGGCGGCAAGCCAGGCGAACGTCGCGCGCGCGGGCACGGCGAGGACGGTGAGGTTGCGGGCTTCCGCCCATTTGGCGAGGTCGATCGACAGCCCGGCGCCGTAACGGTGCACCACCGCGACGAAGATGAGCGACGTCGCAGCCGCGATCATCGTCGCGATCAGCCATTCCTCGAGATGATCGAGAAAACGATTCAGCACACGCAGCAACTTGGTCCCCCCGGATTGGATCATTCAAGCGCAACGGCCGGGAGCGCAATTGCCCCCGACCGTTGGTATTGTTGTTATTGGGCCGCAGCCGTCGGTAACAACGAGAGCTAAGCGCTGCCAAGCTAACGTGATGACCGCCGGATGCGCAAGCCGGCATCCGCGCGTGTCCAAGGCAACGCGTGCTATGCCGCGTTGCGGCAGCGCCATCAGCCTTTCCGTTGCGCGACCATGAAGAGGCGCCGGAACGGGAACAGCGTCTGCCCCGCCGCATTCTTCGGATAGGCCTTTGCGACGCGCACCCCGTAGGCAGCTTCGAACGCGGCCTTCTCCTCGCCTTGGAGCACGTCGAGATAGCGCGTCAGCCAGGTGCCCTTGGTCCATTCCTTCACGGGATTGTCGCCTTCGAGCACCTGCAGATATTCGGTCTCCCAGATGTCGATGTTGGCCGACATCGGCGCGAGCAGATCGTGATAGAAGGCCGGCCCTTCCACCGGCGGCCGGGTGACGAGATGCTCCACCTTGGACCGCCATGGGCCGTCGAGCGCAGTCTCGCCGATCAGCACATGCGAAGGCGCGAGGAAATTGCGCGGCATCTGCACCGCGAGCATGCCCCCGGGCGTCACCTTCTCCATCAGCGAGGGAAACAGTGCCGCATGATTGGGCAGCCAATGCAGTGCGGCATTGGAATAGATCAAGTCGTACTGCCCAGCGGGACTCCAATGGCCGAGATCCTCATGTGACCATTCCACGTCAGGCGCGGCCTTGCGTCCTGCCGCGACCATCTCCGCCGAGCCCTCGACACCGGTCACGCGTGCCTCCGGCCAGCGCTCCCTGATCAATTTGGTGACGTTGCCGGCGCCGGCGCCGAGATCGGCGATCGCGCGCGGGGCAAAATCGGGAATCCGCATCAACAGGTCGACGGCCGGCCGGAGCCGATGGCCGGAGAACTTCAGATATTGCTGCGGATCCCAGACCATCCTTCGACGCCTTTGTTCTTCGTATTTCCCTCGCCAAGGCTCTTGTCCTTCGGCAAGCCTCTTGGTTACCACTGCTCGTCCCGGTCGGGCAATTCGCAAGCCCGCGGGACAGAGCGGCAAACGAACAACAAAAAGCAGGCAGGACCAAGGGAGCGTGCGGCCATGGACCTCGGGCTCAAATCGAAAACCGCTGTCATCGCCGGCGCGAGCATCGGCATCGGCCGCGCCATCGCCAGGGGCCTCGCCGCCGAAGGCGTGCGCGTCGTCGGCGTGGCGCGCCGTACCGATCTCCTCGCCGAGCTGGTGAAGGAGATTGCTACAAGGCAAGTACACTCCCTCTCCCGCTTGTGAGAGAGGGCTGGGGAATGTTTCCGCAATGGGATAGCCCCGAGAGGAGAAAGCCCTGACCCGCGCCGGAGCCTGTCGTCGGGCGCGCCGTCGGCGCGAGCCGGTGGCGTGACCTCTCCCGCATCCGCCTTCGCCAAGGCTTCGGCTGACAAGAGCGGGAGAGGTTGCACCGAGCCCGTGGCAATCGATTCAACCTAAAGCCATTCCGCTCTCACTGCGCATCCGACAGCCTCATTGTCGCCGGACCTCACGGTTTGACGTAGCTCCAGCCCTGTTCCTGCAGCTCCATGACGCGGACGACACCCGATTTGACCACCGTCGCCTGCGGAATCAGATTGATGTCCTTGTTCTCCGCCTTCCGCATATTTTCCTGGGTGTTGCCGCAGGCCTTGAAGGAGATTTCGGGATTGCTCATCGCGAGCACCTCGATGCGTGGCTTTACCGGCGAGGTATCATCGCGCAGCATATGAAGACCGGGACCAAAGGTGACAATCTCGATTGAGACTGGTTCACCGAGATCGCGGTAATATTGCGCGACATTGGTGGCATTGTTGAGCGTGAGGTTCATCATCGCAGGTTCGTTGGAATTGACCTGCAATATCAGCTGGTGCGGCTTTTTGACGATCTCGGGTTTTGTCGCCTGAGCCATCGCCGCCCGTGTCGCAGCGGTTTGCTTGCTCGTGTGAGTCTGCCCCGGCTTGCTCACGTGCATCCGTCTAGTCGGTTGCTTCGGATCGCGTGCTTGATTCTTCTCGCTCATCTGCGGGATCAACTGGTTGTCCTGTTGCGCCTGCGCGCTTGGTTCTACCAGAAGCACCATCGCCAGGCCGCCGATGATTGCTATCGTCAACTTCGGATTGATCATCTCGTGTCTCCCGTTCCTTGACCATCACCTTCCCGGTCTGGCGACGCTATGTGGCCATTTGCATGCAGCCGCCATTCTCTTGCGCACGTTCTCGAATCCGCTGAGCAGGAACTGTCCGTCTTGCACCTGACCAGTGCGGGCGAAAAGGCGCACGACGATGTGACCCTCGTCGGGTAGCGCGTTCAGCAACTTTACGACGTCGCCCCCGAAAGCGACGCCGGAGCCGAATGACGGCGACGCCGCCGCGAGTTGCATCGGCGTGTCCGCATTCAGCCGAAAGGAGATGACGTATTCGTTGGCGCTCCGTGACAGCGCCGGTCCGACGACCGTGACTTCCGTTCGGCCTTTGCGGCAGTGGATTGCGAGTTGCATCGTGGCTCCATCCGAGCCGCCAACCGAAAAGGTGGTGGCGGTGACGACGGGTGAATAGTCGACCGGCGAGGTGGTCTCGCTGATCAGCCAGCCGCCGTCTGACGCCCGCCGCCCGGGCGGCGGAATCTTACGTGACAGTTCTTGCAGGCATTCCAGCCGGCCCCGCCCTTCCATCGCCGAACAAGCCCGAAGTGATTCGACGGCATCGCCCGTGTCTTGCGCGTAAGCGATTCCGCAGGCTACGTTCAAGGCGACGGCGAACGGAGGAACGGCACTCTTCATGGCCTCGCCTGTACGCTGCGTGCCTTGCGATCCAGCCATTCCTGCGCAGCCGGGAAGCGGGTGAGCCCGGGGACGGACGCCGCGAGATTGATGGACTGCCATTTCGGATCGAAGCCTGGTGCCTGCAGGCGGTCAATCCGCGAGAACAGGTACTCGACGAGGCGCGCCACGCGTTGATAGCGGTTTGAGCGTGGCGGCCAGTTGAATGCAACGAGAGCCGTCGGCACGGCAAGAGTCGCAACCCGCTCACCCTGTTTGATCAGATTGGGATACTCGTTGGCGTTCAAGGTCGCCGGCAGATAATAGTCCTCGAACTTCCTGTCGTAATGGACCGGCAGGAACTTGAATCCAGCTTCCCAGCGGCCTCGCACGAAGGCGTCCACGGGCTTCGACGTGATGAACACGACGGCCGACATCTCCCCCTTGCGCATCTGTTCCAGGGCAAGCTGATGCGGAATGAACGTCTTGTCGACGTCGATGCCGAGGCGGCTGAAGATCAGCGGACCGGAATAGGCGGCTGCGGTGCCCTGAGTATTGAAGTTGACCTTCTTGCCGGCAAGGTCCTGCAGGCCGGTGATCTCCGGCCGCACGAAGATGTGCAACTCGGACGGAAACAGATTGAGCAGATAAGTGATGCGGCTTTGGATCTGCGGAACCTGAAGCTTGTACTCCTCGAGCGCGTCGGAATTGATGATCGCGGTATCGACACCACGCAGATAGAGCAGCGCATTCAGATTGTCGGTGGCGCCCCGGGTGACGATCGGCAGGAGATGCAGCTCTGCTCCGTCGTCGACGACACGGGCCATTTCTGCCGCGAGGCGGATCGGCGCGCCCTCGAGCAGGCCGCCGGCGAGCCCGACGGTCCAGGCGTTCATCCGGCCCTTTTCGCTCTCCTGAGGGAGCGGCCGTCGGAGCATTTGTGCATCGGCCTTGGCGGATCTTGCGGTTTGTGCTTCCAGGCAAGTCGTTTGAAGCAGCACGGCAATCGGCACCAGCGCGGCGAGCACGAGCGACGAGAGCGACCTTGGCAGCTTGTTCATGTCGTTCCTTTCCGGATTGCCCACCGTCACCACTCTTCCCGGCATGAATGCAAAGCCCACTCTCAGTGATGCAAAGCATCCAGTCGTTCCTTGGCTCCGCGAATGCCGCTCCTCTGTGCCTTCGCGTAGAGCTCGCGCGCCTTGGCCGCCTCGCCGCGCGTTCCATAGGCACCCCAAGCCGACAGAACCGCCGGATCATATGTCTCCGCGAGCATGAAGGTCGCCTGCGCACTGTTCTTCTCAGCCGCAAGCTCGAGCACAATCCGCGCTGCACCGATATTGCCCTGATCGAGCAACGCTCTGGCACGCGGGATCAATCGGGCCTCCACCTCGTCCTGGCCTGGATTCGTCGGCGGCTCCGTTGCGGTCACGTTCTGCGCCGTCGACAAGGTCGGGCCGCCGTTTCTTTGCGCCGCCGGGGCGTGCTGATCGATAAGGCGCGATACCGAGGCGATCTCGCTCTCCCTGGCTTCAGTCCTGCTCCGCTCCCGCTCCAGCGACTGTCGCAGTTCGGCGATCTCCCGGTTCGCTGCCTGTCTCTGCTGCGAGGCTGCATCGTTCGCCTCGCGCAGATGCCCGTTCAGCGATTCGATGACGCCGCGCGTTTGCGCAAGCTTGCTCTCCAGCGCGGCAGCATGAGCCTGGGCCTCTTCGAGGGCACGGCGTTGTTGCTCGGCGTTCGCCGTTGCCGACCGCGCGGCGTCCTCTTGTTGCGCGAGGGCTGCGTTCCTTTCGCGCTCCTGCTGCAAGGACTGCCGCAATTCCGCGATCTCCCCGCCCACCGCCTCGCTTTGTTCCGCCGTCGCACCGTCGGCCGTAGCCGATCCGCCAGTCATGCCGGCAAGCTCGCTCGCGAGGGCGGCGGCGCGTGACTGCGCCTCGTAGCGTTCTTGCTCAGCGCTTGCCGCTATCGCCTGCGCGGCGCTCACTCGCTTCGCCAGGACGGCGCTCTTTTCCCGCTCCTGCTGCAGGGACTGCCGCAGTTCAGCGATCTCCCACGCCGCCGCATCCCTCTGCTGTGCGGCCACCTCGTCCGCCTCGCGCGCCTGCGCGATACGAGCCTCTACTTCGCGGCGGGTTCCGGCAAGTTCGTCCGCGAAGGCGGCGCTGCGGGCTCGCTCAATTTGAAGAGACTGCCGCAGCTCCTCCGTGGCAATTTCCGCTGCATGCGTGCGCTGGACCGCCTCTTCGAGCTCCCTGCGCGCGCCGGCCAGTTCACCGGAGAGCGCGTCACTGCGCCCGTCGGCGTCGAGCCGTGGTGGCGGGCCCGCCGCGCTTGCGGAGACCGCCTGAATCGGGGCCTCGGACATTTCGCTCTGAAGGAGTGCTGGCGATCCGGTCGCGAAGTCAGGCCGCTGGTCGAGGCCGGCGGCGCTCCCGCCGTCGATTCGAGTTGTTTCGGCAGTCGGTTGTGCGTTGAACGGGTCGAAAGCACCGAGCAGGGTCACCCCAGCGAAGATAAGGGCGACCAGAACGACAGCTGCAATGAGCGAACTACCCGTCTCCTCCGGATCGATATCCTCGGTCTCACCCCACCAATGGGTCCGTGAAGAGCGGAGCGCTGAGCCGTCCTTTGCGCCCAATCTGCCCGTCTCGGGCGACCCGTGACCGAGCTCCTCCGCCGCATCTTCTATTCGGGTGCTTTCTCGGTCCCTGGGTGCAGTATCGATTGATTGGCGCATGCATCACGCCTCTCTCAAGAGCAACTCCAATGGAGCGATCGCCCAGCCTGTTCGCATGGTTTCGGCACCCGATCAGAACACGCGTAGATAATGTGTTGCGGCGCGGCGACACGCCCAAATTAAATATAGCAATTAACTCAAATACATATAATTTTGACCATATTCAAAAGTCAAATTAAATATGCTCGTCGGATGCCGTTAAACAGCTCATACATCGCATGGAATATAGGGCTGGCGCCCCGAATCTGCGTATCTGACCATGTTCTCGTCGCGTCTAGGCATGGAGGAATGACCATGCGCATTGCATTGCCGTATTTGGGAATTGGCGTCTGTTTGTCTGTTGCCAGCTGGTTGGTGCTCGGGCTTGTGCTCTAGCAGCGGTTTTCCGTAAGAACTCGGAATCGAACTGGGGTGGTCGCGCAAAATCACCGATCCAACGGCGCTTTGATCTTTGGCATGTTCCGATCGCGGTCGGCGACGTCCCTGCCGCGCGTGTCAACCAAATTTCATGAACCTTTGCTATGGTCATCAACACCCATAGGTTTAAGTCCATTCTGTTTCTTGGCCCAGCTGTTCATTTCCTGACAGTCATAGTTTAGGGCGCGTCATGAGTACTCGTGGTCAGTGCGACCGTATTGCGATTCTGCGTCAACGTGTTTTGTCGCTCAGCTCTCAACTGACGGAGCTTCAGAACCTTCGTACCCGCCTGGAAAAGGCTGAGGAACGACGAATGCGCAAACGTTCAAAAGTTACTGGTAGCTTGGCGATGCGGCGCCGATCTTGGCAGTAGGCGAGTCGACAGCCCAAGCCCACGTTGGGAGCGCCTCAAATTTCGAGGATCGTAACTCCCGGATGCGGGTCCTTCACTTGCCTCATCGCGCCCATGCCCGTTACACACCCAGGCGTGTCCCTTCAGTTGTTCTCGTGCCACCACAGCTGGCTCGAGATCGCCGAAACGGCCCGGCTTGACCGCATGAGTGCGCTCGTAGTGTTTTGGGCCTCGCGGGTGCGATACATCACGGGAGCGGTGATCCCGGTGGATGGGGGGTTTGCGGTATCAGTTCTAGGAATTCATGCGATGCGTTCGACATTGAAGAGCGTGAGGGTTGGGGTCGGTCTCTTGATGCTCCTCGCCGCAGTTCACTTGACCTCCGCCGCGTTCGGCGAGGACAAGCAGAGCGCCGGCAGTCGAGATGAGACTGCCGCCTTCGATCCCATCCGGTTTGGAGGCAGAACGGATTTCCAGGTCTCAGCCCTCGCCGAGGTCCCACGGCAGGTGGCGCGCGCAGCACAACGCGAAAACTGCGACGTCGAAAAAGGCATGAAAGAGATTCCGCTTCGCTTCTTGGTCGAGAGAGAGCGCCGTTTCGTCCTCGTATATTGTCAGTGGATCGTGGGAAGTCATCTCGTCTTCGACCTTAAGGACGCGCGCCATCCGAAGCTCGTCGCGTTTCCATTCTTCGCACAGAACACCGGGTTCGGCACCACGCCGCGGCCGGGCCTCATCACCTGGCGAAAGGAGGCCGGCGTGTTCGAGGCTGAGACCGGAACAGACATGTGTCCGAGCTCTCGCCTTCGTCACGTCTACCGCCTGGGAACGACCGAAGGCTATACCAGTGGCACCAGCAGCTTCGTGCTCGTCCGCGTGGATGTCACGGCGCGCGGCTGTGGGGGTGACCAGCCGTGGTCGACGGTGTGGCAAGCACCGAACTGGCCGGAGTCGATGATCGTGCGGTGAGGACGAACGTGAGGGATGGCCAGGTTATCGCACATGACTTGGCCGGTGCGCACGCCTCGTCCTTCGAGACGGCGCTTACGCGCCTCCTCAGGATGAGGCTAATCGGCGTCAGTGTCTTCCGAGACTGCAGCCACACACTCCCTGCTCAGGAGCCCGCCTGAGCGGGCGTCGCGAAGGATGGCACAGAAAAAGGCTCTCGGCCCTTCGGTGGATGGCGGGTTGCGGTATCAGGTCTAGGAGCGAAGGCTCTCGTCCCAAGGATTGCTGCGCCGCGGAATAGTCGGGGTTACGGCAACGTTGATTTGCGTCAAGCGAGTGGTCGAGTCGTTGCGAGATCGTCGCGCGCTATCGGCGAGCCGACACGTGACTGCAGATATCCGTGTTGATCGTCTGTTGACCGGCGATCGCTTCGCATGGCGACCGGCCTTTGGAGTGCGCGCGGTGAACGTTTGGACGCGTTGGGTGCTCGGGATCGATACGCTTCGGTACTACGAAGCGGCCTGGCTTCGGCATGATGTCTTCGCAGGTCTCGTGCTGGCGACCATGCTTGTCCCGGTCGGAATTGCCTATGCCGTGGCGTCCGGTCTGCCGGGCATCCACGGCCTCTACGCGACCATCGTCCCGCTTCTGGCCTACGCGATGTTCGGTCCGAGCCGCATCATCGTGCTCGGACCGGACTCGGCGCTGGCAGCTGTCATCCTCGGCGTCATCGTTCCCCTGTCCGGCGGCGATCCGGTCCGCGCCGCAATGCTTGCCGCCATGATGGCGCTCGTTTCGGGAACGGTGCTCATTGTGGCCGGCATCGCACGGTTAGGGTTCGTGACGGAGCTGCTGTCCAAGCCGATACGGTACGGCTACATGAACGGGATCGCGCTGACCGTTTTGATCAGCCAGTTGCCAAAGCTGCTCGGCTTCTCGATCGAAAGCGAAGGACCGCTGAGAGACCTATGGGCGATCGCCGTTGGGATCGGTGATGGCAAGATCAATTGGGCCGCATTCGCAGTCGGACTTGGTACGTTGATCGTCATCCTGCTGCTCAAGGACAGCAAGCGACTGCCGGGAATCCTGATTGCCGTCGTCGGAGCGACCCTTGTCGTCTCACTCCTTGATCTGGGAACTGGTTATGGTGTGAAAGTCTTGGGGCCACTTCCACAAGGTCTGCCGGCCTTCTCCATTCCCAGGATCGGCTATGGCGATCTGATCCCCGTGCTGGCCGGCGGCTGCGCCATCGCTCTGGTCTCGTTCGCCGATACCAGCGTGTTGTCGCGAACCTATGCTGCTCGTCTGGGCGACAAGGTCGATCCGAACCAGGAGATGGTGGGCCTCGGCGCGGCCAATTTGGCGACCGGCTTTTTCCAGGGCTTCCCGATCAGCAGCAGTTCCTCGCGCACGCCCGTTGCCGAAGCCGCCGGCGCCCGCACCCAGCTCACATGTGTCGTCGGCGCGTTTGCGATCGCGTTCCTTCTGTTGGCTGCGCCAAACCTGTTGCAGCACCTGCCGAATGCCGCATTGGCCGCCGTGGTGATCGCAGCCGCAATCGGCCTGATCGAGATCAGTGATCTCAAACGAATCTACCGTATCCAGCGCTGGGAATTCTGGTTGACCGTGCTGTGCTTCGTGGGCGTAGCCGTGCTCGGCGCAATTCCCGGAATCGGCCTCGCCATCGCGGTCGCCATTGCCGAGTTTCTGTGGGACGGCTGGCGTCCGCACTCCGCAATTCTCGGGCGGGCGCAGGGCGTCAAGGGCTATCACGACATCACGAGATATCCCGATGCCCGCCTGATACCCGGACTGGTGCTGTTCCGCTGGGACGCGCCGCTGTTCTTCGCCAATGCCGAGTTCTTCAAGGAACGTATTCTGGCCGCGGTCGAGCAATCGCCGACACCCGTGCGCTGGCTGGTCGTCGCCGCCGAACCGGTCACGAGCGTCGACGTCACCGCCTGCGACACAATTGCCGAACTGGACGAGGCGCTCCACGTCAGGAGCATCGAACTTTGCTTTGCCGAGCTGAAGGATCCCGTGAAGGACAAGCTGAAGCGGTTCGGGTTGTATGCGCAGGTCGGCGAAGCCCAGTTCTTTCCGACCATCGGCTCGGCCGTCTCGAGCTACCTCCACATCAACAATGTCGAATGGGAGGACTGGGAGGATCAGGTCGAGGTCGGTCGTCACGTCGGGTCTTGACGAGCCGGCGAGCGCGGCAACCAGCGCAGGGCCGCACCTGCGGCCATTTTCGGCGAGCATGGCGGCCAACCGCCAGACCGCCGCCGGCAATAAGCGAGTCATTGCTGAACCGCGGGCGCGCACTTCGTGCCCGGCTTCGGGGAACATGGGCCCAATCCAATCGTTGCCTCCGCTCCACTGGAGGAAAGTTCATGCCCAAGAAATCGCTCGCCGAAATCTCAAAGGAAATGGCCGGCATCGACATCGCCATTCTCTCGACGCACACCGAGAACGGCGAGATTGCCAACCGTCCGATGAGCAACAACGGCGACGTCGCCTACGACGGCACCTCGTACTACTTCACCTACGAACAGGCGCGAACGGTGTCGGACATCCAACGAAATCCCAAGGTAGCGCTCGGATTCTCATCGGAGGCGGGCCTATTCTCGAAGGGAATCTACCTCGCGGTCGAAGGGACTGCCGAGCTGATCCGCGACAAGGCCGCCTTCCAACAGCATTGGACCAGCGACCTCGACAAGTGGTTCGAAAACGGAATCGATACGCCGGGCATCGTCCTGATCAAGGTCAAAGCCAAGCGCATCACTTATTGGACGGGCCGCGAAGAGGGTGAGGTCGTGATCTGACTGACGCGGTGATCGTGCGCCGATTCCTCGATTGGTTCTTCAGGAGCCGCGAAACCGGTGCCATCACCATCGCGCAATGGCCCAACCTCATTCTATGGATCGTGATCGTCGCGGGCCTTCTGCTTTGGATCTGGCCTTCCGCGGGAAGAGCCAGCGTCGCCCTGACAATCGTCTTTAAAAGCGGACTAGTGATTTGGGGCGCCGATGAGATTATCCGCGGCGTGAATCCCTGGCGGCGCTGCCTCGGCGCTGCGGTCGTCGTCTACGAGCTCAGCACGTTTGTGCCGTAAGGTGGGTTCGACGAGGCACGCCTAACCTTCGCGGTTTGCTGATCCCTGCGCATCGCGCCGCCATGCACCCGAGCTGACGCCGACGATCGCGGCCTGGAGCCGACATTTTCTCGTACGACCAATAGCCTGCCGGAGCGAGATCGAGGGGCACCGAACTTCACCCCTGCCCCGCCGGCGGGACCACGTACAGCGTCAGCGCGAACACGGCATAGATGAAGATCAGCAGGGCGCCGACGAACCAGGCCGAGCGCCCGCTGGCCGTGATGAAGGCCGACGTCACCGTCGCGATCATCATCATGGTGACCGCGCCCGGCCAGAACTGCAGGTCCATCGGCTTCGGCCCCACGACATAGCTGAGCAGCACCAAAGCGGGTGCGACGAACAACGCGATCTGCGAGGCGCTGCCGAGCGCAATGCTGACGGCCATGTCGAGCCGGTCCTTGCGTGCCGCGGCGAAGGCCACCGCGAATTCCGCGGCGGCGCCGACCAGCGAGACGACGATGAAGCCGACGAAGGCCGGGCTCATTCCGAAGGTTTCCGCCGCCTTCTGCACCGATTCCACGAAGATCTCGCTGACCAGCGCGACCAGCACGGTGACGACCAGCAGCGTGCCGACGGCCGTTCCGATCGGCCAGTGCGCCTCCTTGTCGTCGTCGCCGTGACCGGCGCTTGCGAACAATTCCTTGTGCGTTCGAAGCGAGAACAACAGGCCGAGCCCGTAAGCTGTGATGAGCAGGACCGAAATGCCGAGGCTGAGCTTGTTGAGGATGCCCTCGCCCTGCGGCAGGTGGTCGAGATCGGCGACCGCCGAAGGCGCAAGCAGCGCGACGGTCGCCATCAGCAACAGGCCGGACGAGAGCCGCGCACCGGCGCGGTTATATTCCTGCACATGATAGCGCAGGCCGCCCAGCAACAGGCAGGCGCCCAGCATGAACACCGCGTTGGTGACGATCGCGCCCGCGATCGAGGCCTTCACCAGCATGTACTGGCCGGCGCGCAGCGCCGTGATGGCGATGATCAGCTCGGTCAGATTGCCGAGCGTTGCATTGAGCAATCCGCCCACGGCATCGCCAGTCTTGGCGGCGACCGCCTCGGTGGCGTGGCTGAGCAGCGCCGCCAGCGGAACGATGGCCAGCACCGCGAGCACGAACAGCAGCGTGTGGGAATGCGGCGCCACCGCCTCGGCCACCAGCACGATGGGCACGAAGGCCAGCATCCAGAGCAAAGGGGTATTCCGGATTTCCCTGAGCAGAATCTGCATGTAGCCGCCCTTCCATCGATGCGCTGATGGAAAGTTCGGGCGGCCGCGCAGGTCGAGTGTTGATCTGTCTCAACGTCGGCGTGGTGGAGGCGGCGCGCGCAGGACGCGCATGCGGCCTGCTCCCGGCCTGATCGCTGCCACGCTGGCATCCTGCCAGTGTTTTGCCCGACGGGTCAAGTTGATCACGGCTGCGACCGCCGTTTGCGACTGGCGGGAAAATGCCTTGTCGATCAAAGGGCCTCCTACTGTGCATGGGGTTGTTTTTCGACTTTTCTTTTGGCCTCGCTCTTGCGCCCGCAGCGCAAGCGCGTCGCCCGACCTTCGCGCATACACAGCATGCAAGCTTGCGCCTGTGGAAGCCGGCGCCTCCGTAGTACATGCCGAACGTCCCCCATGGCTACGCCGCCGGAGCAGCGCGCCAACAAAAATGACGATCACGTTACCTGCCGCCGCGCGCGAGCCCGACCATCCCACCGCCGACGGTCTTCCGTCGACGCAGCGGCGCTGGGCTGTTGCCGCGATCTTCACTGCGCTCGCGATGGCCTCGCTCGACACTGCCATTGCCAACATCGCCCTGCCGGCCATCGCCGCCGACCTGCACGTCACGCCGGAGCAGTCGGTCTGGGTCGTCAACGTCTACCAGATCGCGCTGGTGGCGACGCTCTTGCCGCTGGGAGCGCTCGGCGAGATCGTCGGGCACCAGCGCATCTATCTCGGCGGACTGATCCTATTCACCATTGCCTCGCTGTTTTGCGCGGTGGCATGGTCGCTCGACAGCCTGTTGCTGGCGCGCGCGCTGCAAGGGCTGGGCGCGAGCGGCATCATGAGCGTCAACACCGCGCTGGTGCGCTTCGTCTATCCCGGCCGCATGCTCGGCCGCGGTTTCGGTCACAACGCGCTCGTGGTCGCGACCGCCTTCACCTTCGGACCCTCGATCGCCTCCGCCATCCTCGCCTTCGGCCCGTGGCCGTGGCTGTTCGCCGTCAACATCCCGTTCGGCCTCATCGCGATCGGCATTGGCTTTGCCATGCTGCCGAAGACTCCGCGCGCCGATCACGGCTTCGACTTGCTCGGCGCGATCCTGGCCACCGCCTGCCTCGGCCTGTTCATCACCGGCATCGGCAGCGCCGCGCACAATCTGTCGCCATTCGTGGTCGGCATCGAGCTGGTCACCGCCCTCGTGCTCGGCGTGATCCTGACCCGCCGCCACGCCGATCATCCCGCGCCGATGCTGCCGATCGACCTGTTCGCCAGGCCTATGTTCGCCCTGTCGGCGGCGACGGCGGTGTGCGCCTTCGCCGTCCAGGGCCTCGCCTTCGTCTCGCTGCCGTTCTATTTCGAGGATGTGCTCGGCCGCTCGCAGGTCGAGACCGGCTTCTTCATGACGCCCTGGCCGCTGGTGGTCGGCATCATGGCGCCGATCGCAGGCCGCCTCTCCGACCGGCACGCGGTCGGCCTGCTCGGCGGCATTGGGCTCGTGCTGCTCGGTCTCGGCATGGCGCTGCTCGCGACACTGCCGCCCAATCCCGCCATTGCCGACATCATCTGGCGAATGGTGATCTGCGGCATGGGCTTCGGCTTCTTCCAGGCGCCGAACATGAAGGCGGTGATGGCAAGCGCGCCGCCGCACCGCAGCGGCAGCGCCTCCGGCATCGTCGCGACCGCGCGCCTAACTGGGCAGACCACTGGCGCGGCGCTCGCCGCCGCCTGCTTCGCTCTCGCTGGCCACGAGGGCGCGACGCTGGCGCTGGCGCTCGGCGCGGGCTTTGCCGCGCTCGGCAGCGTGATGAGCTTCCTGCGGCTCGCGGTGAAGTAAGCTGTCAGGCCGCCGTCACGCCGACAGCCACCGGAGCGACGGTCTCGTTGTCCAGCGCGGCCAGGCGCTCGTCGATCGCCGCGATGACCTTGCGGGAGTACGGGCCGAGATGTGCATAGGCCGCGATCATCTGCACGGCGATGCGCGCCGATGACGTGTCGCGCTTGGCGCAGTTCATGAAGGTCTGCCAGAGCGGCCCCCGCGCCTCAGGAAGCGCGGACACCACCTTGTGCACGGTCTCCATGGCTCCGAGCTTGGAGCGGATATCGCCTTCGGCAAGCTCGGAACGCTGCCTCGACCGGTCGAGCAGCGTCATCAGGCGGTCGACACGTGCTGCATAGGCCGCCGGGCTGTAGATGTGTTCCAGCACCCGCTTGTAGTCCGTCAGAATGTCGCGCAACGGGCGGACCGGATCGAAATTGATGCCCGCCGTGCACTGATCGGCGCCAATCGTCGGCGCCACGTCGTGCCCGGAATGCAGCCGGCCTTCGCGCTCCAGCCGGCGCGTGAGCTGCGTGTTGGGCAAGGCATAGAGCAGGCCGACCATGGCGACGGGGATTGCCGCCTCCTCGATGAAGTCGATCATCGCCTCCGCCATCGAGACCTTCTCGTTGTCGAAGCCAACGATGAAGCCCGCGGTGACGAGCATGCCGGCGGCGTAGATCTTGTGGATGCTCTCGGCGATGTTGCGCCGCGTGTTCTGCTTCTTGCGCATCGCGACCAGCGTCGCCGGGTCCGGACTTTCGATGCCGACGAAGATGCCGAAGAAATTGGCCGCACCCATCAGCTCCAACAGCTCCGGGTCGTCGGCGAGATTGACCGAGGCTTCCGTGGAGAATTCGAACGGATAGCCGTGCGTGCGCTGCCATTCGGCGAGCTTCGGCAGGAACTGCCGTAGCGACTTCTTGTTGCCGATGAAATTGTCGTCGACGAAGTCGAGATGACCGCGATAGCCCATCTTGTAGAGCGTCTCGAGCTCGACGAACATCTGCTCGATCGTCTTGGTCCGCGGCACGCGCCCGTAGAGCTCGATGATGTCGCAGAACTCGCAGGTGAAGGGACAGCCGCGCGAATATTGCACACCGAGATAGAGATAGTCCTCGAACTTGAGCAGGTCGAAACGCGGCACCGGCGTCTTGGTGACGTCGGCCTGGAACTTCGGTGCGGTGAAGAGGCCGGATCGCGCGCCGCTCTCCCAGGCCGCGATGAATTCGTTCATGACGCTCTCGGCCTCGCCGAGCACCCGGAAATCGGCCCGTTCATAGATATGGGGGCTCGAGGTGGGGTCGGGTCCGCCGACCACGACCGGCTTGCCGGCAGCGCGGCAGCGCTCGATCAGACGCAAGGTGTCGGCCTGCTGGGGCAACATTCCGCCGGTGAACACGACGTCGGCCCAGGCGAGATCCTCCTCCCCGAACGGCGCGGTGTTGCAATCGATCAGCCGGACGGTCCAGCTCTCGGGCAGCATCGCGGCGACGGTGATCAGGCCCAGGGGGGCGGCCGGGCGCTTGACGCCCAGCACTTTGCAGGATTCGCCGAAGGTCCAGAAGGACTCTGCCGAGAACAGCGGGTAGAGCATCAGTACGTTGCAGGGACTCGGCACGTTCATGGAACTCCTTTTGCGTCGGCGCAGTGTACCAAAGCGCCCGCGACTTGCACCCCGGCAATAGGGACAAACTGTCGCCGCAGCGCAAGCCGCGCGGGGCCCTGGAACCGGCATTCACAGCCGGACGTCGCCTCAAGCCGCGGATTGGCGCCCTCGGAACCCTCAACCCGAATCGATTGCGAAGGGATGAGCCAAAACGGCGTCCCGGTCCATACCCAGAGCGGGGGCCATGCGCCCTGGTCGCGCTCGGTTTGTTGATTTGAACCTCGGACTATTGATTTGAACCGTTCCAGTTTGCCGCACACATTGCGCCCCTGAGTTCAATCGGTGGATTGGGCCAATCAGGGGACTTGCGATGGCAAACCTAACAATCAACGGAAAACCCTTCACGCTCGACGTCGAGCCGGATACGCCGCTGCTTTGGGCAATCCGCGAGAATGCCGGCCTGACCGGCACCAAATACGGTTGCGGCATTGCACAATGCGGTGCCTGCACGGTTCACCTCGATGGCGTTGCGATGCGCTCCTGCGGCATCTCGGTCAGCGAGGCCGAGGGCAAGCAGATCACCACCATCGAGGGGCTCGCCTCGGGCAATACGCTGCACAAGGTGCAGGAGGCCTGGATCGCCCAGGACGTGCCGCAATGCGGCTATTGCCAGAGCGGCATGATCATGGCGGTGGCCGCGCTCTTGAACGAGAAGCCGAAGCCGACCGACGCCGACATCGACGAGGCCATCACGAATATCTGCCGCTGCGGCACCTTCCAGCAGGTGCGCGAGGCGATCCACACGATCGCGAGCGCGTAAGGAAATCCCCACATGAACAAGCATATATCGCCGCGGCTCAACCGCCGCGCCTTCGTCATCGGCACCGCTGCGGTCGGTGCTGGCCTTGCCATTGGCCTCGACCTGCCCTTCGGCGGCCCCGCCGTGGTCCGCGCCGCCGACGGCTCGCCGGAGATCGGCGCCTGGGTCGTGGTCAGGCCCGACGACACCGTGGTGATCCGCATCGCCCGCTCGGAGATGGGCCAGGGCTCGCTGACCGGCCTCGCCCAGCTCGTTGCCGAGGAGCTCGAATGCGACTGGACCAAGGTCACGACCGAATATCCGACGCCCGGCCAGAGCGTCGCGCGCAAGCGCGTCTGGGGCGATTTCTCGACTGGCGGCAGCCGCGGCATCCGCTCCTCGCAGGACTATGTCCGCAAGGGCGGCGCCACCGCGCGCGTGATGCTGATCCAGGCCGCAGCCGACGCCTGGAAGGTGCCGGCCTCCGAATGCAGGGCCCAGAACAGCGTCATCACCCATACGCCCTCGGGCCGGACCACGACCTATGGCAAGGTCGCCGAAGCTGCGGCGAAGCTGACGCCGCCGGCGGACGTCAAGCTGAAAGATCCGAAGGACTGGAAGCTGATCGGCAAGGGCGTCAATCGGCTCGACACCGCCGACAAGACCACCGGCGCGATGATCTACGGCGTCGACGTCAAGCTGCCGGGCATGCTGAACGCCGCGATCAAGGACTGCCCGGTGTTCGGCGGCAAGCTGAAGAGCTTTGACGAAGCCAAGATCGCCAACATGAAAGGCGTCAAGAAGGTGGTCAAGGTGGGCGATACCGCGGTCGCGGTCGTTGCCGACACCTGGTGGCACGCCAAGACCGCGCTGGAGGCGCTGCCGATCGTCTGGGACGAAGGCGACAACGCCAAGGTCTCCAGCGAGTCGATTGCGAAATGGCTGGCCGAGGGCCTCGACAATGCGCAGCCGGCCTATGTCGGCAACAAGAACGGCGACGCGAAGGCCGCGATTGCCGGCGCCGCCAAGAAGGTCGAGGCCGTCTACTCCTATCCCTACCAGAACCACGCCACGATGGAGCCGATGAATGCCACCGCGCTCTACACGGCGGACCGATGCGAGGTCTGGTGCGGCACGCAGAACGGCGAGGCGGCGTTTGCAGCGGTGCTGGAAGCGTCCGGCCTGCCGCCGGAGAAGTGCGACGTGCACAAGGTGATGTTAGGCGGCGGCTTCGGCCGGCGCGGCCAGACCGACTATGTCCGCCAGGCGGTTATGATCGCCAAGCAGATGCCGGGCACGCCGATCAAGCTGCTGTGGTCGCGCGAAGAGGACATGGCGCACGGCAGGTATCACCCGATCACCCAGTGCAAGATGACCGGCGCGTTCGATGCCAACAACAACCTGATCGCGCTGCACTACCGCCTGTCCGGGCAATCGATCCTGTTCTCGCTCCGCCCCGAAGCGTTGCAGAACGGCATGGATCCCGCGGCATTCCAGGGCGTCGCCCAATCCGGCGAAGCCGCATTCGGCTATTCGGTGCCGAACCTTCTGGTCGAGCATGCGATGCGCAACCCGCACGTCCCGCCCGGCTTCTGGCGCGGCGTCAACGTCAACCACAACGCGATCTACATGGAATGCTTCATGGACGAGCTCGCCCATGCCGCAGGCCAGGACCCCCTCGAATTCCGTCGCAAGCTGATGGGCAACCACCCCAAGCACCTCGCGGTGCTCAATGCGGTGGCCGAGAAGATCGGCTGGACCACGCCGGCGCCGCAAGGCGTCTATCGCGGCATCGCGCAGGTGATGGGCTATGGCAGCTATGTCGCCGGCGCCGCCGAGATCTCGGTGACCGACGCCAACAAGATCAAGGTGCATCGCATCGTCGCCTCCACCGATCCCGGCTACGTCGTCAATCCGGCGCAGGTGGAGCGACAGGTCGCCGGCTCCTTCGTCTATGGCCTCTCCGCGCTGTTCTACGGCGGCTGCACGGTGAAGGACGGCAAGATCGAGCAGACCAACTTCGACACCTACAACTCGATGCGCATCAACGAGATGCCGAAGGTGGAGGCGGTGATGGTGCCGAGCGGCGGGTTCTGGGGTGGCGTCGGCGAGCCGACCATCGGCATCGCGGCGCCGGCGGTGCTGAACGCGTATTTCGCCGCGACCGGCAAGCGCATCCGCCATGTGCCGCTGCGCGACCAGAACATCACCTTCGCGTAAAGCATGATCCGGAGAAGTGTGGAGCGGTTGTCCGAAAAGATCATGCTCAAAGGACAAATCGCGGCGGCCGTATCGGCCGCCGCAGCATTTTCCGGACAGGTCTCATGAATGCGCCGGTGACGCGGCGGAATGCCGTCCTCGGCATCGCCGTCGCAGCCACATCGCTCGCCGCCCCTTCGATCCTGCGCGCACAATCGGCGGGCCGCGTCGTCGTGGTCGGCGGCGGCTTTGGCGGCGCCGCTTGCGCCCGCGCGCTCAAGCGCGCCGATGCTAAATTGCAGGTCACCCTGATTGAGCCGAACAAGACTTACATCTCCTGTCCCTTCAGCAACGAGGTGATCGCGGGCCTGCGCGAGATCGAGGCGCAGCAGTTCGGCTATGACAAGCTTGCCGCCGGGGGCATCCGCATCGTCATCCAGGCTGCGACGGGCATCGACACGCAAACGCGTCGTGTGACGACGGGGGATGGCACCACGTTCGGCTATGACCGCCTCGTGCTCTCGCCCGGCATCGACTTCCATTTCGAAGCCCTGCCCGGCTACGACGACGCCGCATCGGAGACGATGCCGCACGGCTGGAAGGCCGGCGCGCAAACGCTTTTGCTGCGCCGGCAATTGGAAGCGATGGCGGACGGCGGCACGATCGCCATTGCAATCCCGGCCAATCCTTCCCGGTGCCCGCCAGCGCCCTACGAGCGCGCGAGCCTGATCGCGCATTACCTGAAGTCGAGAAAGCCGCGGTCGAAAGTTCTGATCCTCGACGCCAAGGACGCGTTCTCGCAGCAGCGGCTGTTCGAGAAGGCGTGGAAGGAGCTCTACGGCGACATGATCGAGCGCATCGCACTGTCGCAAGGCGGCCGCGTCACCTCGGTCGATCCGACGACGCGAACCATCGTCACCGAGTTCGGCAACTACACCCCTGATGTCGCCAACGTCATCCCGCCGCAGCGCGCGGGGCGCATCGCTGCCATCGCGGGCGCTGCGGACGCGACGGGCTGGTGCCCGATCGATCCCGTCACGTTCGAGTCGAAACTCGTTTCGAACGTCCACGTCATCGGCGATGCCTGCCTCGGCGGCGGCATTCCCAAATCAGCATCCGCTGCGAGCGCGCAAGGCAAGGCCTGTGCTGGAGCGATCGTGAATCTCTTTGCAGGCCGCGCGCCGGAGACGCCACGCCTGACAGGCGTCTGTTACAACGTCGTCGCGCCCGGTTACGGCTTTTCGCTGGCCGGCAACTACGAGCCCAGGGGCGACATCTTCGCCGAGGTCGAGGGCGGCACCACGAGCCCGGTCGACGCGCCGCGCGAATTGCGCGCCCGCGAGGCGGACGAGGCCGAGCGCTGGTTTGAAACCATCACGGCGGACACCTTTGGCTAGAGCACCGATCCATATCGCAGCGCTGATCTCTGCCAGCCTCGCCTGCAGCGCGAGCGCGGACGAGCTCGTG
The DNA here is from genome assembly GCF_020193935.1 of Bradyrhizobium sp. NBAIM08. Taxonomy (NCBI): domain Bacteria; kingdom Pseudomonadati; phylum Pseudomonadota; class Alphaproteobacteria; order Hyphomicrobiales; family Nitrobacteraceae; genus Bradyrhizobium; species Bradyrhizobium sp. NBAIM08. Next base: position 61,605 of record NZ_JADYVR010000006.1, on the reverse strand, counting down.
CCCTACACAATCGTCGGCGACGGCATTCCCGCCTCGCTCACCGGCTCGCCCAGCGATGCCACGCGTGGGCGCGCGCTGGTGCTCGCACGCACGACGACCTGCATCCTCTGCCATTCCGGCCCATTTCCGGAAACGCGGTTCCAGGGCGACCTCGCGCCTGATCTTGCCGGTGCCGGGAACCGGTGGTCCGCGAGCCAGTTGCGGCTTCGACTGGTCGATGCCTCGCGCTTCAATCCGGACACCATCATGCCGTCCTATTATCGCAACGACGGCCTCGTCCGCGTCGGACGCAACTTCGCCGGCAAGCCGATCCTGTCGGCTGCGGAGATCGAGGACATCGTGGCTTTTCTTGCAACGCTTCGGGACTAGGTTTCATGCCAACCACGCGACGACAATTCTTGAACCTCGCCGGATGCGTGACAGTCGCCGGCACGGTCCCGATCGTGACGCTGCGGCCGCTTCAAGCGACGCCGGCGATGCTCAACGCTGCGATCCGTAACCTCGTCGGCGAAGCCCAGCTTCGCAGCGGCAGGATCAGGCTCGACATTCCGCCGCTGGTCGAGAACGGCAATACGGTGCCGATAACGGTCAGCGTTGCAAGCCCGATGACGGCGGACGACCACGTCAAGAGCATCCACGTCTTCAACGAGAAGAACCCGCAGCCGAACATCGGCAATTTCTATCTTGGTCCCTCCTCCGGCCGCGCCCAGGTCTCGACCCGGATCCGGCTCGCCGACACCCAGAAGGTGGTCGCGATCGCGCGCCTGTCCGACGACACGTTCTGGCAGGTTGCCGCCGATGTCGTCGTGACGCTGGCGGCCTGCACCGAGGAGATGAACTGATGGCCGCCCTCATCAACGTTCCCTCGAAAGCAAAACGCGGCGAGATCATCGAGATCCGCACGCTGACCTCGCACATCATGGAAACAGGATTCCGCCATACCGCGGACGGCAAGCTCGTGCCGCGCGACATCATCACGAGCTTCATCTGCCGCTACAACGGCGCCGAAATCTTTCGTGCCGACCTGTTTCCGGCGATCGCGGCGAACCCATATTTGTCGTTCTTCACGGTGGCCAAGGAGAGCGGCAAGTTCGAGTTCGAGTGGATTGGCGACAACGGCTATTCGTCCACCGCATCCGCATCGATCAGGGTCGAATGATCGCTTGGCGCGCGATAGCGGCGGCGGCGATATTCCTCGTCACGGGCCCAGCCCTGCTCGCCGCAGAGATCCCGCCCGATGCGCGCCGCTCCGGCTATGCCTTCATGGGCCCGGACACCCGGGCGATGCAGGACGACGACACCGCCAATCCCGGCATGCTGTTCGTGCTCGACGGCGAGCAGCTGTGGAAGAAGAAGACCGGCAGCGCCGACAGGGCATGCGCCGATTGTCATGGCGATGCGCGCACCAGCATGAAGGGCGTCGCGGCGCGTTATCCCGCCTTCGACAAGGCACTCGCGCGCCCCGTCACGCTCGACCAGCGCATCAATCTCTGCCGGGCCAATCATCAGCAGGCAACGCCGCTACCTAACGAGAGCCGCGACCTGCTGGCATTATCCGCCTTCATCGCCCACCAGTCGCGTGGCAATCCGATCACGGCCGGCGACGATCCGCAGCTCAAGCCGTTTGTCGACCAAGGCCGCGAGCTCTTCATGCAGCGCGAAGGCCAGCTCAACCTTGCCTGCACCAACTGCCATGACGACAATTTCGACAAACGCCTCGCGGGCGCCCCGATCACGCAAGGACAGCCGACCGGCTATCCGCTGTATCGACTGGAATGGCAGACGCTGGGGTCGCTGGAGCGACGGCTGCGCAGCTGCATGAGCGGTGTCCGCGCCCAGGCCTATGATTACGGCTCGCCCGAGCTGGTCGCGCTCGAGCTCTATCTGATGTCGCGCGCGCGCGGCCTGCCGATGGAAACGCCGGCGGTGCGGCCCTGAAACAGCAACGGCCGGACCATCCGCCCGGCCGTTCCGCAACAATGAAGCCGGGCCTACTCCGCCGGTGCGGCCGACATCTCCGGATGCGCGGCATAGTGTTCGCTGGCGCCGAGCTTGCTGGCCGCGAACAGGCCGGCGGCCATCACGGCGTAGGCCAGCGCGACCGCGGGGGTCACGCCAAAGCCGCCGCCGATGCCGACGGCCTCGCCATGCATGAAGCCGAAATAGGTCAGGATCGCCCCGACCAGCGCAAAGGCGGAGGCCTTCTCGAAATCGCGCTCGATGATGAAGACACCGATAGCGCCGAGGATGAGGCCGCCGAGGATGGAGCCGCCGCCCATGACTTCGAGGCCGTGATAGAACACGCCCTGCTGCGGCAGCGCCGCCACCGCTGCGGTCTTGACCGCGTCGGCCTTGTCGGCCGCCATCCCGCCGACGGTTGCTGCCGCAGTCATGGTCGAGACCAGCATCGTATCGATCTGGAGCTTGGCCCAGGCGGCAAGGTGCGGGGTCAGTGCCAGCACGATCGCAGGCGCGTGCTTGACCGGCGTGGTCTGGAACGCCTGCGCGCCGATCAGCATGCCGATGTAGAGCAGGATCGGAGAGATCGCGACCACGGGCACCAGCGCCAGCAGCACCGAGATGATGCCGAACCAGGACAGCACCACCACCATGATGCCGGTCGCAGCCGAATAGCCGATTCGGCCGCCCATCGCCTTCCAGCCGGGATGGCCGATATAGACCGCGTTGATGAAAGGATTGCCCATCAGGCAGCCGATCAGGCTGACGACGCCGTCGGCGGTGAGCACGCGCGTGGTCGGATAGTCGTCGCCGGCCGCTTCCGCGCTCTCGACATTGTCCATGGCCTCGACGAGGTCGTAGATGCCGAACGGAATGGCCGTGACCAGGATGATGCCGAGGAATTCGAAGCCGGAGAAGACGTAGCCAAACGCCGGGATCGGCACCGAGAAGCCGAAATTGGCGAAGGCCGCACCGACGCCCGCGATGCTCAGGCCGCCGAGGCCGAGCCCGAACAGGTTCGAGCCCCAGGCGATGATCATGCCGGCCGCGATTGCGACGAGGCCCGCGGGAATGCCGCGCCAATACTTCACGCCGCCGAACCAGCTCACCAGGATGATGGCGAAGCAGACGAGACCGATCTGCGGCGTCATGTACATCTCTAACGCTGGCCGCATCGAGATGAAGGTGACGGAGACCCCTGCGAGCGTGCCGAGCAGCGCCGCGCGCGGCGTGATCTTGCGGATGAACGGCGCGATGAAGCCGCCGATCATCAGGATGAAGCTCTGGAAGAATACCCAGACGAGGCCCGCCGACCACCCCTTGAGCGGATCGCCGGTCTTGAGCGTGATCGGCAGCATGATCACGAAGGTCACGATGAACATGTGCGGCACGCTGACGCCCGACGGCAGCGCGCAGACGTCGTTGCGGCCGGTCTTCTGGGCCAGGCGATAGGCGAGATAGGCGTAATAGAAGGTGGAGAGACACATCATCAGCCCGAGCGCGGGCAGGATGCGGCCGAACACGAGGCTGTCGGGCATCTTCAGCACGAAGCGCAACAGGCCCGTGAGCACCAACATGTTGACGAGGATGTTGGTGCCGAAGCCGAACAACGCGTTCCAGTCGCCCGACGTCCATAGCGCCGGCTTGAAGTCGAACTTGTTCAGATCAGAACTGCCGGCCGCCCCCGTCAATGTGCTCATGATATACCCCTATGTGGTCGAAACCTTCATTGCCTCCAGAACTGCGGCTGAATCCGCGACCCAACCGAAGATGCCGCCCTGGGCCTTGATCATCTTCAGGCCCATCTCGTGAAACTCGGGGAAGTAGGACGCGCAGCCGTCGGCGATGACGACGCAGCGATAGCCGCGGTCGTTGGCCTCGCGCACCGTGGTGTTGACGCACACTTCGGTGGTGACGCCGCACACCAGCAAATTCTCGATGCCGTATTTTTCCAGGACCTCGCCGAGCTCGGTCGCGTAGAACGCCCCCTTGCCGGGCTTGTCGATCACGATTTCGCTGTCGAGCGGATAGAGCTCGGGAATGATGTCGTGGCCGGCCTCGCCGCGAATGAGGATGCGGCCCATCGGACCGGGATCGCCGATGCGAAGGCTCGGCGCGCCGCGCTCGACCTTGGCCGGCGGCGCATCGGAGAGATCGGGCAGATGCCCCTCCCGCGTGTGGATGACCAGCATGCCGGTGTCGCGCGCGGCCGTCAGCACCGCGCCGATCGGCTTCACCGCGCGCGCGAGCTGGCTGACGTCGTTGCCCAGCGTCTCGCCGAAGCCGCCGGGCTCCATGAAGTCGCGCTGCATGTCGATGATGAGGAGCGCGGTGGCGGGCCAGTCGAGCGTGATCGGCTCAGGCTCGGCGCTGACGACGCCCCTTGTCGGCTTGGCTGAGTTCAACATGACGGCCCCGCGAGAACTCTCCTGACCGGGAGTTCTGCAAGCGCCGTGCCATTGTGTACAATTGCGGTTGAGCGCGGGTAGCGAGGGAATTTGTCGTCTGGTCAGAAGGTTACGCCGGCGATCGGCGTCTGCTTATTCCCTGTGCGACGGCTTCGCGCCGTGCATTTGCCTAAGAGATAAGCGGCTTCCTCCGTCATTCCGGGGCGACGCGCCAGCGTCGAGCCCGGAATCCATCGGGCCGCGGTACGCGAGGTGAAATGGATTCCGGGTTCGCGCTACGCGCGCCCCGGAATGACGAGCAGAGGCTACCGCCCCGCCCCATACAACTGCCGATGCTCTTCCTCATACGGGGCGTAAGACTCCTTCAGCGTCGCCATGTTCAGCAGCATGGCCGCCACCATCGTGCCCGCCTTGTCGAACACGCGCGTCTTGACCCAGGCGCTTTCGGTGCGGCGGCTGCCGGACAGCGCGACCACTTCGCGCTCGACCTCGTATTCCTCGCCCTCGAAAAGTGGACCCTTCAGCAGGCGGATCTCCTGGTCGGCGAACAGGCCGACGGCCGGGCCCTTGGTCGGCAGCGGATCGTCCTTGGAGCGGTACTGGAACAGCACGCTCAGCATCTCCATCGGGATGATGGGCTTGCCCCACGGATTATCCGCGCCCGAATAGTACGGCGAGCTTTCGGTGATGACGGCGAGCTTCTGCCTCAGCGAGAACGGATAGAGGTCGCCCATGTTCTGGTCGAACGCCATGCGCACCGACTGCCGCTTGCTGGTCTGCGCCACCTTCACATCGCGCAAGATCACGGGATCAGTGAGCGGCTTGAGCTCGCCAAGGCGCGCCTCGAGCGCCGTTGCAACCGGCAAATCGCCGACTGATGCCGTGCCGCGCAGCACCTCAGTGCCGTCGCGCTTGACCATCTGGATCTGGCACTGGCGGGTGCCGGGCAATGGCTTCGCCAGGATCGCCTGCACCTCTTCGCCCGCATAGCAGACGCTGCGGTAATGTGCTGAAAGGCAGCCTATCTCGAACCAAGCCTGCCCCCACAGCCGCTCGCCGAGCGGAGCGAACTGGCTGAAATGCGTCGGGCCCTCGATCGTGCCGCCCTTGAAGCCGAGCTTCTGCGCGGTGGCGTCGTCATGGATCGAGGCGTGCGCGTCATAGGTCTGCGCCTGCAGCATCTGGCGTGGCTGACGCCACGGCCCGATCAGGGCCTCGCCCGTCTCCGTGATCTCGGTGTCGAATGCGTTTGCAGTCATGGCGCTCTCCGCGTGCAAGCCATGACTAGCAGGAGCGCCACGGATGCGGCCAGCGATATTGACTTCGCTGGCCCATCCTTTTGACTGTCACAATTCGCATCGCGCAGCCGCGATTCCTCCCGCAGCGCAAACCTCCCGCCGGACGAAAGACGAGGACTTCCGAATGACGCTGTTGCAGGTCGAGCTGGACGACAAATACCGGCTCGAATCGAAGCGGATCTTCTTGTCCGGCACACAGGCCCTGGTCCGCCTGCCCATGTTGCAGCGCGAACGCGACCGGCTTCAGGGCCTCAACACCGGCGGCTTCATCTCGGGCTATCGCGGTTCCCCGCTCGGCATGTACGACCACGCGTTGTGGCGGGCGAAGTCGCACCTTCAGCAGCACGACGTCGCTTTCGTCCCTGGTTTGAACGAGGACCTCGCCGCAACTGCGGTCTGGGGCAGCCAGCAGGTCGGCCTGTTTCCCGGAGCCAAGGTCGATGGCGTGTTCGGAATCTGGTACGGCAAGGGCCCGGGCGTCGACCGCTCGGTCGATGCGCTCAAGCACGCCAATGCCGCCGGCACCTCGCGCAACGGCGGCGTGCTGGCGCTCGCTGGCGACGACCACGGCTGCCAGTCCTCGACGCTGGCGCATCAGAGCGAGCAGGTGTTCGCGGCGGCGCTGATTCCCGTGATCAATCCTGCCACGCTCCAGGACTATCTCGACCTCGGCCTCTACGGTTTTGCACTGTCGCGCTTCTCGGGCTGCTGGGTCGGCTTCAAGGCGATCAGCGAGACCGTGGAGAGCTCCGCGTCGATCTATAGCGACCCTGAACGCATCCAGATCGTGGTGCCCGACGATTTCGAGATGCCGCCCGGCGGCCTCAACATCCGCTGGCCCGATCCGCCGCTCGAGGCTGAGAAGCGCCTGTTCGGCCCCAAGATGGCCGCGGTGCAGGCCTTCGCCCGCGCCAACCAGCTCGACCGCATGGTGCTCGATTCCAAGCCTGCGCGGCTCGGCATCGTCGCGACTGGAAAAGCCTATCTCGACCTGCGCCAGGCGCTCGTTGATCTCGGCATCACCGACAAGGACGCGCAGGACCTGGGCCTTCGCATCTACAAGGTTGCCTTGACCTGGCCGCTGGAGGAAAGCGGCGCGAAACGTTTCGCTGAAGGTCTTCAGGACGTGCTGGTGGTCGAGGAGAAGCGCGGCTTCATCGAAGACCAGCTGATGCGGATCCTCTACAACGTCGATGCCTCAAAGCGCCCGACCGTCACCGGCAAGCGCGATGAGCGCGGCGCACGGCTGTTGCCGAGCGAGGGCGAGCTGACGCCGACCATCGTCGCTGGCGCGCTGGTGGCGCGCTTGCGTAAGCTCGGCCATCACAGTCCCGTGCTGGAGCAGCGCCTCGCCAGGCTCGAGGCCTTCGACAACCCGGTGACGACCAGCACGCCGATCAAGCTCGCGCGCACGCCGTTCTTCTGCTCGGGCTGCCCGCACAACACCTCGACGCGGGTGCCCGAGGGCAGCCGCGCCATGGCCGGCATCGGCTGCCACGGCATGGCGCTGAGCATGCCGACCCGCCGCACGGATCTGATCTCGCATATGGGCGCCGAGGGCGTGAACTGGATCGGCCAGTCGCCCTTCACGAACGAGAATCACATCTTCCAGAATCTCGGCGACGGCACCTACACGCATTCCGGCCTGCTCGCCCTTCGTGCGGCTTCGGCCGCCGGCATCAACATCACCTACAAGATCCTCTACAACGACGCCGTGGCGATGACCGGCGGCCAGCCCGCCGAAGGCGCCTTCAACGTCGCGCAGATCGCCCATCAAGTCTGGGCCGAAGGCGTCAAGCGGCTTGCGATCGTCTCCGACGATCCCACAAAGTATCCGCAAGGCGGATACTTCCCGCAAGGCGCGACCATCCACCACCGCCGCGAGCTCGATGCCGTGCAGCGCGAGCTGCGCGATATCAAGGGCCTAACGGTCATCATCTACGACCAGACCTGCGCCGCCGAGAAGCGCCGCCGCCGTAAGCGCGGGCTCTATCCCGATCCCGCCAAGCGCGCCTTCATCAACGAGCTCGTTTGCGAAGGTTGCGGCGATTGCTCGCAGGCCTCGAACTGCGTCTCGGTGCAGCCGCTGGAGACCGAATTCGGCCGCAAGCGCCAGATCGACCAGTCGAACTGCAACAAGGACTTTTCCTGCGTCGAGGGCTTTTGCCCGAGCTTCGTCACCGTCCATGGCGGCTCGCTGAAGCGGATGAAGACCTCGGCTGTGGATTCCGGCCAGCTGTTCGCGGATCTGCCGCTGCCGCCGGCGCGTGAGCTGGACGGGCCCTACAACATCCTCGTCACCGGCATCGGCGGCACCGGCGTCATCACCATCGGTGCCCTGCTCGGCATGGCTGCCCATGTCGACGGCCGCGGCTGCTCGGCGCTCGACTTCACCGGCCTGTCGCAGAAGAACGGCGCGGTGATGAGCCATGTCCGCATCGCCCCAAAGCCGGAGGACATCTCCGCCGTCCGCATCACCACGGGCGGCGCCGACGTCATCCTCGGCTGCGACATGATCGTTTCCGCGGGCTCGACGGCGCTGAGCCGCGCCGAGCGCGGTGTGACCAAGGCCTACATCAACGCTGATCTGCAGCCGACCGCGAGCTTCGTGCAAAACCCCGATCTCGATTTCGAGATGGGCGCGATGCAGACCGTGCTCCGCGACGCTATCGGCGACAACAACCTCGACATCATCGACGCGACAGGCATTGCCGCGGCACTGATGGGCGATTCCATCGCGACCAACCCCTTCATGCTCGGCTTTGCGTTCCAGAAGGGCGCGATCCCGCTGTCGCTGGAAGCCCTGCTTCGCGCCATCGAGATCAACGGCGCCGCGATCGAGATGAACAAGCTCGCCTTCACCTGGGGCCGGCTCGCTGCCCACGACATGTCGCGCGTGCGCAGCGTGCTCCAGTTCAAGGCAAGAGCGTCCGCGCCTGCGAAATCGCTCGACGATATCATCGCGACGCGCGCCGAATTCCTGACCTTCTATCAGGACAAGGCCTATGCCGACCGCTACCTCGCAGCCGTCGCGAAGGTGCGCAAGGCGGAGAGCGCGGCTTTGCCCGGGTCAACCGAGCTCACCGAAGCGGTCGCAAAGAACCTGTTCAAGCTGATGTCCTACAAGGACGAATATGAGGTCGCCCGGCTCTACACCGACGGCAGCTTCGCCAAGAAAGTGTCTGAGAAGTTCGACGGCGATTTCACGCTGAAGTACCATTTGGCGCCGCCGATCTTCGCCAAGCGCGACAAGACGACCGGACATCTGCAGAAGCAGGAGTTCGGCAGCTGGATGATCCACGCCTTCCACGTGCTCGCCAGGCTCAAGTTCCTGCGCGGCAGCGTGTTCGATCCGTTCGGCCGCACCGAGGAGCGCCGGACTGAGCGGAAATTGATCGCGGATTATCTGGCGATGATCGACCAGCGGATCACAGGGCTGAAGCCGGATCAAATCCCGCTGCTGGCAAGGCTTGCGCGCGTGCCGGAGACCATCCGCGGCTTCGGCTACGTCAAGGACGCCAACATCAGGCTGGCGGCGGCCGAGACGGCGCGGCTGGAAGCGGAGCTGGAGAACAGCCGCTTTGCCGCCGCGGCGGAGTAGAGGCTAGGCGCCAGCCCCTCTCCGCGTCAGCCACACACTCGCTGTCATCGCCCGGTTCAGCGCGCCGGCTTGCGCTCGATCGGGTCGATATCGATCGCCCGGAGGCGGCCGAGGCGCAGCACGTCCATGGCGAGCCGGCGGCCGATCCGGTCGCGGTCGAGCACGCGGATCAGATCGTCGACGCCATTGATCTCGACGCCGTCGAGCCTGATCACGACGTCGCCGGGCAACAGGCCTGCCTTCGCCGCTGGTCCATCCGGCTCGATCTGCATCAGAAGCGCGCCCATCTTGTTCTCGACCCCGGCCAGCACCGCGTGCCGCCGCGGGACCGGCGCGGTCTGCCCGGCGACACCGATATAGGCGCGGCGGACATAGCCGTGGCGGATGATCTCCGACAGCACGAATTGCGCGGTGTTGCTGGCGACCGCAAAACAGATTCCCTGCGCGCCATTGATGATCGCGGTGTTGATGCCGATCACCTCGGCATGCGACGACACCAGCGGCCCGCCGGAATTGCCGGGATTGAGGGCGGCATCGGTCTGGATCACGTCCTCGATGGTGCGCCCGCTCACCGAGCGGATCGAGCGGCCGAGCGCGGAGACCACGCCGGCCGTCACGGTCGATTCGAAGCCGAGCGGATTGCCGATCGCGATCACGAGCTGGCCGCGCCGCAGGCTCTTGGAATTGCCGAGCGCAGCATAGGGCAAGTGCCGCACGCCATTGGCGCGCAGCAGCGCCAGATCCGTGTCGGGATCGACGCCGAGCACCTGGGCGTCGCCGACATGGCCTTCGACGTCGCGCAGCCGGATCTCCTTCGACGTGCCGACGACATGGCTGTTGGTGAGCACGAGCCCATCCGGCGAGATCACGATGCCAGAGCCGAGCCCGCCGCGCTCGCGACCGTTCGGCACCTTGGGGCCGGTCTCGACGCGCACGACCGCAGGGCCGACGCGATCGGTGACGTCGATCACGGCATTGGAATAGGCGTCCAGCAGCGCCCGGTCATCGGCCGGGCCAGGCGCCGTCGTCCGCGATGACGGTGCGTCATCGGCGATATCTGAGGTGAAGTCCAACATGGCAAGAGTCCTTGAGGCTCACACAGATGGTGGCCTGCACCCGCCGACGCAAGTGGCCCGCCTGGAGCGCAGGGCCGGACTGCCCAGATGGCTAGGGCGGGCGCCTCAGCGAGCCACCTCTTGCCTTAACCGGATCGAGCAGCGACCAGTCCCCCTCTGGGAGCACATGGCCCTTTGGGAATGGCGCGCGCAGCTCGAGCCCGAGCGAGCCCAGCACGCGGTCGTCGCGGTAATAGCATTGCAGCACGACACGGACGAGGGTTGCGGCGGCGGCACCGCCGCTCTTCCGAAACTCCTGCACCACCGCATCGCGTCTGGCGGCATCGAGCTCGGCGAGCGGGCCCCCGGCGAGCCGCGCCAGGTGATCCAGCGCCGCCGCCACCAATTTGGTATCGCGACCGAGCGTTGCCAGCATGTCGGCCTGGATCGCGGGATCATCGGCGCCCGGCACCTTGTACTCGTCACTGGCCGGGATGATCATCGCGGCGACAGCGCGGAGGTCGTCGCGCTGCCTGCGTGTCAGTTGGTTGTCTGCGGACATCACACCCTCAATCGAACAGATTGGCGAGGCGCTGCTTCATCTGGTCGGCGATGTAGAGCGCGAGGGCCTGGATGGTGGAGGTCGGGTTCACGCCGCCCGAGGTGACGAAGATGCTGCCGTCGACGATGAAGAGGTTCTTCACGTCGTGCGCGCGGCCCCATTCGTTGACGACGGAACGCTCGGGGTCGGTGCCCATGCGCGCGGTGCCGAGCAGGTGCCAGCCGCCCCAGGGGATCGGCGAGTTGACGCAGATGTCGCTCGCGCCGGCCGTCTCGAGAAACTCGCGGCCGCGCGCCAGCGCGTGCTCCATCATCTTCCGGCTGTTCTCGCTGATGGTGTAGTCGACCTTCGGCGCGGGAATGCCGTGACTGTCCTTCAGCACCGGATCGAGCGTGACACGATTGTGCTCCTCCGGCAAATCCTCGCAGATTGCGGAGAAACCAAGCCGGTGGCCGTTCAGCTTGCGGAACACGCGGTGGTGATCCTCGCCCCACGGCAAGATGCCCTTCTGCTCGCTGACTACGGCCTCGAACACCGGCCCGGCCCCGCGCACGAACTGAACGCCATAGCCGCGCACGAAACCGCGCGACAGGTCGGTGTCATACCATTGCTTGCTCCACAGGCAGGTCGGCGGCGCGCGGTTGGAGTCAGTCGGCTCCTTCACATAGCCGTAGATCTGCGCATAGGGATGGAACATCAAATTCTTGCCGACGAGACCCGACGAATTGGCAAGCCCGTTGGGGAAGCGGCCCGATGCCGAGTTGAGCAGCAGCCGCGGCGTGCCGACGCCGTTGCAGGCGATGACGACGACATGCGCGGGCTGAAACTGCTCGATGCCGTCTTTGTCGTAATAGACCACGCCCGAGGCCATGCCGTTCTCATCGGTGGTGATCTCGCGCACCCGGCAATGCGTGCGCAGCTCGACGCCGGCACGGATCGCATGCGGCCAATAGGTGATGTCGGTGGAGGATTTTGCGCCTTGCGCGCAGGCCGGCGTGCAATGGCCGAGATTAATGCAGCGCGCCCGGCCCTCGTAGTCCATCGTCGCGACCGTGGTGTCCGACGGCCACCAGTGCCAGCCGAGCTTGTTCATGGCCTTGGCGATGATGGCGCCGGACAGGCCCATCGGCTGCTGCGGCATCGGCGGATGCGTCAGCGGCGACAGCGGATCGCCTGACAGGCCCGACGTGCCCATCATGCGGTCGTTCTCTTCGAAGAACGGAGTCAATGCCTCGTAGTCGATCGGCCAGTCGTCGGCGACGCCGTCGAGCGTCTTCACCTTGAAATCGGAGGGATGCAGCCGCGGCCAGTGCGCGGTGTACATCACCGTCGAGCCGCCGACCGCGTTGTAGTTCACGACCTTGATCGGAGAGTTGTCGTCGTTGATCGGGTAGTCCTCGGGACGGCCGCGCACGTTCGGGCTCGACGACCATTCGCCGTAGAACTTGGCCTCCCAGTCGCGGCCCGTGCTGGGATATTCCGCCGGGTTCATCCAGCCGCCCTGCTCCAGGCAGAGGATGTGCATCTTGGTCTCGGCCAGCGACCACGCCACCGCCGCGCCCGAAGCGCCGGCGCCGATGATCAGGACATCCACGGGGTCTTTCATCGCAACCTTGTCCTCCCCCTCGCCGCTTACCGGGCGATTCGGCCTTGCGCGGTCAGCGAGGCCGGCGAAACGATACGGGCAGAGCGCCGGCGGAGTAAAGCGGCGGGGCCGGAATGTCGCACTTCGCGAGGCGCAGACCATTGGTCTCGCCACATCCGGATGCTAGGAACGGGGCGCACGAGCCATCGATAAGCGAGACCGTATGTCCTTCCAGAAATTCGTTGCCGCCACCCGCGCTTTTGCGCTCGTTTCGTTTCTCGCCTGGTCCGGATTTCTGGCCTCGTCCGGACCAGTTTCCGCGCTGACCGGCGCCGCGACGGCCCGTGACGGCAACTCGGTCCAGCTCGGCGACGTCACCTACCGGCTCGACGGCGTCGACGCGCCGGAGCTCGACCAGGTCTGCATCGACAATAAAGCCGATGCCTGGACCTGCGGCATCGAGGCCCGCGACCAGCTCGCGAAGCTCATCAACAAACGAACGGTGCGCTGCGACGATGTCGGACCCGAGAAGAGCTTTGGCAAGCGGCACCGCGCCATCTGCACGGCCGAAGGCGACAAGGCCAGCCTGAACGAGCAGCTGATCAAGCTCGGCTTTGCCCTCGCACGCGAGCCGATGAAGGCCAACGTCAAGCCGGCAGCCACCGAGGCCAAGACGACGGCGGCGGGGATCTGGAAGGGCTGTTTTGTTGCACCGCAAGATTTCCGCAGCGGCAAGAAGGACGGCGCGCTGCTGGGCACCGCCTGCCGCCCGGACCGCGACAAGGAAATCCGCGCCGTGCTGTTTCCGGAGGAGCTGACCATGCCCCCCAACTGCAGCATCAAGGGCAAGCTCGCGGTGCGCGCCCGCGTCACCGGCAATATCGGCATCTACCATCTGCGGGGATGCCCGAGCTATCCCGCGACCACGACACCGGATCGCTGGTTCTGCTCGGAGGACGACGCCCAGGCGGCCGGCTTCCGCATGGCCTACAATTGCCGCCGGCCAAGGTGAGCAAGCTCCCTCACGCACCCGTGAGTGGTAATCCGAGACCGTATTGATCCGGAATTGAACTTCGTCGGCGGTTGCTGCATTTGTATGCCAACGCAAGCGCCCTTGCGCGAGCGTTTCCTTGGCAGCAATCCGGCTCCGGCCGATTGTCTTTGCTTGGGCGTTTCCTCCCTAGACTTGGGCCGCTTGTCACTAGCAAGCGGCTCTCTCTTTTTGCGCGGCTGTCACTGCATCCGCATGATCTGGTCCATCGGCGGCATGTTGGCGTTGAGATTCGCCATGATCCAGACCGTGCCGCCGACCACCAGGAACACCACCAGCAGCCCGAAGGCGAGCGCCAGCACGTTGTTGGTGTTGTCGGGGCCGGTAGTGATGTGCAGGAAGAACACCAGATGCACGCCCATCTGTGCGATCGCGAGCACGATCAGCGCGACGGGAATCGAGGGCTGCCAGACCAGGTCCGTGCCGGCGATGAAGAACGACGTCGCCGTGAGCAGCAGCGCGAGCACGAGCCCGACGACGTAACCGAGGATCCTTGCGCCGACGCTATGCTCTTCTTCCTCGCCCGGCGCGAGGTCGCGTTTGACCATCCCATGCGTCTGCTCACTCATGGCGCGCTCCCGAGCAGGTAAACGACGGAGAACACTGCGACCCAGACGATGTCGAGCGCGTGCCAGAACAGCGCAAAGCACGTCATCCGGCGCAAGATGTCTGCGCGAAAGCCCTTGGCGAACACCTGGGCCATCATGGTGAGAAGCCACAGCACGCCGGCGGAGACGTGAAGGCCATGGCAGCCGACCAGCGAGAAGAACGCGGTCAGGAACGCACTGCGTGACGGGCCATAGCCGCGCGCGATGAGGTCGGCAAATTCGCGAAACTCGAGAACGAGGAATATCAGCCCGAGCACGCAGGTCACGGTCATGCTAAGATAAAACCAGAACCGGTTGCGCACGTCGGCGGCGATGCTGGCCATGCCGCAGGTGAAGCTCGACAACAGCAGGCAGACCGTCTCGATCGCCACGTTCCTCTGCTCGAAGATCTCCGCGCCCTTGGGGCCGCCGGCGGTCTGGCCTGACAGCACCGCATAGGCCGCGAAGAAGCAGGAGAACATCACGATGTCGGAGAGCAGGAAGATCCAGAAGCCGTAGGCGGTCACGATCCGCTTCGGCGCGGGGCCGGGATGCTCGATGACGAGGCCGATATGATGGGGATCGGCGTGCGCGTGGCTTGCGGTCGCGGTCATCGCCATCAGACTGCTCCCGCCATGCTGACGAGGTTGCGCCGTTCCTCGATGTTGCTGCGGTCGATGCGGGCGACCTCCTCGGCCGGGATGACGTATTCGTCATGGTCGCGCCAGGCGAACACGACGAAGGTCGCCCAAGCGCCCAAGCCGCCCAGGATCACCATCCACCAGATGTGCCAGATCAGCGCGAATCCCATGATGGTGGCGAAGAAGGCACAGACGAATCCGGTCGGGGAATTCCGGGGCATCTCGATATCCTGATAATCCGGCGTCTTATGCGCGAGCGATTGCTGCCTCGCGCGCGCCTTCATATCCCAATAGGCGTCCTCGCCGCGCACATCGGGATTGAAGGCGAAGTTGAACGCCGGCGGCGGCGACGAGGTTGCCCATTCCAGCGAGCGCCCGTCCCAGGGATCGCCGGTGCGGTCGCGCAACGCCTCGCGATTGCGGATGCTGACGACGAGCTGCACGATCTGGCAGATCACCCCGATCGTCAGCACCGCCACGCCGACCGCCGCAACGATCATCCAGGGCCGCCAGGCCGCGACGTCGTAGTGCTGCATGCGCCGGGTCATGCCGAGCATGCCGGCAATGTAGAGCGGCATGAAGGTTATGAAGAAACCGATGAAGGTGAACCAGAACGCGGCCTTGCCCCAGCGTTCGTCGAGACGGAACCCGAACGCCTTCGGGAACCAGTACTCGAAGCCGGCAAAAACACCGAACAGCACGCCGCCGATGATCACGTTGTGGAAGTGCGCCACCAGGAACATGCTGTTGTGGAGCATGAAGTCGGCCGGCGGCACCGCGAGCAGCACGCCGGTCAGTCCGCCGATGAGAAACGTCACCATGAAGCCGACCGACCACAACATTGGTGTCGCAAAACGGATGCGGCCGCCATACATCGTGAACAGCCAATTGTAGATCTTCACGCCGGTCGGTATCGCAATGATCATGCTGGCGATGCCGAAGATGGCATTGACGTTGGGACCTGCGCCCATCGTGAAGAAGTGGTGCAGCCAGACCATGAAGGAGACGACACAGATCGCCATGGTCGCGAGCACCATGGAGCGGTAGCCGAATAGCGCCTTGCCGGAGAATGTCGAGACCACCTCGGAGAAGATGCCGAAGGCGGGCAGCACCAGGATGTAGACCTCGGGATGGCCCCAGGCCCAGATCAGGTTCATGAACATCATGACGTTGCCGCCGGCCTCGTTGGTGAAGAAGTGGAAGCCGAGATAGCGGTCGAGCAGCAGCATCGCCAGCGTCGCGGTAAGGATCGGGAACGCCGCGACGATGAGGAGGTTCGAGGCCAGCGTGGTCCAGCAGAACATCGGCATGCGCAGGTAGTTCATGCCCTTGGTGCGCAGCTTCAGCACGGTGGTGACGAGATTGATGCCGGCCACCAGCGTGCCGACGCCGGAGATCTGCAGCGACCAGGCGTAATAGTCGACGCCGACGCCGGGCGAATAGGACAGTTCCGACAGCGGCGGAAAGGCGAGCCAGCCGGTGCGCGCGAATTCGCCGACCACGAGCGAGATATTGACCAAGAGCGCACCCGTCGCCGTCAGCCAGAAGCCGACCGAATTGAGCGTCGGGAAGGCGACGTCGCGCACGCCGAGCTGGAGCGGTACGATGAGGTTCATCAGCCCGATCACGAACGGCATCGCCACGAAGAAGATCATGATGGTGCCGTGCGCGGAGAATATCTGGTTGTAGTGCTCCGGCGGCAGATAGCCCTGCGATTGATACGCCACAGCCTGCTGGATCCGCATCATGATGGCGTCGCTGCCGCCGCGCAGCAGCATGACCGAGGCGAGCAGGATGTACATGACACCGATGCGCTTGTGGTCGACGCTGGTGATCCATTCGTGCCAGAGATAGGGCAGATGTCCCTTCACCACGACCCAGCCCAGCACGCCGAGGATCGCGACCAGCACCACCGCGCCGGCGACGAGCGGAATCGGCTGGTCGAGCGGGATGGCCGACCAATCGAGCTTACCGAGCATCATGGCCTCCACTGTGCGACCGGCCTGCTTCGGACGCGAGGGCCGGCCCGGGTCCCGGCGGAATGTGCTGGGTCGCGATCAAATCGAATAGGCGCGGATCGTCGAGGCGGTAGACCGGCCTGCCCTTCTCAATGCCCTGCTGCATCAGCTTCTTGTAGCTGTCCTCGTTCAGCACCGCGTCCGTCTTCGCCGTATTCGCCACCCAGTCCGGGAAGGCGAGCGGCGAGATCACGTTGACGTCGAACATCATGTCCGGGAAACCGTCGCCGGAGAAATGCGCGGACAGGCCCTGAAGCTTGCCTTCGTTGTCGGCGCGCAGGTTCAGCTTCGTCACCATGCCGTTCATGGTGTAGATCATGCTGCCGAGCTGCGGGATGAAGAACGTGTTCATCACGCTCGATGACGTCAGCTGGAAATTCAGCTCGGCGCCGGCCGGCACCGTCAGCGTGTTGACGGTGGCGATGCGCTGGTCCGGATAGATGAACAGCCATTTCCAGTCGAGCGAGACCGCCTGGATCCGCACTGGGCTGCCGGTGCCCGGCACGGGCGCGGCGGGATCGAGCTGATGCGAGCCGATCCAGGCGACGCCGCCGAGCAGGATCACGGTGAGCGCCGGAATAGACCACACCACCATCTCGACGCGGCCGGAATAGACGAACTCCGGCTGGTAGCGCGCCCTCGGATTCGAGGCGCGAAACCAGAACGCGAAAGCCAGAATCGCGAAAATGGTCGGCACCACGATCACGAGCATGATGAAGACCGAATCGACCAAAATAGTTCTATTGGCCGCAGCCACGGGCCCTTGCGGATCGAGCAGATTCATCGGCAAGCCACTGGTGGTTGGGAAGCCCCGAGACTGAGCCTAGCGCGGGAAAGGCTCCGCGACAAACGCTGCGAGGCCGGAACGGTTCCTCGACCGCAACGGCCAGCCATGCGCGATGGACCGGCCGCCACATGCAATTCCGTGCGATGTCAATGACATGAACGCGGAAAGCGCGCTCTTCTCTCCCAGGAGCGCGATTGCTAGTCTGCACGAAAATAATGACAAGGACGGGAGTGAACCGAGATGCGCTTGAAGGACAAGGTCGCGATCGTCGTCGGCGCCGGGCAAAGCCCCGGCGAAGGCATGGGGAACGGCCGCGCGACCGCGCTCACCTTCGCGCGCGAGGGCGCCAAGGTCTTGTGTGTCGACCACCATCTGGAATCGGCGCAGGAGACGGTCACGATGATCACCGCGAAAGGCGGCACGGCGGCGGCCTTCAAGGCGGACGTGACCAAAGCTGCGGACATCAAGGCGATGGTTGCGGACGCGCAATCGCGCTGGGAGCGTATCGACGTGCTGCACAACAATGTCGGCGTCAGCCTCGCCGGTGGCGATGCCGAGCTGCTGCAAATAACCGAGGAGGCGTTCGATCGCGTCGTCGCGATCAATCTGAAGAGCTGCATCCTCACCGCGAAGGAAGTGATCCCGATCATGCGCGCGCAGAGAAGCGGCGCCATCATCAACATCTCGTCGATGGCCGCGATCACCACCTATCCTTACGTCGCCTACAAAGCGACGAAGTCGGCGATGATCGCCTTCACCGAACAGCTCGCCTACCAGAACGCCGAATACGGCATCCGCGCCAACGTCATCCTGCCCGGCCTGATGAACACGCCGATGGCCGTCGACACCCGCGCCCGCGAATGGCACAAGACCCGCGCCGAGGTCGAAGCCGAACGCGACAGCAAGGTGCCGCTGCGCAGAAAGATGGGTACGGGCTGGGACGTCGCCAACGCCGCGCTGTTCCTGGCGAGCGATGAGGCGAATTTCATCACCGGTGTGACGCTGCCGGTGGATGGTGGTGCGAGCGTGAGACGGGGATGAGGTGCTCTTCTTCCTTCTCCCCTTGTGGGAGAAGGTGGCGCAAAGCGCCGGATGAGGGGTTCTCTCTACACCTGAGACTGCTCGTGACGATAGATACCCCTCACCCGGCTTCGCGTTCGCGAAGCCACCCTCTCCCACAAGGGGAGAGGGTGCAGCGTCACCGCGGCGCGCTTGTCACCCGCCAGATCGTGCCGTTGCCATCTTCCGAGATCAGCAGCGATCCATCCTTCGCCACCGCCACTCCCACCGGCCTGCCCCACACTTCCGTATCGTTCACGACGAACCCGGTGACGAAATCCTCGTACTCGCCGGTCGGCTTGCCGTCCTTCATGCGGATGCGGATCACCTTGTAGCCGGTGCGTTTCGACCTGTTCCAGGAGCCGTGCTGGGCGGCGAAGGCGTCGCCCTGGTATTCGGGCGGAAACTGCGCGCCCTGGTAGAAGGTCATGCCGAGTGAGGCCGAGTGCGGCTGGATCAGCACATCGGGCACAGTCACCTTGTCCTTTAGATCCGGCCGCGCGCCGGCATGGCGCGGGTCTTCATTGCCACCGATATAGAACCATGGCCAGCCGTAGAACGCGCCTTCCTTCACGCTCGTGACGTAATCGGGCACGAGGTCGTCGCCGAGACCGTCGCGCTCATTGGTCGAGCACCAGGGCAGACCGGTCTGCGGCTGGATCGCGAGGCCGACGCAGTTGCGGATACCGGTGGCATGGATCTTTCGCTCCTTGCCGTCAGGGTTGAAGGCCAGCACCGCGCCGCGCTCGAGCTCGCTGGCCCATGTGGCGCCGAGCGGCTGCGTCTTCGCCCACGCCTCCATCCCGCCGGGCGGCGTGCCCATGCCTTCGGCGACGTTGCTGAGCGAACCCACCGACACCAGCATACGCTTGTTGTCGGGCGTGAAGACGATATCGCGGGTGGAATGGCCCCCATCCGGCAGGCTTGCGACAACCGTCTCCGCTTTGCCGCGCGCCTTCACATCGCCGGCCTTGTAGGGAAAGCGAACGACGCTGTCGGTGTTGGCGACATAGACCCATTGCGGATTGTCGCCGTTCGGAAAGAAAGCGATGCCGAACGGCTGCCGCAGGCCGCTGGCGAAGATCTCGTTGGTCGCGACCTTGCCGCCCTCGCCCGCGCGCAGCACCCGAACGGTGCCGGCGCGTGTTTCCGCGACGAACACATCGCCATTCGGCGCCGCGCGGATGATGCGCGGCGCACGCAGGCCTTCGGCGAACAGCTCGATCTTGAAGCCGGCCGGCACCTGGAGCTGGGCTTCCGGCGGACGCGGCACCACGCGCGACGAGCTCGCAACCGATCGCGTGGCGCCGGGCCTGACCAGATCCTGCGGCCGGATCAGCCTGACCGTGCCGGGCTTGTCGGCGCGCCAATCGCCATAGGCATCCTTGCCCTGCAACACGGGCTCGGCGTGTGCGCCGGCCGCAGCAGCAGCCAGCAGCGCTGCGAGCATCGCCACGAACCTTATCCTGTCGCTCAATTCGTCGTCCTCCGCCTTGGGCGTGTCGTGCGTCAACGCCGATCACCCGCAAAAGGTCTCTCGGCGAGTTTGGCGCCTGCCGAATCCCACGTCAGTTCATGCCCGCACGATGTGCATCAGCCGCAGTCCATCATACTGGAAAATGCGGTTGAACGGTGCGACACATTGTGAGGGCGGCGATCGCCGGTTACGGTCATGGAGGCTACGGCATCCAGGTCGCGCCGGATGAGGAGATCATGTGGGGATCCGTCATATCGGAATGGGCGAGCCTGCTGCTGCGCTGGCTGCACGTGGTGGCCGCAATCGCCTGGATCGGCAGTTCCTTCTATTTCATCGCCCTCGACCTCAGCCTGAAGCCGAAGGCCGACCTGCCGGGCGGCGTGCAGGGCGAGGCCTGGCAGGTCCATGGCGGCGGCTTCTACCGGATCATGAAATACCTGGTCGCGCCCAGCCAGATGCCGGACGAGCTGACCTGGTTCAAATGGGAGGCCTACACCACCTGGCTGTCCGGCTTCGCGCTGATGGTGGTGGTGTATTATCTCGAGGCCGACTTGTTCCTGGTCGACAAGTCGATCCTCGACCTCACATCATTCCAGGCCGGACTGTTCAGCTTCTGCAGCCTGGCGCTGGCGTGGCTGCTCTATGAGGCCGCCTGCCGCACCGGGCTCGCCCAGCGCGAACTGCCTTTCGCCATCGGCGGCTATCTGTTCCTGGTCGCACTCACTTACGCCTTCACCCATGTGCTGAGCGGACGCGGCGCCTTCAACCAGATCGGCGCGATCATCGGCACCATCATGGTCGCCAACGTCTTCACGCTGATCATTCCGAACCAGAAGAAGATCGTGGCCAGCCTGATCGCCGGACAAGCGCCTGACCCCAAGCTCGGCAAGGCCAGCAAGGAACGCTCGGTCCACAACAATTACCTGACGCTTCCCGTCGTCGTGCTGATGATCAGCAACCACTATCCCCTGCTCTACGCCACGCGGTTCAACTGGATCATCGTCGCGATCGTCCTGGCGCTCGGGCCGGTGATCCGCCACTTCTTCAACGAGCGTCATGCCAGGCGCCAATCACCCTGGTGGGTGTGGGGCGTGGCCGCGGCCGGCGTGATTGCGATCCTCCTCCTCTCCGCCGCCGGACCGCGCGAGGTGAAGACGGGCGCATTGTCGGCGCCGGTCACGGCCGCCAATGTCGAGGAGATCGTGATGTCCCGCTGCAGCATGTGCCACGCGGCCGAGCCGGTCTGGGCCGGCATCGTCACCGCGCCGAAGGGCATTGTGCTCGACACGCCCGAGCACATCCATCGCAACATCCGCCTGATCGGACGGGTCGCGGCCTGGTCGAATGCGATGCCGCCGGGCAACATCACGGAAATGACCGGCGAGGAGCGCGCCGTCCTCGCGGCTTACCTCGAGCAGGCGCGCTGAAGCGCGTCGGAGGATGCATCGCGCGGAATGAAATTCCGCATCTCTCGCCGAATTGAAAATGACTTGACGGCCCATCCGGCGTAGACATGGCCGGCAGCCGCCGGCGCGGCGCAAAATCAGCTTGCAATCGGGGAATAGCAACAGTGGCCCTCAAGAACGTCATCGGTATCGACCACGCCGTCGTCATGGTGAAGGACCTCGACAAGGCCGCCGAGAACTACAGACAACTCGGCTTCACGGTCTCGCCGCGCGGCACCCACAGCGCGCATATGGGCACCGGCAATTACACCATCATGTTCGACCCCGATTACATGGAGCTGCTCGGCGTGCTCGTGGCAACCGAGCACAATGCGCCGGCCCGCGCCTTCGTCGAGCGCCATGGCGAGGGCATCGAGCGCATCGCTTTCACCGCAGTCGATAGCGCCGCCGGCGCCGGGGAAATCCGTGCACGCGGCCTGGAGCCGATCGGCCCGACCGATTTCGAACGTCCCGTCACGCTGCCTGATGGCACGATCTCGGCGGCGAAATTCCGCACCTTCATGTGGCCGACGGCTGAAGCGCCGGGCGGCGTGCGCATCTTCGCCTGCCAGCACAAGACCCCCGAGACCGTGTGGATCCCCGAGCTGATGACCCACGCCAATGCGGCCAAGCGGATCAAGCAGACGCTGATCGCAACGCCAGAGCCCGCCAAGGAGGCCGCGCATCTCGCCCGCCTGATCGACCGCGAGGCGAAGGCCGACGCGGACGGCGCCGTCATCGTGCCTTCCGGCGGCGATCGCGCCGACTTCGTCTATTTGACGCTGGACCAGCTCGCCAAGCGCTATCCCGGCGTGTCGCTGAATGGCCTCTCAGAGCGCGGTGGCGCCGCGCTGGTGCTGGTCAGCGGCGACCTCGCGGCGACCGAGAAGGCGCTGGGGCCAGCCGCCGTGCGGAGCGCAGCTGCGATCTGCGTGCCGCCGGCCAAGGCCAACGGCACCCTGCTCGCCTTCATTGCCGGCTGATTTGAACCAATTCTTTAACGGGCGTTTACCCGGCGGCTGTAGACTTCCCGGCCATCAAGCCACCGGGGCCAAACGCATGTTCAAAGAGGGATCGCCGATCGCCTATGACGCGCCGGCCGAGCTGAAGAAATGGCCGTCGCTGAAGGGCGAGCGGCAGAAGGATCGCGGGCCGCCCTATCTCGTCTACAACGGCACGCTCGCCGAATGCGTCCGCGAGCTCATGGGCAAGCCGATCAAGGGCATCTCGCTCTACGACATCATGACGACGCCGCAGGCCGCCTTCGATCAAAACGTGCTGTCGCCCGGCGACGCCGCGGAGATCGCGATGCGCAAGGATTTTCCGAAGGACTAGTTCGCGGCACGCTTCGCAGCGGGCGCACCCTGCCGCCTCGATGAGGATTCCGTCGGCGCATCGAGGAAGACGACGGGCATGCCGCGCTTCACGTTCTCGCCGAGCACCCGCGCATCCCAATTGGTGAGGCGAACGCAGCCGTGCGACGCCGACTTGCTGACCTTGTCGGGCTCTGCCGTTCCGTGGATGCCGTAGCCCTGCGCCGACAGGCCGATCCAGTATGCGCCCACCGGATTGTTCGGACCCGGCTTGATGTCGAACGGTCTCTTGGACTTGACGCTCTTGAACTTGTACTCGGGATTGTAGCGGTAGGTCGGCAGTTCATGGCTGGCGGTGACCTTCAGCGTTCCCGTTGGCGTCGGGCGATCCGGACTGCCGACTGACGCCGGATAGAACGCCAGCAGAGCGCCGCTTGCGTCGAACGCTTTCAAGGTCCCGTTGGTCTTATCGACTTCGAGCCGGGCAATGCGCGGCAGCTCGCGCCGCGCCGGAACATTGGCAACGACGATCGTCTCTCCGGCCTTGTCGAAGGTCTTGCCCGGATTGAGCGCCTTGAGCAGATCCGCGCTCATGTGGAATTTCTCGGCAAGTCCTTCGAGCGGGCTGGTGTAGCTCAGCGCGTCCAGCGACTTCATGTCATCGAGCTTGGCCGGCAGCTTCTTTAAGAACGGTCCCTTCACGTCGGCGTCGGTGATCTTGTAGTCGACGAGGATCGGGCCCTCGCTCGCCGCGGTCAGCTTGTCCCAGAGCTCCGGCGCCACAACCTTGTCGGATGCGATGCCGTTCTGCTCCGCGAACGCCTTGAGCGCCTTCTGCGCGTTCTCGCCGAGCTTGCCGTCAATCTCGCCGGGCGAATAATGCGCGCGATCGAGCAGCACCTGAAGCTTCACCACGGCTGCATTCAGCTTGTCGGTGGCCGGTGGCTTCGCAGGACGCGCAGCGTCATTCACCGCAGCAGGCTCGAGATTGCCTGCGAGCGCCGGAGCGACGAGCCACAGCGACATCACCGCGCCTAGTATCCATCGCATCGTCATCGCGCATCCCACTCGCAAACAGCCCGCAAAGCCGCGGAGAGTTTCTCTTCGGGAACACCGTAGTAACACCGAAGGAACCCGAGAGACCGCAGCTTTGCCGCAATCGGACGGTTAAGAACTTCCTGTCGCCGGCGCATCGCTGGCCGTTCATCCCACAGTTCGAGGTTCTCCCAGCAAATGCGATTTGTCGTCGCGGCTTGCGCCGCGTTTCTGCTTCTGATGTGCGATCTCGATCCGTCGGCATCCCGCCAAGCATCACGTTTCGACACCACTGTTCTCAAGAACAATCATGCCTCGTCACTTGTTCCGGTGGTCGAGCTCTTCGTCGCCAGCGTGCAGGCGATCGAGCTTGCCAACGCGCACGCGGCTTACGAGCAGGTGATCGAGCCACCGCGCGCGGTCGAGCCGGTGGTGCAGGCGGAGCCCTCGCCAACCGAACGATTTTGTCACGCGCTGCGCGAGGCCGCCGAATCCAGCGGCATTCCGGTGCCGTTCTTCGCGCGCCTGATCTGGCAGGAGAGCCGCTTCAAGTCCAACGAGGTCAGCCATGCTGGCGCGCAGGGCGTCGCGCAGTTCATGCCGGGGACGGCCGCCGAGGTCGGGCTCGACGATCCCTTCGATCCGATGAAGGCGCTGCCGGCGTCGGCAAAATTCCTGCGCAAGCTGCGCGACGATTTCGGCAATCTCGGCCTTGCTGCCGCGGCGTACAATGCCGGTCCCGGCCGCATCCAGAAATGGCTTGCCAGGCAGAGCGAGCTGCCGCGTGAGACGCGCGACTATGTCCGGATCATCACCGGCACCAAGGCCGAAGACTGGACCGAACGGTCGGAGGCACTCGCGATCCGCATCGACCTGCCGCGCGAAGCGCCATGCGAAGGCATCGGCAGTCTTTCGAAGGCCAAGGACGTCGCCTGGGTTCCGGTGAACCTGACGCCTTCGGTTGCGAACATCATTCGCAAGGCGGAGCAAGTCGCGGCGCGCGTGACGACGAAGGGCGCCCGCAAGCGGCTCGCCACACTGTTGCGGAAGAATGTCACGGCTCCCGCCAAGGCCCGCAGCATGATCGCGGCACGCGCGGCCGGAAAGAGCGCGAAGGCTCGCGCCGTTCGTCTCGCATCGCGCGAACGGACGTCAGGCTAACGATCGGAGCCGCTCGCTTGCGGCGGCTCCGACCTAAATCGACCTAGTCGATCTCCTCGATCACCCGCCGCTCGCGCGGCTCGATGACATAGGTCCGGGTGTCGCGGTGGATGTAGCGATATTCACGCAAGCCCGGCGCATCGCGGTAGACCGTGGTCGGGAACTCCTCGACCTCGACGCTCTCGGGAAGACGGTCACCGACGCGGATCTCACTGCGCGCCGTGCTGCCGGTGGTCCGCACTTCCTTGCGCCCCTCGGTACGGGTTTTCGCATGCTTGCGGATCACCTCGCGATCGCGATCCGAGAACTTGCTGGCGCTGCGCTCGCGCGTGGTCGTTGTCGCCGTGGACTGGCCTGAGTATGGCAGCACCGTCACAATCTTGTAGGTCGCCGGATCGACCACGACGATCTGATCTTTCACCAGCGCAAAGCTGTAGCCGCGATATTGCGGCACGATCTCGACGACGTCGGGCGGCAGCGTCGAGAGGTGCACGTCGCGCGGCACCACCGTGCCGACGTTCAGCGCGAAATTGACGTTGGTCAGCGGCCGCACGTTGAGGTGCGAGATCGACGCGCTGATCTTGGTCTCCTGCTGCTTGTTGAGGTTGACGTCGGCCTGGGCGGCCGCCTGGTTGCTCGTCGGCGCAGTCGGTGCCTGCTGGGCCTGGTTGGTTCCAGATGCGGCCGGTGCCTGCTGGGCTTGATTGCTGGCCGGCGGCGGATTGGACCGGTCCTGTGCCTGGTTGGTGTTCGCAGCTGGCGGATTGGCGCTCTGCTGCGTTGCAGGCTGGTTGCCGGTTGCATTGGAATTTGTCGCACCGCTCTGCGACTGCGCAGTCGAGCCCGTATTGGCGGTGCCGGAGCCGGACGATGGTGGGTTGGTCTGCGTGGTCTGGGCCGGCGTTCCCGACGACGGGGATTGCTGCGGTTGCGATGTGGTCTGCTGCTTGTCGGTCGCGCTCGACTGCGAGCTCGTGGATGGCGCGGTCGAGTTCGACTGGGACTGCGGCGTCTGCTGAGACGGCGGATTCGTGCTGGGCGATTGCGCAAACGCGGCGCTCGCCAGCACCACCCCCAATGCGGTGGTTGCCAACAGGCGGATCATGGTTCACTCCCTTTCATCAAATGAACATTGGCTACTAACCTGCGCTAGGACGCGCAGTTCCACTTTTTCCCGAGGGAAGGCCGCGGCTCTTTTTGCGGAACCTGCAATGCCATCGAAGAGTGCCGGGATCATCGCCTATCGCAAGCGTGGGAACATCGAGGTGCTCCTGGTCCATCCCGGAGGGCCGTTCTGGCGCAACAAGGATCTCGGCGCATGGTCGATCCCGAAGGGTGAATACACGGACGACGCGGAGATCGCGGCGCGACGTGAGTTCGCCGAGGAGCTGGGACAGGAGCTTTCCCTGCCGCTGACCCCGCTGGGCCAGGTCAGGCAGCGCGGGGGCAAGCTCGTCACCGCGTTCGCGGCCGAGCTCGATCTCGACGTGCGCAGCATTCGCAGCAACACGTTCGAGATGGAATGGCCGCCGCGCAGCGGCAAGCGGCAGGCCTTTCCGGAAGTCGACCGCGCCGAATGGTTCACGCTCGACGCGGCGCAGGAGAAGATCAATGCAGGACAGCGTCCGCTGCTCGACCGGCTTAAGCTGCTGATCGGCAGATAGCGCGTCGCGCCCTATTCCGCCTTGATGTTCGCCGCCGCGACCACCTCTGCGAGCTCCTTGGTCTCCTTGGCGATCTTCGCGGCGTAGTCGGCCGGGCTGAGCACGCTGACGACGCCTTGCGCGCCGAGCTTCTCCTCGGCCGAGGGATCCTTGGCGGCGGCGACGATCTCCCGGTGCAGGGTTTCCAGGATCGGCGCGGGTGTTGCCTTGGGCATGAAGAAGCCGACCCAGAACGAGATGTCGAATCCGGGATAGCCGGCTTCCGCCACGGTCGGCACGTCGGGCAGCGCCGGCAGCCGCTCGGCCGAGGACACCGCCAGCGCGCGCAGCTTGCCGGCCTTGACCAGCGGCACGGCGGAGAGCGGATCGAACACCGCCAGCACCTCCTGCGCGAGAATGCCGACCTCGGCGGCCGAGCCGCCGCGATAGGGCACATGGATCAGCTTGATGCCGGCCTTCTGGCTGAGCAGCTCCATGGCGAGATGGGCGAGATTGCCGTTGCCGCCCGAGCCGTAGGCGAGCGCGCCGGGCGCGGCCTTCGCCGCAGCGACGAGATCGGCCACCGACTTGACGTTCGCCGTCTTGGGATTCTCGGGATTGACGACGAGGACGAGCGGCGCCGAGACCACCGTGGTGAGCGACGCAAAGTCGACTTGCGGATCGTAGCGGATGTCCTTGAACAGCGTCTTGTTCAGCGTGATCGTCGACGAGTTGCAGGCGAGCATGGTGTAGCCGTCCGCCTCGGCGCGCGCGACGGCTTCGGCCGCGATCATGCCGTTGGCGCCGGCGCGGTTCTCGACCACGAAGGGCTGGCCGAGCTTGTTGCTCAAGCGGTCGCCAATGATGCGCGCGACGACGTCGACCGGGCCGCCCGCACTGAAGCCGACCATGATCTTGACCGGCCGCGACGGATATTTCTGCGCGAGAGCCTCTGTCGCCGGCGCCAAGGCGCATAGAGCTGCGATGACTGCCAGCAGGCGGGCGGTTCGTTGCATTCGTTCTCTCCCAGACCTCTTGGCGTCGCTTGTGCATGCTTGTTGGTGCGACGCCGTAGAAGTCATGAATAGCGGCCGTGCCGGATTTCGCAATCGCGTTTGAGCGCCGGCATTCCGCCGCACGGCACGTGCGTGCCGCTTCCAATACAAAAGTGCGAAAACAACCCCATGCACAGTAGACCGCCCCTTTCAGAACAAAGGCTTGCGCAGGGCCGAGGAAATTTTTCGGATTTACGAAATAAATTCTGTCGCGTCGGGCAAAACAGTGCCATAATGCCATCATCGCAACAGTCGCGAGCGTCACGGCCTGCCGGTCCGGACCCGTGCCGACGCGGTTGCGTCTAAACCCTTCATCGACATTCCGAAATCCGCATTCGCGCGCAGCGGCGAACGGCCGTTCGCGCTTGCGCGCTCAAAGGACACATGCCCATGACGACAGCTCTCGAACGCCACATCCCCTCGCCGCTCGCGGCATCCGATCGCAGCGTTCCCGCCGCGACCCCGCGCGTAAAACTCTACAAGCGGCGCATTGCGATCCGCCATCCCGACCCGCACACCGGCGAGCGGCTGCTGGCCGAGGCGCTCGGCGCCGCCGACCGCGACGCGATGCACGGCATATTGAGGCAATTGGTCAAGGCCAGCGTGGTCGGGCAGAAGCCGGATGAGGCCAATCTCGCCTTCATGATCTCGACCATCAGGAGCATCGCGCCGAAGGATTCCATCGAGGCCTTGCTGGTCTCCCAGATGGTGTCGGTGCACATGGCGGCGATGCGCTGTGCCTGCCGTCTCGCCTGCACCGACGATCTGACGCAGCAGGAGGGCATCGCCCGCGCCTTGACCCGGCTCTCCCGCACCTTCGCCGCCCAGGTCGAAGCGCTGAACCGCCACCGCAACAGCGACGAGCGCGCGATCACGGTGCAGAATTTGTCGGTGCAGGACGGCGGACGGGCGATCGTGGGCAACGTCACGCAGCATGCCAGCATGATCATTGCGGAGGCTGGCGCAATGGAGACGACTTCGAATGTAGAAACGGGCGCAGGCCGCGAGGTCCATACGAGTGGCGCCTGCGTATGACCGGCGATCACATCCGTCATACCGATGCAATGCAGTCGAGCCCGCGCTGCGGGGCGCAGACGCGCCGCGGTCTCGCGTGCCGCGCGCCAGCCGTGCACGGCAAGCGCCGCTGCCGCATGCATGGCGGCGCGCCAAGATCGGGCGCTCCGAAGGGCAACCGGAATGCATATCAACATGGAATGTGCACACCGGACGCCCGCGCCGAGCGACACCGGATGAAGGCCTTGCTGGAGGACGCTTGGAAGCTGCTGATCGAGTTGAAATAGATTGCGGCCCAGGAGCGACGCGGATGACGCCATTCCGGCGCGAGACATGACCTCAAGAAAACGAAGCTCTGATGGAGCCTTAAGCCAGAAAGCTCGGTGCCGCAGCCATAGAACTAGGGCCGTGTGCTCGCCGGAGCCACAGGGACAATCTGCAGCCCAGCTGCGTTCAGCGCTTCAGTGATTTGCTTGGCCAGCAGCTTGGCTTCCTCAGTGCCGATTTGAGCGTCGGGAAGCCGCTCGAAGAACGCACAAAGCGTCGTCGCTATGATGGTATTGACCTGGTGCGCATCAACCATTTGCTGCACGCGACATTAAGAATGACTTCACCGGCGCGGCGGTCGCCTGCCGGGCCGTGGCGGGTCATCGCAAGCCGAAGAACGAAAGAATGACGGCGATCACAACGATGAGCCCTATGAGGTAGATCAGACTGTTCATCGCAATTCTCCTTTCCCACGTGATGGGTTGGATTCATTCGAGGGTCGTCGCTGCGTCCCTGGCACTACCTTGCTGAACGGCCAGCTTTTCGAGCTCCACTTCCTTCTCGATGGCCGCCAGAGAGTTGCCGATCTTGTCGACGATCCTGACCAGATCGGCATTGGAGATGCGAAGCCGCCTGCGGACCGACTTGACCTGCTCAGCGTTCGCAAGATCGAGCGTCGTGCGAATGGGCCGTGGCGGTCTCGAGGACAGCATGATCAGGTCTCCCTAACCTAGGTAAGAGAGACGATGTCTCCTTTGTTCCTACGTTCGCCAACGGAAGCTCCCAAGAGCGAAGATGATGCAACCGTCGCGCGCACCGCGGAGACGCCCACAACACTTTATCCCCGCGGCGCAACGCCATGACTCCCTACCAGGCTGCGTGCCGTCTCAAAGGTGGTGCGTTGCAATGCGGCTAACCTCTCGGCAATGGCATTGCTCGAGAGGTCGAGTACCAGCCCGAGGTCACATTCCGGCATGAGGGGGGCGCGCTGCCGCCATTGGCACCCGCCCCCTCAATCCTGTAACCCACCCTAAAACCTTCTCGGGACGGGACGCTCATGACCAATGCCGACGACGACGCGGGCACCGCCACCCGCGCGCTGATCTTCGCGCTGGTCGCGCTCGCCTGCGGCCACATGCTGTCGACCCTGCTGCGCACCATTCCGGCGGTGAGCCTCGACCTGATGGCGGCGGATTTCCACATCGAGCCGCAGGCGCTGGCGAGCCTCACGTCGGTCTACCACTTTGCCTTTGCAGCCTCGCAGATCCCGGTCGGCGCGGCGATGGACCGGTTAGGCGTGCGGCCGGTGTCGCTCGCCCTGCTGGCGGGAACCGTGTTCGGCGCGATGGCCTCGGGGTTTGCGACGGGGCCCGAGAGCTTCGCCGTCGGGCAACTGCTGCTCGGCGTCGCCACCTCGGGCATGCTGATGTGCCCGATGACGCTCGCAGCCAAGCAATTGTCGGCGGCGCGATTCGGATTGTGGTCGGGCGCCATCCTCTCGATCGGCAATATCGGCATGCTGCTGTCGGCGAGCCCGCTCGCTTTCGTGATCGATACTTACGGCTGGCGCGCCGGGTTCTGGATCTCCGCAATCGGCGGCATCCTCGTCGCGCTGGCGGTGTTCGTACTGGTGCCGCACCAGCCGGCCGAGCACAAGGACGAGTCCTCGCCGCTGTCGCAGATGATCGATGTGGTCAGGCTCGGCCTGTCACGGCCGCTGCGCGGCGTGATCGCGCTGGCGATGGTGTCGCTGGCGAGCACGCTGGTGCTGCGCGGCCTGTGGGGAGGACCCTGGCTGATGGAGATCAAGGGCCTGACGCGGATCGAGGCCGGCAACCAGCTCGGCGCGTTCACGCTGGCGATGATCGCAGGCCCGCTGCTCGTCGGCATGATCGACCGCAGGCTCGGCCGCCGCCGCGAGCTGGTCGCCGGCACGCATGCGATCGCGGCGCTACTGCTCGCGCTGATGGCGCTGGGAGCGCCGCACTTTGCCGTTGCATGGCTGTTCGGCGTGAACGTCATGCCGCCCTCCTACGATCTGGCATTGTTCGTGCTCATCGGGCTCTTCACCTCGGCGCAGCCGCTGCTGTTCGGCATGTCCAGGCAACTCGTCGATGCGCAGGTCGCCGGCAAGGCGCTTGCGGCCGTCAATCTCGCCTTCTTTCTCGGCACTGCGCTGATGCAATCCGTCACCGGCGCGGTGGCCGCACTCGCGGGGCTGCCGGCGGTGCTGCTGTTCATGGCGGCGGCACTGGCGGTCGGCGTGCTGATTTTCTTGATCTACACGCAGCGCGTCTGAGCCCCTTGCGAAATACGGAAGCGCAGGAGATGCTGCGCCGCCATCCGCATCAAGGGAATTCGAGTCCATGCCTGTCGACACCAAAGCCGCCACCGATCGTCTCATGCGCTTCCTCGCCGTGGAGGGCGTCACCGGGCAGGAGGCGGCGATCGGGCGGGAGCTCACGGCTGCGCTGAAGGAGAGCGGTGTGCCGGCGAAGGCGATCCGGCTCGATGACGCCAACACGCGCATTCCGGTGCCGACCGAGACCGGCAACCTCATCGTCGACCTGCCCGGCCGCGGCGCGCTGCACAACCATCCACGCATCATGTTCATGACCCACATGGACACGGTGCCGCTGTGCGCCGGTGCCAAGCCAAAGTTGACGGGGCGCAAGATCGTCAACGACGCCAAGACCGCGCTCGGCGGCGACAATCGCTGCGGCTGCGGCGTGCTGGTGACGCTGGCCGCCGAGCTCCAAAAGCAGAAGCTCGATCATCCGCCGATCACGCTGTTGTTCTGCGTGCGCGAGGAGAGCGGGCTCTATGGCGCGCGGCACGTCAAGCTCGACGAGCTCGGCAAGCCCGTGATGGCGTTCAACTATGACGGCGGCTCGGCCTCCAACGTCGTGATCGGGGCCGTCGGCGCCGACCGCTGGACCGTCGAGATCTTCGGCCGCGCCTCGCATGCCGGCGTCGCACCCGAGCGCGGCATCTCCTCGACCATGATCATGGCGCTGGCGCTTGCGGACGTGAAGGCCGGCGGCTGGTTCGGCAAGGTCGTGAAGGGCAAGAGGCAAGGCACCAGCAATGTCGGCCCGGTCACCGGCGGCGAAGGCCGCCCCGCGGGCGATGCCACCAATGTCGTCACCGACTACGTGCATGTGCGCGGCGAGAGCCGCAGCCACGACGGAAAATTCTTCAAGGAGATCACCAAGGCCTACAAGGCCGCGTTCGAGAAGGCGGCCAAGAAGGTCACCAACGCGCAAGGCGAGTCCGGCAAGGTCAAATTCAAGGCCGAGACCGACTATTATCCGTTCCGCATGAAGGAGAACCTGCCGGTGGTCAAACGCGCGATCGAGGCGGTGTCTGCCGTGGGCGGAACGGCGAACGTGCGCGCCGCCAATGGCGGCCTGGACGCCAACTGGATGGTCCGCCACGGCGTTCCGACCGTGACCTTCGGTGCCGGCCAGAACGAGGCGCACACGGTCGACGAATGGATCAATCTCGACGAATACGACCGCGCCTGCGCGCTGGCGGTGCAGCTCGCGACGATGCGGTGAGATGGCAAACGGCACGTCATAGCGCTTTAACACGGCTCTGATCTAACGGGTCGATCGCGGCTTCCGTGAAGTCCGCGCCTGTCCCGTGCTGCCATCGATGGCGAGCACCGTCACGCGGTTCCTCGGCCGCAATCAAACCGAGTCAGGAGCAAACCTCCGCCATCAACTCCAAGTAGATTCAGATCCAAGCGTGACCGCAGTGCGTCTCGCCGAGACCTCCGCTGTTTTCAGAGTCACGTGACTGACATGAAATGGGAGTGATGCGCCATGCGCACGATGCCGAACGACACCCTGATTCTCACCTTTCCGGACTTCAGCCAAACCGCGACCATCGTCGGGGATCCCAACTTCCCGATCGACGGCTGGGGCGGGAACGACACGGTGACGGCAACCATCCTCAACGCGGACGTGTTCGTTACGCTGATCGGCGAAGACACGGTCATGCAGGGCAATTCCCACGGCGGCAACGACACGCTCACGGCGAACGTGGATTATCCCTTCAGCGGCGCCACCATTATGGGCGACGCCGAGACCATGTTGGGCAATGCTGCAGGCGGCAGCGACACGCTCACCGCCGACGCCGGCGGCAATTTCCGCTCCAACATCTCCATTTACGGAGATGCCGGAGGCGACATGTCGGGCAACACGCAAGGCGGCAATGACACGCTCACAGGCGTGACCGGTGGGCGGGCCTTCGAGAACGTGTTCAGTGGCGATGCCGGGGGATCCATGAGCGACAACGCGCATGGCGGCAACGACACGCTGAACGTATTCGAATATGCATACGAAAGCACGGCGACCCTCAGTGGGGATGCCATCGGTGCCATGACCGGCAATACAATCGGTGGCAACGACGACCTCACGCTCGGCATCAGCAGTGGCATGGCGATCGGAGGTGGAACGCTGGCCGGCGATTCGCTCACGTCATTGACCGACAATGCCCAGGGTGGCAACGATACCCTGACCTTCGTGACGAATGGCGGCGAGCCGCCGCCGGCCGTCTACGGCTCCCAGCTGATTGGCGACGCCATGAACATGTCCGGCAGTGCGCGTGGCGGCAATGACATCCTCAATGGCGGAGAGTTCACTGATCATCTCTACGGCGATGCGCGGACTTATGCGCCATCTACCCCTGGCTCCATCACTGGCGGCACGGACACGCTCAACGGCGGCGCGGGTAATGATCAGCTGTGGGGCGGGCCGAACAACGATGTCTTCGTCTTCACGGCCGGCTCCGGCAACGACGTCATCAACGACTTCAATCAAGGCAACATGGCGGTCGGCAGCACCGCGGGGGAACTCGACGTGATCAACCTGCACGACTACGGTTTTGCCGACTGGGCGACCCTGTCCGGCCTCATCAGCGATGACAGCTCGGGCAATGCGGTGATTCACCTCACTGCCAATGACACCATCACCCTGAGCGGAGTGCATGCGGCCTCGCTGGAGGCGACGGACTTCATAGTCTAGCGTAAGGTGGGTTAGCCCCGCGGATTGCGCGAAGCGCAAACCGCTAGGCGTAACCCACCACTGTTCGTATCCGCAGAGACAGAAGAGGTGGGTTACGCCAGCGGACTGCGCTTCGCGCATCCGCTAGCTAACCCACCCTACGAAGAAGAAGAACCAAAGACAGGGAGGCACCATGCCGCGCATCGCAAACATCGAGACCGGGCTCTACCGGATCCCCCTCCCCATCACGCTGTCGGACTCCACGCATGGCGACATGACGGCGTTCGAGCTGATCACCTGCCGCATCCGCGATGCCGATGGCGCCGAGGGCGTCGGCTACACCTATACGGTCGGGCGCAACGGCGGGGCTGTGGCCGACATTCTCAAGCGCGAGATCCCGCCGCTGGTCGAAGGACGCGAGGCCGACGATACCGAGGCGATCTGGCATCATGTCTGGTGGGGGCTGCATTATGGCGGGCGCGGCGGGCCGGCGGTGCTGGCGCTCTCGGCACTCGACATCGCGCTGTGGGATCTGAAGGCGCGGCGCGCCAAGCTGCCGCTGTACCGCCTGCTCGGCGGCTTCGATGCGCACGTGCCGTGCTACGCCGGCGGCATCGACCTCGATCTCTCCGTCGATGCGCTGCTCAAGCAGACCGATGGCAACCTCGCCAAGGGTTTTCGCGCCATCAAGATGAAGGTCGGCCGGCCCGACCTCAAGTCCGATGTCGCGCGCATCTCCGCGATGCGGCAGCATCTCGGCGACGGCTTTCCGCTAATGGCGGATGCCAACATGAAATGGACGGTCGAGGAGGCGATCCGCGCCGCGCGTGCTTTCGTTCCTTTCGACCTCACCTGGCTCGAGGAGCCGATCATCCCCGACGACGTCGCGGGCCATGTGCGTATCATGCAGGCGGGCGGCGTGCCGATCGCAGCGGGCGAGAATCTGCGCTCGCTGTGGGAGTTCAAGAACTACATCGCCAGTGGCGCGGTGTCCTACCCGGAGCCCGACGTCACCAATTGCGGCGGCGTTTCCGCCTTCATGAAGATCGCGCGGCTGGCGGAGGCGTTCAACCTGCCCGTCACCAGCCATGGCGCGCATGACATCACCGTGCACCTGCTCGCGGCCTGCCCGAACCGATCCTATCTGGAGGCGCACGGCTTCGGGCTCGACAAGTATATCGAGCATCCGCTGGTGCTGAAGGACGGGCTGGCGCTGGCGCCCGATCGGCCGGGTCATGGGATTGGGTTCGATTGGAAGGGGCTGGCGAAGCTGGCGTAACACCCATTGCTCGTCATTCCGGGGCGCGACGAAGTCGCGAACCCGGAATCTGTTGGGCCGCGGAGCTCGCTGCACGATGGATTCCGGGTTCGCGCCAAGAGGCGCGCCCCGGAATGACGGAAAAAGCGCACATTGCTGCACGCGAGGCATTCCAAGGCGCAGGGTGCATGGCGGTGATAATCCTTTATGCTGACGGCAACCGACACCTTGCGAAAGACCCCTGCCTTGTCCCCCGAACTGCACCAGAAACTGACCGTGTGGCGCCGGCATCTGCATGCCCACCCGGAGCTGTCGCTCCAGGAGAAAGAGACCTCTGCCTTCGTGCAGGACAAGCTCACAGAGCTCGGCATTCCCTTCCAGGCTGGCATCGGCGGCCACGGCATCGTCGCGACCTTGAGGCGCGGCCACGCGCAGAGGCGGGTCGGCCTGCGCGCCGACATGGATGCGCTGCCGATCACCGAGGATACCGGCCTGCCCTATGCTTCAAAGACATCCGGCGTGATGCATGCGTGCGGCCATGACGGCCATACCGCCGCGCTGCTGGGCGCTGCGGCGCTGCTCGCCACTGATACCGATTGGAGCGGCACGGTCGATTTCATCTTCCAGCCGGCCGAGGAAGGCTTTGGCGGCTCGCGGGCGATGGTCGCGGCCGGGCTGTTCGACCGCTTTCCGATGGAGCGGATATTCGGCTTCCACAACTGGCCGGGCCTTGCCGCCGGCACCATCGCCGTGCACGACGGCGTCGTCATGGCCTCCGGCGGGCGCATCAACATCACGATCGAGGGCCACGCCGGGCACGCCGGCATGCCGCATCTGACGCGCGATCCCGTGGTGGCGGCCGGGCACCTCATCGTCGCGCTGCAATCGGTCACCTCGCGCGGCGTCGATCCGCTCGACACCGCCGTGCTGTCGCTCTGCACGATCGAAGGCGGCACCGCGCCGAACCAGATCGCCGGACGCGTCACCATCCGCGGCACGCTGCGCTACCACCGCGAGGCGGTCAAGGACGTCATCCTCGACGGCATCACGCGTACCTGCGCCGGGATCGCGACCAGCTTCGGCGTCAAGGTCACGCCCGAGATCGTCTGGGGTGTCGGCGTCGTGATCAACACGCCTGATGAGGCCGACCTCGCGCGCATCGCCGCAGAGAAGGTGCAGGCGCCGGTGCGGCGTGATCTCGCGCCGAGCATGGCCGGCGAGGATTTTGCCCATTATCTGCAGCAGCGGCCCGGCGCCTTCGTCTGGATCGGCAATGGCGAGTTGCGCGATGGAGCCGAGCTGCACGGCCCGCGCTACGATTTCAACGACGCGATCCTGCCCGTCGCCTCGCGCTGGATGGCCGAAGTCGCCAAGGCGGCGCTGGCGACGAATTAACTCAGGAGATTTCGCGCGGCAGCTTCCAGTCCGGCCGCGGCGCGAATGTCTCGTCCACGCGCTCGACGTGATATCCGGCTGGCAGAAGGTGGCCGCCCTCCTCGTCGGCAACGGGCACGTCGGTGACGAGGCCCTCGATCAAGGCGGCTTCCCACACTTCCTTCTCGGTCGGAAAGGGATTGCCGATCTGCTTGTCGCCTTCGAACAGCGCGTACATCGGTTCCGGTCCTCACCGTTGATGCTCACGAGAAACGTATCGGCCGCACGGACGTTCCCTCTGGCAAATGGCAACGGATGGTACGTGAAACATGGCGCGCGTTCTGATCGGAACTTCGGGCTGGCACTACGCCTCCTGGCGCGGCCCGTTCTTCCCCGAGGGCGTGACGCTGAAGCAGCAGCTCAGCTACTATGCCGGGCAGTTCGACACCACGGAGCTGAACGGGGTGTTCTACCGCACGCCGACGCCGGAGGCGGTGAAGGGATGGCGGGAGCAGACCGGCCGCGATTTCGTGTTCGCCTGGAAGGCGTCCAAGTTCATCACGCACTGGAAGCGCCTGTCGGACCGCTCCGTCAACAGTCTGGAGCTCTTGGAGGAGCGCATCTCCCGGCTCGGCGGCAAGGCCGGCCCGATCCTGTTCCAGTTGCCGCCGCAATTCGAGGCGAATGCGGACCGGCTCGCCTCGTTCTTCAAGCTGCTGTCGCGAAAGCGGCGTTACAGTTTCGAATTCCGCCATCCGAGCTGGTATCAGCCGCGCATCCTGCGCATGCTGGCTGAGGAGAACATCTCGCTGTGCCTGTCCGATCATCACGACGCGCCGGCGCCGTGGAAGCGCACGGCGGATTTCGTCTATGTGCGCGGACACGGGCCAAGCGGGCGCTATCACGGGCACTATACCAAACCCACGCTGGCGCAATGGGCTAGGCGCATCAAGTCGTGGAAGCGGCAGGGCTGCGACGTCTACGTCTATTTCGACAACGACCAGAAGAGCGCAGCACCGGCCGATGCCAAGGCGCTGAAGCAGCTGCTGTGAGTTAGATGATGCCGCCTTGCCGGAGCGCCGCGATCTCGTCTGCATTGTAGCCGAGGTCGGCGAGGACGCGGTCGGTGTGCTCGCCGAGCGTCGGCGGACGGTGCGCGATCTCCCCCGGCGTTTCCGACAGCCGCACCGCGGCGCGGGCGACCGGCGCCTGCTTCGGCAAGCCCGGATAGTCGACGTCCTGCATGAAGCCGCCGGCGCGGATGTGCGGATGATCCAACGCCTGTTGCGGCGAGAGCACGGGACCGGTCGGAATCATCGCCTGGCCCAGCGTGTCGACGGCCTCCTGCGTGGTGCGCTCGGCGCACCAGCGCGCCATCCGCTCGCTGATGATGCGGCCGTTATTGCCGCGGCTGATGTCGTCGGCAAAGCGCGGATCGTTCAGCCACACCTCCTCCTCGCCCATCAGCCGCGCCCAGCGCTTGAACAGCGGATGGCCGGTGACCTGGCACAGCACCCAGCCGTCTTTGGTGCGGTAGATGTCGGCGGGCGCGGCGGTCTGGCCGAGATTGCCGGTCGGCACGCGGTTGACGTCGATGACGGCCTGCTCGATCAGCGTGGCATTGGTGAAGGACAAAGCGGTTGCGAGCAGCGCACCCTCGACGATCTGCCCCCGCCCGGACTTGCCGCGCTCGATCAGCGCCGCGAGCGTGCCGAACGCGCAGTGCAGCGCAGTGCCGAAATCGACCCAGTTCACCGCGGCGCGGTACGGCGGATCCCCGCTGCCGGTCATGTAGACCGAGCCCGACATCACCTGGCCGACGCCGTCGAAGCCGACGCGGTCGGACCACGGGCCCGGCCCGCCGAACGCGGTCGCCGTGGTCAGGATGATGTCCGGCTTGATCGCCTTCAGCGATTCGTAGTCGAGCTTCATCGCGCGCAGGGTCTGCGGCGGCAGATTGGCGACCACGACATCAGCGGTCGCGATCAGGCGGCGCATCACCTCCTGGCCTTCCGGCTTCATCGGATCGAGCGTGATGCCCTTCTTGTTGCGATTGATCTGGAGGAACAGCGCGCCCTCGCCGCCTTCACCCACCGGCGCGACGAACCGATCCTCGCTGCCGTCGCGCTTCTCGACCCGGATGACCTCGGCTCCGAACTCGGCCAGCAAGGTGGCGCAATAGGGCCCGGCGATATAGCGCCCGAAATCGAGCACGCGCACGCCCTCCAAGACTCCTCCCATCACACCCTTCCCTGTTTTTTTGCAGATTACAGGGACTGGCCGCCAGGGCAAGTTGGGAAGCGCGCATGCGATTTTCATCGTCACATCGCGAACGGCCCCGATGAAGCCGCAGTTCGTGTGCCCGCCTTGAGGTTCCCGCTCGCTATTGCTGCGGGGCGGAGCCCTTGCTCCTGTGCATGAACGCCATCATCTCCTCGAAAGTGAGCTTGCCGTCCTTGTCGCGATCCATTGCCTTGAAAATGCGTTCATGAGCGACCTGAAACTCGGGCAGCGAGACGTTCCCGTCTCCATCAGCATCCATCAGCGCGTAGACGATGCGGAAGACGACCGGCGGCTCCATGGCGGTACCGCCCATCGCGCCATGCCCTTTCATTCCTTGTCCCATCATTCCCTGTCCCATCATCCCGCGCCCCATCATTCCCATCATGTCTCCACCGCGCATCGGGCTCTGCCGCTCGGCGGATGGGTTGGCAGGAGAACTCGACTGCGGGGATGCCTGCGTCTGCTCCTGTCCGGGATGATGACCTTGATGGTCCGCTGGCGATTGAGCCAGAGCTGGCTGGCCCAGGATGGCGAGCAGCAACGCTGCAGCAACGGTTCGACCTAGCATGACGCTTCCTCCGGCCTTGATGTCGGTCCGACGAGCTTGCCGAACGTCATCGGAATTATCTTGAGCCAAATCAAAAAGGCGGCTGGTGGGCCAGGTTTTTCACCCCGCCCCGTGCGGAGGAAGCGGCGCGGTCACCTACGGAAACTCGACGGCCGGAAACTATGCTCTAAGATGCACCCGTTCGTCCCCAGCGAGAAGTGCACACCCATGCCGCAGCAATTTGATCGGTCCGCAGAAGATCTCGGCAACGCCATCCATTTCGAGCACGTCAACATCCAGGTCCCGGACCAGCGCCTCGCCACGCTGTTCTACGTCGCCGGGCTCGGGCTCACCCGCGATCCCTATCTGATGGTGTCCGACACCAACATGTGGATCAATGCCGGGCGGAGCCAGTTTCATCTGCCGAGCGGCCGGCCGCAGGTGCTGCGCGGACATATTGGCCTCGTCATCGAAGGCCGCGAGGCGCTGCTGGCGCGGCTTGCAACGGTCGCGAAGAAACTCGAGGGCACCGCGTTCGCATTCACCGAGCATAACGACCATGTCGAGGCGGTTTGCCCCTGGGGTAACCGCGTGCGCTGCTACGAGCCCGACGCGGCGCGGTTTGGCCGGATCGCGCTCGGCATTCCCTATGTCGAGTTCGACGTGCCAAGGGATCGGCAGCCGGCATCTGCGCCTTCTACCCTGAAGTCATGGGCATGCCCGCGAGCCTGCGGAACGGCGATGGCACTGTGGCCGCCGTGAAGACGGGCCGCAACCAGCATCTGCTGTTCCGCGAGACCGACCGGCCGCAGGCCGACTATGACGGCCACCACGTGCAGATGTACATCACCGACTTCTCCGGCCCCTACCGCAAGCTGCTCGCGCGCAAGCTGATCTCCCGCGAGGACAATCAATACCAGTACCGGTTCTGCGACATCGTCGATCTCGACAGCGGCAAGCCGCTGTTCACGGTCGAGCACGAGGTGCGCTCAGCGACCCATCCGATGTTCATGCGGCCGATGGTCAATCGCAATCCGGCGCTCAACAACCGCAACTACGCCTTCGGCCACGACGAGTCGTCCTGGGCGATGGGGCCGGATCAGTACGAGGGATAATCCTCACGCGGCGCTTCCGTGCGCTTCACGCTACGGCAAATTGTCCCGCAGGAAGATGTCGATGCGGATGCGCTCCTGGTCGGGGCTGATCGGCTCGCCCGAACAATGCGCGAGCAGGACTCGCGCCGCAGACCGCGCCTCATGGCCGGCATCCTGGTTGATGACGGCGTCGAGCGTGCCGCGCACCAGGAACCGCCTGGTGTGCTCGGTCAGCTCATGGGTGATCCAGACCACCTCGCGCGCGCGGCCCGAGGCCTCGAGCGCATCGGCGATGCCGCGGTTTCCGGCGCCGCAACAATAGATGCCGCGGAGATCGGCGTGGCGGGCGAGCAGCGCGGCCGTGAGGTCCCGGGTGCGGTCACTGTCGTCGCGCCCCTCGATGACAGGCAGTGCGGACAGGCTCGCATACTCGCTCGACAGGATCTGGTGGAAGCCGAACTGCCGTTCGGTGTGGTCGCGCAGCGACAACGATCCCGCAATCACGGCGACGGTGCCCTCGCGCCCGGCAAGGAAGCGTCCCATCAGCGTGGCGGCGGTGCGGCCCGCGGCCGGATTGTCGATCCCGACATAATGCACCCGGGACGAACTCGGCGCGTCCGACACCAGGGTGACCACGGCAACCCCGCGCGCGACGAGCTCGTCGATCGCGGCGCGCACCCGGGGATGATCGAGCGCGATGACGGCGACGCCCTGATAGGCCGGCGAGAGGTTCTCCAGCGCACGGGCAAGGACATCGGGGTCGAACACGTCGACATGGTGGATGTCGATGAAGCCGCGATGGCCGGCGAGCCAGTCCGCGGTGCGCGCGACCTGCTCGCTGAGGTTGGTCATGAAGCTGTTGCTGCCGGTCGGCAGCACGAAAGCGAAGCGGAAGGTCTGCCCGCGGGCGAGCCGCGCCGCGGCAACATCGGCGCGATAGCCGAGCTTCGCCACCGCGGCCTCGACACGCGCGACGGTCTTGGCGCGGACACCCTCGCGCCGGTTGACGACGCGATCGACGGTGGCGAGCGAAACGCCCGCCGCGCGCGCGACGTCCTCGAGCGTGGCCCGAATCACCGGCTGGGTCGCGCCTTCAGTCATTCGCGCGCGGCCCACAGCATGCCGCGGG
The DNA here is from genome assembly GCF_020193935.1 of Bradyrhizobium sp. NBAIM08. Taxonomy (NCBI): domain Bacteria; kingdom Pseudomonadati; phylum Pseudomonadota; class Alphaproteobacteria; order Hyphomicrobiales; family Nitrobacteraceae; genus Bradyrhizobium; species Bradyrhizobium sp. NBAIM08. The sequence continues at coordinate 19,890 of NZ_JADYVR010000006.1, read as the reverse complement.
TCATCAACGTCCGGATCTCCGGCACGTCGAGCTCGTAGGCGCGGTGGCCCAGCGAGGAATAGAATACCCTCCCCGCGCCATAGCGCTTCTTCCACACCACCGGCATCACCACGCCCTCGATCCAGGGCGCGTGCTCACCGGTGAAGGTCGTCGTTGCCAGGACCTCGATGGCGGGATCGACATGCATATAATATTGCTCGGACCGATGCTCGAAGCTCTTCAGACCCGTCATGATCGGATCGTCCGGCTTCGTCAAGTCGACCTTGTAGTCGATGATGTTGCCGGGATGGGCGACCCATTGCCCGCCGCACAGGAACTGGTAATCGACCGATTCGCGGAAGGCATCGCACATGCCGCCATGATGGCCGGCAAGCCCGACGCCGCTGCGCACCGCATCGCAGAGGTTGAGCGCTTCCGCCTTCTCGATCTTCGACATCGTGTAGATCGGTATGATCAGCGACAGATCGTGGATCGCGGGATCGGCGAAGGCTGCCGTCGTGGTTTCGATCCGCACCTCGAAACCTTCGGCCTTCAGCCAGCCACGGATCATCGACGCGCAGAGATCGGGATCGTGTCCCGGCCAGCCGCCCCATACAATCATTGCCTTGCGCATGGTCATTCCCTCAATCGATCTGTCCGGTTTCGCGTCCCGCCGGCAGCATCGCCGGCCGCTCGACGCGGCTCTCGATCTTGACGCGGCGGCCCTCGTCGGCGGAAGTCTGGAACGCCTCCATCACCTCCAGCACGTGGAGGGCGAGCGCGCCGCTGGCGCGATGCGGTCGGTCGTTCAGGATCGCGCCAGCCATGTCGGCGACGCCGATCGAGCGGAACTCGCCCTCGACGTGGCCGTGCGTCAGCGGCATCACCTCCCATTCGCCGCCGGTTTTGGCCACCTGAACCTCGCCGCCGAAGCGATTTGGATCCGGCACCAGCATGCTGCCCTTGTCGCCGTAGATCTCGATCGGCGCATGCCGATGTTTCGGCACGTCGAAGCTCATCGTGATCGACACGACCGCCCCGCTTTCGAACTCCAGCGTCCCCGCGACATGGGTCGCGACCTCGACCGGAATCAGCGCGCCGTTCATCGGCTGGCTGGTAACGAGGCGCTCGTTCCTAGGGCGCGCGGTCGAGCCCATCACGCTGGCGACCGGACCGAGCAATTGCACGAGGTCGGTGATGTAATACGGCCCCATGTCGAGCATCGGCCCGCCGCCGCGCAGGTAATAGAAGCCGGGCGCCGGATGCCAGCGCTCGTGGCCGGGGCAGCCGAAGAAAACGCTGCCCGCGACGGGCGTGCCGATCGCGCCGTCGTCGATCAGCTTGCGCGCGGTCTGATGGCCGCCGCCAAGGAACGTGTCGGGCGCGCAGCCGACGCGCAGGTTCTTCTGCGCGGCAAGCTCCATGACCTTGCGCGCTTCAGCGACATTGATGCCGAGCGGCTTCTCCGAATGGACGTGCTTGCCGGCGTTCAGCACCGCCAGGCTGACATCGGTGTGGGCGAGCGGCACCGTGAGATTGACGATGATTTCGACATCGTCTCGCTTCAACAATTGGTCGACCCGCATTCCCGGCAAGCCGAAGGCCGCGCCCTGGCGTTCCGCAATCTCGCTGCGCATGTCGGCGAGCGCCCTGACCTCCATGACCGGAAAGCGCTGGGCCGCCTTGAGATAGGCGGTGCTGATCACCCCGCAGCCGATGATTCCGATGCCGACTTTTCTCATGTTATCTCCTCAGAATACGGCTCATCCCTTGACCGCGCCTGCGGTGAGGCCGGCCACGATGTGCTTCTGCGCCAGCAGGAACAGAATGATCGTGGGCAGGATGGTGAGCGTGATGAAGGCCAGGATCAGGTGCCATTCGGACGAATATTCGCCCTGGTAGACCATGATGCCGAGCGGCCAGGGATACAGCGCGTCGGTGTTCAGCATCACCAGCGGCAGCAGATAGGCGTTCCAGCTGTTGACGAAGGTGATGGTGCCGACGGTCGCCAGGATCGGCCGCGACAAGGGCAGCGTCACGTAGCGGAAGAACTTGATGTAGCTGCAGCCGTCGACCAGCGCGGCCTCGAGCAGCTCATATGGAATGTCCTTGAAGAAGCGGCGCAGCAGCAGCACGCTCATGGCGAGGCTGAACGCCACCTGCGGCAGCGCGACGCCGAAATAGGTATCGAGCAGGCCGAGATCCCGCACCTTGATGAACAGAGGCAGCACGGCGGTCGCGGCGGGGAACAGCAGGCCCAGCGTCAGATAGCTGAGCAGCATCGATGAACCGAAGAACCTGACATGGGCGAAGGTGAACGCGGCCATCGAAGCCGTGATCAGGGTCAGCGCCACCGCCAGCGTCGAGATGATCAACGAGTTGCGCAGGAGCTGCCAGTAGCGCGCCGAGAACAGGATGTCTGCGTAGTTCTGCCACTCCCATTGTGCGGGCAGGCCGAACGGATTGACACGGAGCTCGCCGAGCGACTTGAAGCCGCCGAGCAGGGTCGCGAGCAACGGCACCAGGACGAAGATCGCGACCAGGCCGAGGAACAGCGCCTTGAACAGCGCTGCGGGATCGAATGCGCGTCTAGCCCCGACACTATTCATCGCGCATGAACCATCGCTTGTAGGTGAAGGCAAAGGTCACGCAGATCGCGAACAGGATGACGCCGATGGCGCTGCCATAGCCGACGCGCATGCGCGAGATGCCATTGTTGTAGAGAAAGCTCACCAACGTGTTGGAGGAATCGGCCGGTCCGCCGCGCGTCAGCGGCATGACGAGATCGAACAGCTGCAGCGATCCGATGATGGCGAAGAACACCGACAGGCGGATCGTCGGATAGAGCAAGGGGATCACGACGTGGCGCAGCGTCTGCGTCCGCGTCGCGCCGTCGATACGGGCGGCCTCGACCAGGTTTTTGTCGAGGCTCTGGAGCGCGGCGATGAACAGCATCATGTGGAAGCCGAAATATTTCCAAACCACCACGATCAGCACCGCCAGCATCGCCGTGTCGGTCGAGGCCAACAGATGCGGAGGCTCGGCGCCGAACGTGCGCCAGATCGAGGCGACGAGGCCGTAATCGCCGTCATAGACGAAGCTGAAGATCAGCCCGGTTGCGATCTCGGCGAGGATATAGGGCATGAAGAACAGCATGCGCAGCGCCACGGCGCCACGAAACTTTTCGGCCAGCATGAGGGCGAGCGTCAGCGCAAGCGGCAGCTGGATGGCGAGCGAAACGGCGATGATCAGCCCGTTGTTGCGCAGCGCGAGCCAGAAGGCCCGCGTCTCCAGCACGAAGCGGTAATTGTCGAAGCCGATCCAGTTCGTCGGCCTGCCGAACCCGTTCCAGTTGAAGCCCGAGTACCAGGCGGCCTCGCCGATCGGCAGCACCACGAACAGCGTGAACAGCAGCAGCGCGGGCGGCAGGAACAGGATCAGGACCGTGAAGCGGCCATCCCAGCCCGGGCCACGAACCGCGCCACGAGTCCCGACCTGGGGGGCCGCCTCACCGGCAACGCCGATCGGCGACGACATCGCGATCCGTCGCGCCACCGGTCAGTTACCCTGCTTGTACGCCGCTTCGATGGCTTTCGCAGCGTTCTGCGGGCTCATGCTGCCGCCGGCGATCTCCGCGGTGACGTCGTTGACGACGCGACCGACCGACGGGCCGAGGCTCTGGTCATAGAAGTTCTGGTGATAGTTGGACTTCGCCAGATTGGCCGCGATCTGCTTCATGAAGGCGCTGTTGAGACCGGCCTCGCCGCCCTTGACGACGGGAACGATGAAGTTGCCGGCGGCAAGCCGCGTCTGCACGTCCTTGGAGATAAAGAACTTGAGGAAGTCGGTGGCTTCCTTGGGCGCCCCCTTGGTGATCAACCAGCCGGTGATGCCGCCGAGCGTGTCTGACGGCTCGCCCTTGCCGCCGGGTACGACCGGAAAATCGAACCAGCCAAGCTTGTCGTCGCTGAGACCGACCTTGTCGGCGGCAAGCGCGCGCTGGGTGTGATAGAAGGACGAGATCGCCAGGATCATCGCGGCCTTGCCGTCGCCGAAATAGCCGACGGCCTGCGGATTCTTGAACCCGAGGAAGCCGTTCTGGAAGGGCTGGAGATCGACCAGCTGCTTGAACAGCTCACCGGATTTCTGGAAGGTCTCGCCGGCGAACCCGCCATTCTCACCCTTCAGTGCTGCATCGAAGGCCGGCTTGCCGCCGATGCGCACTGCGAGATGCGTCCAGTAAAAATGCAGCGGCCATTTGTCGGCACCGCCAACCACAATCGGCGTCACGCCCGCGGCCCTCAGCGTTTTCACTGCGCCGAGCAGATCGTCCCATGTCTTGATCTTGCTCGCGTCGACATTGCCCTTGGCCATCAAGTCCTTGTTATAGAGGAAGCCGACCTGCGAGAGCGCGGTCGGCAGGCCATAGACCTTGCCGTTGCTGGTGAAAGCCGCGAGCGCTGCCGGTGCGATCGTGTCGCTGTAGCCGCCGCTTTTCACGGAATCGGTGATGTCTGCCAGGACGTCGGCCTCGATCTGGGTCTTCAGCACTCCGCCGGCCCAGCTATAGATGATGTGCGGCCGATCCTTCGATTGCAGGATGGTCGGCAGCTTGGCCTTGTAGGCCTCGTTCTCGAGGAACTGCATCTCGACCTTCACACCTGGGTGCGACGCCTCATAGCTGCGTGCGACCTCCTCCCAGATCTTCACCTGGGCCGGATTGACCTCGATGTGCAACCATTTGACCGTGGTGTCGGCTGACGCGGAACTGGCCCAAAGCAGGCATGCGGCAGCGGCGAGTCCCAGTTTCCCGAGCAATCTCATCACATCCTCCCGACCGTCTTTTATTCTTTGACGCAATCCTGCCCTCAATTTTTGAGGTGCGCAACACAATTTCTGATCTATGCACCTCACCAATGGAATGGCTATGGTTCGCGAAAGAGTCGACGCGGCCTGCCGCGCCGGCCGCAACAAACCGAGGTGCCCAATGGCTGCCATCTATTCCGACCTCGCCGGCAAGGTCGTGCTCGTCACCGGTGGCGCAGCCGGCATCGGCGCTGCGATCGTGCGGCGCTTTGCGGAGCAGAAATCCAAGGTCGTGTTCTTCGACATCAAGGTCGAGGAGGGACAGCGCCTGGCGCGTGAGCTGTCCGAGCAGGGATTGGCAGCGCATTTCCAGCACCTCGATCTCACCGACATCCCCGCGCTGCGAGCCGGCGTCGGCGAGGCACGCAAGGCTCATGGCCCGATCAACATCCTGATCAACAATGCCGCGCATGACGAGCGGCACAACACCGAGGAGATGACGCCGGACTATTGGGACGACCGCATCGCGGTGAACCTGAAGCACCAGTTCTTCGCATCGCAGGCCGTGTTGCCGGACATGAAGGCGGCCAATGCCGGCGCCATCGTCAATTTCGGCTCGGTGTCGTGGATCGCAGGACAAGGCGGCATGGCCGCCTACACCGCGAGCAAGTCAGGCGTGATCGGGCTGACGCGCTCGCTGGCGCGCGACTACGGCCCCTACAACATCCGCGTCAATGCGATCGCACCAGGCTGGATCATGACCGAGCGGCAGCTCGAGAAATGGATGACGCCGGCCGGCGAGATCGAGCTGCAGCAGCGACAATGCCTGAAGCGCCGGCTCATGCCGGACGAAGTTGCGAAGTTCACCGTCTTCCTCGCCTCCGACGAGGCCTCCGCCTGCACCGCCCAGCACTACATCGTCGATGGCGGCTGGGTCTGAGATGCCTTGAGGATCCAGTCGGAAAATCTGATCCGGGCGCGGCCGCGCGAAGCTCACGAGGTCAAGGACGCGATGGATCAGGCTGGCCGAGACGGGCTGGCGCCGTGGTCGCGCGAGGCGGACCGATGCCCTCGCTCAAGGTCTTGCCGCTGGCGACATTGACGAAGTGCAGCGAAGCGCAAGCGGGACACCGGACGGGAACGTGCGTGTCCGCAGCGTCGGACGCCGTGCCGGGAAGCCAGTGCTGCACGTTCATGCCCGTGCGGGGGCATTTGAAGATGACGTTGCGCTCCATGCTGGAGATATGCGCCCGGCGCGGCGAGCTAGAAATTGCGGGCCAATACTTACGCAGATGTCCTGAACGGATTGACGCGGGAAGCGGTGAAGACATCGCGCAGCGCTTGTGGGCGGGCTGCCGATCGAGAAGCGTTCGGTCGAATACCGCCGCCTCCTTTGAGCTGGATCAAGACATGTTTGCGACGCCGACGATAGTCTTGTGTCGGCATCGGGGACGCTTTTTCGAGGTCCCCTTTGCCGGAGCGACGTTTGGATTTCGAGGCCTTCCCGGCGCCGCTTTCACGGAGAGTGCAGAAGACCGCGAACATGGAGCAGGCCGGAGAGCGGCTCCGCCGAAGAGTTCGATGGAACGAAGATCGGCAGCGCGGGTTTGCTGGACGAGTTCAGACCCTGGATGGAAGAGCGACGCGAACAATCGGCCTCGGCGCTCCCATCGAGCCCGAGGCCGGTTTTCGTCGAAGGCAGTGCATGGTCTGGACAAGGGAGGACGCCGATCAGGAGAACCGACATGCTTGCCGACATTGACACCGACGATCTCACCGAGGTCGTGCGCTACGCCCTGGAGACGACCCGCGCGACGACGGCCTGCCCGTTCCATCGGGACGTGATCGTCCGCATCGGCGATGACGCCGCCGAGAGTCACGCCTTCGAGCGCGCCAAGCGAATCGTCAGATGCGACGGCGCCGAATGGGACAAGGAGGCTCTCAGGGCCGAGCTCGGCCGTCAGCTCGGCGCAGCCGCCGACGGCCGCTGCCCGAAGTGCGATCCGACCGCCTCGTGCACCTAGCGCGCCGCGATTTGCAAAATGTTGCGGCGCCACGCGTCGGCGACGAGCCATGCAGATCGACCCGCTCCGGCGACTTAACTTGTGTGAAGGCCGCAGATGGAATTGGCACCTAGCCTGAACGACGCGCGTCGTGCATCAGAGGTCAGACTTCCCGTGAAAGTGACAAAGCCGATCGCCTCGATCATGCGCGGGAGTTCCAAGACGGATCCTCCGTCGCCGGACGGGAACGACGAATGTCAGCTGCCGCCATCGGCCGAGAGGCGTCAGGTCGTCGATGAGTACGCCGAAAACTTGCGGAAGATCATCCGAAGACTGCTTGGAAGGCTGAACTGACAGCGCTTGCGGTCGTCCTTGAGCGCTTTGCGGCAAGGGATCAACTTGTCCGGCCCTTTGGCGTGCGATCGTGCTGCCGGTTCGCCTTTCCGGGCGAGCGCTACGGCCAAACCCCGCCGCCCCGACGGGGCAAGGGTGATACGAGCTTGCCCATTGTCTCAATGACAAGGACGCCGCATGCCTCAGTGCACCCCAACACCGAGCAGGCGCTCGACCATTTTGGGGTCGTCGCGCAAGTGCGAGCATTCACCACTCCAGACCGCTTTGCCGCGTTCAACCACCATGACATGATCGGCAAAGCGCAGCGCTCGTTCGATCTGCTGCTCGACCAAAACGATGGTCATTTCACCAGAACTCGCCAGCGCGGTGATGATTTCCATGATCTGATCGCAGATCACCGGCGCGAGCCCCTCGAGCGGCTCATCCAAGAGGAGAACTGAAGGCCTTCCCAGCAGCGTCCTGGCGAGCGAGAGCATCTGCTGCTCGCCGCCCGATAATTGCGTCCCGAAATGGCGTCGACGTTCGGCCAACCTCGGAAACATCACGTAGACCTCTTCAAGTGCCTCTCGACCTCGATCCTTGAGACCCGCGACCAGGTTTTCTTCCACCGTCAGCGACCGAAATATGTCGCGTGTCTGCGGTACGTAACCGAGACCTCGTTGAGCGCGTGTCGATGCCTTGGTATCCGTGAGATCAGCCTCGCCCAGGAATACTTTTCCCCCATGATGGGTCGTCAGACCCATCAGCGATGCGAGCAAGGTCGTCTTGCCGGCTCCGTTTCGACCAAGGACGCTGAGACGGCCTCCTGGCAAGACCTCGAACGACATGTGATCGATGATACGGGTGGGGCCATACCCGGCACTGAGACCTTTGACTTCAAGACGCGTGGCGGGCATCTGCGTAGCTACCTAGATAAGCTCGACGGACTTCCTGATGGTGCGTGACTTCTGCCGGATCGCCCTGGAAGATCAGCTTTCCGTTGGCGAGAACGAGCACACGGCGGGCAAATTTGAACACCAGGTCCATGTCATGCTCGATCATCAAGACCGCGATATCAGATGGCAATCTGTCGATCGCCTCGATGATCTTGGAGGACTCCTCTGACGGAACCCCTGCCGCGGGCTCGTCCAGGAGCAGGACCTTCGGCTCGAGAGCAAGCCCGATTGCCAGGTCAAGAAGGCGCTGCTGACCGTACGCCAGTTGCGAGACCTGCCTGTCGGCCAGATGGGCGATACCGAGCGTTCCAAGGGCCCGCTCCCACTCCCGACGAACGTCCGGCCGATCCATCGGGGAGGAAAACATGCTTCTCGTGAGCCCCTTTCGTTGCATCACGGCGAGCGCGACGTTTTGTGCGACCGTCAGGCTCTTGAAGAGCCTCGTAATCTGAAATGTCCGGATCAAGCCGGCGTCGACGCGATCGGAAATCGGTAGTGCGGTCACATCAACCCCGGCGAGGTGGACGGCGCCCTGTGAAGGGGTCAAGTCGCCGGAGATGACGTTGACGAGCGTGGTTTTGCCGGCGCCGTTCGGGCCAATCAACGCGACCCTTTCTCCCTTCCCGATACTGAAGGAAATATCATCGTTGACCCGCATCCCGCCGAAGGACATCGAAACGTTTCGCAGTTCGAGCAGCGGCCGGCTCACGGGCGCCTCCTCATCACCGAGGCGGTGCGACCAGCAAGCAAGCCTCCAAGGGACACCAGGCCTTTCGGGGCGAACAAAACGACCGCGATCAGCAACGCACCGACCATGGTCATCCAATGGAATGGATTCGCAGCCGAGACGTAGTGCTCGAACACTTGAAAGACGATGGATCCGATCAGCGCGCCCCAGAGACTGCCTGCGCCACCCAGGACCAGCATGACGAGAGCTTCAGCCGACCGCTCAAATCCGATGCTATCCAGTCCCACGACGCCCGTATTGATGGCATTGAGAGCACCACCAATTCCGCCAACAACCCCCGACACGCCATACATCAGCACGAGCCGGGGATACACGCGGGCACCGATCATCCGAGCTCGCAGGCTGTCATCCTTGATTGCCTGACAAAGCAGGCCGAACGGAGAGTGCACGATTCGAAGCAGCACCACGAACACGACCATGAGCACCGCAACGGAGAACACGTAGCCGGTGCGACCGTACATGTCGAACGCATACACCCCGAAGACTCGTCCAGGCGAAATGCCGGACAATCCGTCGCTTCCGCCCGTCAGGCTGGACAGTTTGTTGGCTAGCGCCGCGACGAGCTGTCCGACGGCAATGGATAGCACGAGCTGGGGGAGACCCTTGAACCTCGTGACAAGGACGCCTGAGACCAGCCCCATCACGGCACCGGCCACCGCCCCCACGAGCAACAACAGCAGGGGGTCGGAATGTCCGGCAAGGCAGGCGTTACCCACGACGTAGGCGCTCACACCGTAGATCGCAGCATGTCCAAGGGTGGCGACACCGCAATACCCCGTGACCAGATCGAGCGACAGCACCAGAAGCGTGATGCTGATCAGTCGCGTCAGAAACGCGAGGTCATCCGGAAACAGCGTGTAGCCGAGCACTCCGAGCGCCAGCGTGATTGCGACAGCGCGCAGCTCAAGCGGCACGGAAAAACGCGGCGGGCTCACGCCATCGACCATGGCTCGATCGGTCACGTCAGTGCCTCCTGCCCAAAAGGCCGTTCGGGAACAGAAACACGACCAGGATGACCGCAAGATAGAAGAAGAACTCGCCATATTCGGGTGCAAGATACTTGCCGGTCGTGTCCGCGAGGCCAAGCAATATCGATGCCGCCACGGCGCCCGGGATCGATCCTGCCCCGCCGACCGAGACGACGACAAGGAACGTCACCATATATCTGAGCGCGTAAAAAGGTTCGACGGGCAACAGTTCGGCGCCCACCACGCCCCCGAACGCCGCCAGGCCGACCGCAAGCGCGAAGGTCGCGGAAAAAAGGATCTGCGTCTTGATTCCGAGCGACTCGGCCATGTCACCGTTGTCGACCGCGGCACGCAGCCGGATCCCAAACTCGGTGCGGTCGATCAGTAGCCAGAGCAAGCCCGCGGTGCACACTCCGCAAATCATCACGAAAATCCGATGAGCCGGGATCATTCGGAAGCCGAGATCGACGGGACCGCTCAGCAGCGGAGGCAGCGGAATGGATTTGGTTGTCGGGCCAAGAATGTAGTTGGCAACGCCAATGATGACGAACGCGATGCCGATCGTGAGCAATATCTGGGTCAGCTCATCGGACTTGCGATAAATCCGGCGGTAGAGAAGAAATTCGAGCGGAAAGGCGATCGCGATGGTGCCGAGGACCGCCAGGACAATCGCGAGTGGATATCCAACTCCCGCGTTCTTGAGCGCAAAAGACGCGAGATATCCCCCGATCATCGCAAATGCGCCATGAGCGAGGTTCACTACCCTCATCAGGCCCATCATAATGGATAGGCCGATGGAGATGATGAAAAGCACCATGCCGTACGAGAGGGCATCTAGCCCGATGCTGAGACCCGTCCACGCCATTAGTTGAATGCTTCCGCGGCTTTTCGGATCTGGAGCCGCTCGGCAGCCAGCCCGAACAGGTGGATGTGCGCGTCCGTCAAGCCGGGTATCATCCGGTCGCTGGCATCGCGATAGATGCGACCGTTGACGAAGCGAATAGACTGCGACCGACCACTCATTCCGGGCCCTTCTCCGACACGATGAAGAGATCGCTCGCGAGATCTACATCGCGAGCGATCCGCTCTAGTTCTTCGCCAGGCCCCAGTCCGGCTGCGCATCGAACGTTTGCAGTTCCTTGTTGAGGAGCTTGCCGTCCTGCTTCACGACTTCGCGCAGATAAACGTTCTGACGAATATGCCGGGTATCCGGGTCGATCGAAACGGGTCCGCGCGGACTGACCCATTTCATGCCCTTCACGGCCGCAAGGGCTTTGTCCGGATCCTTTTGACCGTTGGTGGCCTCAACCATCTTGTAGATAAGCCGAGCACCGTCATAGGCCGCGACCGACGCCATGGTGATGTCGTCAGGCTTGGCGCCGGCCTTGATCAGATCGGCCAGGAAGGTTTTGTTCTCTGGAGAGTCGTGCGAGACCGCGTAGTGGTAGGTCGACAGGATGCCTACGCCGCTGTCACCGATAGTCGGAAGATCGGGCTCGGTCACGACATCACCCGTGGACAACAACTTCACGCCAGACGCTTTCAGCCCGTTGTCGATATAGGCCTTGACGAACCCCAGGGTTGGTGGACCGGCCGGCAAGAATGTGAAGATCATGTCTGCGCCGGAATCCTTGATCCTTTGCATGATCGGGCCGAAGTCGGTCGTATTGAGCGGCATCCTGATCGATTGGACGATGGTGCCTCCATCTGCCTCGAACGTCTTTTTGAAGGCCGATTCGGCATCGATGCCGGGGCCGTAATCGCTGACGGCGATCGCCACCTTCTTGGCCGCTCTGGCCTTCGCCACCTTCGCCGCGGGGACCGTGTTCTGCCACATCGTAAAGGACGTCCGCACGATGTAGGGGCTCTTCTCCACGATCGCGGACGTCGCTGCGTTCATGACGATCATAGGCACCTTCGCTTCCTCGAGAAGCGGAGCGACGGCCAGGGCGTCCGGAGTGAAGTACAGTCCCGCGATGTACTGAACCTTCTCCTTGACGATCAACTCCTGAGCCAATGATTTCGACTTGGCGGGGTTCGGCGATTCTTCGTCGCGATAGACAAACTCGATCTGATGATCGCCGACTTTCGATCCATGCTTGGCCACCCAGGCGTCGATGCCGTACTTGAAGTTCTGACCGAACAAGGCATACGGACCGGACATGGTGCCGATGATCCCCACCTTGATGGTGTCGCACTGCGCCGGCGACATCCAGGCAGTGGCAATCGCGACGGCCCCAACAAGTCCAAACCTCAAGCTCATATCTCTCTTCTCCCGCTTCGGTGATGCTGTTTCAGAACATTTCGAAATATTCTCGCTGCTCCCACTCGGTGACCGTCGATTGGAAGCGCTCGATTTCCGCGTTCTTGATGAAAACGTAGTAGTCGACGAATTTCTCTCCCAGAGCCTCGCGGAAGAAGGGGTCATCGCGCAACGCGAACACCGCCTCGCGCAAGGAGGTCGGCAGGAGGTTCGCCTTGGTCTCGTAGGGAGTGTCCGCCGACGGACCGGGATCGAGCTGGCGATCAATGCCGTTGAGGCCGGCCAGAATCTGCGACGCCATGTAAAGATAGGGGTTTGCGGCCGGCTCGCCGATCCTGTTTTCGAGCCGGGTGGCTTTATCGTCGGGACCGCCCAGCACGCGGATCATGACGCCCCTGTTGTCGCGTCCCCAGATCGCCCGATCCGGAGCCAGCGAATAGGAACGGTAGCGCTTGTAGCCATTGATCGTCGGCGTCGAGAAGACCGCGGATGCCCTGGCATGCTCCAGCAGCCCGGCCATATAGTGCTTGCCAAGGTTCGACAGGCCGGCCGGTTCGCTGGTCATGAACGCGTTGACGCCGTCTGTTCGGGAGACCAGCGATTGGTGAAGGTGCCACCCCGATGACATCACGTTCGGTATCCGCGGCCGGCACATGAAGGTCGCGTGATAGCCGTGGCGGTTGCAGATCTGCTTCACTGCCGTACGAAACAGCACCATGGTGTCCGCCGGCTCAATGCCGACGGTGGGCTGGAACACGAACTCGCACTGGCTCGGCCCGTATTCCAACTCGATCGACCGAAGCGGCAAGCCCAGCGCCACGATGTTTTGCCTGATCAGCTCGAGCGCAGGCTCCATCTGGTCGTAACGTTGCTCCGTCAGGTACTGATAGCCCTGCGAAAGCAGGCTGACCTCCGGAGGCTCACCCGGTTGGCCGGGACTGCCGGCGTCCCAAGGCGCCAGTCGGGGATTCTCGACTCTGAAGATGTGGCATTCGACCTCGAGGCCCGCTTTGAAATCATAGCCCCGGTCCTTGAGCTGCCCCAGCACGGATTGGTACAGGCCCCTGGAGGCGAAGGGCACGGGTCGTCCGTCGGAGAAGTAGAGGTCGCAAAGCACCCACCCGGTTTTTGGTGCCCAGGGGAGAAGCTTGAAGGTGGTGGGATCGGCGACCATCAAGATGTCGCCTCCCCCCTGCATCTCGTGCATCCCGAACCCGCCGCCAGCGGTGAAGACGGGAAACACCGTGCGGTGAGAGGTATCTTTCGCGAGCAATGTCGTCGTTATCGAGCAGCCGCTCTCGATCGACGAGAGCGCCTCGGAAGCGACCAGCGCCTTGCCGCGCAAGATGCCGTGCTGGTCCGGAAAGGAGAGCCGGATCGTATGCAACTCCTGCTCCTCCGCCATCCGCCGCATGCGGATGGCAGCCTCCTTCTGTTCGGACGACCAGAGACCGTGCTTTTCGACGAAACTCAACGACATCTCCTTTGCTGAGCTGGGCGGCCTGGCTTATTCGGCGGCGGTCAGGTGAGGCACCTTCTTGGCGAGCTCGGCGGGCACCGGCGCGGCCCAGGGAGCGCCCCGACGACGCTTGACGTCCACTTCCATCCAGTAGGTTTCCCAGCCCTTCGTCGGACCGATGCCGTCCATTGTGGCCGGCCCCTGGATGCTGCGCGCGCTGGCAGCGTCGAGGAACAACAGCGGCTTGCCCCCGGAGGCCACCTTCTCGATCTCCTGGCGAAGCAGCCGGCGGTACTGAATGATCGCCTTGTCGGATTGGCCGAGATGCTCACGCGTCCGATCCTGAATAGCGCCCATCGACTCGACGGCCCACTGGTCGTGGACGTTGATGTCCGCGCCCATGCCGGTGTAAGTCTCGGTCGCCTGCTCGTGCGGGTCGAAGCCGTAGTCGTTCGACTTGTTCTTCCGCGAGCGGTATTCCGGCAACTCGTAAAGCTCGAGGCGCTGCGCGCGCATTTTCGCCTTGTCGACGGGCGCGGCGTAGCTGGTGAAAATCGCATACCAATAGCAATTCACGTCGTCGACGGGCACGTGCCACTGGGTAATCGTCATCTCCGTGCTCATCGGAATGACGAACGCATGCGGGAATAGCTGGTTGGTGACGCGAACGTGGGTGCGCTGCTCGTCGATTTCTCGCAAGGCGATGAGCCGCAGGCCGTATTCGGTGTGCTCGACGTTGATGATCGGCCGGTCGTACTCGCGCAGGACCTTCGTCATGGGCATTTCCGAGTCGGCCGACGCACCGCGAAACTGCTTGCCGTAGGCCGCCGATGTATCCTCATCCTCGAAGAACCGGTGAAGGAACGATGCGTGGGCCGGGTCGATGCCGACTTCCAGCGCCTGCAGCCAATTGCATTCGATCAGGCCCTTGAAGGCGAAGGTGTATTCGTCCGGCGCCGCGAAGCAGTCGATCTCCGGAAACGCGGGCGGCTCGCCTTCACCCAAATACGCCCACAGGATTCCACCCTTCTCCACGACGGGGTAGGACCGCTGCTTGATATTTTTGCAGAGCGAGGAGTTTGCAGGCTCGGCGGGCGTCTCGAGACACTGTCCCGTGACGTCGAACAGCCACCCGTGGAAGGCGCAGCGCAGGCCACCGTTCTCGAGCCGGCCGAAGGCAAGGTCGGCGCCCCGATGCGGGCAGTCGCGATCGAGCAGGCCATAGCGCCCCGTTTCGTCCTTGAACAGAACGAAGTTCTCGCCGAGAAGCTTGACGGCCTTGATGGGGCGCCCCTCCGCGAGTTCGTCGACGAGCGCAGCAGGCTGCCAATACATCCGCATCAGCTTTCCCGCAGGCGCCTTCGGTCCGATGCGGGTAATGAGGTCGTTCTGCTCTTGGCTCATCATGACTTGGATCTCCTCTCTCGGCTTCGAGATGCGTCCTCATGCTATCGGGACGCGGACTAACGCTGAAACACGATCTTGCCGCCGACGATCGTCAGGTCGGCTTTGATGTCTTTGATCTGCTCCTCGGGGACCGTCATGAGGTCCGCCGACAACACGGTCAGGTCCGCGAGTTTTCCGGCCTCGATCGTCCCCTTCTCGTTCTCTTCGAACATATAGTGCGATGCCGCGCTGGTGTAGAGGCGCAGCGCCTGCTCGCGGCTGACGGCTTCGTTCGCTCCATAAACGCGTCCGGCGAGATCCTTGCGGGTTACCATGACGTAGATGTTGATGAAGGGATTGATCGTGTTCACCGGGAAGTCGGTGCCTGCGCCGAGGCTGTTCAGCCCCACCTTCTCGATGAGAGTTTTCGTGGGCACGGCCCGATTGGCGACCGCCGCACCCAGGAAGCGCTCGACGGTGGCCGCCTTGTCCCACATGAAAACGTTCTGGAGGTCGACTCTGACACCGAGGCGCTTTGCGCGCTCCATTTGCTCGGGCACTATCAAGCTTCCATGGATCAGGACGAAACGCCGATCCTTGATCGATTTCTCCTTGTCGGCCGCTTCGAATGCATCAAGGACGTGGTCGATGCCCTTGTCGCCGACGGCATGGACACCCACGCGCCAATTGTGGCGATTGCAAATGGACACCAGCTCCTTGAGGCGTTGCGGCGATTGCTGGGCAATGCCGTGGTAGCCATCATGCGAGTCTGGATAGGCCTCGCGCATGAGCGCCGTCTTGAGCGTCATGCCGCCATCGTAAAGGATCTTGATTCCGGCGAACTTCAGCCAGTCATCGCCAAAGCCGGAGGAGGCGCCGTTGCCTCGCATGATGGCCTCCCAGGCCGCGTTCTCGGCGGGGGGTTCCGGGCGCCACATGAGACCGACCCGTAGCGTTGCTTCACCGGCCTGCGCCACGCGCTGCAGGGCCGCGATGTCCCTGGGCGAGGTGGCCCCTTCTACGGCGCTGGTGATCCCGAACGAGTTCAGCACACCTTCCGCGAGCTTGAATTGGCGAAACTCGTCGTCCGCCGTCCACTCCGGAACGGTCTTTTCGACCTGATCGATCGCCGTCTCGACCAGAACGCCGGTCAGGTCACCGGCACTGTCGCGCTCAAACGATCCGCCGCTTGGGTTTGGCGTGGCCTTGTTTACGCCGGCCTTCTCGAGCGCCATCGAATTGGCCATCGAGAAGTGGCCAACGGTCCGGAGATAGACCGGATTGTTCGGCGCGACGCCGTCGATTTCCTGGCGTGTCAGGTAACGCTTTTCCGCGAGCTGTGACGGGGGATGCCAGGCGCTTCCGATGATCCACTCGCCGGGCTTTTTCTTCGCCACGAACTGCTTGATGCTTGCGAGGGCATCCGCAACAGTCTTGGCGCCGCTCATGTTGACGACGTAGTCGGACAGACCGGCAGCCTTGAAATGCGCGTGCGTGTCGATCAGCCCGGGAACGACAGTCTTGCCCTGCAAGTCGATCGTGCGGGTGCGATTTCCGGCCAACGCCTTGATCGTCGCCGCGTCTCCTACGGCCAAGATTCGTCCGTCGCGAACGGCAAGCGCTTCCGCAACCTTTGACTGACCGTCCATGGTGAGAATCTTGCCGTTGATCAAGGCAAGCGAGGGAGCATTGGCCTCCTGCTGCTGGGCAAACGCCGCGCCTGATGTCAGCACCACTCCCACGATCGCTGTCGTCAGCTTCATTGCATCCTGCCCTGTCGTTCGGTAGTCGAACATTAGTTCGATATCGTTCAGAATGACTCCAATGTGACGCGCAAGCAAGCAAAATATTTCCGCATAACTTGCCTAATGGAACCGCAGCGGCGGCCAGCAAGTCGGGATTGAGGGTCCGCCAGAGCTGCTGTAACCGTTTAACGAACTTATGTTCTCAGATCGAACAAACTTAGGAAACGGAGGTCGGATGCCGCGAGTGAGATTTGTCCAGCAGGACGGCAGCGGAAAATCCATCGAGGTCGGACGCGACGTGAGCGTGATGCTCGCGGCCGTCCGCAACGGTATTCACGGCATCGACGGCGAATGCGGCGGCTGCCTCGATTGCGCGACCTGTCACGTCTACGTCGATGAAGAACAAGCAAGCTCTCTCCCTCAGCCGAGCGAAGAAGAGCTCGAGTTGCTGTCCGCCGTCTCGGGAGAGCGAAAGCCGAACAGTCGGCTGAGTTGCCAGCTGAAGGTGCCCGCCCCTCTCGACGAGCTGGCGGTCCATGTGCCGGCGAGGCAATCATGACAGGGCTGGTCATCATCGGCGCATCATATGCCGGGGTTCAAGCCGCTCTCACGGCTCGTGACGCCGGCTATTCTCAGCCCATCACCATTGTGTGCGACGAAGAGTGGCTGCCCTATCAGAGGCCGCCGCTATCCAAGGACTTCCTTCTCGGGCGCATCAGCGAGCAAAATCTGATCTTGCGCGACGAGACTTTCTTCGAAGGCAAGCAGATCAATCTCGTTCTTGGGCAGCGCGCCACGCTGCTCGATTTGCACGCGCGACAGGTCACTCTGGCCGGCGGCAACGCTTTGAAGTTTGAAAAACTCCTCTTCGCCACAGGCTCGCGCGCGCGGCGCATCGCGGTTGAGGGCGCGGACTTCGATGGAATTTTCTATCTGCGTTCGGTGACCGATGCGATCGACCTGAAGGCAGGTCTGGCCAATGCTGCGGAGATTGTCATCGTCGGCGGCGGCTTCATAGGGCTGGAAGTTGCGGCCTCCGCGGCAAAGCTGGGCAAGAAGGTCACCGTCGTGGAAGCGAGCAGCCGCCTGCTTGAACGTGCCGTCTCGCCGGTCTTGTCGACCTTTCTTCTTGATACGCATTTGCGGGCTGGCGTCGACGTGATGCTCGACGAAACGGTTGCTTCCTTCAAAGGAAACAATCGAAAAGTTTCCGCTGTCGTGCTGGGCAACGGTGCCGTTGTCCACGCCGACCTGGTGCTGGTGGGGATTGGTGGTGTCGCCAATGACGAGATCGCGCGCTCGGCGGGGCTTAGATGCACGAATGGAATTGTCGTTGACGCGCACGGACAATGCGAAACATCGGACATTTTCGCGGCCGGTGACTGCACCAACCACTTCAACCGCTTTTGCGAAAGCTGGGTGAGATTGGAATCGGTGCAAAACGCCCAGGATCAAGCGAGGGCCGCTGGACTGGCGATCGCCGGCGCTCGCGCGCCCTATGAGAATGTGCCGAGGTTCTGGTCCGACCAATACGACGTCAAGCTGCAGATCGTCGGGCTGGCCGGACGATATGATCGGCAGGCGGTCCGAGGTTCGGTCGACGACGGAAGATTCTCGGTCTTCTACTATCGCCAGGGCCGATTGGTCGCGGTGGACAGCGTCAACCGGCCAGGCGAGCAAATGGCAGCCCGACGCCTGATTGCGGCGGGGATCTCCCCCGCACCGGAGCAAGCCGCAGACCCTTCCTTTGACCTCAAATCCCTGGTGACAGCCGGAGACAAGGCTGGCGCCTAGCGCGCGGATTTGTGATGGTTCTCGCTTTCAAGAGGCCACTGAGAGGGACCGCCCAATAGAATGCCGAGGCTGAAGCGTACGGAAGAAGAGGAAAAGGCACGGGAGGGCAGCGAGTTCATCGAGACCCTGGACCGGGGTCTTCGCGTGATACAGTCGTTCGGTATCGATCGCCGTCCAATGACCCTCAGCGACCTCTCCAAGAGCGCGAATCTTCCGCGGGCGACGGTGCGCCGGATTCTGATGACCCTCGTAAAATCCGGATTCGTCGCGGGCAACGAGCGGTTGTTTTCGCTAACGCCCAGAGTGCTGCTTTTGGCTTCGGCCTATTTGACGTCGAACCAAATCAGCACCGTGATGCAACCGTTGATGGACGAGGTCGCCGGCAAGGCCAGGGAGGTCTGCTCCCTTGCGGTCCTGGATGGCGAAGAGGTCGTTTTCATCGCCCGCTCGAGTCCGGCGCGGGTATTTTCGACCGGACTGGACATAGGATATCGGCTGCCGGCTTTCTGCACGTCGGTGGGACGCGTTCTGCTGGGCAGATTGGCAAACGACGAGCTGACGAGAACGGTCGACGGCATGAAGCTGGCGGCTCTGACCCAGTCGACGCTGGTCGACAAATCGGCAGTGATTGCGACGATCATCGCCGACCGCACCAAAGGGTATAGCCTTGTCGATCAGGAAGCCGAAGAGGGCTTTCGGTCGATATCGGTGCCAATTCGCCGCTACGATGGCGCCGTCATCGCGGCCGCAAATATCGGCGCTCATGTCGATCGCATCACGACCGGTGAGATGATCGATCGCTTCCTGCCTCTCCTCAAGGAGATGTCCCTCGCCGCGCAGCCCCTGCTCGTCTGAGAAGCTGCCGTCTTTTGGCGAGCACCCGTCATTCTAGCCGTTTCTTGTAGGCGACCGGGTCCATGTCACGGACATCCACGCTTATGCTGGCCACATCCGGGCATCGCTCTGTCATCGTCCGTCGAAGGCTCGTACTCAGCTCGACCTTCTGGTCGGGCGATCGACCTTCGAGCAAATAGACAGACAGATGCACGAAGCTGTCACGCTTCCCGGCAACCAGGAAATGGTTGTAGACGCACGCGCGCACCTTGACGTCCTCCGCCTTCATGATGCCCGTTCGCCAAGCGGCTTCAAAGAGCGCTTCCATCAAGCCTGTTACGTCGTCGCGAGCGAGCGCCCCTTCCGAATATTCGATCACCAAGTGCGGCATGACGTTGTTCTCGTTTTAGGTGGCGTTCATGAGATGACCTCACCGTCGTAGACCGTTCGCCCCTCAACGTCGCCATCTTTGTCGCGGCGGGTCATAGTTCGCATGGGGAAGGCCCGGTCGGCGGAATCTTTGCCGAGAAACACCCTGTGCAGCGCAGAGCTGCGCAGCAGCTCCCCAGCCAGGCCGGTTTCGTGGGTGATTTCAGGCGGGGCGGGAGATCTGGCT